>DATFRO010000129.1:0-4437 GCA_035263105.1 Steroidobacteraceae bacterium | reverse complement strand
CAGCACGTGCACCCGCACCTGTTCCGCCATTCGTTCGCCTCGCACCTGCTGGAATCGAGCGGCGAGCTGCGCGCGGTGCAGGAGCTGCTCGGCCATGCCGACATCTCCACCACCCAGATCTACACTCACCTTGATTTCCAGCATCTGGCCCGCACGTACGAAGCCGCTCACCCGCGCGCGCGAAAGAAGAATCGGTAGCGTTCGTTTATTGCTCCGCTGCCGTCTCCCGCGCCCGGCGTGAAATCTGCTATCGGGAGAGTCATGAGCGAATCCTCTGGTTTCAATCCGCACAGCACGACCATCCTCGCCGTCCGCAAGAACGGCGCCATCGCCATGGGTGGCGATGGGCAAGTCACCCTCGGCAACACCGTCATGAAAGGCAACGCCCGCAAGGTGCGGCGCCTCTTCAACGACAAGGTGCTCGCGGGCTTCGCCGGTGGCACGGCCGATGCGTTCACGCTCTTCGAGCGCTTCGAAGGCAAGCTCGAGAAGTACGGGAACCTCACGCGCGGCGCGATCGAGCTCGCGAAGGACTGGCGCACGGACCGTTACCTCAGGCGCCTCGAAGCCTTGCTGTGCGTCGCCGACGCGCAGAGCTCCTTCATCATTTCCGGCAACGGCGACGTGATCGAGCCGGAGCTGCAGCTCATGGCGATCGGCTCCGGCGGCCCGTACGCGCAATCCGCCGCGCGTGCTTTGCTCGAGGACAGCAACCTCAGCGCACGCGAGATCGTCGAGAAGGCGCTCAACATCGCCGCCGACATCTGCATCTACACCAACCGCAACCTGACGATCGAAGAATTGAAGGCCGAGTGATGTCGAACATGACTCCGCGGGAAATCGTTCACGAGCTCGACAAGCACATCGTCGGGCAGGACGCCGCCAAGCGCGCCGTCGCGATTGCGCTGCGTAATCGTTGGCGTCGCCTGCAGGTCCCCGAGCCACTGCGGCAGGAAATCACGCCGAAGAACATCCTGATGATCGGCCCGACCGGCGTCGGCAAGACCGAGATCGCGCGCCGCCTCGCCAAGCTCGCGAACGCGCCGTTCGTGAAGGTGGAGGCCACCAAGTTCACCGAGGTCGGCTACGTCGGCCGCGACGTCGATTCGATCGTGAAGGATCTCGTCGACGTGTCGGTGAAGATGACGCGCGAGCAGGAAGTGAGCAAAGTCCGCGACCGTGCCCAGGATGCCGCTGAGGAACGCGTGCTCGACTCCCTGCTTCCGCGACCGAGGCAGATGGGCTTTTCGACCGATGAGCCGGCCGCACCGCGCGATGCGGAGACGCGGCAGAAATTCCGCAAGATGATGCGCGAGGGTGCGCTCGATGAGCGCGAGATCGAGATCGAGCTGCGCTCGGTGCCGATCGGCGTCGAGATCATGGCGCCGCCCGGCATGGAAGAGATGACGCAGCAGCTCCAGTCGATGTTCCAGAACATCGGTGGCGGCCGCACGCGCACGCGCAAGGTCAAGGTCAAGGAAGCGCTCAAGCTTCTCACGGACGAAGAAGCGGCCAAGATGGTCAACGAGGAAGAGCTCAAGACCCAGGCCGTGACCGCGGCCGAGCAGAACGGGATCGTGTTCATCGACGAGCTCGACAAGCTCGCGCGGCGCCAGGAGACGGTCGGCGCCGATGTGTCACGCGAGGGCGTGCAGCGCGACCTGCTGCCGCTCATCGAAGGCAGCACGGTCACGACCAAGTACGGGATGGTGAAGACGGATCACATCCTCTTCATCGCCTCAGGCGCGTTCCACATGTCGAAGCCTTCGGACCTGATCCCGGAGCTGCAGGGCCGCCTGCCGATACGCGTCGAACTGCTCGCACTCAAGGTCGAAGACTTCGTGCGCATCCTGACCGAGCCCGACGCCTCACTTTGCACGCAATACTCGGCGCTGCTCGAGACGGAAGGATTCACGGTGCGCTTCGATCCGACCGGTGTGCGCCGCATCGCGGAGATCGCCTACCAGGTGAATGAGCGCACCGAGAACATCGGCGCGCGCCGCCTGCACACGATGATGGAGCGTCTGCTCGAGGTCGTGTCATTCGATGCGGCGGAGCGCAAGGGCGCAAGCCTCATGATCGACGGCCAGTACGTCGATCAGCATCTTGGCGAGCTGGCGAAAGACGAAGATCTCAGCCGGTACATTCTCTAGAAGGACTCAACTGACGATTCACAAGCGCAGTGCGGTGGGCGCTTTCATCACAGGAGGGAGCAACGATGAAGACTCACCAGGTCACGGGCGGCGGCGGTGTTCGACTCCACGCGGTCGAGACCGGCAACCCGAGCGGACGACCGATCCTTTTCATTCACGGCTTCTCGCAGAGCTGGCTGGCGTGGACACGCCAGCTCGAATCCGACCTGGCCGATACGTTCCGCCTGGTCGCGCTCGACCTGCGCGGCCACGGCTTTTCCGACAAGCCGCGCGACGCTTACGGCGACTCGAAGCTGTGGGCCGATGACATCCACGCGGTCATCCAGAAGCTGGAACTCGCTCAGCCGGTGCTCGTCGGCTGGTCGTACGGGCCGCTCGTGATCCTCGACTACATCCGCCACTACGGCGAAGACGCCATCCGTGGCGCCGCGTTCGTCGGCGGCATCACCAAGCTGGGGAGCGAAGAGGCCGCGGCCGTGCTGACAGCCGAATTTGTCGGCGCGGTGCCGGGTTTCTTCTCGAATGACGTCGAA
This sequence comes from Steroidobacteraceae bacterium, assembly GCA_035263105.1. Classification (GTDB taxonomy): domain Bacteria; phylum Pseudomonadota; class Gammaproteobacteria; order Steroidobacterales; family Steroidobacteraceae; genus DATBVX01. The sequence goes on along the minus strand of DATFRO010000129.1, from coordinate 1,751 downwards.
CAGAGCGTGCGCACTGCGGACTCGTTATTGCGGCTCTGCTTCGAGGACCGACTGACGCCGCAAGAGCACTACCAGATGCTGGGCTACAACATGGCGGTGCCGCCGTACGTCCGACAGGGTCTCCTGTCCCGGGCGCTCAACAACGACGATCTCCTGCCCAAGCTTCGCAAGCCTGTGCTCGTCGTCCAGGGTGCGGACGACCCCGTGGTGAAGCCGATCGTGATCGAGCAGCAGATGGCCAGGATCCCGCGCGCGCAGGTTCGAATCGTGCCCAAGGCAGGGCATGCCTGCTTCTGGCTCGATGCGCCGGGCTACAACCGCTGGCTGCGTGAATTTGTCGGGGCGCTGTAGCGCAGCGTCACTTCCAGCTCGTCGCCTTCGCATCGAAGTGTGGCGTAAGCTCGGTTTCGACGGTGCAGAGGTGATCGCTTTTCTCGACCGTGTGCACAAGGCTAGAGGGAAGCCGGGGTGGCCTGAGTCGCCTTGGCAGCGGTCCTTGATGGTTGGGTGGCAGGCGCATAAACATGTTCGTTTGGGGTAGCGGACACAAGACGCTACGCGTCAGCGCAGGTCAGGCGCTCTCGTGTTCACACTGCGGACGCTTCGGTACATCCTCTGCGGTGATCGACTACGACTACACTCACATCTTCTGGGTGTTCAAGGGGCTCAAGAACCTGGCGGTGACGCTTGCGTGTGAGGCGTGTGGCGCAACAGCGCCGATTGACAAGCTTCGCGAGCGGGAACTATTCCAGAGCCTTGGCCGGGACCCGATACCGTTCATGGATCGCTATGGGGCGCTGGTATTGATTGCGATCGTTGTCGGGTGGGTCATCCTTGTCCTTGCGTTCCCATGCGCAGTGAACCCGACCTCGGAACTGTGCAAACGTTAGAGTCGATGCGGCCGACATCAAAGGGGGTCGATGTGTTGCGCAGTATCGTTTTCGCGTCGCTTCTGCTCTTCCTGTGCGCCGGCTGCAAGGGCAACGCACCGTCAGACAAGGCGGCGATCGAACAGGTCGTGCGGGAATGCGAGGCGGCTGTTGCCGCGTTCAACTTCGAGCGCGCCAACTCCTATGTCGAACCGGGCGCTCAATGGATCGAAGGGGCATATCCGAAGCCAGCGGACGACTACAGCGGCTGGTGGCAGCTCGCGAAAGCGGCTGGTGTACACCTGGAGTACGACGTATCGAACGTCGACGTCCAGGTCGAGGGCAATGTCGCCTGGGTGACCCTGGTGCTGAAAGCTCTCATTCGAGGAGACACCGCCGAGGCGCGTAGTCTGGTCGGTACGAGCGAGGCGCCGCAAAGCGAGGCACGCCCGGTGTTCGTGGAGTCCATTGTGCTCAGGAAGTTGCATGGCCAGTGGAAGATCGTTCTTGGACACACGAGCGAATTGCCAGTCGACGAAAAGTAGGGGTAGCTGGCCGTCTAACAGGCTGTCTGTGAGGCGATGACGCCTTACAGTCGCTGCAACGATGCTCATCTTCACCAATCCCAGTCACGCGCTGCATGCCGGCCGCCGGGAGATGTTCCGGGGCCGACTGACGCCTTGCTTTGAAGTGCCCGCGCGCCTCGAGCAGGTGCTCGCCGAGCTTGGCCGGCGTCCAATGGGCGAGATCCGAACGCCACCGCCGATCCCAGATGCCCTGCTGGAGCGCGTCCACTCGCGACGCTATCTCGATTTCCTGCGAGGCGCCTGGGCGGAGTGGGTCGCCGAGGATCCGGCCAATGCCGACATCGACGCGCTGCCT
>DATFRO010000128.1:0-20501 GCA_035263105.1 Steroidobacteraceae bacterium | reverse complement strand
TGCGCCTGGCCGCGGCCTTGAGGATGTCCTCGCCCTCGGCTTGCAGGTCGCGGCCTTCGTTCCTGGCCTTGATCATTGCCTCCACGGCCACGCGGTTGGCGGTGGCCCCGGCGGCGATGCCCATCGGATGGCCGATCGTGCCGCCACCGAACTGCAGCACCACGTCCTCGCCGAGATAAGTGAGGAGCTGGTGCATTTGCCCGGCGTGAATGCCGCCCGACGCCACCGGCAAGACGTTGCGCAGTCCGCCCCAGTCCTGCTCGAAAAAGATCCCGCGGGGCAGGTCAACCGGGTTGTGCGGCTCGCGCAGCACGTTGTAGAAGCCCTGCACGGAATTCGGGTCGCCTTCGAGCTTGCCGACGACGGTGCCGGCGTGAATATGGTCGACGCCGGCGAGGCGCATCCACTTGGAGATCACCCGGAAGGAGACGCCGTGGGTTTTCTGCCGCGTGTAGGTGGAGTGCCCGGCGCGATGCAGGTGCAGGACCATATCGTTGCGGCGCGCCCATTTGGACATCGATTGGATCGCGGTGTAGCCGATCACCAGGTCGATCATCACGATCACTGAGCCGAGCTCCTTCGCAAGCTCGGCGCGCTCATACATGTCTTCCATCGTGGCGGCGGTGACGTTGAGATAGTGACCCTTCACTTCGCCGCTCGCCGCCTGCGACCGGTTCACAGCCTCCATGCAATAGAGGAAGCGGTCGCGCCAGTGCATGAAGGGCTGCGAGTTGATGTTCTCATCATCCTTGGTGAAGTCGAGACCGCCCTTGAGCGCTTCGTAGACGATGCGGCCGTAGTTTCGGCCCGACAGTCCGAGCTTGGGTTTTACCGTCGCGCCGAGAAGCGGGCGGCCGAACTTATCGAGTCGCTCGCGCTCGACGACGATGCCGGTCGGCGGGCCGTCGAACGTCTTCACGTAGGCCATGGGAAAGCGCATGTCCTCGAGCCGCAGGGCCTTCAGGGGCTTGAAGCCGAAGACGTTGCCGATGATCGAGGCGCTGAGATTGGCGATCGAGCCGGGCTCGAACAGGTCGAGATCGTAGGCGATATAGGCGAAGTACTGTCCCGGTGAGCCCGGCACCGGCTCGACCTTGTAGGCCTTGGCGCGATAGCGGTCGCAGGCCGTGAGCCGATCGGTCCAGACAACGGTCCAGGTCGCGGTGGAGGACTCTCCGGCCACCGCGGCCGCCGCTTCTTCCGGATCCACTCCTTCCTGCGGGGTGATGCGGAAGAGGGACAGGATGTCGGTGTCCTTGGGCGCGTAGTCGGGTTGCCAGTAGCCCATCTCGGCGTACTTGAGGACACCGGCCTTGTAGCGCTCGGCGGCACTGCGGGGCTTGGTTCGGGGTTCGATGCGCTTCATGCCGGTCTCCCTGCGAGGTGCGTTGATCCTGCGGGCGGCATAAGCATTAGGTCCAGTTAGAAATACTTCGCGCTGTGATAAGGTCTCCTTATATATAAGGAGTGGAGCCGGCCGTGCGCAACGTGACCCTGAGGCAGATGCGGGCTTTTGCCGCCGTGGCGCGGCATCTTTCCTACACGCGTGCGGCGCAGGAGCTGCACCTCACCCAGCCCGCCGTCTCGCAGCAGCTCAAGCTCCTGGAGGCCGAGGTCGGTCTGCCGCTGTTCGAGCACATGGGGCGCGCCATCCACCTCACCGCCGCCGGCGAGGAGCTCCTGCCCTATGCGAAACAGGCGATCGAGCTGCTGCGCGAGGCGGGGGAGAGCCTGGCCGCGATGCGCGGCTTGAAACGCGGCGTGCTCAAGCTCGGATCGGTGAGCACCGCCAAGTACTTCACGCCCTCGCTCCTGCGCGCCTTCACGCCGGCGTTCCCGGAGATCTCGATCAAGTTCTCGGTCGGCAATCGCGAGGAGGTCATCCAGCAGCTCGCCGGCAACGAGATCGACCTGGTGATCATGGGCCGGCCGCCGCGCGAGCTCGTGACCGAGGCGGCGCCCTTCGCCAAGCATCCGCTCGTCATCATCGCGGCGCCCGACCATCCTCTCGCCCGCAAGAAGCGCATCCAGCTCACGCAGCTCGCCGAGGAGAACTTCCTGATCCGCGAGCAGGGCTCGGGCACGCGCGCTTCGATGGAGCGCGTGTTTCGCGATCGCGGCGCGACCTTCCGCGCCACGATGGAAGTGAGCAGCAATGAAACCATCAAGCAGGCCGTCATGGCGGGCATGGGCCTGAGTTTCATCTCGGCGCACACGATCGCGCTCGAGCTCAAGGCGCGCAAGCTCGTGGTGCTCGACATCGTTGGCGGGCCGATCATGCGCGACTGGTACGTGATCCATCTGCGCGACAAGCGCTTGTCGCCGGTGGCGGCCGCGTTCCGCAGCTTCTTGCTGGAGCGCGGCGCCGCGATCATCACCGAGGGGGTTGGCGCCGAGCCGCGGCGCACGCGCTCACATCCGGCGCGCGCAAAGTCGTGAGCGACCCCCGCGCCGACCGTTGCGACTCCCGCGCAGTCGTTACTTCAGGTTGAAACGCACGCCGACCCAGGCGCCGAACGGCGGGGCGGCGCCGAGGAAACGCGGGTCGGTGAAGGTCGGAAACACTTCCTGCGGTTCGCCCAGCAGTCCAAAGGTTTCGTAGTCCTGGTCGAACAAGTTCTCGATGCGCGCGAAGACCGCAAAGCTGTCGCCGAAGCGGTACTCGCCGCGCAGGTTGAACACCGTGTAGCTCGGCGTCTTGTCGAGCAGGTTCACTTCGTCGCCGCGCAGGAACACGCCCGAGCGATAGGAGCCATCGAGCCCGATGCTCAGGTGCTCGTTGAACGCGTAGTCGACACTGGCGTTCGCGATGTGCCGCGGCAGGCCTGGAATGCTGGCGCCGGGAGAGACTTGCAGCTTGTCCTCACCGACGATCTGGGGCGCCGCCGGATCGTCCTCGAACACCGGATGGTTCGGACTGTTGATGGTGAAGCCATCCTCGAAGGTCGCCTCCAGGTAGGTGTAGTCGAGAGACCAGCTCACGCGCGAGACGTGCTGTGAAAGATTGAGCTCAACGCCTGCGCGCCGGGTGTTGCCGACGTTGCTGAAGAAGCCGACATTCGCCTGCGCACCGCCCGTCGTCTGGAACAGGATGTCGTCGTGGTTGATGGTGCGAAAAGCCCCGAGGTGCCAGCGCAACTCGTGTCCGTGTTTGCCGTCCAGGCCCATCTCCACGCTCTTCGCCACCACCTGCTCGAGCGGCGGGTCGGCGAGGAACGCATTCGGCAGGTTGCAGGGCGCGTCTTCGCTGGCGCAGGCGAGCTCGACCGCGCTGGGCGCGCGTGTCGACTCGCTGTAGCTGGCAAACGCGGTGATCGCGGGCGTCAGCTTGAAGGTCATGCCGGCGGCCGGGTTGAAGCGGCTGTAGTCGTGCGTACCGTCGAGCTCCGGATTGGCGCCGCTGCGGTCCGCGAGGCGGATCTCGGTGTCGTCGTAGCGGCCGGAGACGGTGAGCGCACTGCGCGCCGAAACGTTGAAAGTGTCGGTGAAGTAGAGGCTCGAGGTGCGAACCCGGCTGTCGATGCGTGTGTCCGATTCGGCGGCAAAGATCCCGGTGCGTGTGGTCGCGCGGTCCGCGGTGAGGCTCGCGACTTCCGCGATCGAGTGATACTCCGTCTCGCCGACGTTGTATGCGGCGCCGGCGACGAAGTCGTTCTGGCCGGCGCCCTCGCCCGAGTGCTGCGAGATCTGCACTGACGCGCCGTAGCCGTCCTGGTTGCGGCGGCCGATGTTGTTGATGGCGTTGAGCTCCTCTCCATTGAAGTCGACCGGAATCGTCGCGCCATTGAGATCGTGCACCGGCTCAATGTCCGTATCAGTCGTGGATGAACACGCGCCGTCGCCGTTGACGTCGGTGAAGCCTTCATCCACCAGCAGCTCCTCGCCGTTGACGTCGCATTCCTCGTAGTTGGTGCTGTCGCCATTGAAGGTGTCGGTGTCGAGCGAGCGATAGTAGGCGTTGCCGCCGAGCGTCCAGGTGTCCGAGAGCTTCAGTTCACCCGCGAGCTCGAGCTGTCCCAGGTCGTTTTCGGTGATGTCAGGGAAGGTGAAGAGCGCCTCGCGATCGATGGCGAGCAGTTCGACCGGTGTAGGGCCGTTGCCACGCAACTCTGTATTGGCGTACGCGGCACTGAGGTCGAGGCTCCAGTTGTCCGCGTGCCGCCCGATCGCGCCATAGAACCTGAGCGCATCGGAATCCGAGTGGGGGCGCCAGCCGTCCTCCGCGAAGTAATCGACATCGCCGTAGTAGCCCCACTCGCCGTTGTTGCCGCCGTACTCCGCCCACGCCGCGCGTCGCCCGAAAGAGCCGCCGTACGCCTGCATGCTGCCGCCCTGGAAGTTGAAACCGTTCTTCATCTGCAACGACAGGGAGCCACCGAGCGTGTTGAGGCCGAACACGGGGTTCGCGCCGGCGAAGAGCTGCAGCGAATCGATCGCCGATAGCGGGATCAGGTCCCAATTGACCGCGTCGCCGAACGGCTCGTTGATGCGCACGCCGTTCTGGTACACCGCGAGACCTTGTGCCAGCCCGAGCAGGGGCGAGGCCGTGAAGCCGCGAAAGTTGACGTCGGGCTGCAGCGGGTTGTTCTGCGCATCGTTGATGTTGACGCTGCCCAGCTGGTGATTCATGAAGTCGGTGAGATCGAGCGCCTGGGAGTTCGTGATCTCGGCGGCCGTCGCGGTCTGCACATTGGCCGGCACGCGGTCGCGCGGCATCTCGTAGCCGTAGGGGGCAGCCACGACGATCTCACCGATCTTGCCCGGCGCCGAACCCGCATCGTCCGTCTGCGCGGCCGCGCTGGCACTGCCGAACAGCAGGATGTACACGGCGCACTTCAGCAGTCGTGGCATGATGTTCCCGCGATTCATTGTTTATGGTGTTGGCCGGCGCCGCTGCGCGCGAGCCCGGAAACCGCACTAGAATCCCATACCGAGCGGTGTTTTCGACACAGAGTTTTCCCTGATGTGACCGGGAATTTCTCCCGGCCTCGCCTAGCGCAAATAGCCATGAACACAACCCAGGACCGATCGATGCATCTCCCGCAACCGAAAGCCGCCTCGCCGGACCAGGCGCGCATGACGGCGCGGCGCGACCTGGCAGTGGTCGCGCTCCTGACGGCGGCTGTGCTGACGCTCGCCGTTCACTTCGAGCTCAGCGAATCCATTCTCGTGGTGACGCGCCGCTTCGAGCACGTGCAGCTCGATGAGCTGGTGCTGACGTTCCTGGTGTTGTCGCTCGGCCTCACCTGGTTCGCGTGGCGACGCTATCGCGAAGCCCGCGCGGAGCTCGAACGGCGGCGCGCGGCCGAAGCGCAGCTCGGCAAGCTCCTGCTCGAACACCGCCAGCTCGCGCAGCAGCACCTGCAGGTGCAGGAGATGGAGCGCAAGTTCCTGGCGCGCGAGCTGCACGACGAGCTCGGCCAGTACCTCAACGCCATCAAGATCGATGCCGTGTCGATCCAGTCGAGAGCCACGCACGGCGATGCAACCGTGCAGCGCGCGGCATCCTCCATCGTCGAGCACGCGGATCATGTGTACGCCGTGGTGCGCAACCTGATCCGTCGGCTGCGACCGATCGGGCTCGACGAGCTCGGCCTCGAGGCGGCGCTCGAGCAGTACGTGGACGATTGGCGTCGCCGGCTGCCCGCAGTGCGCTTCGACCTGTCCTTGCAGGGCGATCTCGATGACGTCAGTGAGACGCTCGCACTGGCGCTGTATCGTCTGCTGCAGGAAGGCATGACCAACGTCTCGCGGCATGCCGAGGCGGAGCATGTCGAGATTCGCGTGCAGCGGACCGGGCCATCGGCAACGAGCGGTTCGGAAGTGTTTTTCAGCATGATTGACGACGGTCGGGGCACCGAGCCCGGGACGCGGCGCGGACTCGGGCTGATCGGCATGCGCGAGCGCATCGAGACCCTCGGCGGGAGCCTGCAGGTCACGAACGAACCGGCGGGCGGGTTCGCCATTCGCGCCAGTATTCCCGCGGTCGGCGCCGAAGCGAGCGCGACCGCATGAACGGACCGATCACCGTGCTGCTGGTCGATGATCACCCTGTGGTGCGCGCGGGCTATTGCCGGCTGCTCGAGGAGAGCGGCGCCATCCGCGTCGTGGGTGAGGCCGCGACCGTGGCCGAGCTGTTTCAGAAGTTTCCGGGTCTCGAAGCCAACGTCGTCGTGATGGACATCGCGCTTCCCGGCGTCAGCGGCATCGAAGGTATCCGCCGCATCCTCGCGCGTTCGCAGGCGGCGCGGGTACTGGCCTTCAGCATGTACGAGGACGCGATCTTCGTTCGCCGGGCGCTCGATGCCGGCGCGGCCGGCTACGTCACCAAGGCGAGTGCGCCGCACGTGCTGGTCGAGGCTGTGCACGCCGTGGCGGCCGGCAAGCGCTACCTGAGTCACGACGTGGCGCAAACGCTGGCGCTCGGCGTCCCCGACGCCGAGGTGGCTGCGGCCCACATGGCGCTCTCCGCGCGCGAGTTCGAGGTGCTCGAGCTCCTGCTGCAGGGCTGCACGACCGAGGAGATCGCGAAGCAGCTGTCCGTCAACCAGAAGACGGTCGCCAATCACCAGTCGGCGATCAAGCAGAAGCTCGGTGCCGGGAGCACGGCGCAGCTGTTCCGGATCGCGATGCGGCTCGGCCTGGTACCGCCAGTCTGAACCATCGTCATCGGTGCGCGCGCTCGTCCTAGCGCGGCGAATAGCCCGCCGTGAAGCCGACGAGCCAGGTGCGCTCCGGCGCGGGCTCGAAGTAGCGCGCATTCGCTGCATTGACGATCACTGAACCGACGTAACTCTCGTCAAAGACATTGTCGACGCGCACGAATTCCTCCAGACGCCAGGAACCGACGTGCTGGCGCAGGCCCGCGTGCCAGTTGACCACGATGTACGAGTCCGCTGACGCCGAGTTCAGGTCGTCCGCGAACACGCGATCCGCCCAGCGCACTTCGAGTCCGGTCGAGCCGCCCGAGGGCGTGAAGTTCCAGTTGAGATCCGCGTAGGCGGAGTTTTCCGGGACGCCGGGAATCTGGTTGCCCGCGAGGTCGACGCCCGCGAAGTTGGTGAAGTCCTCGAAGCGCGCGCGCGTATAGGTGTAGGCGACGTCCAGTGTCAGCGCGTCATGCAGCATCGACAGCGATGCCGCGAGTTCCGCGCCTTCACGACGCGTGAGATCGGCATTGACGAAGGTATTGCGTCCGGGGAACGGCGCGGGGCCCGTGACGATGTCGCTGTGAGTGTTGGAGCGGAACAGCGTCGTGTTGAGCTGCGCGTTCGGGCTGATCCGCCACTTCACGCCGGCCTCCATGTTGGTGCTGTCAGCCGCTTCGAGATCGAAGTTGAGACCGGGCGCGCCATCCGGTCGGTAGGCGAGCTCGGCGAAGGTCGGCGCTTCAAAGCCGCGGCCGACCGAGGTGAACAGGTGCACGCCCGGCGCCGCCTGGAAGAGCAGGCCGATGACCGGCATCGTGCTCTCGAAGTCGATGTCGCCGCTGTCGTCGGGGTTCGCGCCGACGATGAAGTGATCTTCCGACTGGTACTTGACCTCGCTGTGGCGCACGCCGCCGGCGAGCTGCCAGCGTTCGGTCATGTTCCAGGAAGCGATGAAGTACTGGTCGAAGTCGTACACCAGGTCGTCTTCGTCACGGCGCAGGTCGCCGCGCGTGCCGAGCACGTTGACGTAGCCCTTGCGGATCTCGTCCATGCGGTCGTAGGCCGCACCGAGTGTCATTTCGTAGGGCGCGCCGGCCAATTCACCGGCGTGATGCCAGCGCAACTCGCCGCCGCCGAAATCGCGATCGAGGTCGACGACGCCGCCCGAGCCCGTGATCGCGACGCTCGGGTTGGCGAGGTATTGCACGACCTGCCGCGTCCCGTAGTAGCCGAGCGCGCGCATGTTGTTGCTCTCGGAGAATTCATGATCGAAGACGACGCCGCCCTGGACGTGGTGAATGCTCTTGCGCGTGTTGAACTGCTCGGCGCCGATGCCCGCCTGCGAGGGATCCTCATCGAGCTGCGCCTGGGTGAGCCCGAGCGGATCCTGCGTGTCGGGCTGATCGAGATAATTGCCGATCACCGTGATGGTGGATGCTTCACCCGCGCCATAGCGCGCCCACAGGTTGGCGAGATCGCGCTGCGCGGCGCTGTGATCGCGAAACCCGTCGGTCTCGAAGCGCGAGACGTTGCCCTTGAAGTCCACCGGTCCCGCCTGGTCGCCGAAACTCAGCGCGCCCCGCCACGTGCCGTTATCGCCGCCGGTCGCTCGCGCCTGCACCTGCCCAGGCTGCGGGTCGGACGCGGTGATGAGGTGTATGACGCCGCCCGAGGAATTGCCGTAAAGCGCGGAGAACGGCCCGCGCAGGACTTCGACGCGATTCGCGCCACCGAGGTCGAAGAGCGCGGTCTGACCCTGACCGTCGGGCATGGTGAGCGGAATCCCGTCCTGGATGAGTCGCACACCGCGCACGCCGAAAGAAGCGCGCGCGCCGAAGCCACGCGAGGAGACCTGCAGGTCCTGCGCATAGTTGTAGCGATTCTGGACCACGATGCCGGGGATCTTGCCCAGGCCTTCGGACAGGTCGACCGCCTGCCGGTGCTCGCGCAGGTCTTCTCCGCCCACGACGTCGATCGCGACCGGGATGTCGAAGGCCGACTTCTCGGTGCGTGTCGCCGTGACCACCATCGATCCCGCCGACGTGGGTGCCTGCGCCTCCTGCGCCACCGCCGGCAGCGCGCAACAGATGCCGATCAACATGCCCGCCGCTCGCATGAACTCGCTCCTCGCAATGCAATACGAACTGTTTCGCCGAAATGGGGTGGACGACGGAATAGCTGCCGTCATGAAACTTAGCTCATGATTTTCATGAGGCATCGATTCAGGCGCGCGGACTGTTGGCGAGGCGATGAATGAGCGGCTCGTTCGCGTTGTCGCGCGAGAAGCGTGCGGCGGCGATCCCGAGCGCAACGACGCTGAAGCCGATGAGCACGGCGAAGTCGAGCGTGAGTGCGAAATCCGGATCATGCGTGGCGGTGGCTCCGGCGACGGCCGCGTGCTTGAGCAGATCGACGCCGTAGGTATATGGGTTGAGCGACGCCACCAGGCGCAGCACGTACGGCAACTGCTGCACCGGGTAGAGCGAGCCCGACAGGAAGAACACCGGGAAGATCACGAGGTTCATCAGCGTCGCGTAGTTGTCGAGTGTCGGAGAGAACGCCGCGACCAGCATTCCGAGGCTCGCACTAGCGAGAGCAGTGCCGATCAGCCCGGCCACGAGCAGTGGCACCGACACCTGCGCGCTCAAGTACCCGGTCAGCGCCAGGATCACGAGCAACAACGCCGCCTGCAACAGCGCCGCGCAGGTAGCAGCGAGCGCCTTCGCCAGCACGATCCAGTAGTGTGCGATCGGTGCGATCACCAGCATGCGCATCACGCCGGATTCGCGATCGTTCACCGTGGAGAGTGCCGCGAGCATGCCGCCGAACAAGAGCGTCATGCCGAGCACGCCGGGCACGAGGAAGGTCTGGTAGGCGGGCTCGCCGTGCGCGGCCTTGACGGCACCGAGGCCGGCGCCGATGACGAGCAGCCAGAGGAGCGGTCGCACCATCGAGGACAGCAGCCGGCCGCGCTGGCGCAGCAGCTTGAGGACTTCGCGTTCGAGCACGGCGAAGGTCGGGCGCAGGATCATCAGGCAGCTCGCTTCTGTGAGGCGTCCTGCTGGTTCACCCACAGGAACACATCGTTCAAGTTCGGCCGGCGCCAGTGCACCGCCTGGGCCGTGACTGCCAGCTCCGCCTGCAGCGCCGCGAGCTCGGCAGGCTCGCGGTTGCAACAGAACTGCAGCCGATCGCCTTCGACCAGGGCCGGGCCGAGGCGCGGTGTGAGCTGCTCGGCCAAGTCCTTCGGACGCGGCGTCTCGACCTCGACGATGTACGCGCCCAGCTGCTCGATCAGCGCGCGCGGGTTGCCCCGGCGCACGATGCGTCCCTGGTTGAGAAACGCGACCTCATCGCAATCCACCGCCTCTTCGAGGTAGTGCGTCGTGAGGAGCACGGTGATGCCGAGCTCGTTCCTGAGACGCGCGATGTGGCGCCAGATGGCACGGCGGTTCGGCACGTCGAGCCCGATCGTCGGCTCATCGAGGAACAGCAGGCGCGGCTGGTGAATCACGCCGCGCGCGATGTCGAGCGCGCGGCGCATGCCGCCGGACAGCGCACCCGTCACGTGATCACGCCGCTCGCTCAGGCCGAAGAGCCGGAGCAGCTCGGCGCTGCGTCTCAGCACTTCGCGGCGCGGGAGGTCGTTGAGCGCGCCGGCAAAGCGCAGGTTCTCCGCCACCGACAGCGTGCGATCGAGCGCGGCTTCCTGGAACACGACGCCGATGTTGCGGCGGACGGCGAGCGGCTCGGTGCGCACGGAATGCCCCATCACCGCGGCTTCGCCCGACGTCGGCCGGATCAGCGTCGACAGCATGTGGATCGTGCTGGTCTTGCCCGCGCCATTCGGCCCGAGCAGTCCGAAGAACTGGCCCTGCGGGATTGCGAGATCGACGCCGTCCACGGCGAGCGTCTCGCCGTAACGCTTGGTCAGGCGATCCGCCCTGATCGCGAGCTCGCTCATCGTGAGGACAGGGTTTGCGAGTTGCGCAGGTCGCGGAACAGGAGCGGCTTCTCTTCGACGCGCGGGCGCTCGGCACGCGCCACGGCCTCTTCGACGAGGTGATGGTGAGGCGAGAGATCGCACACCGGGTCGGCGTTCGCGGCGTCACCGGTGAACAGATACGCCTGGCAACGGCAGCCCCCAAAGTCCTTGGTCTTCTCCGGGCAGCTGCGGCAGGGTTCCTTCATCCAGCTGTCGCCGCGAAAGTGATTGAAGCCGGGCGAGTCGAACCAGATCGATTCGACGCTCGCCGTGCGCACATTGGGAAACTCGAGCCCGGGCAACATGCGCGCGGCGTGACAGGGCAGGGCGGTGCCGTCGGGGATCACGTTGAGGAACACCGAGCCGAGGCCGTTCATGCACGGTTTCGGCCGGCGCTCGAAGTAATCGGGCACCACGAAGTAGATCTTCATGCGCTGCCCGACCTTGTCGCGAAAGCGCTGCGTCACCTCTTCCGCGCGCCGCACCTGTTCGCGGCTCGGCAGCAACTGGTCGCGATTGGCCCAGCCCCATCCGTAGTACTGCGTATTGGCGAGCTCGACGTACTCCGCCTGCATCCCCTCGGCCATCTCGAGGATCTGCTCCACGTGATCGATGTTGAGCCGATGCAGCACCACGTTCAGTACCATCGGGTAGTCGTGCTTCTTGATCAGCGCCGCGACTTTCGACTTGAGCTCGAAGGTGCGCGTGCTGCTCAGGAAATCGTTCATCTGCCGCGTGCTGTCCTGGAACGACAGCTGGATGTGATCGAGCCCCGCGTCCTTCAGCGCCTTGATGCGCACCTCGTTGAGGCCGACGCCGGAAGTGATGAGGTTGGTGTAGAAGCCGAGGCTGTGGGCCTCGGCGGCGATCGTCTCGAGGTCCTCGCGCATCAGCGGCTCGCCGCCCGAGAGCCCGAGCTGCACCGCGCCGAGCGCGCGTGCCTCGCGCATCACGCGGATCCAGTCCTCGGTCCCGAGCTCATCCGTGGTGCGCGCGAAGTCCGTCGGGTTGGAGCAGTACACGCAGTGGAGCGGACACTTGTAGGTCAGCTCCAGCAGCAGCCACAGCGGCGGCCCGGGACGTGCGCTCACGCCGGCAGCTCCAACCACTTGTGCTCGAGCGCGAAGCTCATGAACGCGGTGACATCCGCCGACAGGTTGCTCGCGCCGAACGCTTGCTCCAGGTCCGCGGTGATCTCGGCCACCGTGCGCGCGCCGTCGCAGCGCTTCATGATCTCGCCGGCGCTCATGTTGAGCTTCACCATCCCTTCCGGGTAGAGCAGCACGTGCGCGTTCTGCGCGGGCTCCCACTGCAGGCGGAAGCCGCGGCCGAGCGCAGGCCGGGCGGTTGCACCGATCGTGCTCATGAAGACACTCCGTAGCGCTGCGCCATGGCGTCGTTCATCTGCCAGAGCACGTCGAGCTTGAACTGCAGGATCTCGAGCGCGCGCTCCTGCTGGGCGCGTGTCTTGAACCAGTCGAGCGTGAAGGCAAGACCGAACTCGACGTCGCGGCGCGCAATGCTCACGCGGCTCTGGAAGTACTGCAGCCCCGCGCGGTCGATCCATGGGTAATGCTCGGGCCAGTTGGCGAGGCGCTGCTTGTGAATCTCGGGCGCAAAGAGCTCGGTGAGCGATGAGCAGACCGCTTCCTGCCACGGCGCGCGGCGCGCGAAGTTGACGTAGGCATCGACGGCGAAGCGCACGCCCGGCGTCACGTCGGTGAGGTTCTCGACGCTGGCCCGGTCGAGGCCGACCGCTTCGGCAAGGCGCAGCCACGATTCGATGCCGCCGGGATCGTCGCCGTAACCGTCGTGATCGAGGATGCGTTGCACCCACGAGCGGCGCACCGCGCGGTCCGGGCAATTCGACAGGATCGCCGCATCCTTGATCGGGATGCTGATCTGGTAATAGAAGCGATTCGCGACCCAGCCGCGGATCTGCTCCGGGCTCGCCTTGCCGGAGTTGAGCATCACGTTGAACGGGTGATGGATGTGATAGGCACGCCCCTTGTCGCGCAGGCGCTCTTCGAACTCCGGCTTGCTCCAGGCGCTGGCGTCGGGGCCGCTCACAAGCTGATCTCCATGCCGTCGAACGCGACTTCCACATTGCGGCGCGCGAGCTCGGCGCGCTCGGGCGAATCCTCGTCGAGGATCGGATTGGTGTTGTTCACGTGGATGAGGATCCTGCGCGTCGCCGGGGGCAGGCGATCGAGCCACTCGAGCATGCCACCGGGGCCGCTCTGTGGCAGGTGACCGATCTCGCGCGCGCGCTTGCGTGACACTTCGCGGCGAATCATCTCATCGTCCGTCCAGAACGTGCCGTCGACGAGCACGCACGCCGCGGACTGCATGGCGCGCCACACCGCATCATCGATGCTTGCAAGGCCCGGCGCGTAGAGCGCCGAGCGGCCTGAAGCCTCATCGGTGATCACCAGCGCGAGGTTGTCTCCGGGCACTGGTGATTCGCGATTGGGCGAATAGGGCGCCGGCTTGCTCGCGACTGGTAACGCCCGCCAGCTCACGCCGTCGAGCGCGTCGATAGTGAAGCCCTCACCGCCGAGGTCGATGGCCCGTCGCTCCACGCCGCAGTAATGCTCGAGAACCTTCAGCACCGGGTTGCCCCGCGTGAGATCGGCATAGGTGCTGTCGCTGCACCAGATCGGCCAGGGGCGCGAAGCCTCGCGCAGCATGTAGAGACCGGTGGTGTGATCGACCTGGCCGTCGACCAGCACGATGGCCGCGATCGCGGTATCACGCGTGGCGCGGGCGGGCTGCAGGACGGGGTTCGCCTGCAGTTGCGCGGCGATGTCGGGTGAAGCATTGACCAGGGCCCACGCGGTGGCGGAATTTCCGGCGACCGCTATGGAGGACTGCGTCCTCGGACGGGCGCGCAAGGTGCCGTTACGCAGTCCGGCACAGTTGCGGCAGTTGCAATTCCACTGCGGGAAGCCGCCGCCGGCGGCGGATCCCAGCACTCGAATCTTCAAGATGGAACAAGGTGCAGCCCGCTTGCGCAGGCTGACACCGGGGCTACTTCAGCGATTGGCGATATACATCGTGATTTCCATGCCGAACCGGAAATCGATCGCTTGCGGAGTTTCCCACTTCATGACAATGCTCCTTCAGTCGGCTTTGCTGTGACGGCCTGTTGTGCCGCCAGCGACATCCTCGATACTGGCGCCCCCGGCGGCAACGGGATCATCATGAAAGTCGCCTCATGATTTTCATGAGATGGGACAAGAACAAATGAAGCTGCGCACTCGCCTGAATCTCGTCGTAGCGGCCCTCACCGCCACGTTCGTGCTGGTCCTGATCACCTGGGAGGTGATCACGGCCCGCGAGTCCGTGCGCGAGGAGACCGAGGCGGCCAACCGCGCGGCCTCACAGCTCCTCGGCCGTCTCGCGACCATCTATTCACGTGAAGGCGGTCCGGAAGTGTTGTTGCAATTCCTGCAGCAGCTCGGCCGCGTGCATGCCAACGACATCACGCTCGAGTCCGCCGCCGGGGAAGTGCTCTACCGTTCGCCGCCGCCGACCTACAAGGCCGGTCGCTATGCGCCTGACTGGTTCAGCCACTTGCTGGTGCCCGGGACGGTACGGCACATCTTTCCGCTCCCGGGCGGCGTCCGTTTGATCGTGGCCGCGCACACTTCGCGCGCAGTGCTGGACGCCTGGGACGAGCTGGCGGGACTCATGGCGTTTGCCGCCATCATGCTGGTCATCGTCAATGGGCTCGCCTTCTGGTCGGTGAGCCGCGCGTTGGCACCCTTTCCGGTGATTGCCAACGGCCTGGAGCGCATTCAGCGCGGCGACCTCGGGTTCCGTCTGCCGGAACTTCCGGGAGCCGAAGCGCACGCCATCGGTGCGGCGTTCAACCGCATGGCGCAGGCCGTCGAGGACAAGGTGAATGCCGAGCGCAAGGCGCTCGAGGCCGAGCGACAGCTCGAAGACCGGCGCGAGATGGCGCGCCTGGTCGACCAGCACGTCGAAGAGGAGCGGCGGCTGATCGCGCATGAGTTGCACGATGAATTCGGGCAATCGGTCACGGCCATCCGCAGTCTCGCGCTCGCCATCGCAGCGCAGGGAACCGCGCGCGACCCGGCGGAGCCTGCACGGCTGATCGCGGATGAAGCGGCTCGGCTCTACGACGCAATGCATGGCCTGATTCCGCGCCTCGCGCCCTTGTCGCTCGACACGTTGGGGCTTGCAGCGACGCTCGAGGGCCTGGTGCGCGACTGGCAGCGGCGCTATCCGTCGATCACGCTGACGCTGCACCATGATCTCGCCATGGGCCTGGGGCCGAGCGTCGCGCTCGCCATCTATCGTGTCGCCCAGGAAGGGCTGATCAATGCCCTGCGACATGCACAGGCGACGCACATCGATCTCAAGGTGCAGTCCGACGCGGAGCGCGCAATGATTGCCATTGCCGACGATGGTGTCGGCTTGCCGGAGGACTGGTCATTGCCCGGGCATTTCGGCCTGCGTGGCCTCGCTGAGCGCGTGAAGCACCTCGGCGGCACTCTCAAGGTCTCGAACCAGGAGCCGCGCGGAGTGTGCCTGACCGCAGAGATTCCCCTGGCGGCGGCCGCATGATCCGCATCCTGCTGGTGGACGATCACGCGGTGGTGCGCACCGGGTTCCGGCTGCTCCTGCAGTCGCTCGCGGACGTTGCGGTCGTCGCCGAAGCGGAATCCGGCGAGGCCGCCTGCCAGCGCTACCTCGAGCTGACGCCCGACGTGGTGGTGATGGACCTCGCGATGCCCGGGATGGGCGGACTCGAGGCGCTGCGGCGGATTCGTGCGCGCGATCCGCAGGCGCGCGTGCTGGCGCTCTCCGCGCACGATGATCCGATGCATGCGCGTCGCGCCCTGCGTGAGGGTGCGCTCGGCTTCCTGTCCAAGCGCAGCGCGCCGGAGACGTTGGTCGAGGCGGTGACGGCGGTGGCGGCAGGCCGGCGCTACATCGACAGCAACCTGGCGCAGAAACTCGCGCTCGCGGAGATCGAAGGCGCGGCGAAGCCGCTCATCGAGCAGCTGTCGGAGCGTGAATTCGACGTCTTCATCCGCCTGGCACGCGGCGCCACGGTGCAGAAGATTGCCGAGGACCTCAACCTGTCGGCGTCCACCGTCGGCACGCATCTTTACAACATCAAGCAGAAGCTCGAAGTGGTGAACCAGTCCGAGCTCACGCTCCTCGCGATCCGTCATGGCCTCATCGAAGCCTGATCGGCTGGCGGCGCGCCTCGCGCTCGGCCTCTGGATCGCTTGCGCTCACCCGGCACTGGCCGAGGAAGCCGAGGAATCGCGACCGATCAACCTGCAGCTCCTCGATGCCGCGCGCGACGGAGATGTGGCCGGAGTCGAGCACTTATTGGCAGAGGGCGCGTCGGTCAAGACGCGCAACCGAGTGGGCGCGACTCCGCTCCTGCAGGCGGCGCGTGGCGGGCACACCGATATCGTGCGCGTGCTGCTCAAGGCCGGCGCGGACGTCGATCAGCCGAACGTGCAACTCGAAACGCCGCTGATGCATGCCGCCCACGGCGGCCACCTCGAAGCGGCCACTGCCTTGCTGGAAGCGGGGGCGGGGGTCAATCACCTCGATCAGCAGCAACTCTCGCCACTGATGCACGCGGTGTACGGCGGCAATGCACCGCTCGTGAAGCTGCTCCTCGACCGCGGCGCGAAGGTCGACCTCATCGACCGCACAGGCAAGTCCGCCCTGGTGTACGCCGCGGCGGAAGGCAACACCGACGTGCTCGGATTGCTCGTCGGCCGCGGCGTCGATGTGAATCAGAAGTTCGGCAACGACCTCACCGCCCTCATGTGGTCCGCCGGCTACGATCACGTCGAGGCGACCGCGCTGCTGCTCGCCGCGGGCGCGCACGTGAACCTGCAGGACAATCGCGGCATGACGGCACTGATGATCGCGAGCTCGGAAGGCTTCGCGGCCACCGTGCAAAAGCTCCTCGAGAAGGGCGCGGACAAATCGCTGCGGGACCACGGCGGCAAGACCGCGCGCGATCACGCCGCGGCGGGCGGTCACAACGACATCGTCGAGCTGCTCCTCAGCGGATCTCGCCCGTCTGCGAGCTCTGGTACACCGTGAGCGAGGCCAGGTAGTCCGCGAGACTCGCGAGGTCGTTCTCGCTGAAAGTCGCGAGCAGCGCGCTCATGGCGGGCGCGTTGTTGCGTGCGGTGCTCTTGAAATCGGCCATCGTGTGCAGGAGGTACTCGGGCGTCTGGCCGGCGATCCGCGGCACGCGGCTGTTGCCGCGAAAATCGCCGAGGTGGCAGGAGATACACGCGGCCGATTCGATCGCCGACTTCGCCGCCGCCACTTTCGCCGGATCCCCGTTGTGGCCGATCGCGGGCCAGGTCTGCTGCGAGAAGTATTTCGCGAGCAGCTTCATGTCATCGGGTTTGAGCGCCTGCGCGATCGGACCCATGACATCGCTCTTGCGCAGGCCGCTCTGGAAATCTTTCAGCTGCACGTAGGTGTAGTAGTACTCCTGGCCCGCCAGGATCGGGTTCTGCGGAAGCGGCGCAGCACCATGCTCACCGTGGCAGGCGAAACAGGTTTGCAGTGTCTCCTGCACCGGCGCGAATTCCTCATCGGCGGCCCTCGCCGGCGCCGCGAGCAGCGCGGTTGCCGCAAGGCATGCGGCGCCCAGCACAAAGCAGTCGGTTCTCATCCGTCTCATCTCGCAACATAAGCCCGCCGCGGCGGACGCCACAAAAAAACGCGGGCGGTCCACCTGGACCGCCCGCTTTCGATCGAATGATCCACTCTTCAGTCTGACAGCGAGAACGCGAAGACGTTGTTGCCTCGCTTGTAATCGAGCTGCACGTTGCCGCCCGCCGCGACCACGATGTACTGCTTACCATTCACCGTGTAGGACGCAGGCGGAGCGTTGACGCCGGCGCCGCACTGGAAGCCCCAGAGCTCGCTGCCGCTCGAGGAGTCGTAGGCCTTGAACCAGCCGTTGCCCTGGCCGGTGAACACGACACCACCCGCCGTCGCGAGGATGCCGCCGATCATCGGCTGCGCGGTCTTCACCTGCCAGCGGATCTTGCCGGTGTTGTAGTCGACCGCCGTGATGTTGCCCGACTGCTGCTCGGTCGGGATGACCTTGAACGCGCCGCCGAGCCAGAGCTTGCCGCCCGGATACGGCGTTTCCTGCACGTGATAGGTCATCGGCTGGTGCAGGTTGATGGCGTAGGCCGTGTTCTGCGTCGGATCGACGGCCATCGGCGACCATTCCACACCGCCGTTCGCGCCCGGGAGCATGCGCGCGCCTTCCGGCGTCGGCAGCACCCAGCGATTTTCCTGCGAGACCATCGGGTCGGAGAAACGGATCAGGCTGCAGTCCTTGGCATTGTGGACATACACGTAGCCCGTCTTGCCGCCGTGGAGCAGGCCCTTCACGGTGTTGCCCTTCTGGTCCTTCACCTGCGTGATGATCACCGGGCTCACCGCGTCGAGATCCCAGACATCGTGCGCGATGTACTGGAAGTGACACTTGTACTTTCCGGTCGCGAGATCGACCGCAACCAGCGAGTTGGTGTAGAGGTTGTCGCCCGGGCGGATCGCGCCGTAGAGGTCCGGTGACGGATTGCCGACCACGAAGTACACGGTGCCGGTCTCGCGATCGATTGCCATGTTCTGCCACACGCCGCCGCCGAGCGTCTTGTACGGATCGCCTGCCTTCTTGTACGCCGCTTTCTCGGCCTTGATGTCGCGATGCATGTCGCGGCCGGTCGCGTCCTTCGTGGCCCACACGCCCGCCGAATTCTCGGGGATCGTATTGAAGGTCCAGAGGAGCTTGCCGGAATCCGCGTCATACGCCTTCACGAAGCCGCGAATGCCGTACTCGCCGCCGTTGGTGCCGATGAGAATCTTCCCGTCGACCGCGGTCGGCGCCATCGTTTCGCTGTAGCCGAGCTCGGGATCGGCGATCTGCTGCTCCCAGACCTGCTTGCCGGTCTTGGCATCGAGCGCGACCAGCTTCGCATCGAGCGTGCCCATGTAGAGCTTGTCGTTGTAGGCGAACACGCCGCGATTGTTCGGGCCGCAGCAGTAGGTGGTCACCGGGCCCATGTTGTGCTTGAAGTGCCAGCGCTCGGCCCCCGTGGCCGCATCCAGCGCATACACGTGATTGAAGGAGGTCGTCACGTACATCGTGTCGCCCGAGACGATCGGCGTCGTCTCCATCGACTCGACGATCGCGGTCTGGAACACCCACGCCGGGCGCAGCTTCTTCACGTTGTCACGCGTGATCTGCTTCGCCGGGTAGTAGCGTGTCTGGTTGTAGTTGCCGTTGGTGTGCAGGAAGTTGCTCGAGTCGTTTGCGGCGGCATCGAGCGCTGCCTGGCTGACCGGGTCCGCGCTGGCTGCGCCAGCGAGGAGACAAAGCGCGCCGGCACAGGAGAACGTGGTCAGCGCGCCGATTGCTGAGCGTAGACGCATCATGGAATCCCCCCTTGCGCCCCCTGCTCGGGACGCGATTCGTTACAACTCCGAGAGCAGCTCTTTCATCTTCGCCTGGTAGGCCTCTTCGGTGATGAGGCCCTTGTCCTTCATGTCTTTGAGCGCACGCAAGCGGCGCTCGATGTCCGCGCTCTTTTCCGTGGCCGCCGGTGCTGCCGACGGCGCTGGTGCCGCCGCAGAGCTCGCGGCGGGCGCCGGCGCAACGACCGGCGGAGGCGGAGCCGAGCGTGCCGCAGGCGGCGGCGATGCCGGCGCGGATTGCGTGACGGGTGGCGGCGGCGGCGCGGATTGGGCTGCCGGTGCGGACGGCGGCGCGCCGGAAGCAGCTGGAGCTGCCTGTGTTGCCGCGGTCGCAGCCGGAGGCTGCGCGCCGGCAACAGCGAGATCGATGGCGAGCCAATCGCCGCGCACGGTTGCGACTCCCGGCGTCACCGCGAGAGCCACCTTCTGCTCGCTCTCCTTGTCGCGTGTGCCGTCGCGCCGCGGCGTGAAGTCCTCGCTGCGCTGGCCGTAGATGTTCTTCTTTTTATACTTGGACTGCAGCTCGCCGAAGATCACGTTGAGCTTGCCGCCCTGGTAGAAAGCCCGGCCCGCATTCACGCTGATTTCCTTGGCCATGCTGCCGGCGCCACGCGAGCGGCTGCCGAGCGTGCTGAAGGTGATGTCCTGGCGCGGGCCCGCCTTCGCCAGTCCTGAAGTCACATGCGGCGCGAGTGTCGCGATCTCTTCGCGCGTGAACACTGCGCGCTGTATGGATGTGCCGGTGTCGGGGTCCGCGATCGTGGTACGCAGTGCACCCAGCGCATTGGCGACCACGTTCTGATCCAGCTTGGCCGGCTGGTCGTTCGGTGGCGCACTCGCGTCATCCTGGGGCTCGATGCGTACCCACTGATCATCGCCGTTCCAGAGCGAAGTGGTGCCGCGCGGCGCGCTGGTTGCGCCCCAGGCAGCGCCGGCCCAGCCGAGCGCAAGGAGAACCACAGCAAGCGCCGGCCTGCGCCAGCGGAGGGAATGAAATGGAATGTGCCGCGAAGCTGGCGTGTTCTGCATCGTTGTGTTCACGAGGAATCGCCCGGTCTGGAAAAGTAGTGGCGGCGCCGGGCAGCGCCGCCACATTTGAGCCTGTCGATTATTCTAATCCGTCCGAATCGCCTCAGAAGAACAGGATCGCACCGAGCGCGATCGCTTTTTCCTCGGCTTCATTACCGTTGTGCGCTTCTGACTTGGTGTCGGTGTATTCGAGGACCAGGTTCAAGGCGCTCGTCACCGGATGATAGATCCCGATCACGTACGACTTGTTCTTGTCCACCAGCGGCGAGCTGGGCTCTCCGTCGGCGAGGTCGAGATGGCTCTCGCCATAGCTCACACCGATCTTGGTC
>DATFRO010000127.1:0-27303 GCA_035263105.1 Steroidobacteraceae bacterium | reverse complement strand
CGTGGCTCGCACTCACTTTTGCACCTTGTAATCTGGCGGCCGGAAAGAGGCGCGCAAGTATAAGCGATTCCTTTCGCGCGCTTAAACCCCTGAATGGACGGAGAAAGCAGCCAGGGCTATGATGCGCGCCCTTGCGCAGATGCCGCGCGCTCGTAGCTCAGCTGGATAGAGTACTGCCCTCCGAAGGCAGGGGTCGTGGGTTCGAATCCCGCCGAGCGCGCCACTACAACGCCGACAGAGAACAACGGCACTTCAACAGCTCGGCGGAGTTCGAACCCACACGTCGTGGGTTCGACAGAACTGCAGGAGCAGTTCTGGTCGACGCTAGTCGACCCGAGCGGGCGCCGGCCATGGACGGCAAAGGCGCAATCCCGCCGAGCGCGCCACTACAACGCCGACAGAGAACGCCTGCGCTTCAACAGCTCGGCACGCCGTCATTGCCCTGGCATCACTCGACGGAGCTGATGGTCATCATGGACTGGAACATCATGAAGCCGATCTGGGTGTGCACATCGGGCCCGTAGGCCTTGATCTGGCGGAACGCCGGCTGCGGCAGATGCAGCCAGCCGAGCTTGTTGGCTGCGGGCGGAGGTGACTGGGTCACTGTCCAATTCGCTGTGCCTGGCAGCACCGGCATCCAGCTGTGGGAAACCCTCATGAAGGGGCTGTCGAAGTCGATCTGCTCGCCGATCACACCCGTGCCTCCGAGCTTGCTGGCGAAGCGAGCGAGATGGTTCACACCCGAGCTGTAGCTGGAGACACCAAGCCGCGCGAGCGATTGCCGGATCCCCGTCTGTCCGACCGAGATCTGGATCGCCGTCATGATGTCGTTCAGCGTGTCCAAGCCGCGATCGGCGAACAGATTCGTAGAGGCCGCGTTGGAGCGCGATGCGCAAGTCATGAACGGAACGATGAGGACCATCTGCTTCACGGCCGCCATCTGCAGACCGAGCGGCACGACATACCGTTGCACGGTCGGCCACCGACCGGTGAAGTCCGCATAGCCCGCGTCGTCGGTCGGGCCGATGGTGTCAGGATGGAAGAATAAGTAGGCACGGCTGAAGTCGCTGGTGCCCGCCGGAACGACCGCTCCGACCCAGAAGATCACGCCGTTCTTCTCGATCTTGATCAGGAGTTCGCGGATCGTGGCCTCGGCGGACCCCTCGATCAGAATCGCATTCTTCGGTACCGGCCGGAAGAGGAAGGGCGTCACGCTGGCAGGAGCGATCGCGGGAATCTTGAACCCGGCTGGATTACCGGGCAGCGTCTGCCGGAAACGCAGGACTTTCAGCTCGGTAAATCCAGCGTTGGGTGAGGGCGGGTCGATCCACTCCGGGACGTTCAGGCCGCCTTTGACCAGCGACAGCATCTCTTTCCAGGTCCGTCCATCGCGGTCGACGCGCCCATCCGCCCACGGCAGGGTCCGTTTCTTCTGGAAGAACTGGATGACGTCGCCGAGCGTGCTGTCGTAGACCCCCGGCTTCCACACGGCGGCGATGCCGATCTGGGGACTGTTTATCTTGTTGAGCCAAGCCGTCATGAAGGCTTGGACCAGGATCACGTCGGCGCTTCGATTGTCGGCCGGCGCCCGCCCGACCGAGCCGGAAAGCTGGAGTGGCATGCTGAGTCGCTCCGTATGGGATGTTCTGACCCAGGGAAATTCAAACGCGCGACGAAGTCTCCCGGACGCGCGCCGCAGCTGTCAATACGCAGCGCCCAGCCTGGCCGACGGGAGCACCTCCCGCCTGCCGACAAGAGTCGGCAGGCTCCGATTACTGGGCAAAGGTGGTCAAGATCGCGCTCACGCAGTGTTACCCTTCAGTCAGGAAGAGCACGCGGCGAAAGGCTGGAGCAGGTTGAGGCACATTGATCGGTTACTCACTACAGCACTCATCGTTCTGATCTGCAGTGCGGCCGGAGCCGCAGATGCCCCGCCACCAAAGGTCGTTGTCTACAGCGGTGGCACCCTCATCGACGTCGCGAGCGGCGTCGCTCGACCGGACACGGCGGTCGTCATACAGAAGGATCGCATCGTCGCGGTGAGCCCGGGATTCGAGGCCAGGGACGGACAGGAAGTCGTCGATGTTCGCGGAAAGTTCATCATCCCCGGCCTGGTGAACACGCACGTTCACCTCGCGACGAGCGCCGATCCGAAAGCGGCGCAAGCCTACCTGCGACGCGAGTTTTTCAGCGGCGTCACCATGGTGCGTGATATGGCCGGCGACGTCCGGCTCCTGTCTGAGCTCAAGCGCGAGGCGGAGTTCGACGAGATCCTGTCGCCGGACATCTTCTATGTTGCCTTGATGGCGGGCCCGCAATTCTTCGTCGATCCGCGCACGCACGATGCCGCGCGCGGCCTGACCCCGGGCGAGGTGTCGTGGATGCGAGCGATCACGCCCGAGACTGACCTGCGCATCGCGGTGGCCGAAGCGAAGGGTAGCGGCGCGACCGCAATCAAGATCTACGCCGACGTGCCGGCAGCACTGGTCAGGAAGATCGTCGCCGAGGCGCACCGGCAACACTTGCTGGTGTGGGCTCATGCGGCCGTGTTCCCGGCGATCCCAAGCGAAGTTGTCGATGCGGGCGTCGACGTCATCAGTCACGCGTGCATTCTCGGCTACGAAATCTCGAAGCCGCCGCTGCAGAGCTTCGAGGACAAGCGACCGGTCGACGCCGAGCAGCTCATGCGGCCGAATTCGCAGATCACCGCACTGCTGGAGGCGATCAAGCGGCGGGGAACGATTCTCGACGCGACGCTCTTCGCCTACGAAGTGAGCGAGGCGCACAGCTGTTCCGCTGCGGTGAGCGATCATCTCGCGGCTGAGGCGTATCAGGCTGGCGTCGCGATCTCGGCCGGCACCGACGACGATGCGGACTGGAGCGACCCGGACAGTGCGCTCGACCAGGAACTCACGCTGCTGGTCAGAAAGGCGGGAATGACGCCGGCCGATGCGCTGCGTTCGGCGACGCTCGTGGGCGCGCGCGCCGCCGGTCAGGAAAAGGATGCGGGCACGGTCGAGGTCGGCAAGCTGGCGAACTTCGTGGTGCTGGAGCGCAATCCGCTCGACGACATCGGCAACGTTCGTAGCGTCTCAATCATCGTCAAGCACGGCATGCGCCACGCGCGCATCGAATACAAACCGGTCAGTGCCGAGGAGATGAAGACGACCGGGAAGTGAGCGCGGTGGCTTACTGGTAGTTCCGCAGGTTCCCGACATGCATCACCATGTTGACCCCGCAACCGCCGCTATCACGCGCTGTCTCTTGCCTTCTTGCGAATGAGCGCCGCTGCTTCGGCACGCGAAGGCACCCCGAGCTTCGCGAGCACGGCGGAGACGTGGTGGTCGACAGTCTTGGTCGAGAGGAACAGGCGCTTCGCGATCGCGGAATTGCGCAGGCCCGCGGCGAGGAGCTCGAGAATCTCCGCCTCGCGCTTCGTGAGCCCATGAGGATTGGCGCGCGTCGATTCGCGCGAGCCGCGCGGCACACTGCGCACCCCCTGTTCGCGCATGCGTCTGCGCACCATCGCCGCCGCGGGGGCGGCGCCGAGCTCGTCCAGGATCGTGAGCGCCCTGCGTTGCTCGGCCTCGCGTCCATTCCAGCCCAGCACGCTCGCGTGTTCGTAGGCACAACCGAGCGCCTTCCACAGCTGCGCCGCACGGCGCCAGTTGCCCGAAATCTCCGACGCATAGGGTTCGGCCGCATCGGTCGGCATTGCAGGGAGCGCGTCAACCCGGAACAGCAAGGCCGCGAGTTCGCCTCGCATGCGAGGGTCCGGGTGCTGGAGCGCGATGTCGTAAACCGGTCGCACGGCCCGCACGACTCCCGCCTGATCTCCGGCGAGCCAGGCGGCCTCGCCGCTGACGGCAGCCAGCCGGCCGAGGCGTTGCAATTCGGGTTGTGCGCCGGCGAGCGCGCGCGCTTCCGCCAACGGCGTATCCGCATCCGGATCGCCGCGGCGAATGCGCAGATGCGCTAGCACTTCGAGCGCAGGACTGCGCGTCACGGCCGTCGCGCGTGGATGGCGCAGCACGGTCTCCACATCCTCGCTCGCGCCCAGCCAGTCGCTCTGCTCGAAGCGCTTGCGCGCGCGGCCCGCCAGCATGTAGATCCACCAGGAATCCAGGTCGCGCTCTTCGCAAAAGGCCAGCCCTTCGGCCAGGAAGCGCGCCGCCTGCTCGTACTTGCGACGTGAAATCGACATCGAGCACAGCGTCGAGTAGGCGCGTCCCACCTCTTCCTCGGAGCCGCTGGCGCGCGCCAGTTGCATGCCGCGATCGACCTCGGCCCAGCCGGAGTCATCGCCGATGAGCAAGTGAGTGAGACCGAGCGTGCCGAGCGCATGGATGACCACATCGTCACGTCCGAGCCCTTCTGCGAGCTCGATCGCGCGTCGCGCCCATGCAATCGCCGAGTCTGCACGGTGCGCCTCGACATCGAGATGGGCGAGATTGCCATACGCCATGGCAAGCTCGGGACCCGCGGGCAACGACTTCAGTACCGTGACTGCTTCCTGCGCGTGTTGCCTGGCTTCGGGACGCCGACCCGTAAACCACTGCAGTCGCGACAGGCAGCGCAGCGTGTCGCCTTCGCGCAGGCGCGCCCCGGATGCACGCCAGACTTCGAGCGCCGCGGTGCTGGCCTCGATGGCGTTGAGGTGCTGGCTCGTCAGGTAACACTCATACGAGAGCTGCTCATGCAGGCACGCGGTGTCTTCGCTCGTGAGATGGTTCGCGTAGCGCAATGCTGCGCGGTAGTGCGCTGCCGCTTCCGAATGCGCGCCCACCGAGGCGGCATGCGATGCCGCGATCGGGGCGAACCGCAGCACCTGGTCCGCATTGCGAGCGCCGTCCGCGTGGTGCACCAGCCGCGCTACCGGGATTCCCAGTCGCTGCACGAGAACCGCGAGCACGTTCGAATGCAGAGCCTGCTGGCGCATCGGCGAGAGCGAGTCTTCCAGCGCGCGCCGCGCGAGCTCGTGGCGGAAGGCGAGCGAGCCATCTTCGTGGCGCACCATGCCGATACCCAGACAGGATTCGATGCCGTCGCCGGTCGGCCCCGCGGCTTCCTCGATCAGCCAGTCCTCGGTGCGCCCCGGAACGACGCTCACCAGCTCCGCGATTTCGCGTGCGTCGGCCGAGAGCTTGGCGAAGTGCGCCAGCACGGCCTCGCGCACAGTCACGGGCACCGTGTCCTCATCGGTCGCGAGCACCTCGGTCACGAAGAAAGGATTGCCGCCGGTGACCCGGTGCAGTTCCTTCGCGGAACGAGCCGTGGTGCCTGCCAGCGCCGCGACCGCGGATTCGGACAGGGGATCGAGCGCCATCCGGTGCGTGCTCACGCGCGGCAGGTCGCCGATCACCGAGCGCAGCGGATGACGCAGACCCACTTCGTCGTCGCGGTACGTGACGACCAGCATGCTGCGCGTGCGCTCGATGCGCCGGCCGAGGTACTTGAGCAGGTCGAGAGTCGCATCGTCAGCCCAGTGCATGTCCTCGAACACCGCGAGCGTCGGGATGCGTTCCAGCTCATCGAGCGCCGCGTTGAAGATCGCGTCGCGCTTGGCGCCCGAATTGACGGCCGTCAGCAGCGCGCCCTGCGCCTGGCGTGCGATGTCATGCAGCGGACCGAGGGGTCGCGGCGTGAAAAGCGCATCGCACGCGCCCCACAGCACGCGCGTGCGCAGCGGTTTCGAGAATTCCTGGAGGAGCGTCGTCTTGCCGATGCCGGCTTCGCCATGCACCAGCACGATGCAGCCGCGCTGCTTTGCGGCGGCGGCAAGCCAGTGCGCGAGGTCCGCGAGGCACTGTTCACGCTCGAGCAATGCCACCGAAGGGGTCATCCACTACCCGGGTCGAAGCCGTACGTGAGTTGTGGCCCGGGACTATACGGGGGTCGAACGAGGAAACAGTTGCTAATTGTCCGGCGCCTTTGCGCGAAACGCCTGAAGAGACCTAGAACGTCAGCAGGAGGGAGGCGTACCAGGAATAGTGGCTGGTCTCGGCGGCGTTGCGCAGTGTGGGACCCGCGGAGGCCAGGAAGTGGTAATGCTCACTGATGTCGTAGCGCAGGCCTGCCCCCAGGGCCGTGGAGGACCGTCCGCCCGGCGTATCCGCGGTCTGGTAGACGAGTTCGACGCCGAGCTGCAAACGAGAGGCAAACGTATGCGTTGCCGCCCAGCCCGCGAGGCAGAAGTCCTTGAGCTGCGCACCATTCTGGAACACGCAACCGCCGCCGCCGAACGTCGACCACGCCTGCCAGTCCTTCTGCACCCAGATGGGAAGGAGAAACGCGCCATGCTGCTCGCCCACGCGCGAGGAAGCGCTCTTGAAGAAATAGCGCGGGAACACTGCCACGTCCCAGCCGATCTGCCCCTGGTGCAGGAAGCGATACTTGGCCGCGAGCTCGATATTGCCGATGCCGCTCGCCGAGCTCGAACCCACGGGATTCTCGTAGGTGACCGGCACCACGGCGGTGAGCTGAAGATCCGGTGCGGCGCCATAGTTGAAGTCGAGTCCGGCCGAGGCTTCCGAGCCATCCCGCGCATCGCTTCCCGTCGCGAACAGGTAGATCTCGAACTGCCTGAAGTCCGTCGGTTGCGGATCGTCGGTGATGTAGGGCGGCCCGGCTGATGCGCAGCCGCTGAAGAACGTCAGCGCGGCCAGCAGCTTCACGAGCCGCGGGCCAATCATTCGTCGTGCTTGGCCGGGGCCGCCTTCGGGTGGACGCCCGCGCGCTGCGGGATCACGAGGATGCACACCAGGATGAAGGCGGCAATGATCGCCGAGGCGAGCGGGCGGCTGATGTTGAGGCCGCCTTGCGCGATCGGCTTGTCGAAGAAATCGCCGACCGTGGCGCCGAGCGGCCGGGTCAGGATGAACGCGGCCCAGAACAGCAGCACGTGTGAGATGCGGGTCCAAAAGTAGGCGGCGGCGATGACGGCGAGCGCGGCGCCGAAGACGAGCGCGCCGCCAAGATAACCCAGGCCGGCATCCGCCACCCAATCTCCGAGCGCGGTGCCGAGCGTCTGCGAGAACGTGATGGTGATCCAGTAGAACGCCTCGACGCGCGGCGTGTTCACGGTGTTCACCGACACCGAACCTTCCGCGCGATACCAGAGGCCGAGCGCTGCGAGGAGACAGGTCAGCAGGAGCAACGATCCGCCGGCATAGCCGATGCCGAGCGAGCGGTCGGCAAAGTCCGCGAGTGTCGTGCCGGCGGTGGTCGACGCGATGATCGTCGCCCAGTAGAGGAACGGGTGGAACTTGCGCGCCGCGATCTGCAGCACGACCAGGACCAGCAGGATGGAGAGAAAGATGACCGAGCTGGTGAGATAGCCGAGATCCCAGGTCATGGAAAAGGTGTCGCCGCCGGTTTCACCCAGCGTCGTCGCCGCAATCTTGATGATCCAGAAGCCGAGGGTGACTGCCGGTACTTTGCTCGTCGTCGCGTCGGTCATGTCACGCGGAGCATTGGAAATCACGTCACTGGTGAGGGATCGCGATCGTTGGGCGCCGCGGGCTTGAGCGCCACCACCTTGGGCCGCACGGCGAGCGTGGTGACCGCCTGCTGGAACGCCTGGTCGATGCTCGACATGTATTGCTCGAGCAGTCGCACGCAGGGCTCGGGGACCTGGAACAGGCCGTGATGGCTGTCGCCGCGCGCCATCGCGAGCACCTTCTTGAGCTCATGGCGCGCGTATGCGCGCAAGGTCTGCGCCAGGTCTTCGCGCGAGAAGTTCACGCGCTCCATCTCCCGGCTGCGGTTGCGACGGACACGGTAGAAGCCGTCGA
Organism: Steroidobacteraceae bacterium; assembly: GCA_035263105.1. Classification (GTDB taxonomy): domain Bacteria; phylum Pseudomonadota; class Gammaproteobacteria; order Steroidobacterales; family Steroidobacteraceae; genus DATBVX01. Next base: position 19,510 of record DATFRO010000127.1, on the reverse strand, counting down.
ACAGCTGGTCCACGTGGCAGCGCCAGCGTTCCGGCCCGGTGTCGGCGTGGTCGTCGCAGGTGCCCCAGAAACTGAACTGGCCCTCGAAGGTTTCCGCACGTGCGTAGCGATGTGCGACGAGAAGCTCGCGCGTGCCGCTCACGCATTCGAAGCTGTCGTCGGTTTCGAAGTGCAATTGATCGGGATGGGCCCTGAGCCACGCGATCAGGTCCGTGGCGCAACTGATCGGCACGCCGGGCAGCATGCGTGCGTGGCGGCGGTTGCGCGCGAAGCGATCCACCCGCAGCGTCCCGTTGCCGAAGCTGCTGCGGCGAAAGCGCTCGCCATTGAGATCGCGCCCGCTCACGCCGGCCGGCCCGTCGCCGATCATGCCGCGATCGATGGCGCCCGCATCGACAAGCGCGGGCGGTGTGCCGATGTATTGCGCACAGATGTACTGGTCGGTCACCAGGTGACGGAACAGCACGTCCTCATGCGGTGACGGGAGCGGGACGAAATCCGGCGTGTACATGTGTTCCTCTGCAATAGATCACTCCCGCCACCCGGCGGGCCGCCGCTCTGCATTCAACGCTGACCAGTCGGCTCGGAGTCACCGCTCTCCGAATCCAACCTGCCAGCGAACCTCGCCTCCGCGCGGCAGCGGCACGAACGCGAACGAGGCGTTCGCATCGCCGAGGCCGAGAAAGGCGTCCGTGAAAAACTTTCCACAAAAATTTCCGAGCGCGATGCTGACCAGCGTGTCCGACGGGAAGTGCGCGCCGGCTTCGACGCGCGCCCACGACGTGGCGATCGTGAGCGCATCGAGCCCAACGGACAGGCCGGTGCGCACGCCGTGGTTCATATCGATCTGGTCGAGGTTCTCGACCGCCATGCGGTCGTAGACCGCCGAAACCGTCGCGTGGCCCGAAGGAAAACTCTCGTCGTCCTTGCCGTTGGGGCGCTCACGCCCGGTTACCCGCTTGAGCACTGTCGTCGTTCCGCCTGCCACTGCTGCTGCAGCCAGTTGGACGCTGTAACCCTTCGCTTTGTTCAACAGCCACTGTGAGCCGGATTCGCCGCCCGGCGTGGCCAGGACCGTCAAGAAATGTGCGGCGACGGAACTCGACCGCAGGTCGTCGCTCCAGTGCTCCGCGTTGCTCGTTGAGCCAAACACCGGAGTCTCGCGCTGCGCCCAGTCGGAGACGCGGTGATCCCAGTTGTCGATCTGCAGCACACCGGCTCCTGCAAGCGGAGCCCAGACCCAGGCGTCGCTCGCCGCATGGACCGCGGAGACGCGCACGCGTTCCCAACCGGGCGAAAGGGTCGCGCCAGCGCCCCACGCATGCCCGTTCGGGAGCGTGCCGCACCCGGCAAGAAGAAGGGCGAGCGCGCCAGTGGCAGCCCAGGTTGTGGCGCTCGTACCCATCTCAGGAGAAAGACGCTCGGCCGGTCGGAAATCAACCGGACAGGGCCCGCGGATCGAGGCGAGCCCGGGAATTTCAGCGCACTTGTCGCGGATTCGCGTCGGCTACAGCCAGCCGCGGCGCTTGAAGTACACGTACGGCAGGATGGCGGAGATGATCATCAGCACGATCGCCAGCGGGTAACCGCCGATCCAGGCGAGCTCCGGCATGAAGTGGAAATTCATGCCATAGATGCTCGCGATGAGTGTCGGGGGCAGGAACACCACCGCGGCAACTGAAAAAATCTTAATGATGTTGTTCTGCTCGATGTTGATCATGCCGAGCGTCGCTTCCAGCAGGAAGTTCATCTTGCTGGCGAGGAAGGACGCGTGATCGGAGAGCGCCAGCACATCGCGGCTCAGCGTGCGAAAGCGCGAGCGCACGTCGTTCTGCAGCGTGAGGGCGGTCGTCTGCTGCACGAAGGTGAGCAGGCGGTTCACGCTCACCAGCGATTCACGCGCTCGCGAGGTCAGATCGCCATCCTGGCCGACTCGGGCGAGTACGGCGCGCGAGTCGCGTGTCTGGGTGCGTGCCGAGCGCCGCTTCTTGGGCGGCGTGAACACATCGGTGGAAAGCTGATCGAGATCCGCGCCGACCCGCTCGAGTACATCCGCCATGCGGTTGATGATGGCTTCGATCAGCCCGGCGAGGATCATCGGCGCCGAGGTGCAGCTGTTCGGATGGCGCTCGGCAAACGCGATGAAGCGCTGGAACGGCAGCGGATCGACGTAACGGTTGGTGATGATGCGATCCTGCGCCACGATGAAGGTGATCTGCGCGCTCTCGGGGAGATCCGTGTCGAGGCGCGTGACGATGGTGATCGTCATGTAGATCGCGCCGGCTTCCTCGTACAGCCGGCTCGAAGCCTCGATCTCGCGCATTTCCTCGCGCGTCGGGACGTCGATCGCGAACGTGGTCTCGACCAGGCGCTCCTCGTCGGGCGTCGGGTCGATCAGGTCGAGCCAGAGCGCCTCGGGCGGGATCGTGCCCGCCGGGACGTCGAGACGTGTGAGTCCCTGCGGCCGCGCGACATACGAGTTGAGCACGGGCCTTCCCCGGCGTGGCTACTGCTTCTTCTGCTCGCGCGCGGCGAGATCGCTGATGAGGTCGATGACCTGGCTTTGGCCGCCCGCTGCGCCGACATCTGTCGTGTACTTGCCGTTGACCACGAACAGCGGCACGCCGCTCACCTGGTAGCGGCGCGTGAGCTGCTCGGCGCGCTGCAGGTTGGTCTCCACCGCGAACGACTCGTAGGCCTTGCGGAAGTCTTCTTCCTTGATGCCGTTGTGGCGTGCGAATTCCATCTGCATCTGCTCGGTCTCGATCGGGTCGTTGCTCGCGAGCATGTTGTGGTTGGTCTGGATCTCGCGCATCACGGCGCTGTGCAGTTCCTCTTCCTTGCCGAGCGCCTGCAGCGTGTAGAAGAGCTTGGCGTGCGCGCGATGCACCGGGCCCCACATCACGGGCACCGGCACGAACTGCACGTAGACCGGCTTCTTCGTCTTCCAGCTCTGGAGGAAGGGCTCGAGCGCGTAGCAATGCGGGCACGCGTACCAGAACACTTCGACCACCTCGACCTTGTCAGGCGCGACGTTGGTCGGCTGCGCGGGCACCAGCACGTTGTAGTTCACGCCTTGCGCCCAGTGCGACCCGGACGCGGGTGCGGCCTCGGGCTTGGGCTGAGTCATCGCCTGCGCGAGCAGTGTGTTGGCGCGCGTCGCCGCGGGTTCGTCGACCGCCTCGTCCACGGCTTCGCCGGCCTCGATTGCGGATCCGGATTCCGCTGACGGCGTGCGCGCCTCGGGCGCCGGTGTCTTCGCGGCTGGCGCGGCAGTGGCGGGTGCCGGCGTGGCCGGTGCCGCAGCCTGGGGCGGCGGATTCGCGGCAGTGGCGGGCGGCTGCTGTCCACCGCAACCGACGGTGGCCACCAGCAGCAAGGCGACAAACGCAGCAATCTTCTTCATTCAGTCACTCCGGAGAGCCTCGAGGACGCGGGACTTCGACCGCGGCGGCGCGGCCCGGTTGCGCGAGGCCCTTAGCGCATGCCCTGGATATACGAGGAGACGTTGCGGATTTCATCCGCGGTGAGACGCGAGGCGATGGTGTGCATGATTTCAGCATTGGCGCCGGGCCGTGCGCCCGCGGCGTAATCATTGAGCTGCTTCTGCGTGTACACCGAGTGCTGGCCGCGCAAAGCCGGATAGCCCGCCGGTGCATTGCCGCGGCCGACGGGGCCGTGACAGGCGATGCAGGCCGGCACATTGCGCTCCGCGTCGCCGCTTCGATAGAGCTTCTGCCCGGCTTCCCAGTACGAAGGATCGGCTTCGAGCCCGGTCGATTTCTGCGCGGCGAAATAAGCACCGAGGTCCGCCATGTCCTGCTCCGAGAGCGGGCTCGCCATCGGCTGCATCACTGGATTGTTGCGCTTGCCTTCCTTGAAGAACTTGAGCTGCTCGGCGATGTACCGCTCGCCCTGGCCCGCCAGGTTCGGCCACTCCGGGTTGGTGCTGTTGCCGTTCGGTCCATGGCAAGCCGTGCACACTGCAGCCTTGGTGCTGCCGGCCTCGACCGTGCCGCCGGAGAAGGCGGAGGCGGACATGCTCAAACCGGCCGCGACGGCCACGAGTCGCCACAACTTCATTCCAGGAGCTCCCTTGCGGTCTGGCTATCGGTGCCTGCCTCTCGGGCACGCCACCGACGGGCGGCGAATTGTACACTAAACTCAACGGTTTAAGTCCAAGCGAGCGGTCATGTCCAGCTATCCGCGGGTCCGCTTTCTGCTGAGCGCTGCCAGCGCGTCGCAGTTTCCAGCCGATGTCGGCGGCGAAGTCGCCGTCGCGGGACGCTCGAACGCGGGCAAATCGAGCGCGATCAACTCACTCACCCAGCGCAACAACCTGGCGCGCAGCGGCAAGACGCCGGGGCTCACGCAGCTGATCAACTTCTTCGAGCTCGATGCTGGGCGCCGGCTGGTCGATCTGCCCGGCTATGGATTCGCGAAGGTGCCACCAAAAGTACAGGCGCGCTGGCACCAGCTGGTCGGTGAGTATTTCGCCACTCGCAACTCCCTGACGGGGTTGCTCCTGATCGTGGATGTGCGACGTGGGTTGAAGGACGAGGATCGCGCGCTGCTCGACTGGAGCAACCAGCGCGCGCTGCCGGTGCACGTGCTGCTCAGCAAGTCCGACAAGCTCGGCCGCAACGATGCGAGCAAGGCGTTGCAGTCGGCGGAGCGCGAACTCGGCGAGCGCGCCTCGGTGCAGCTTTTTTCATCGCTGAACCAAACCGGGGCTGAACACGCGCGGCGCGTGCTCGAGGCGCTGCTGGAAAACAAAAAACCCGGTGGTTCGGGGGGCCGAGCCACCGGGTCAGACTAACCCGGCATGGGGATGACAAACCGGGTAAACCCGCTCAGGGAGGAAAGCGGGGAGCGCTGTTACACGCTCGGGAAGTTAGATAGGGGCCCCATCCCGAAGTTCCAGCCCCGCGAATATTAAACACGTAAAGAAATGTCACGGGACTGTCAGAGGAAAGTCCACGTGAAGCTGAGCGACAGCATGTCGACGTGATCGGTATCGGGGATCTCGAACCGCTCGTATTCAGCCCGCAGCCCCGCGTTACCGAAGGCGAAACCGACGCCCACACCGTAGGCCATGTCAGTGCCGCTGTCGCTGGAGGAGCCGAGGTTCGAAAAGTGCAGGTCCTGGTCCCACGAGATCACGCCGACCTTGGCGAAGATGTCGACGAACGGGATCGGCAGATAACCCACGGCGAAAGCGTCGATGCCGGTCGTGTCGGCCTTGGTGCTCACACCGGCGACGTTGTCCTGGGCGCTGCCGAGATCGACGTAGTTGGCCTCGATCGAGAACAGCTTGATGGGCCGGAAGCCGGCAATCACCTTGAACCCGGTGTCGTCGCCGTCGAAGTTGTCGAGGCCGAGGAACTGGTCGTTGTCGAACTTCACGTAGCCCTGGCCGATGCCGGCGCCGAGGTAGAAACCGTTGTCGGCGGCGAAGGCGGGCGTAGCAAACAATGCGCAGAGAGCAAGCACAGCAATCATTGCGCGAGACATGCAGAAACCTCCTTGAAGCAAACGGGACATTCTTGCAGCGCGCCGCTCGGCGGAGCGGCCTGACAATCTCAGAGCATGGATTGCCCGCCAGAGTTCAGCGTCCCGGCGGGTTGAAGGAGCCAAGGCGGCTGGTTGCAGGCGCCGAGTGTAACTTCTGCCGCGCGCGCACCTGTCGCGCGTGGCCGACAATCAGTGGGCCTGGTCCCAGTTGCCACCGACGCCGACTTCGACCTTGAGCGGCACGCGCAGCTCGGCCGCGCTGCTCATGTGCCGGATCACGCCTTCGCGCACGGCATCCACCGCTTCGCTCGCGACCTCGAACACGAGCTCGTCGTGCACTTGCATGATGATGCGGGCCGGCACCTTGTCGGTCTCGATCCAGTCATGCGCGCTGATCATCGCGCGCTTGATGATGTCCGCGGCGGTGCCCTGCATCGGCGCATTGATGGCGCTGCGCTCGGCGTACTGGCGGTCCTGCGGACGCGGCGAGTTGATGGAGTTGAGATACAGGCGGCGCCCGAACACGGTCTCGACGTACCCCTGCTGGCGCGCCTGCGCACGGGTGCTATCCATGAAGCGCTTCACTTGCGGGTAGCGCTGGAAGTAGAGCTCCACGTAACGCTGCGCCGCGCCGCGCTCGATGCCGAGCTGGCGCGCGAGGCCGAAGGCCGACATCCCGTAGATCAAGCCGAAGTTGATTGCCTTGGCGGAGCGACGCTGGTCGTGCGACACCTGGTCGAGCGCGACGCTGAAGACTTCCGCGGCTGTCGCCTGGTGAATGTCACGGTCCTGCGCAAAAGCCTCGAGCAGACCCTCATCGCCCGAGAGGTGCGCCATGATGCGCAGCTCGATCTGCGAATAGTCGGCCGCCATCAGCACGTGCCCCGGGGGCGCGATGAAGGCCTGGCGGATGCGCCGGCCCTCGGGCGTGCGGATCGGGATGTTCTGCAGGTTCGGGTCGCTCGACGACAAACGTCCCGTCGCGGCGACCGCCTGGTGATACGAGGTGTGCACGCGGCCGGTGCGCGGATCGATCTGCAGCGGCAGCTTGTCCGTGTAGGTCGACTTCAGCTTGGCGAATCCGCGGTACTCCATGATGAGACGCGGCAACGCGTAGGTCTCGGCGAGCTCCTCGAGCACGTTCTCCGCGGTCGAGGGCTGGCCGGTGGACGTGCGGCTCATCACCGGCAGCTGGAGCTTGGTGAACAGCAGTTCCTGCAGCTGGCGCGGTGAATCGAGATTGAACGGCGCGCCGGCTTCCTTGTGCGCCTGCTCCTCGATCTCGCGCATGCGCTTCGCGAGCTCACCGCTCTGGCGCTTGAGCATGTCGCGATCGATGAGGACGCCGTACTCTTCCATCTGCTCGAGCACGACCACCAGCGGCTGCTCGATCTCCTCGTACAGGCGCTTGAGCTGCGGCACGGCCTCGATCTGCGGCCACAGCACGCGGTGCAGTTGCAGCGTGACATCGGCATCTTCGGCCGAGTAGGCCGCGGCCGAGTCGACCGGCACCTGGTTGAAGGTGAGCTGCTTCGCGCCGCGGCCGGCCACGTCCTCGTAGCGGATGGTCTTCAGGCCCAGATAGCGCTCGGCGGTCGAGTCCATGTTGTGGTTGGTCGCAGTGCTGTTGAGCACGTACGACTCCAGCATCGAGTCGAAGCGCATGCCCTTGAGCTCGATGCCGTGATTGGCGAGCACGTGGGAGTCGTACTTGAGGTGATGGCCGAGCTTGGCGCGCGCAGGATCCTCGAGGATCGGCTTGAGCTTCTCCAGCACCAGGTTGCGATCGAGCTGATCCGGTGCACCCGCGTAGTCGTGGCCCACGGGCACGTAGGCGGCGCGACCCGGCTCCGCGCAGAACGAGACGCCGACGATCTGTGCCGCCATGTAGTCGAGACTCGTGGTCTCGGTGTCGAACGCGAAGAGCGGCGCCGTGCGCAGCACCTCGAGCCAGCGATCAAGGTCCGCTTGAGTCGAGACGGTGTCGTAGTTCTTGGGAAGCGTCGGCGTGACTACTGGCGGTGCCGCGGGCGGCGCCGGCGCCGCGGCCGCTCCCCGAGTGCGAACCGGTTCGGGTGCCGCTGGGGCTTCGCCCGGGGACAACTGGCGCAACAGCGTCTTGAGCTCGAGCCGCGTGTAGAGCGCGCGCAGCCGCTCGTTGTCGGGCGGTCGTGGCGCGAGCGCTGCGGTTGTCAGGTCGAGCTTCAGGTCGGTCTCGATCTTCGCCAGCTTGCGCGACAGCTCGAGGGTCGACAGGTGCTCGCGCAGGCTCTCGCCGACCTTGCCCTCGACCTTGGCCGCGTTCGCGATCAGGTTGTCGAGCGTCGAATATTCGTTGAGCCACTTCGCGGCGGTCTTCGGCCCGACCTTGGGCACGCCTGGGATGTTGTCGATCGTGTCGCCGACGAGCGCGAGATAGTCGACGATCTGTTCCGGGTACACATCGAACTTCGCTTTCACACCCGCGCGGTCGAGGACGCTCCCGGTCATCGTGTTGACGCAGGTGATGAACTGGTTGACCAGCTGCGTCATGTCCTTGTCGCCGGTCGAAATCAGCACGCGGCAGTTCTCGCTCGCCGCGCGACACGCGAGCGTGCCGATGACATCGTCCGCCTCCACGCCATCGATGCGCAGGAGCGGCAGGCCGAGCGCTTCGACCGCCTCGAGCACCGGACCGACCTGGCGGCGCAGGTCGTCGGGCATCGGCGTGCGGTGCGCCTTGTATTCCGCGAACAGCTCGTCGCGAAAGGTCTTGCCGGGCGCGTCGAACACCACGCCGATGAGCTGCGGCGACTGCTCCTTGATGAGCTTGAGGAGCATGTTGATGACGCCGAGTACGGCGCCGGTCGGCTCGCCGCGCGAGCTGCTGAACTGCGGCAGCGCGTGGAAGGCGCGGTACAGGTACGAGGAAGCGTCGACCAGGACGAGAGTGCGGGGCTCGCTCATGCGCAGCGCGGCTCAGGGAGCCTTGGGCTCTTCCTTGCTGGACTCCTTCTCTTTCTTCTCTTGCTTCTCTTCCTTGGATTCGCCGGGCAGCGTGACGTTCTTCTTCACGGCCTGGCGCGGCTGGTCCGGCAGGTAGAGCGGGCCCTTCTGGCCGCAGCCCGCGAGCAGGATCGCGAGCATTGCAGGTGCGAGAGCCAGGGCGATGCGTGAGCGCCGACCGCTCCGCGCACCAGTGCGGATGCCGAGAGCGTTGCGCGTCATGAGGCGGAAGACTTCCCGGGCACCGAAACGCGCGGGTCACGGTCGATGACTGCAAGCGTGATGCGCGAGATGCACACCAGGCGCTCGCGCGCGTCACGGATCTCGATCTGCCACACCTGGGTGCGATGCCCGAGATGGAGCGGCCGCGCCGTGCCGGTGACGACGCCCGCGGAGGCCGGCCGCAGGTGGTTGGCGTTGATCTCCTGCCCGACGCACACGTGCTTCTCGAGATCGAGGCACATGTTGCCGGCGACGCTCCCCAGCGTCTCCGCGAGCGCGACCGAGGCGCCGCCGTGCAGGATGCCCATTGCCTGCTGCGTGCGGTGGTCGACGGGCATGGTGGCGCGCAGGAAATCCTCGCCGATCTCGGTGAAGCGGATGCCGAGATGCTCGACCATGGTGCCGGGCACCCACTGGGCGAGGCTTTCGATCGTGAACGGTCGGAACCAGGTGCTCATGCGAAAACCGGGGGGAAGTCGGCGAGGGCAGATCATAGCACTGCCACCCTGCTACGATTGGCAGCCCCGGGAACCCCTCCGATGCCCGAATACCGCGCACCCGTCGACGACATCCGCTTCGTGCTCAACGAGCTGGCCGGGCTGCCGCAGCTCGCTGCGGCGGTTCCGCAGTACTCGGCGACGACTCCGGACGTCGTGGATTCGATCCTGGGCGAGGCCGCCAGACTCGCCAACGAAGTGATCAGTCCGCTCAATCGTCGCGGCGACGTGACCGGCGTCGAACTGCGCGACGGGAAAGTGCGCGTCCCGGACGGTTTCGCCGACGCGTACCGAGCCGTTGCCGAGGGCGGCTGGGTCGGGCTGCGGGGCGAGCCCGAGTTCGGCGGCCAGGGATTGCCGCACGCGGTTTCCGCGCCGACCAGCGAGATGTGGGCGGCGGCCAATGTGGCATTTGCCACCTGCCCGGAGTTGTCATCCGGAGCGATCGAAGCGCTCGAAGCGTACGCGACGCCGGAGCTGCGCGCGCAATACTTGCCGCACGTGCTGAGTGGCGAGTGGGCCGTCACCATGTGTCTCACGGAGCCGCAGGCGGGGTCCGATCTCGCATTGATCCAGACGCGCGCCGAACCGCGCGGCGATCGCTTCCGTCTCTTCGGCCGCAAGATTTTCATCACCTGGGGCGATCACGAGCTGACGCCCAACATCGTGCACCTGGTGCTCGCGAAAGCGCCGAACGCGCCGCCCGGCGTGCGCGGCATCTCGCTGTTCCTCGTGCCCAAGTATCTCGTCGGCGCCGACGGCAAGCTCGGCGCGCGCAACGACATTCACCCGGTGTCGCTCGAACACAAGCTCGGGCTGCACGCGGCGCCGACCTGCGTGCTCGCGCTCGGCGACCACGGCGGCGCGGAAGGGTTCCTGGTCGGGAAGCTCCACGAGGGACTCGCGTGCATGTTCACGATGATGAACTGCATGCGCCTCGGGGTCGGGCTGCAAGGCATCGGCATCGCCGATCGCGCCTACCAGCACGCGGTCGCCTATGCGCGCGAACGCGTGCAGGGACGCTCCGCCGACGGCAAGGAACGCGTGGCGATCATTCGTCACCCGGACGTGCGGCGCATGCTCCTCACCATGCGTGCGCTCACCGAGGCGTGCCGCGCGGTCGCTTACGCCGCGGCGGTGAACCTCGACTTCGCGAGACACGCTGAAGATCCGGAAGAGCGCCGCCGCCAGCTGGCGCGCGCGGAACTGCTCACGCCGGTCGTGAAAGGCTGGGGCAGCGAGCTCGCACAGGAAGTGACGGCACTTTGCGTACAGACGCACGGCGGCAGCGGCTACATCGAGGAAACGGGCGTCGCGCAGTACCTGCGGGATGCGCGGATCACGACGATTTACGAAGGCACCAACGGCATCCAGGCACTCGATCTCGTCGGGCGCAAGATCCTGCGTGACGGCGGTGGCGCGCTCGAAGACCTGCTGAGCGAGATGCGCACTGACGAGAAGGCCTTGGAGACGGACGCGACGCTCGAGCCCATGGGGCGAGCGCTGGGTGCGGCGATTCGCGTGACCGGCGAGTGCGGCCGCCTGCTCCTGCACAATGCGGCCAAGGACCAGAATTTCGCGGGTGCCGTGGCCTTCAACTTCCTGATGCTGATCGGCATCGTGACCGGCGGCTGGCAGATGGCGCGCGCCGCACTGGTCGCGACGCGCAAGCTCAAGGCGAAGCAGGGCGATGCGCCGTTCCTGCGTGCCAAGCTCGCGACCGCGCGTTTCTACTCGGATCACATCCTGCCGCGTGCGCAGACCTACGCGAGCGCGGTGCAGGCGGGCAGTGGTTCGATCATGGAGCTGGAAGAAGATCAGTTCTGAGCGGCGCGGGCGTTTCGCGCCATCCATTCCTCGAGGACTTTGCAATGCAGTACGTATTTCCCCCGGCAGCCCAGCCAGCGGTTGCCATCGCCGAGAGTGACGTGCGCTTTGCGGTGCGCCGGATCTTCTGCGTCGGCCGCAATTACGAATCGCACGCGCGCGAGATGGATCCGAGTGCGAAGCGCGAAGCGCCGTTCTTTTTCACCAAGCCGGCGGACGCCGTGGTGGCGAGCGGCTCCATGATTCCGTACCCCTCGCGCACGAAGGATTTTCATCACGAGATCGAGCTCGTGGTCGCGATTCGCAGCGCCGGTCGTGACATCCCGGTGCAGGAGGCGAACGATCACATCTTCGGCTATGCCGTCGGCATCGACCTCACGCGCCGTGATCTGCAGTCGGAAGCGCGCAAGCAGGGACGCCCCTGGGATCTCTCCAAGGGCTTCGACCATTCGGCGCCGATCGGTGCGATCCGGCCGGTGGCCGCGGTCGGTCATGTGACGCGCGCGGCCATCTGGCTCAAGGTCAACGGCACGGTGCGCCAGCAGGCGAACGTGTCGGAGATGATCAGCAACGTGCCGGAAGTGGTTGCCGAGCTCTCGACGCTCTGGGAGTTGCGACCGGGCGATCTCATCTACACCGGCACGCCGGCGGGCGTCGGCCCGCTGCAACCCGGCGACAGCGTCGAAGGCGGGATCGACGGCCTCGGGACCGTCGCGATCACGATCGGTCCGCCTGCGGGACGACCCGCATGAAACTGCACACGTTCTGGCGCAGCTCCGCCGCGTACCGCGCGCGTATCGCGCTCAACTTCAAGGGCATCCCGTACGAAGCGATTCCGCACAGCCTGCGCGAGGGCGCGCACCGCAGGCCCGAGTATCTCGGGCTCAATCCGCAAGGACTGGTGCCCGCCATCGAGGACGGCAAGGCTTTGATCGCGCAGTCGGTGGCGATCGTCGAATACCTCGAGGAGCGCTACCCGTCACCGCCGCTCCTGCCGAAGGATTCGCTGGCGCGCGCGCACGTGCGGTCGATGGCGCTGCACATCGCCTGCGAGATTCATCCGCTCAACAACCTGCGCGTGCTCAACTTCCTGCGCGATGTGATGCATCTCGATCAGGCCGCGGTCGATCGCTGGTATGCGCACTGGATCGCGACCGGATTCGGCGCGCTTGAAGTGCTGGCGAAGCTTCATAGCGGCGACGGCCAGCATTGCTTCGGCTCAGAAGTGACGATGGCGGACGTGTTCCTGGTGCCGCAGATGTTCAACGCGCGGCGTTTCAAGTGCGACGTGACGCCCTATCCGACGCTGTGCGCGATCAGCGCATTCCTCGAGAAGCTGCCGCCATTCGTGGCGGCGCGGCCGGAAGTTCAGCCCGACGCGCAATAGCGCTGGTATTCCGGGGCCGCGTGCAGCACTCGCCGACCCGGCACTTGCGCGCCTTCTGGCGAGCACTGACAGTCCTCGCAGCCGACCCTCAGCTTTTCGGACGGAACTTCTGCGCGACCCGCCGATAGGCGTCGCGAAACGGGATACCTTCCTTGACGGCCAGCGCGTTCGCCTCGGCGGCCGCGTCGAGAGACGGATCGAGCTGGATGTTCTCCGCACGAAAGCGCACGCCGGCAAGCGCGGCCGGAAGGATGTCGAGCGTCTGCTGACACAGGTCGATGCCGCGGAACAGCGGTGCCTTGAGGAGCTGCAGGTCGCGGTGATAGCCCGAGGGAAGCTTTGCGGTCACCGCCAGCGCTTCGAGCAGACAGGCCTGCGCCGTCGCCGAACGGCCGCGGATGAGCTCGAACACATCCGGGTTGCGCTTCTGCGGCATGATCGATGAGCCGGTCGTGAACTCGTCGGGCAGCGAGACGAACGCGAATTCCTGCGTATAGAAGAGGAGCAGGTCGGAAGCCAGGCGGCCGAGGTCCTGCATCAGCAGGCAGATCTCGAACAACACCTGCGCTTCCGCCTTGCCGCGCGACAGCTGTACCGCCGTCACCGGCTCGTGCGTGCTCGCGAACTCGAGGGCAGAGCGCGTCGCTTCGCGGCTGATCGACAGGTTGGGGGTGCCGTAACCGGCGGCGGAGCCGAGCGGGTTCTTGTCGATGCGTCGCTGAGACTGGGCGAGACCTTCGGCATCGTCACGCAACTCTGCGGCGAAGCCGCTGGACCACAGCGCGACCGAGCTCGGCATCGCCGGCTGCATGTGCGTGTAGCCCGGGAGCGGCGTGGTGGCTTCACGCCCGGCGAGTGCGTCGAGGGCATCCGCGACCGCGACGGCACCGCCGGCGAGATGTTGCACGGCATCGCGCAAGTACAGGCGCAGCGCCGCCAGCACCTGGTCGTTGCGCGAGCGGCCGAGATGCAATCGACCGCCGGCGTCGCCGATGCGTTGGATCAGCCGCGCTTCGAGTGCCGTCTGCCCGTCCTCTTCCGCCAGCAACACGTGCCACTCGCCGCGCGCATGCGCCACCCCGATCTCGGTGAGTGCATCGCGGATCAGCTTGAGATCGGCAACGGACAAGTGCTTTGCGAGATGGAGCGCCTCAGCGTGCGCGAGCGAGGCGAGCACGTCGTACTTCACCAGGCGCTCATCGAGCGCGTGATCCTCACCCGCCGTGTAGGCGAGCACGCGCTGATCGAGCGGCGCGCCCTTGTCCCACAGTCGCGTCATCGAGCGCCGCTCTGCTGCTCGGCCGCGCTCAAGGCGTTCACGTCCGCGACGATGAGTGTGCCGGTGCCTTCATTGGTGAACACCTCGGCCAGCACACTGTCTGGCGCCTTGTAGGAAATCACATGCACGCGCCGCACACCCCCGCGGATCGCGTGCTCGATCGCGGTCGCCTTCGGCAACATGCCGTCGTTGAGCGAGCCGCTGTCGCGCAGGCGCTTGAGGCCATTGAGATCGGTGAACGAGACCACCGACGTCGGATCTTCCACGCGCTCGAGGATGCCCGGCGCGCCGGTGCACAGGATGAGCTTCTCGGCGCTGAGTGCTGCGCCGATTGCCGCGGCGACGGTGTCGGCGTTGATGTTGAGCAGCACGCCGTTCGCATCCGCGGACAGCGGGCTCACCACGGGCATGAGGCCGTTGTCGAGCTGCTTGCGCAGCACATCGACATCCACCGCATCGATGTCGCCGACGAAGCCGAAATCGACCGGCTCGGAGTTGTGGCCCTCGAGCCGCACCGGCGGACGGCGGTGCGCGCGCACCAGGCCGGCATCCACGCCGCTGATGCCCACGGCATCAATGTCGAGGTCGCGACAGATCGCGAGAATCCGCGTGTTGATGAGGCCGTTGAGCACCATCGTGGTGACGTCGATGGACTTGGCGTCGGTGATGCGCCGGCCCTGCACCATGCGCGTCTCGATGCCGAGCGCATCGGACAGCTCGTTGAGCTGCGGCCCGCCGCCGTGCACCAGCACGACCTTGATGCCGACCTGGTGCAGGATCGCCACCTGCTCGATCAGCGTGCGCGTCGACTCGAGATCGCCGAACACGGCGCCGCCCGCCTTGATGACGAACACCTTGCCCTTGAACATGCGGATGTAGGGCGCGGCATTGCGCAACGCGCGCACCGCGACGGTTTGGTCAGGACGATAGTTCATTGACTGTTCCGGCCTCCGGCTCGTGTGTCACTCAACATTCGGTGCAGCACAGCCATCTGTGCCACCAGTCGATTGTAGGCTTGCTGCTTCACCACGCTGCGCGCTCCGTCGAGCACCTCGTCGGCCACTGCCACGTTGCGGCGGACCGGCAGGCAGTGCATGAAGCGGCAATCGGCGCGTGCGCCGGCGAACCAGCTCTCGCGAGCGCACCAGTCGCTGAGCCCGGCGCGCAGGCGCGCATCGCCTTCGGCGTCGCCGTAGTGGCTGGTGCTGCCCCATTCCTTGGCATAGAGCACATGAGCGCCGGCGAGCGCCGCCTCGCGATCGTCGGTCTCCTCGACCGAGCCTCCGGAGCTCGCGGCCGCGGCCTTCGCTTTGCTCATGAGCTCTGCGGGCAGCGCATAGCCCTCCGGGCGCAACACGGTGACCTGCAGGCCGCGCAATGCCGCCATGTGCAGCACCGCCGCCGGCACCGCAAGCGGTAACGCGCGCGGATGGTACACCCAGGAGAGCACGAACTTGGCGCGCGCGGGCACGTCCAGGTCGTCGAGCGTCTTCCAGTCGGCGAGCGCCTGGCACGGATGACTGATGGCCGACTCGAGATTGATGAGCGGCTTGTCGCAGCTTTCCGCCATCGCCCTGAACTGCGTATCCGCGAGGTCGGCGCGCAGGTCCTTGCCCTCCGCGAACGCGCGAATGCCGAGCGCGTCGCAGTAGGAGGCGAGCACGGGGATGCCTTCGCGCACGTGTTCGGCGGCCGCGCCGCTCATCACAGCGCCGACGCGCGTCTCGAGCTGCCAGGTGCCCTGGCCCGGCGTGATCACGAAGGAATCACCACCCAAGCGCTTCATCGCGACCTGGAACGAGGCCAGCGTGCGCAGCGATGGATTGAAGAAGAGCAGTCCCAGCATCCGCCCGGCGAGCGCGCGCGGCTCCGGCCGCTCCTCGAGGCGGCTGGCCAGCGCCAGGAGATCGAGAATCTCCTCGCGGCTGAAATCGGCCAGATCGACGAATCGTTCCATGGTCAAAGATGCCGTTCACCAGTTGCTGTCTGCCCTGGGCTCGAACGCGGCTCAGGCGCTGGCCGCCAGCTTCTGCTGGCCGATGTCGTGCAGCGCGTCGCGCAGGAGCGCCACGTGCTTCTCGCCGAGCACGAAGGGCGGCAGGAGGCGCAGCACGTTCGGATCCGCGCTCGTGCCCGCCAGGATGTTCCGCTCGAGGAGCTGACGCTGCACATCCTTCGCCGGCACAGTGGTCTTCAGTCCGAGAAGAAAGCCTGCACCCTGGGTCCCGCTGATCGGCCCGACGAGGCAGCTCTCGCGGATCAGCTGCGAGATGCGGCGCACGTTCGCGAGCAGACCGTCGCGCTCGATGGTGTCGATGACGGCTTCGATGACCGCGCAGGCCATCGGCCCGCCACCGAACGTCGTGCCGAGCATGTCGACCTTGAGCTGGCGCGCCACTGTGTCCGACATCAGGAGCGCGGCGCAGGGAAACCCGCTCCCGAGCGCCTTCGCGGTCGTGATCATGTCGGGCGTGACGCCGTAGAGATTGGCCGCGAACGGCTCGCCGCAGCGGCCCATGCCGCACTGAACCTCATCGAAGATGAGGAGCGCACCGGCCTCCGAGCAGCGACGGCGCAGCGCCTGCAGGTACTCGCGGCCCATGTCGAAAGCGCCCGCGAGACCCTGGATGGGCTCGATGATCACGGCCGCCGTCTGCTCGTCGATGTGCTTCGCGAGCGCTCTCTCGTCCCGACGCGGCATGAAGCTCACGTCGAATGGCGCCCGCGGGAAGCCATACCATTTCTCGGCCGCGCCCCACGTCACGGCGCCGGCTGCGGCGGTACGACCGTGGAAGCCCTGTTCGACCGCGACGATCTTCGGACGGCCGCTCAGCTTCAGTGCCAGCTTGAGCGCGTTCTCGTTCGCCTCGGCGCCGGTGTTGACGAAGAACACGGTGTCGAGCCCGAGTCCCGCAAACTTCACGAGCCGATTCGCAGCGCGCTCGCGCACGTCCATCGCGACGGCATTGGTCTGGAACAGCACCGTGCGCGCCTGCTGTTCGAGGGCCTCGAGCCAACGCCGATGGCCGTAGCCGAGCGCCGCCACCGCATGGCCGCCGTAGAGATCGAGCACGCGACGGCCGTCGCGGGTGTTGAGCCACACGCCGTCGGCGCTGACCACTTCGATCGGGTACTGCGCGAAAACCGGTGCGAGATGCGAGGTCATGCTCAGGTCCATCCAGCTGCAGGGGCGGTCAGGCCGGCGGTTTCCTCGAAGCCCAGCAGGCGATTCATCCACTGCACTGCGCCGCCGGCCGCGCCCTTGTTGAGGTTGTCGATCGCGCACATCACGGCGACGCTGCGACCGTTCGCGGCGACCCCGAGGTGTGCGTAATTGCTCGCGACGACATCCTTGATGCGCGGCGCATCGGCGTTGACGCGCACGAATGGGCAACCCTTGTAGTACTCCGCGAGCGCCGCCCGAATCGCTGCGCCGTCGGTTTCCTTCTTGAGTCGCCCTTGCACGGTCACGTGAATGCCGCGCGCGAACGGGCCGGAGTGCGGCACGAACGCGAATTCCGCGGCCACGCCTGAAGCCGCCTGCGCGCACGCGGCGATTTCCGGCGTGTGGCGATGGCTGAGCGCGTTGTAGGTGTAGAGATCGCTGTGCCGCAGCGGGTGATGCGTGCCCTCGGTGGGCTTGCGACCTGAGCCGGTGCTGCCCGTGACGCCGGCGACAAAGAGGTGCGGCTCGACGAGCCCGAGGGAAAGCAGCGGTACGCTCGCAAGCAACACGGCCGTGGCGAAGCAGCCGGGATGAGCGATGTGCGGGGTGCGCGCAGTCTTGAGGTGTTCCGGCACTGCACAGCTGAACTGCTGCAGCCGCTCCGGCGCGCCATGTTCGTGCTTGTAGATCTTCTCGTAGACGGCGGGCGAGGAATGGCGGAAGTCCGCCGAGATATCCACGACGTGCACGCGCACACCCGCCTGTTCGGCGCGCTTCAGCAGGCCATCGACGAGTGCGGCCGACACGCCGTGCGGCGCGGCAGAGAAGAGCGCGCTCACCTTCTCACGCGCGATCGCGGCCGCGATCTCGTCGTGCGACGAGAACGCGAGTTGCGGATACGCGCTCTGCAGGTGCGGAAACGCGTTCGCGACGGACTCCCCGGGCTGGCTGTCGGAGAGCACCGCGCTCAGCGTGAGCTGCGGATGCCCCGCGATCAGGCGCAGCAGCTCACCGGCGACATAGCCGGTGCCACCCAGCACGAATGCCGGTGTGCTCACTCCGCCACCGCCTGCGCCGGCACGGCCTTGTCGAGGCCGACGCTCGCGATCACCTGGTCGCCGAGCGCGGCGCCATCGGTGATCGCGTTGAACGCGGCCACATTCATCTGCTCGTGGATGATCTGCACGCCGACCTGGTTGTCGGTCGACGGGCCGGTGACCACGCACGGCTCGATGTGGAACTTCTCGCGCAACAGCTTCACGCCACCCCATGCGGCGACCGGATCATTGGCCGAGAGCACCAGGCCCGTGATCGCCGAGCGGATGTCGTCGCACTTGAGGATCGCTTCCACGCCGTAGGTGCCGAGGATGCCGTCGCCGAGCTCGAACACGATGACGTCCGGCTTGCCCGACGCCATCTCGGTCAGCATGCTGCGCGTGAGCGCGGGGCCGGTGCGCGGCGTCGTCGTGACGACGCCGAGATCGGTGAAGATCATCGAACGGCGCGCGCCCGCATCTTCCATCGCGAGAATGTCCCGGCGCAGCGACACGCCGGTCGCCTTGAACGCATCGACCACGAGGCCGCGATGGCGCATACGCGCCACGATCGCGCACGCCGCGGCCGTCTTGCCCGCTTCCATGCAGGTGCCCGCGAGCGCCACGACCGGAACGCCGCGCGTGTTGAGCGGCGCGTTGAAGTCGAGCGGCTTGTAGCCGACGCGCGCGGGGACGCCGATGCGCTCGCCGAGATACGGGAACTGCAGCACGACGCCGAGCACGCGGCAGTCGAACGGCTTGCCCTTGTCCGGCGTCGCCGAGTCGCAGATGCCGAGCACGCCGCCGATGTTGAGCATCTGGATGACATCGCCCGCCTTCACCGACTCCGGCAGATGGCCGGAATAGCCGAAGAGCGCCTTGCGATGGCCGAGCGCGCCCACGACGATGTCGCCACGCGCGACCTTCGCCATGCGGCCGCTCGTGAGCTCGAGCGTGTTGTAGGTGGACTTGTTGTTCAGCACCTCGACGACGACGACCACGCCTTCTTCCGCGGGGATCTCGTCGGAGACCCGCACTTCGTGCGTAAGGCCGACGGCCTGCGTGACCGACGCGATCTTGTCGACAACAACACTACGCATTGCCATCTGCTTACTTTCCTTTTGCCTGCTCGCCAGCGCGCCGGTGAAAAACACCGGTGAGCGCGACGATCTTCGAGAAACCCAGCGCGTCGGTGGCCGTCCACTCGCCCGCGGCTTCGCCGTACACGCCTTTCGAGGCGGTCATCAGCGAATACGGTGACTCCACGCCCTCGATAAAGAGGCTTCCGGGGCGGAAGAGCACGCGCACATCGCCTGTAACACGTTCCTGTGACGAGAGCAGCAGCGCCTCGATATCGCGACACACCGGATCCAGCAGCTGGCCTTCGTGCACCAGGTCGCCGTACGGATTCGCCACCAGCTCCTTGATGCGCTGCTGACGCGGCGTGAGCACGAGCTTCTCGAGCTCGCGATGCGCGGTGAGCAGCGTTTCCGCAGCCGGCGCCTCGAACGCCACCCGCCCCTTCGTGCCGATGATTGTGTCGCCGAGGTGGATGCCGCGGCCGATCGCGAACGGCGCGCCGAGCGCTTCGAGCTGCTC
>DATFRO010000126.1:0-27316 GCA_035263105.1 Steroidobacteraceae bacterium | reverse complement strand
GTCCCGTTCGGATTTGATTGCATTGATGGCAAGACGAGGGACAGCGCGATCGCTCGGATGTCGGTGCCACGGCGTTTCATTCGTGTCGGGACGCCGAGGTCATCCGGGCACACCCAGCCGACGACACAACCGGACTGCTCTCATTCCCCAGTGACATGTCCCGTATGCGCGTGCGCGTGCCGCAGCTCGCGCGCCGGGTGCGGCACCTCGCCCGGCGGGGCGACCAGCTTGAGCAGATCATCGCGCTGCGCCTGCGCATCCTTGTAGCCGATCTCGATCAGCTCGCGCGTATAGCCCGCTTCGAACATCAGGTAGCTCGCGAGCGAGCCGCTCATCGCGGTGTGGCCGCCGATCACGCGCAGCAGGGCGCGCAAGGGCCGCGGCAGTTCCTGCACATGCCGGCCGGCGACGTCACGCAGATCCTGGCTCGGCGCCATGACTTTCGCATCGATCGCGCGCAGCCCGGCGAACGACACCGGAGCGTGCTGCACCAGCTGGTTGAGGCGCTCGAGCTGCTCGAGATCCGCGTAGATCTGGTCCATGAACAGCGTGTCGAGCATGTAACCGAAGATCTGCCCCGCGGTCGGTGCGCCACCGATGCGCATCCTGCCGAACGCGCTGTTGAGACCGCTTTGCCGCACGCCGATCACCAGCAGCTTGTCGGCGCCGAGATTGATCGCGGGGCTGAGCGGGTTGGTCTGCCGCATGGCGCCGTCGCCGTAGTACTCGTTGCTCAGGCGCACCGCGGGAAAGAGAAACGGGATCGACAGGCTCCCCATCAGGTGGTCGAGAACCAGGCGGCTGCGCTGCCCGCCACCGGTGATCCGTTCCCAGTCGTGCAGCTCCGGCACGCCCTCGTAGAACGTCACGCACCGCCCGCTGCTGAAACTCGTGGCGCAGATGCCGACCGCGCGCAGCCTCCCCTTCGCGATCGAGCGGTGCACGCCGCGAAACGACATGGTGCGACTGAGCAGCTCGCGCAGCGGCGTGTTGTCGAACAGCGATTTTGGCGGCGGCAGCAGCAGGCCGCTCGATATGAAGGCGAGGAGCCAGTGCAGCCCGGCGCGCAGCATGTTCATGGTGTCGGCGCGGAACACCTGCTCGACGTGAAAGTTGGCCCACACGTGTTCGAGCGCATTCACGGCGGCGCGGAAGCGCCCGGAACGGCCCGCCAGCGCGATCGCGGCGACGGCGCCGGCCGAAGTGCCGAGAATGATCGGGAAAGGACAGGCGCTGTCCTCCGGCAGCCATTCCGCGAGCGCCTTGAGCACGCCGACCTGGTACGCGGCACGCGCGCCGCCGCCCGTCAGGATCAAGGCCGTCCGCTTCGGAGCCTCGCTCATGCGCAGATTTGCGCTCCCGCGTTCACTGGTCGTTCATCGCCAGGCTGCCTAAGATACTTTTTCGTGGCGTTGCTGCGGAGGCTTGCATGCGAATTGTGATGAACCGCTCGTTGGCGTCCCTGGCCGCAACCGTCCTCGCACTCGCGTTCGCCGCTGGCGCGCACGGCGCCGCGGTCGTCGGCTCGCCGGCACCGGCATTCAAGCTCCAGGACCAGGACGGCAAGTGGCACAGTCTTTCCGATTACAGTGGCCAGTGGCTGGTGCTGTATTTCTATCCCAAGGATATGACACCGGGCTGCACTACGCAGGCCTGCGACTTCCGCGACAACATCTTTGCGTTCAAGAAAGCGGGCGTGGCAGTGCTTGGCGTCAGTGTGGACGACGTGGAGTCGCACCAGAAGTTCGCGGAGAAACACGGCTTGCCCTTCCCGATCCTGGCCGACTCCACCAAGCAGACGGCCAGGGACTACGGTGTGCTGACGAGCTTCCTCGGGTTGAAGTTCGCGCGTCGCGAAACATTCATCGTCGATCCGCACGGCAGGATCGCGAAACACTACGCGCAAGTGGAGCCGAAGGGACACTCGCAGGTGGTTCTCAGGGACCTCGAGGCGCTGCGGAATTCGGCGACGTGACCGCGGGCCGCACCTCCAGTCGATGCATCCCCTTACCCGGCAGGAACGGGAGCGGCTGCCCTCTCGCCCAGTCGTCAAAGCCCGCGCGATAGTAGGGCGAAAGCGGATGCCCGCTCTGCCCGCCCGCCATGTGAAAGTAAGCCGTGGCTTCGCTCCCGGGTGATACCGCGAAGCGCTCCGACGCTCCGAAGCGCACTCCCTGGACCCGCGGCATGTTGTTGTCACCGGGCAGCTCGTACAGCGGCATGTTGAGGAGCCACCCCAACGCCGGGATCGCGCGCCCCAGCGGATGAGTCACGGTGACGCGATTGCGCTCGCCCCATGAGCATTGCGCCAGCGCGCTGCAAACGTGCAGCAGCTTTTCGATTGTCGCATCGACGCTGCGCAGCTCGAGCTCGCGCCAGCTTGGATACTCCGCGTTCAGCAGGTGCGCGGGTTCCGCAGCCATGAGCTGCCACAGCGGGCCCTCGAACTGTGTTGGAACCTGCAGCTCGTCGGGATCGGCGTCCGGACGGCGTGCGCGAGCCGTCAACATTGCAAACACGCGCTCGCGCATGTCGCTGCGCCACTCGCGCAGCAGCCGGTAGCCGACCGCATCGACATCGGCGCGCACGCTCGATTTCTCGACCTGCGCGCGAAACTCGGCGCGTGCCGCATGGCCGGCAAGCGCCTGCGGGTCGAGAAGCTGCAGGAGCTTGCCGCGCCAGCGATCGAGAAAGCGCGCGCGATCATCGAGCTGGATCGCGAGCATGTCAGACTCGCGCACTGTTTCGTGCTCGCGCAGGTCATCGCGGATCTGGCCCGCGCGAGCTCCAAGGTCGAAGTCGCCCTCGCCGATCAACCGCAATGCATCGCCGTCGACGACGCGCGCATTGGCCGTCCAGATGCGCCCGCCCTCGGGATTGATGATCCTGGGGTAGCGTTCCGGCGCGAGCCAGCCGGACCAGCCATATCCGGGCTGCGACCAGTCCGAGGGCCGGCTGGAATCCTCCGCGCCGCGCACCGGGATGTGGCCCATGATGGTCCAGCCGATGTTGCCGTGCTCGTCCGCCGCCACGAAGTTCTGCGGCGGAGCGCCGATGCGGTTCGCGATGTCGAGCGCTGCGGTCACGTCGCGCGCGGACTCGAGTTGCAACAGCGTGAGGTTGGTCGCTTCCGGCATCTGCGCGATCCACGCGGCCGCACGCCGCCGTCCGGAGCGATCGCGATCGAATACCGGCCCCCAGATGGTGCCGAGCACTTCGAGGGTTTCGTCCGCCTGCCCGCGGACCTTGATGGTTTCCGAGACGCGTTCGAAGGGCTTGAAACCGGCGCTGGTGAGGTACTCGCCCGGATGCGCCGCGTCCTCGCGCAGGACAACCAGGTCGAGCCAATCGCCATAGCTGTTGGTGAAGCCCCACGCAACGTGACCATTACTGCCGGCAACCATGGCCGCCACGCCGGGCAGCGTCACCCCCGTCATGTCGATCTCGGGCGTCGCCTCGCCATTCCCCCTGATCTGCCAACGCGCGCGATACCAGGTGTTGGGTACCGAGAGCCCCAGATGCATGTCGTTGGCGAGCAGCGCGCGGCCGGACGTCGTGTGCGCTCCGCCCACGGCCCAGTTGTTGCTGCCGATGCGCAGCTCATCGTCCTGGTACGGGTGACGTCCCGGGATGAATTGCGCCAGTGCCGCACCCCGCAGGTTCACCTCGCTCGCCGACGGCATCGGTGCCGCGGCCATCGCGCCACCCGTCAACGGCGCATCCCACTCGGTGCCGCGCTGATAGAGAAATCGATAGAGCGGCTCCGGCACGCTGTCGTGCACGATGCCGCGCGACGCTTCGCTCGCGAAGCTCGAGTAGGTGAGCTGCTCGTACATCGAGAACACCACGAGGACCGAATCTTCGGCACGCCACGGCGCGGGTTTTGCGCGCAACAGCCAGTATTCGAATGGCCGGCTCGACAGGGATTCGAGACCCGCGTTCACACCCGCGACATACGCATCCATGAGCGCGCGCTCCTGCGCGCTGCCGCGGGCCAGCACTTCCTGCGCGACGTGGCGGAAACGATGCAGGCGCATGCGCTTGTCGTTCTCGAGCGCAACGCTCCCGAACAGCTCCGCCAGTTCTCCCGCCGCGAAACGCCGCGACAAGTCCATCTGGAAAAAGCGATCCTGCGCATGCACGAAGCCGAGCGCCCAGGCGGCATCGACACGATTGCTCGCCGTGATCTGCGGCACCCCGAGCGCATCGCGCTCGATGGTGACCGGCGCGGTGACGGCGGCGCGGCGCTCGCCATCGAGTGGCGGCAGGCTGGCGCGCAGCAGGAGATACAGGCCGAGGAACAGCGCGGCGATGACGCCCGCGGCGACCAGGAGCAGCCGGCGCAGGCGCCGCACGGTCAGCCTGCCGACACCTGGAGGATCTTCATCGCGTTGGTGCCGCCGGAAACGCCCGACAGCTCACCCTGGGTCATGATCACGAGATCGCCGATGCTCACGAGCTGGCGCTTGAGGAGCTCGGCAAAGATCGCCGTATAAAGCGCTTGCGGGTCGGTGTGCGTGATGTCGAACGGCACCGGGTACACGCCGCGGTAGAGCGTAACGCGCCGGCGCGTGAGCTCATGGCGTGTAAAGGCGTAGATCGGGATGTCGGAGCGGATGCGCGACATCCACAGTGGCGTCGAGCCCGACTCCGTCAACGCCACGATCGCGCGCACGCGCAGGTGATTGGCGGTGTACATGACCGCCATCGCAATCGCTTCGTTGGTGGTCTGGAACTGTCCCTCGACGCGATGCCGTACGCGGCTGTGCGCAAGCTGGTACTTTTCGGCACCGCGGATCACTTCCGCCATCGCTTCGACCGCTTTCACCGGGTACTTGCCGACGGCGGTCTCCGCCGACAGCATGACCGCATCGGTGCCGTCCATCACCGCGTTCGACACGTCCGAGACTTCCGCGCGCGTTGGCACCGGGCTGTGGATCATGGACTCCATCATCTGCGTCGCGGTGATGACCACGCGATGCCGGTTGCGCGTCTGGTGAATGATGGTCTTCTGCAGGCCCGTGAGCTCGGCATAGCCCATCTCGACGCCGAGGTCGCCGCGCGCCACCATCACCGCATCACTCGCGTCGATGATGGCGGGCAGGTTCTGGATCGCCTCGCTCCGTTCGATCTTGGCGACGATGGTGCCTTCGCCGCCCGCTTCGCGCAGGAGCTGGCGCGCCTCGTGAATGTCATGCGCATCACGCGCGAACGAGACTGCCAGAAAATCGATGCCGAGCTCGGCGGCGGCGCGCACGTCGGCGCGATCCTTGTCCGTGAGTGCCCCGGCCGACAAGCCGCCACCCTTGCGGTTGATGCCCTTCTGATCGGAAAGCGTGCCGCCGACGCGCACCCGCGTGCGGATGCGCGGTCCTTCGACCTTCTCGACCTCGAGCACGATCTGCCCGTCATCGAGCAGCAGCACATCGCCGCTGCGCACGTCGCGCGGCAGATCCTTGTACGCGACGCCGACGCCCTCGGCGGTGCCCGCGCCCGCGTCCAGCGACACGTCGAGCGTGAAGGTGCTGCCTTCGCTCAGCGTCACCTTGCCCTGCTTGAAGCGCTCGATGCGGATCTTCGGTCCCTGCAGGTCGCCGAGCACACCGACGTAGCGACCGACGCTTACCGCGGCGGCGCGCACGATCTGGATGCGGCGCGCGTGGTCCTCCGTCTTGCCATGCGAGAAGTTCACCCGCACGACGTCGGTACCGGCGCGCATCATGGCGGCGAGCACGGCCTGGTCGTCGGTGGCCGGCCCGAGTGTGGCGACAATCTTGGTGCGGCGTTGCATGCGCTATTGGGCCCGCTGTTCGAGGACTTCGACCGCGGGGAGCTTCTTGCCTTCGACAAACTCCAGGAACGCGCCGCCGCCGGTGGAAATGTACGAGATGCCTTCTTCGACCTGGTACTTCTCGATCGCTGCCAGCGTATCGCCACCGCCCGCGAGTGAAAAGGCCGGGCTGCGCGCGATCGCCTGCGCCAGCACGCGCGTGCCTTCGCCAAACTGGTCGAACTCGAAGACGCCGACCGGCCCGTTCCACACGATGGTGCCGGCGCGGCCGATGAGGCCCGCGAAGCGCTCCGCCGTGTCAGGTCCGATGTCGAGGATCATCTCCTCGGGACGCACCGCTGCGACATCCTTCACGTCGGCTTCGGCGCGCGCTGAGAATTCCTTGGCCACGACCACGTCGGTGGGCAGCGGAATCTGCGTCCCGCGCTTTTCCGACTCCGCCATCAGGCGCTTCGCGATGTCGACCATCTCGGCCTCGTAGAGCGACTTGCCGACCGTGAATCCCGCAGCGGCGAGAAACGTGTTGGCAATGCCGCCGCCGACGATCAGCTGATCGACCTTGGCGAGGAGCGACTCGAGCACGGTGAGCTTGGTCGAGACCTTGGAGCCCGCCACGATCGCTATCATCGGGCGCGCCGGGCGCTCGAGCGCCGTTTCCAGCGCGACCAGCTCGTTCACCAGCAAGGGCCCGGCGCATGCGACCGGTGCGTATTTGGCGACGCCGTGCGTGCTCGCCTCGGCGCGATGCGCGGTCCCGAATGCGTCCATCACGAAGATGTCGCACAGCGCCGCCATCTTCTTCGCGAGCTCGTCGCTGTTCTTCTTTTCGCCCTTGTTGAAGCGCACGTTTTCGCACAGCACGGCTTCGCCCGCGGCGCATTCGACGCCCTCGAGCCAATTGCGCTCCAGGCGCACCTTGCGCCCGAGCAGCTCCGACAGTCGTGCGGCCACCGGCTGCAACGAGAACTCCTCGCTGAACACGCCCTCCTCCGGCCGCCCGAGGTGCGACAGGATCAGCACACGCGCTTCGGCTTTGAGCGCCTGCTGGATCGTGGGGAGTGAGGCACGGATGCGTGCGTCACTGGTAATCACGCCGTCCTTGACGGGCACATTCAGGTCTTCCCGGATCAGGACGCGCTTGCCGCGCAGGTCGAGATCCGTCATCCGCCGCAGTTTCAACTCAGCTCGCCTTCGACCAGGCGACGGTCGTGTCCAGCATGCGGTTCGAGAAGCCCCACTCGTTGTCGTACCACGCGCAGACCTTCACCAGCGTGCCCTCGATCACCTTGGTGAGCGTCGCATCGTAAGTGGAGGACGCCGGATCGTGATTGAAGTCGACCGAGACCAGCGGGCCGTCGCTGTAGGCCAGGATGCCCTTGAAGGCGCCGGCCGCTGCGGCCTTCATGATGCCGTGAATCTCGTCGGCGCTGGTCTTGCGCGCCGCACTGAAGGTGAGGTCGACCAACGACACGTTGATCGTCGGCACCCTTACGGAAAAACCATCCAGCTTGCCTTTGAGCTCCGGCATCACCAGCCCCACCGAAGCGGCTGCGCCGGTCTTGGTGGGAATCATCGACATGGTGGCCGAGCGCGCGCGACGCAGATCCGAGTGATACACGTCCGTGAGCACCTGGTCATTCGTGTACGAATGCACGGTGGTCATGATGCCGCTCAGCACGCCGATCTTGTCGTGCAGCACCTTGACGACCGGAACCAGACAGTTGGTGGTGCACGACGCATTCGAAATCACCGTGTGACTCGCCTTGAGCGTGTTGTGGTTCACGCCATAGACGATCGTGGCATCGACGTCCTCGCCACCGGGGGCGGAAATGACCACCTTCTTCGCGCCGCCCTTGAGGTGCGCGCCGGCCTTGGCCTTGCTGGTAAAAAGACCCGTGCACTCGAGCACGAACTCGACACCGAGCTCGCCCCAGGGAAGCTTCGACGGATCGCGTTCCGCCAGCACGCGGATGCTGTCACCGTTCACCACCATGGCGTTGGCTTCGACGCTGACTTCGCCCGGGAATTTGCCGTGTACGGTGTCGTAACGGGTGAGGTGCGCGTTGGTGTTGGCATCGCCGAGGTCGTTGAGCGCGACGATCTGGATTTCCTTCTGCCGCTTCGCCTCGTACAGTGCCCTGAGAATGTTACGACCGATGCGGCCGTAGCCGTTGATGCCCACCTTGATCGCCATAGCCTGATCTCTCCCGCGTTGACGGCGCGCTTCAGTGCGCGCCGAGAAGTTCCTCCACCGCGCCGAGCACGTGCTGGGCGGTGAAGCCGAAATGCTTGAACAGGTCCGCGCCCTTGCCGGAGGCGCCGAAGTGATCGATGCCGATGATACGGCCTTCCTCGGTCACGAATTGGCGCCAGATGGTGGTGACGCCCGCTTCGACGGCCACCCGCTTGCGTACCCCGGGTGGCAGCACGCGATCCCGATAGGCCGCGTCGTTGCGCGCGAACACTTCGAAGGACGGCAGCGATACCAGGCGCACGCGACGCCCGCGCTTCGCAACCTCGCGCACGGCTTCGGCCGCGATGCCGACTTCCGAGCCGGTCGCGATCACGATGCACTCCGGCGTGCCCTCGCATTCGATCAGCGTGTAACCGCCGCGCTTGATGGCGGCGATCTGTTCGGGCGAGCGCTGCTGATGCGGCAGATTCTGGCGCGTGAGTGCGAGCGCCGTCGGCCCGGAGCGATGCTCGATGGCCGCCTGCCAGGCGACCGCGGTTTCCACCGCATCGCAGGGCCGCCACAGCGTCAGGTTCGGAATGAGCCGCAGGCTCGCGAGATGCTCGATGGGCTGATGCGTGGGGCCGTCTTCGCCCAGGCCGATCGAATCGTGCGAATAGACCAGGATCGAGCCCTGCTTCATCAGGGCCGCCATGCGCACGGCGTTGCGCGCATAGTCGGAGAAGGTCAGGAACGTGCCGCCGTAGGCGATGAAGCCGCCGTGCAGCGTCAGCCCGTTGAGAATCGCGGTCATGCCGAATTCGCGCACGCCGTAGTACAGGTAGTCGCCCGACGGGTCTTCCGGCGAGCAGGTGCGTGAATCCTTGCGGCGCGTGTTGTTCGAGCCCGTGAGGTCGGCCGACCCGCCAATCAGCTCCGGCAGCACCGGGCCAAGCGCGTTGAGCGCGGCCTGCGAGGATTGGCGCGTCGCGACGTTAGGCGCCTGCTGCGCAGCGTCGGCGATGCACTTCGCCGCTGCCTCGTGAAACTTTGCCGGCAACTCCCCGCGCATGCGCCGCTCGAACTCGGCCGCAAGGTCCGGGTGTTGCTTGCGATAACTGGCGAAGAGCTCCTGCCATTCGGCCTCGCGTTTCGCGCCGGTTTCGTGCGCGTCCCACTGCGCCTTGATGTCCTCCGGAATCACGAACGGTGGATACTTCCAGCCCAGTGTCTCGCGTGCCGCGGCCACTTCGTCCGCACCCAGCGCCGCACCGTGTGCCGCTTCGGTCCCCTGCTTGTGCGGCGCGCCCCAGCCGATGATGGTCCGGCAACAGATGATCGAGGGCCGCTCGGTCTCCGCACGCGCGGCGAGGATCGCCTTGCGCACGGCGTCGGGATTGAGCCCGTCGATCTCGCGCACCACGTGCCAGCCGTACGCGGCGAAGCGTTGTGGCGTGTCGTCGGTGAACCAGCCCTGCACCTCGCCGTCGATCGAGATGCCGTTGTCGTCGTAGAAACAGATCAGCTTGCCGAGCTTGAGCGTGCCGGCGAGCGAGCAGGCTTCGTGCGAGATGCCTTCCATGAGGCAACCGTCGCCCGCGAACACGTACGTGTAGTGATCGACGATCGGCAATCCCGGCCGGTTGAACCTCGCCGCCAGCGACTTCTCCGCGATCGCCATGCCGACCGAGTTCGCGAGGCCCTGGCCGAGCGGGCCGGTCGTGGTTTCGATGCCCATCTCGACGTCGTGCTCGGGATGGCCGGCGGTGCGCGACCCGAGCTGGCGGAAGTGGCGCAGCTCATCGAGCTTCACCGGGTAGCCGGTGAGATATAAGAGAGAGTAGAGAAGCATCGAGGCGTGGCCGTTCGAGAGCACGAAGCGGTCTCGATTCCACCAGGCGGGATTGGCGGGGTTGTGCCGCAGGAATTCGCGCCACAACACCATGGCAATATCCGCCATCCCCATCGGCGCGCCCGGGTGACCCGAGTTCGCGTTCTGAACGGCATCCATGGCGAGCGCCCGGATCGCGTTGGAGAGCTCGCGACTGCTGGGGCTGCTCCTGGACATCACTTACCTCAGACAACGAAAGCCGCGCATTGTCCAATATGCGACCCCCTGCGGCAACGGCATGCGGGTCAAGGACATGCGCTGAAGTGTCAGACTATTCGGACGGCAAGCACTGTCCTTTGCGAGGGCAGCCGCTATACTTGCCACCCCCTTGATTCCCTCTGGGTTTTTTTGATGGCCAGCTCCTATCTGTTCACTTCCGAATCGGTTTCCGAAGGGCATCCGGACAAGGTTGCCGACCAGATCTCGGACGCCGTCCTCGATGCGATGCTCAGGCAGGACAAGCGCGCACGCGTCGCGTGCGAAACGCTGATCAAAACCGGCCTGGTCGTGATTGCCGGTGAAGTGACGACGAGCGCGTGGATCGACCTGGAGGAGATGGTGCGCAAGACCATCCTGCGCATCGGCTACAACAGCTCCGAGATGGGCTTCGACGGCGCGACCTGCGCGGTACTCAACGCGATCGGCAAGCAGTCGACCGACATCGCCATGGGCGTCGATCGCGAGAGCGAGAAGGCGCAGGGCGCGGGCGACCAGGGATTGATGTTCGGCTACGCCAGCAACGAAACCGATGTGCTGATGCCGGCGCCGATCACCTTTGCCCATCGTCTCGTCAAGCGCCAGGCGGAAATACGCCGCAGCGGCAAGCTTCCGTGGCTGCGCCCGGACGCCAAGAGCCAGATCACGTTGCGCTACGAGGACTCGAAGCCCACGGGCATCGATGCCGTGGTGCTCTCGACCCAGCATCACCCGGATGTGTCGCAGGAGACCCTGCGTGAAGGCGTGATGGAGGAGATCGTCAAGCCCGTGCTCCCGAAGGAGTGGATCGATCGCAGCACGCGCTTTCATATCAATCCGACGGGACGCTTCGTGATCGGCGGACCGGTCGGCGACTGCGGCGTCACGGGGCGCAAGATCATTGTTGATACCTACGGCGGCATGGCGCGTCACGGCGGCGGCGCCTTCTCGGGCAAGGACCCGTCGAAAGTGGATCGCTCGGCCGCATACGCCGCACGCTACGTCGCCAAGAACATCGTCGCCGCGGGACTCGCGGAGCGTTGCGAGATCCAGGTGTCCTACGCGATTGGCGTGGCCGAGCCGACCTCGATCAGCGTCGAGACCTTCGGCACCAGCAAGTTGCCGCGCGAGCGGCTGACACAGCTCATCCGCGAGCACTTCGATCTGACGCCCTACGGTTTGCGCGAGATGCTCGACCTGGTGCGCCCGATCTACGAGAAGACCGCCGCGTACGGACATTTCGGACGCGAAGATCCCGATTTCACCTGGGAACGCAAGGACCGGGCTGCGGCACTCGCCGCGGCGGCCGGGGTGCGCGGCGTGGTGGCCGCGGCCAGCTAGCTTCCTTCACATGGCTTCGCCCGCCGAGGGGCGCTGCAACGCGGGTTGAAACCGCGCGAGGCTCGGCAGGAGAAGCTGGTTGTACAACGGCGCCCGTTTCGATTCGTAAATCGAACCGGAGACATCAATGAGCGCTGTTCCACACAACCGCAAAGCTGCGGATTTCAAAGTTGCCGACTTATCCCTGGCCGACTGGGGTCGCAAGGAGATTGCGATCGCCGAGACCGAGATGCCGGGCCTCATGGCGATTCGCGAGGAGTTCGCGCCGCTGCAACCGCTGAAGGGCGCGCGCGTTTCCGGATCGCTCCACATGACGATCCAGACCGCGGTGCTGATCGAGACGCTGCAGGCCCTCGGCGCCCAGGTGCGCTGGGCGTCCTGCAATATCTTCTCGACCCAGGATCATGCCGCCGCGGCCATCGCCGCGCAGGGCACGTCGGTGTTCGCCTGGAAGGGCGAGTCCCTCAAGGAGTACTGGGACTACACGCACCGCATCTTCGAGTGGCCGGACGGCGGCCACACCAACATGATCCTCGACGATGGCGGCGATGCCACGCTCCTCGTGCACCTGGGATCGAAAGCGGAGAGCGATGCCGCGGTGATCGGCAAGCCGACCAGTGAAGAGGAGGAGGCGCTCTTCGCCTCGATCCGTCACACGTTGGCGAAGGATCCGAAGTGGTATTCCACGCGCCTCAAGGCGATCCGCGGCGTGACCGAGGAAACCACCACCGGCGTGAAGCGGCTCTACCAGATGGCGAAGGACGGCGCCCTCGCCTTCCCCGCGATCAACGTCAACGACTCGGTCACCAAGAGCAAGTTCGACAACCTCTACGGCTGCCGCGAGTCGCTGGTCGATGGCATCAAGCGCGCGACCGACGTGATGATCGCGGGCAAGATCGCGGTCGTGTGCGGTTACGGCGACGTCGGCAAGGGCTCGGCGCAGGCGCTGCGCGCGTTGTCCGCGCAGGTCTGGGTCACGGAGATCGATCCCATTTGCGCGCTGCAGGCGGCGATGGAGGGCTACAAGGTCGTGACCATGGACGAGGCGGCAGACCAGGGGGACATCTTCGTCTCGGCCACCGGCAACTTCCACGTGATCACCCATGAGCACATGAAGCGCATGAAGCACAACGCGATCGTGTGCAACATCGGCCACTTCGACAACGAGATCGACGTGGCGGCGCTCAAGCAGTACCAGTGGGAGAACATCAAGCCGCAGGTCGATCACGTGATCTTCCCGGACGGCCGGCGGATCATCCTGCTGGCCGAAGGGCGCCTCGTGAACCTGGGCTGCGGAACGGGCCACCCGAGCTACGTGATGTCGTCTTCCTTCACCAACCAGGTGATGGCGCAGATCGAGCTCTGGGGCAACCCGGGCAAGTACCCGGTCGGCGTCTACGTCCTGCCGAAGCAGCTCGATGAGAAGGTCGCGCGGCTGCAGCTGAAGAAGCTCGGCGCGCATCTCACCGAGCTCACCGATGCGCAGGCGCGCTACGTCGGCCTCGACAAGCACGGACCCTACAAGTCCGACCACTACCGGTACTGACCGCACACGCGATGGGGGCGAGGGCGCGAGCCCTCGCCCCTTGTCGCTGCGAAATGACAGTGGCGTGCGTCACAGACGCCGCAAGCGACGCACCGTCGCTGCTTCGCAGCTCCCCGCCGCGAAGCTGAACTGCGCAATTGCACGCGACTTGCATCACCCTTGATGCGCCGACCCCTCTGCTATGATCTGCCGCTGAAATGTGACCCCGTTCCACTCTCCGGCAGCGGCTCGGCCGCGCCGGCGGATGGCCCGAAATGAGCAGCGTGCGACTCATACAGTTCACGGACCCGCATCTGTATGGGGATGCCGACGGCAAGCTGCGCGGTGTCGCAACCTACGCTTCACTCCTTGCCGCCATCGAACACGCGCGCGCGCGTCATTGGCCGTGTGACGGCATCCTGGCGACCGGCGACCTGGTGCAGGATGACCCCGACGGCTATGAGCGTTTCCGCGAGGTGTTTGCGACGCTCGGCGTGCCCGTGTACTGCATCCCGGGCAACCACGACGATCCCGCCGCGATGAACCGGACGCTGCAAGGCGCGCCCTTTCAACTCGGCGGTGTCGCCCGCTGGCCCGGCTGGTTCGCGGTGATGCTCGACAGTTATTTCGCCGGCAAAGCACGCGGGCGCTTGGCGGCGGCGGAGCTCGAGTTGCTGGAGCGCGCCCTGACCGAGAACGCGGGCGCGCACGGCCTCGTGTGCCTGCACCATCACCCGGTGCGCATGCGCAGCAACTGGCTCGACAAGGTCGGGCTCGAGAACGCGGATGAATTCTTCTCGATCCTCGATCGCCACAAGAATGTGCGCGCCGTGTTGTGGGGTCACGTGCACCAGGTCCACGAGAGCGAACGCAACGGCGTGCGCATGCTGAGCGCGCCCTCGACCTGCGCGCAGTTCCTGCCGCTGAGCGAGTTGTTCGCGATCGACCGGCGCCCCCCGGGCTACCGCTGGCTGGAGCTCAATGCCGACGGCAGCATTTCCACTGCGGTCGTGTGGGTGGACGGCTTCGCCTCATGAGCCTGCGGGCGCCGCTCGGCACCCTCCTCGCCCTCTACGCATGGCTGGCCGCATCGCCGGCCGCAGCGGATGCACATCCGCCGCTCTGGCGGATCGATGGGCACAAGAACTCGGTCTACCTGCTCGCCTCGGTCCATGTGCTGCGCGCGACGGACGAAGCGCTGCCGGCATCCGTGATGCAGGCGTACGGCAAGGCGCGGACCATTTACATGGAAGTGGACCTCGAACACGTCGATGCCGCCGAGGCGCAGGAGTTCACCATCGAGCACGGCATGCTGCCCGAGTCGCAGACGCTCCAGGGTGTGCTCGGCGCCGACCGCTACTCACGCGCCCACGAAGCGGCGCTGAAACTCGGTGTCGATCTCGACATGCTGGCGCAGCTCGAGCCGTGGGTGGTCGCGTTGACGATCGCGCAGGCGCAATTCATGAAGCTGGGCCTCGACCCTGCGGCGGGCGTCGAGCATCAGCTCCTGCGGCACGCGGCACAGGACGGCAAGGAGATTCGCGGCCTCGAGACGCTCTCCGACCAGCTGGGTGCGCTCGATTCGCTTTCCATGCAGCGACAAGGTGACTTCCTCGTCGTGTCGCTCGATGAAGCCGCCGACCTGACCACCGAAGCGGACCAGTTGATCGGCGCCTGGAGTCGCGGCGACACCGACGCACTGGCGAAGACGCTCCTGAAGGAATTCGACGGCTTCCCCGACCTCTACCGCTCGCTGGTGGTCGATCGCAACCGCAAGTGGGCCGATGAAATCGCACCGCTCCTCGATGACGAGCAGAACTACCTCATCGTGGTCGGCGCTCTGCACCTCGTGGGCAAGGACAGCGTGCTCGAGCTGCTGCGCGCCCGCGGGCATCCGGGCCGGCGCGAGTAGCGCGCGACACGGTCGACACGGCTCCTAGATCTCGATCATCTCGAAGTCTTCTTTGCCCGCGCCGCAGTCCGGGCAGCGCCACGACAAGGGCACGTCTTCCCACCGGGTCAGCGGTGGAATGCCCCGGGTCGGATCACCTTTCTCTTCTTCGTAAACGAAGCCGCAGATCACGCACATGTAGGCCTTCATGCGGCGTGCCTCGCGGCAAGCAGTTGCTCCAGCGCGGCCGTCGCCTTGTCGACGCCGTTGGTGAGATCGAGCTGCCCGAGGCGCGCGCGGATCGCGTCGGCGCCGCCGTTGAAGAGATTCCGGGCAGCGCTCGCGAGCGCTGCTGAATCCAACTCGCTTGACAGCAACAGGCCGCGTGAAGCGCAGGCCCGGATGCGCGCGCCCTGGTCGCCGGCCACGGCCGCTGCCACGCAGGGAACCTTGAGCGCGAGGGCCTGCAGCAGCAGGCTCCCACCGTTGATCGCGGCAACGCTGGCACCGCTCAGCAAATCCATCATCTGCGGTCCGCTCAGGGCACCCAGGCTGAGCAGGCCCGGAGCCGGAGCGAGATGGCCGGCGTAGTTTGGCCCGCGCACCCATACCGTCCGCGGTCCGCCGTCATTCGCGGCGTCGACCGCCGCCTGGCCGAAGATTTCAGGGGCGGACAGACCGTTGTATCGGTAGCCGCCCCCGCCCGCGCAGAAGAGCACATAGGGTTCGGCACCGAGTCCCAGTTCGCTGCGATAGGCCGTGGCCCGCGCCTGATCCGGAGGCGGGAACAGGCAATCGAGGAAGACGACTTTCACCCTGCGCACGATCGCGAGTTTCAGCCGCTCCCAACCCGAGAGCTCGCCGTCCAAGAATCGCGGCCAGGCGAGCCAGTGCTGATCGAGCTGCGTCATGCGGCGCAGGCGGAAGCCCTTCCAGCGCGTCTTGGGTCGCGAGCTCACGTACACGACCCGGGCGCCCGCGTGCCGCGCGTGCCGGAACTGCGCGAATCGCCCCGCGCTGTCGAAGATCACGATGTCCGGCCGCACCTCATCGATCGCGCGAATCACGGCCCCGGTCTCGAAAGTCGGCGAACGATCGACCAGCACGACCGGAAAGGGCACCTCGTGCGCGTACCCGGCTTCACGGCTGATGACGAAGCGGATATCGGCTGCCGGCCAGCGTCGCTGCACACCTTCGGCGATCGTGAGACAGCGGAAGTACTCACCCGCGCCCTTGGCGCCGCTAGCGGGCAGGAACAGGATGCGCGGGGCCGGACTCACGCGCGCCTCGCAGCGTCGCGCGCGCCGAGCGCTGCGTGGTAGGCCCGGGTCACTTCAGCGCCGAAACAGCAGAACTGCACCAGCTCGATGCCCGCGTGCCGCTCGACCCCCGCGCTGACTTCGCGCACCGCGATCCGTGCCGCCGACTCCAGCGGATAGCCGTAGACTCCGCAGCTGATCGCGGAGAATGCCAGGCTGCGCAACTGGTTCTCGGCTGCCAATTCCAGCGCACGCCGATAGCAGGATGCGAGCAGCGTCGGCTCGTTCGCGCTGCCGCCGTACCACACCGGGCCCACTGCATGGATCACGTGCCGCGCCGGCAGCCGGTACGCGGCGGTGATGCGTGCATCGCCCGTGGGGCAACCGCCGAGCGCCAGGCACTCCTTGAGCAAGTCCGGCCCGGCCGCGCGATGAATGGCACCGTCGACGCCGCCGCCGCCCGCGAGCTGCGCATTCGCAGCGTTGACGATAGCGTCGACCTGCAGGGTCGTGATGTCGGCCTGGATGACTTCGAGATGGGCCACGTCTAGCTCGCCACTGCGTGCAGAGCCTGCTTGGCAGCGATCAATTCCCGGTAGGCCGCTTCCGTCTCGCGCGCGATGACGGGCAGGTGATACGCACTCAGGTCGTGATGCATGCGCGGCGGGCGCCGTTCGTGGTACCGCCGCAGCAGCGCGGCGAGCGCGTCCACGTCGCCGATTGGAAACAGATCTCCGGGATAGCGCGTGAGAATCTCGGCGGGGCCGCGCGTCGCTGAAGCGACGACCGGCACACCGGCATCCAGCGCCTCGAGCACCACGCGTCCGAGAGGCTCGCTCCGCGACGGGCTGACGAACACGTCGAACGCCTGGTAACAGTCCTTGGCATCGGTGCGAAATCCCGGGAGCGACATCCCCGCGCCTAGCTGGCGCGCGAGACGCCGGCGCTCGCGGCCCTCGCCGACGATAACCAGCCGCGCCGCCGGGAGTTGCGCTCGCCGAAAGGCTTCGATGAGCAGATCGAAGCCCTTGCTGCGCGCGAGGCGTCCCACCCCACCCACCAGGTAATCAGCGGGGCTGGCGCCGAGCTCGCGGCGCAAGGCCGCGATTTGCGCCGCGTCGAGGCGTCGATTCGGGATCAGGGATTCGTTGATGTCGAACACGCGGCCGCGGTAGCTGGCCGGGATGTCGTCGTGCTGCCACTTCGCGATGCAGATCAGGCCGTCCATGTCCTGGAAGTTGGGTCCATTCACGGTGAGGTGGAGAGTGGCTATGGTAGCGGCCCGCGGGCGAATCCGCGCCAGCAATCGCGTCGAGCGCCGCAGGTGGGCATGAATTACATCGGGACGAAACTCCGCCAGCGCCCGTTCCATGCCGGCGCGCGGCAGCCAGTTGCCGACCTCGACGACCTCGACCCTGGGATCGAGCCACTGCCGGATGCTGACGCCGTGGCGGCTCATGTGGCCGCGCTTGAGGATCAGCAGCACGGCGTGCTCGGCGCAGTGGGCGTTGCACATCTCCGCAGTGGCGCGCTCGGAGCCCGCAAAGCCCTTCGACAGGATGGCGTGGACGATTCGCAGCCCGCTCACTGGACAGCACCGTCCAAGCGATTGGCGTTGCCCGGCATTGTGAGTAGCATGCCGCAACGATTCAAATTGGCGCTCGGAGCCCCATGCGCGACATCAGCCGCAAACGCGTTCTCGTGACCGGTGGCGCGGGATTCATCGGCTCGCACCTGTGCGCGCACCTGCTGGACCAGGGGTGCGACGTGCTGTGCGTCGATAACTTCTTCACCGGGACCCGCGAGAATATCCTCCCGCTCCTGGCGCGCCCGCGTTTCGAGTTTCTGCGTCACGACATCACCTTCCCGCTCTATGTCGAGGTCGACCAGATCTACAACCTCGCCTGCCCCGCCTCGCCCATTCATTACCAGTTCGATCCCGTGCAAACCACCAAGACCAGCGTGCACGGGGCGATCAACATGCTGGGCCTCGCGAAACGCGTCAAGGCGCGCATCCTGCAGGCGTCGACCAGCGAAGTGTACGGCGATCCGACCGTGCACCCGCAGCGCGAGGATTACTGGGGCCACGTCAACCCGATCGGGCCGCGCGCCTGCTACGACGAGGGCAAGCGCTGCGCCGAGACGCTGTTCTTCGACTACCACCGCCAGCACCAGCTCGAGATCAAGGTGGCGAGGATCTTCAACACCTACGGCCCGCGCATGCACCCCAACGACGGGCGCGTCGTGTCCTCGTTCATCGTGCAGGCCCTGCGCGCCGAACCGATCACGCTGTTTGGCGACGGCAGCCAGACGCGCGCGTTCTGCTACGTGGATGACCTGGTCGATGGCCTGGTGCGCCTGATGAATTCGCCGCGCGAATTCACCGGTCCGGTCAACCTCGGCAACCCGGCGGAGTTCACCATTCGGGCACTGGCGGAGCGCGTGCTGGCGCTGGTCGGCAGCCAATCGAGATTGGAGTTTCGCCCGCTCCCGGCCGATGACCCGAAACAGCGCTGCCCCGACATTGCCCTGGCCCG
The DNA here is from genome assembly GCA_035263105.1 of Steroidobacteraceae bacterium. Taxonomy (GTDB): domain Bacteria; phylum Pseudomonadota; class Gammaproteobacteria; order Steroidobacterales; family Steroidobacteraceae; genus DATBVX01. Next base: position 8,713 of record DATFRO010000126.1, on the reverse strand, counting down.
GGAGCGGCTCGGCTGGCAGCCCACGATCGATCTCGAGAGCGGCTTGCGACGGACGGTCGATTACTTTCGCAAGCTCCTCGCCGGCGCCGGCGCCGCGCCCGATTGACTTCGGCTGTGCGGGTCAGCTTTTTCCTGCCTGATGAACCCGACCTCGAGCGACTGCGCCGGGTCGATCCGGATGTCGAGATCGACTACTTCAAGCGCGGTGAGCGCATGTGGGTTCTGCAGACGTACCTGCGGCTGGTGCGTGCAGGCTGGGAGGCTGAGCTGACTGATCGACTGCCGGGCGACGGCCTGGTGCTGTTTCACGTCAAGCATCGGAGCGATGTCGTGCACCAATGGCGCGAGAACTGCGAGACGGTGCTGGTCGGCATCCGCGCCGACAACCGCGCCCTCAGAATGGCCGACTTCGAGGTGTTGCAGAACAACTGCTACACGCGTCCCGGCAGCAGGTTCTTCATTCCACACTGGCCGCAGCCCGGCATCTTGCCGCGTGACCCCGGCCGCGGCGCCATGATCAAGGCGGTCGCCTATCGGGGCTTCAACAGCAACATCGATCCGCGGTTCCTTTCCACGCGGTTCCAGGATGCGCTGCGCGCACGTGGCATCGAATGGCGGTTCGATTCAGTGGAATTCTCCGGACAGGCGACGGACGCGAAAGCGGTGGCCTGGCACGACTATCGAGACATCGACCTGTCCTTCGCTGTTCGCCCGCCGTCACGCACCCTGCATTCCAACAAGCCGGGCACTAAGCTGTACAACGCGTGGCTGGGCCAGGTGCCGGCGCTGCTCGGGCCGGAACGCGCCTATCGCGAGCTGCGGCGCAGCGACCTCGACTACATCGAGGTCAGCACCCCCGACGCCACTTTGCAGGCCATCGACACGTTGCGAGCCGAGCCGGCCCGCTACCGCGCCATGGTCGAAAATGGCGTGCGGCGCGCGACCGAGTTCACGGCGGCCGCGATCCTCAAGCAATGGACGCAGTTGCTCTACGAAACGTTGCCGGCGCTGGCCCAGGAGCCGCGCGTGCAACGCTGGCGCGGTCGCTCGCTCACGTTCAAGAAGTACACGCGACGCTTCCTGCCATTTCTCGACGTCTGAGCACCGCTATCGATGCCGCGAGGAGCCGAAGCGTGCGCGCGGCGCGGTGGGTTCGACGAGACCGAGCTTTTCGAGCCGGGCCTGGATGCCGGCCGCGGTGCGCTGGTGCTCGAGCGCCAGATCGCCGAGCTTCTTGCCGGCGTGAAAGGCCTCGGTCAGCAGCGCATCCTCGTCGTTCGACCAGGGCTTGCCCACGTTCGCGGGCAGTGCCTTCTGGCGTTCCAGGCGCTGGCGCCGCTCATCGAGCGCACGCGCCGCCAGGCACAGCGCGCGCACCACGTCCGGGTGCTGGCAGGGATTGTCCGCGTCGAGCACCTCGCCGGTGAGCGGATTGACTCCGCTTGCCAGCCCTTCGATCAGCCTGGTGGCATCGAGTTCTTCCATGACCTCTCTCCACAAGATTCCGTCGAGGCGATTGAAGCCCTGCGGCGCAAGCCTGTCAGCGCGCATTGCGGCTCTGTTCGTTGCGTTTCAGTCGCGCGCCGTCGCAACCGGTTCGATCAAGGCGTTCAACAGCCGCAGGCGCTCGAGCGGATCCTGCAACTCGAGGCAGAACTGGCGTGAGGGCAAGGTGAGCGGCAAGAGCTCCGCCAGGCGATAGCTCAGCCACGTCGCGTCGTCCGGGCGTCGCTCCAGGGTCGAGTACAGCTCACCGCAGGCGGCAAGGAGCGACTCGACGACGCCAGGCAGGTGATGAAATTCCGCCGGTAGCGGTGTTGCAGGCTCCTTCGCCAGCCACGTGACGTCCCCGACGTTGAGGCCATCCTCGCGCCGGCGATGCGATTCAACGCGAAAGCGGGTCTCGCCCACGTTCGTCAGGCCCAGCAAGCCGTCGGCGAGGGTGTGAAAGTCGACGATGCGCGCGAGCGTGCCAACCGACTCGAATTCGGCAGGTCCCACTTCGTCGCCCGAACGGATCAGCACGACACCGAAGCCGCGTTGCTCGCGCAGACAGGAGCGCACCATGTCCACGTAGCGGGTCTCGAAGATACGCAGCGGCAACGGTCCGCCCGGGAACAGCACTGTGTTGAGCGGGAACAGCGCGATCTCTTCGACCGCTTGCCCGGACCGACCCGCAGTCACGGTGCGCGCTCCGCTCTAGCCTTCCGCGGCCTCTTCGCCCCAGCGCTTGATCAATGATTGCTCGACGCCAAGATGATCGAGCACTCGCGCCACGACGAAATCCACGACCTCGGCAAGGCTTTGCGGCCGATGATAGAAGCCGGGGTTGGCCGGAAGAACGAGCGCGCCCGCGCGTGCGAGGCGCGTCAGGTTCTCGAGGTGAATGATGGAAAGCGGCGTCTCGCGCGGCACCAGGATGAGAGTGCGTCGCTCCTTCAGCACCACATCGGCTGCGCGTTCGATGAGGTTGCGACTGCTCCCCTGCGCGATGCCGGCGACCGTCGCCATGCTGCAAGGACACACCGCCATCGCTTCGGGTGGGTTCGACCCGCTCGCGAGCGGCGCGGTCCATTCCTCGGGACCGAAAACCCGCAGTTGCCCCGGCCGGGTTCGATGGGCTTCGGCCAGGTGCCGCTCGATTTCCTGCGGCCGGCCCGGAAGCTTCTCGTCCGTTTCCGTGCCGATGACCAGTTGCGCCGGCTTGGAGATGACCAGTTGTACGTTGCGCCCGGCGGTGAGCAAGCATTGCAGCAAGCGCAGGCCGTATTGCGCGCCGGAGGCCCCGGTCATCGCGAGCGCAATCGGACCCGGGCCGCGAACGCTCATCCGCGCTCCGCCTTGTCGTCACCGCGTGCGCCGCGTAATGCCTCGAGGAGCCGCTCGTGCAGGCCGCCGAAGCCGCCATTGCTCATGATCAGCACGTGATCGCCGCTCTTCAGTCGCGGTTGCAGGCCCGTCACCAGCGCCTCGATGCTCGGCACGAGGTGCGCGCGCTCGCGCAGCACCGCGACCGTCGTCGCCGCATCCCAGCCGAGATCGGGGGGCGTATAGAGCCATACTTCATCCGCGCCCTTGAGCGAGGGCCCCAGGGTCTCGCGATGCACGCCCATGCGCATGGTGTTCGAGCGCGGCTCGAGCACCGCGATGATGCGTGCAGCGCCCACGCGGCGGCGCAGGCCGTCGATGGTCATCGCGATCGCTGTCGGATGGTGAGCGAAGTCGTCGTACACGGTGATGCCGTTGACCTCGCCGCGCACTTCGAGTCGGCGGCGCACACCTTTGAAACGGCTGAGCGACTTGATCGCCTGCGCCGGCGCAACGCCCGCGTGGCGCGCGGCCGCGATCGCGCCGAGCGCGTTCTCGACGTTGTGCGCGCCGATCAGTGACCACTGCACGGTGCCGTGTGAGGTGCCGTCCTCCAGCACCTCGAAGCTCGAGTAGTCTCCGTTAGGAGCCGCTCGCGCACTCCATTTCGTATCGTTGGTGGCGTGGCGCGCGAATCCCTCACGCGGCGTCCAGCATCCCATGTCGAGCGTCTGGCGCACGTTGCGGTCCGCGGCATTCCATACGATGCGGCCCTCGCCGGGGACGATGCGGATCAGCTGGTGGAACTGGCGCTGGATCGCGGCGACGTCGGGAAAGATATCGGCGTGATCGTGCTCAAGGTTCCCGACCACCAGCGTGCGCGGCCTGAGATGCACGAACTTCGAGCGCTTGTCGAAGAACGCCGTGTCGTATTCGTCGGCCTCGATCACGAAGAACGGCGCATCGCCCAGGCGTGCAGTCGTAGCGAAATTGCCGGGGACACCGCCGATCAGGAAGCCGGGCTTGAGGCCTGCATCCTCCAGGAGCCAGGCGAGCAGGCTCGAGGTCGTGGTCTTGCCGTGCGTGCCGGTCACCGCCAGCACCCAGCGATCGTGCAGCACGTGCTGAGCGAGCCATTGCGGCCCGGAGGTGAACGGCAGGCCGCGATTCAGCAGGTGCTCGACCACCGGCATGCCGCGCGTCATGACATTGCCGACCACGACGACATCCGGTGCCGGGTCGAGCTGTGCCGCTTCGTAGCCCTGGATGAGCTCGATCCCGAGCGCCTCGAGCTGCGTGCTCATGGGCGGGTACACACTGCGATCGGAGCCGGTCACGCGGTGGCCGCGCGCCCGGGCGAGCGCCGCGATGCCACCCATGAACGTGCCGCAGATGCCGAGAATGTGAACGTGCATCGAGTTCCGCTTCCAACGCGTGGCCGCGCTACCGATAATGCGCCATCACCAGCCGCAAGCGCGCCAATCGCGGCGCGATTGTACACGGGTACGCGCCGCTCTCATGACCGCAAGCTTGTTCGTCAACGACGCTTCCGTCCTGGAGAGCCTCGCTGCCCAGCTGCAAGCGGCGCCGGCCTTCGCCCTCGATACGGAGTTCATGCGCGAGCGCACCTACTACCCGCAGCTGTGCCTGGTGCAACTCGCGGGCGCGGACCTGATCGCGTGCATCGATCCGCTCGCCATCGAGGACCTGGGGAGCCTCGATGCACTGCTCGCGCAGAGTGACGCCGTCAAGGTGGTGCACGCCGTGCGACAGGATCTCGAGGCGCTGCTGACGCGCCTCGCTCGGGCGCCCACCCGGCTCTTCGACACGCAGGTCGCCGCCGCACTGATCGGCCTCTCGCCGCAGATCGGGTACGGCGATCTCGTGCAGCGTTTTTGCGGAGTCGCACTCGACAAGACTCATGCACGCACGGACTGGGCCGCGCGCCCGCTCGCGCCCGCGCAACTGCGCTACGCGTCGGATGATGTTCGCTACCTCCTGCCGCTGCGCGATGCGCTCACCGCCGAGCTCGATCGGCGTGGCCGGCGCACGTGGTTCGACACCGAGATGATCCGCCATGCCTCGGCGGGCACGCGTCGCATCGATCCGGACGAGGCCTGGCAACGGCTCAGGGGTCTCGAGGGGATGGACGCGCGACGCCGCGAAACCGCCAAAGCCCTGGCGCGCTGGCGCGAAGAGCGCGCCATCCGACGCAATCGGCCGCGTGGGTGGATCCTCTCCGACGATGCCCTGCACGATATCGTGCGAGCGCTTCCGGAGGATCGCGCCGCGTTCGAACGGCTCGAGTCGCTGCCGCGCGGGCTGCTCGAGAAGAGCGGTGAAGAACTCGCGGGCGTGGTGCAATCGACGGCACGACTCAACGCAACCGCACGCCCGCAGCAGCGCGAGCGGCCCGATGCCGAGCAGCAGAGGCGCCTCAAGCACCTCGCCGCGACGGTGCGGCGCGTCGCGGAACAACTCGATCTCAGCCCCGAATTGCTCGCAACGCGGCGTGAACTGCAGCAGCTGCTCGGCGGCAACCGCGACATCGAGCCGCTGCGCGGCTGGCGCCGCGACGTGATCGGTGACGTGTTGCTGCAGGCGCTTTAAGCAGCCGTCGTATCAGCGGCGCGAACCGCCGCGGCGGGGCGTGCCGCGCTTGACGCTGCGCGTGGACTTGCGCGGCGCGCGGCGCGCCGTGGCACTCCGACTCGACTTCTTTTTCGCGCGTTTTACACGGCGCACTGCTCGCTTGCGCCGCGGCGCAACGGCGCGGCGGGCGGTCGCCTTGCGCGCTACAGTCTTCTTCGCGGCCGTGGGCGGCGCCGCAATATCGCGCAGTGCCTCCTCCAGGCGCCGCGTCACCTCGTCGATTTCTCCCTCTGCCGCGACCGTGCGCAGCAGTTCGCACGCGCGGTAATGCTCCACCAGGGGCCGCGTCTGTGCGGCGTACACGTCGAGCCGGTTGCGGATGGTCTCTTCATTGTCATCCGGCCGCTGCACCAGGTCGTGCTCGTGCCCGCCGTTCGAGCATGGCGTACTGAGGTCGGGAGGCGAAGTGTAGATGTTGAACAGCCGTCCGCAGCGCGAGCAACTGCGCCGTCCGGTCAGGCGCCGCATCAGCACGGCGTGATCGATGTCCATCAGCACGACCGCTTCGATCGGCTGACGGATCTGCTCCAGCATCTGGCTGAGCGCCTGCGCCTGCGTGAGATTGCGCGGGAACCCGTCGAGGATGAATCCCTGCTTCGCATCGGCGCGCTTCAGGCGTTCGCGGATCAGCGCCAGCACGATGTCGTCGGAAACCAGCTCGCCGGCATCCATCGCGGCCTTGGCCTTGATGCCGAGCGGCGTGCCGCGGGCGACGGCGTCACGCAGCAGATCGCCGGAGGATACCTGCGGCACGCCGTACTTCTTCGCGAGCCGCTGCGACTGCGTTCCCTTGCCGGAGCCCGGCGCACCGATCAGGATAATTCTCATTCCGAAGCGAACTCCCCCGTCCACCGCGCGGCCAGCTTCGGCCCGCGCGAAAGGCCGGTACCGTACCGATTGAGTCCCGACCCGTCAAACTGCGCACCGCTCCTCAGGGCCGTCGCGGATCGGTTATTCTTGCGCCCCTTTTTCTCACAACCTTTTCACGAGCCAGCCATGCCAGCGAAGAAGAAATCGGCCCGCGGTGGCCAGGGGAAAGCCCGCAACGCGTTCTACGCCCAGTCGGGCGGCGTTTCCGCCGTCATCAACGCGTCCGCATGCGGCGTCATCGAAGCGGCTCGCAAGGCGCGCGGCAAGATCGGCAAGCTCTACGCCGGACGCGATGGCATCGTCGGCGCACTGACCGAGGACCTGATCGACGTCAGCAAGGAAAGCGCATCGACCATCGCCGCGCTCAAGCACACGCCGGGCGGTGCGTTCGGCTCCGCGCGCTACAAGCTCAAGGGGCTGGACAAGAACAAGGCGGAATACGAACGTCTCATCGCAGTCTTCCGTGCCCACGACATCGGCTACTTCTTCTACAACGGCGGCAACGATTCGATGGACACCGCGCACAAGGTGTCGCAGATCGGTGCGCAGCTCGGCTATCCCGTCACCTGCATCGGCGTGCCGAAGACCGTAGACAACGACTTGCCGCACACCGACTGCTGTCCGGGTTTCGGGTCCGTCGCCAAGTACGTGGCAGTCTCGACGCGCGAGGCGGCACTCGACGTTGCGTCGATGGCGCGCACCTCGACCAAGGTGTTCGTGCTCGAAGTGATGGGCCGCCACGCGGGCTGGATCGCGGCCGCCGGCGGGCTCGCCGGATCGAAGCCCGGCGATCCGCCGCACGTCATCCTGTTCCCGGAGATCGCGTTCGAAGAAGCAAAGTTCCTCGCGCGCGTGAAGCAATGCGTTGCGGACTACGGCTACTGCGTCATCGTGGTGTCCGAAGGCGCGGCGACGGCCGACGGAAAGTTTCTCGCCGAGGCGGGAACCAGGGACGCGTTCGGTCACACGCAGCTCGGCGGCGTCGGCCCGGTCATCGCGGAGATGGTGAAGCGCAATCTCAACCTGAAGTATCACTGGGCGGTGGCCGACTACCTGCAGCGCTCGGCGCGCCACATCGCGTCCAAAGTCGACGTGCAACAGGCCTACGCGGTCGGGAAGGCGGCAGTGGAATTCGCAGTCAAAGGAATGAATGCGGTGATGCCCACGATCGTGCGCAAGTCCGATCGCCCGTATCGCTGGTCGATCGGTCATGTGCCGCTCGAGGCGGTTGCCAACCAGGAGAAGAAGGTGCCGCGCGACTACATCACGGACGATGGCTTCGGCATCACGGCCGCGTGCCGGCGTTATCTCGAGCCCCTGATCGCGGGCGAGGACTACCCGCCTTATCGCAACGGAATGCCGCTCTACGTCGACATCAAGGGCGCGGCCGTCGCACGCAAGCTCAGCACCCCCTTTGTGCTATAGTTCGCCCCCTTTTTTGGGGCCGCGGAACGCCGCACCCCAGCTCATCCATAAATATAAGTTCCTGATTCCAGGAGAGTTTCTATGACGCCTGAAGCGGCCCTGTGGGTAGCCATTGCCGCCGGTATTGCGGCGATCCTGTTCGGAGTGCTGTCCGTCAGCTGGGTGCTGCGCCAGCCCGCGGGCAACGAGCGTATGCAGGAGATCGCTGCGGCCATCCAGGCGGGCGCACGCGCGTATCTCAACCGCCAGTACTCGACCATCGCCATCGTTGGCGTGGTGCTGTTCGCGGTCCTGGGTTTCACGCTCAGCTGGATCACGGCGGGCGGCTTCGCGGTCGGCGCGCTCCTCTCGGGTCTCGCCGGATACATCGGCATGAACATCTCGGTGCGCGCGAATGTGCGCACGGCGCATGCCGCGAGCATCGGCCTCAATCCCGCGCTCAAGATCGCCTTCCGCGGCGGCGCCATCACCGGGATGCTGGTCGTCGGCTTGGGACTCATTGGCGTCGCGGGCTACTACATGTTCACGCGCCATCTCACGGGCAACGACGACACGGCCCTGCACGCACTCGTAGGCCTCGCCTTCGGCGGCTCGCTGATCTCGATCTTCGCGCGACTCGGCGGCGGCATCTTCACCAAGGGCGCCGACGTCGGCGCCGACCTCGTCGGCAAAGTGGAAGCCGGCATTCCGGAAGACGATCCGCGCAACCCGGCCGTGATCGCCGATAACGTCGGCGACAACGTCGGCGACTGCGCCGGCATGGCCGCCGACCTGTTCGAGACCTACGCGGTCACCGCCGTTGCGGTGATGTTCCTGGCCGCGCTCAGGTTCCCCGCCGCCGACCTGGTCGGCTTTCCGCTCGTGATCGGCGGGATCGCGATCCTCGCGTCGGTGATCGGCACGCTGTTCGCGCGCGTGGGCCGGGGCGGCGGGATCATGGCCGCGCTCTACAAAGCGG
>DATFRO010000125.1:0-54170 GCA_035263105.1 Steroidobacteraceae bacterium | reverse complement strand
GGAGCGCGAGAGCACCATGTGATCCGGCGCGCGCACATCGATGCCGAGGCTGGCAGCGAGCTCGGCGAGCGGGCCGGTGACCCGTTGCTCCTCGTCCGCCGCCAGCGCGCGCTGTTCCTTGAGTCGCGTGCGAGTGGCCTCGACGAACTCGGGGTACCAGTCGCTCGCGAGTGCGTTACTGCGATCCTGCTCGGAGAGCGACTTCCAGGCGAGGTTCAACTGCGCCACGCGCTGGTCGCTCCAGTCGTTGGCGTCGAGGAATTCCTGTACCACCGAGTGTGCGGCGGAAGTGTCGGGGGAGCTCGCCTGCGGCTCGGCACTCGGGGCTCCCGCACTCGGAGAGCGGTGCTGCATGACCCAGGTCAGCGCGAACCCGGCGCCGAGCACCACCACGAGAATCGCGGCGATGAGCGGCCAGCGCGTGCGCTGCGTTTCCGGCGCTGATGATGCAGGCGCCGACGTGGCTTCTTGTTTGAGCGCCGGTGCGGGCGCAGGCGTGTGTGCCGGCGGCGGGAGCGGTGCGACGGGAGCCGGTGGCGGCGCCGGTGCTGTCTTGTCCGGGGGAGCGACGGCGAAGGAGCCGGTGTTGCGCGGCTGCGTGATGACCGCCGGATCGTGCTCCTGCACGGAATCGAAGCCCACGAGGGCGTCGAGTGACTGCGCACGCATGCGCCGGTAGGACTCGTGAGACAGGTTGCCTTCGGCGTACTCGCGCGCCAGCTGGCGGAGCCGCATCGCGACCGCTTCGCTCATTCAGCCGGCTCCCGGGATCACGCGCACGACGCGAAATCCCGTCGCAGGATCGGCGGCGCCGCTGGTTGGACGGCTGAGCGACACCGAGCATTGGCTGATGTTGTCGCTGTACGCGCCGCCACGCGCGACCCAGCCGCTCGGGCCCTTCGCGAACTCCCGCGCGTTGCCGACCGAGTTGTAGAGGCCCCACTGGTTGGCCTTGCCAGAGCGTACGCTGGTGAGGCCGAAGCCGCGCACTTGCTGGCCTCCGAGTTCGACCACGCAGTTGAAGTCGTGTTCGCTGCTCGCGCCTTGCGCGGTCGCGGCGTAAGTCCATTCGCCTTCAGTCGGCAGGCGGTACTGCACGCCCGTGACCTTGCTCAGCCACGCGACATACTTCTCCGCATCGCTCGCCGAAATGGCGGTGACTGGCAGATCGCCCTGTCCGCCGCCCGCGTTGCACTCACCGGACTGGCGGCAGTACAGCGCATAGTCACTGATACTGATCTCGTAGCGGCTGATGGCGAAGGGATGCGTGAAGCTGCCGCCCGAAGGTACCACGACGAGTTCCGGCCCTTTGCCGCCCGGCGTGGAGTCGAAGCAGACGCCGCGGCTGCCACGCAGCCCGTACCCGGCGAGACCCGCGTTGCAGGCGTTGGGCCCGGTCGCAGTGGCCACCGCCACGGGGGCTGCTGCTTCGGGCGCGGGCGAAGGATTCGCGGTCTTCGGTGGGCTTCCGGTTGTCGGGGCTATGGTCGACGACGCCGCATCGGGGGACGTTGTCGCCGGCCGTGGCGCGCCGGTCGACGCGTTCTTGCTGGGGCTCGAGACCGCGGGCGCAATCATGAGGCGCTCCACCGCCGGAGTCTTGGGAAACAGGTCGCGCGCGCTGCGCGACAGCGGTTCAGTGAGTGGGCTGTCAGCGCCCAACGCTTCGATCCGGCGCACGAAGATCTCGGCCAACGCCTGCTCGTTCGCGCCGGCGGTGCTGGGATCGGCACGCGCGATGTCGTTGAGCTGTTGACGCGTGTTCGCGGCATTGATCGCCTTGTCGTTGCGCAGTGATTGCGCAATCTGCTGCAGGCGCTTGTAACGCTCCGCGGCGCCGGCGAGATCGGTGCGGCCCGGCTGCGTCTCCTGCGCGCGCGAGGCCAGGGTGACGGCATTCTGGAAATCACCGCGCCGCGCCGCTTTGCCGGCGAGTCGCCCGTAAGAATCGGCGATCGCGGCGGGGCCCTCGCGCGCGACGAACGTGTCGTCGGCGGGCAGGGTCTGCTTCAGGCCCTTGAGCGAATCGAGCGCCTCGGACACTTCGTCGGCCTTGGCCTGGTCGAGGAGTTTCTGCTTGAGCGCCGCAACCTCGGCAGTGTGCTTGGCCTCCTTGTTGCGCGCGTCCTGCTCTGTCTGCGCGGTCGTGAGAAGCTGGCGCTCCGCGGCGACGACACGCGCGTCGGCCGCGTATTGTTCCGCCTTCTTCAGCATGCGCTCGGCTTCGTTGAGCCGCGCCTGGCCGCGCAACTGCCGGGCTTGCGCGATGTAAACGCCGGCGATGCGCTGTTTGGTCGAGGCGTAGTATGGGTCGGTCGCCGGCAAGTAGGCGGTGAGCTTGTCGAGCTCGCGCGTGATCTGGGTCCCCCACTTCTCGTCCACCGTCTGCGCACGCAGCAGCGTGTCGATGCCGCTCTCGATCTGGGTGATGGTCGCAGTGAGCTGCTGGCTGGCGTTCTGTGCGCTCTGTGACCGCAAGTCTGCCAGCGCCTTCTGCAGAACGGGGGAACCGGGCATCAGCGCGTTCGCCTGCTCGGCGAGCTGGATGGCATTGTCGAGGCGATTCGCGCTGCGCACCGCGGCGATCTGCGCCGCGAGCTTGTGTTCGATGGTGCCACGCGCATTCTGCACCTGCGGATCGCGCACGCCGCGATCCCGCAACTGCTCCGAGAGCGGCAGGAGCCGTCGCGCCGCATCGACATCGAGGCGCTCCGGCATCAGGCCCTCGGTCAGCTGCGCGAGCAGTTTCTGATCCTCGGCTTTCTGCTTGGCGAGCAACTCCTGGCGCAAGCGTTCGTCGGTGCGTGCCTTCACCACCTGTTCCGCCTGATCGATGTATTGGCGTTCCCCGCGCAGCAGATCGGCCACCGACTGCGCAGGCGTGAGCTGCAGGCCGCGGTCCACCAGCGCGCGCGCTTCATCGAAGCGCTCGCGCTTGCGTGCATCGCCCGCCACGCGCGCGTAGCCCTGCGCCAGCTCGTCACGCGCGGCGCTGAGGCGCGCATCGTCCGCGCCGGCTTTCTTGAGATCGGCGAGGATCCCGCGCGCGTTGTCGGCGGCCGGCGGATCGAGGTGGCCCTGGCGGATCGCGGCGGTGAGCGCATCGCTGAGCATGCCGAGGCGGGTGCGATATTCGGAGCTCGCCTGCTGTAACGCGGAGCGCTTGGTCGCGATGTACGCCGGGCTCGCCAGGTCCGCATAGCGTGCGAGCAGTTCCTCGGCCGGGGCATAGGAGCGCTTGGCGGTGAGCGTGTCGATCTGCTGATCGAGCAGCCGATGCAACGTCTGCTGCCAGCGGGCCATTCCCGGATCGTCCGGAGCCGCGGCCTTGAGATCCAGCAACTGCGAACGGAGCGTGTCGAAGCTGGAGAGCGTCGGCGCCGTGCCGAGACCGGTGCGGATCGTCTGCTGCAAGCTCGCGACCTGCACCTGGCGCTGCTGGCCCTCCGACTGGCGGCGCACCTGGTCGCCCAGGTCGCGCAGCGCGGCGTTGCCCGGCGCGAACTTCAGCCCTTCCTCAACAAGAGTCTTCGCGAGCGGGAGCTTGCTCGCATCGAGAGCCGCACGCGACTGCTCCGCGTACGCGGAGGTGAGACGCTGATCCTTGAGCAGGTGATGCGTCGGATCGAGCTGGCGAATGATCGCGAGCACCGCATTCACGTTCTCGGGGTTCTGCGCCGCGATCAACCAGCCCTTGCCAATGTACTGATCGTAGCGATCGCTCTGCCGCTTGATCTCGTCGTTGCGCCGCGACTCGAGCTTGTCGGCGATGTCCGAGACCGCCTGCGAGTCCGGGAACAGCGCCTGCAGCTGCTGCAGAGTCTTGTGCGCGGACTGGTAGTCGTAGCGCTGGTGGGCCGGATCGAACGCCGCGCTGAGCTCGCCGTTGAAGTACTCGATCAGGTTGGTGCGCACCTTCTCGAGCACGCCGGCCCGCACATCCGGCGCGAGCGCCTGCAATTTCGGCACTGCCTGCCGGACGTGGGCGGCGTCACCATGCGAGAGCGCTTCGATCAGCGAATTCATGCGCCGCTTCTCGAGGTAGCCCGGCAGCAGCAACGTCGCGCTCACGATGACCAGGATGACCGCCGCGGCGATGCCGAGGTAGAGCGCCGGTGCGTGTCGCTGCGGCAGGAGGCCCTGGATGAGCTCGTCCGCCGAAGCGGAGCGCTCGGCGCGGTCGAACGCCAGGCCCTTGAGGAGCGCGCGCCATTGACGGCTCGAGAGCCCGCGAATGCGCTTGGGCACGAGCTTGCCATCGCGCGCCTGCACGGCGGAGACCTTGTTGAACGGATGCCGGCCCGCGAGCAGCTCGTACACGACGCACGCGGCGGCGTAGACATCATCGCGCGCATCGGGCTCGAGGCCCTCGATCATTTCGCAGCTCGCGTAGGCGGGCGTGAGCGCGCCGAGTGTGCCGGCATCGAACAGCGTCGTCTCGCCCTTCACGTCGCCATGGCGGCGCGCGGCGCGCGCGATGCCGAAATCGAACACCTTGATCGCGCCGCTCGTGGTGCGATATGCATTCGCCGGCTTGAAGTCGCTGTGCACCACGCCCTGTTCGTGCGCGTAGGAGAGCGCCGCGCACAGGCCGCGCGCGATGGTGATCGCTTCCTTGATGGGGACGCCGGTCCCCTCGTGGCGCTTGATGAGCTTGTCGAGCGACTCGCCCTCGAGCAGCTCCATGACCATGAAGACGTTGGCGCCGTCGCGATCGAAGTCGTACACGGTGACGACGTTGGGATGCGCGAGCTTCTGCGCCTTGCGCGATTCGCGCTGCAGCGCCTTCAAGGACTCGGGATGGCGCTTGAACTCCTCGTTCAACACCTTGATCGCGACGTGCGGGTTGCGATCCTGCGCTTCCTCCTTGCGCTGGTCGCGCGCCTTGAACACGATGCCCATGCCGCCGCGACCGATCAGCTCTTCGAGGATGAAGCGATCCTTGATGACGCTCTCGGGTCCGAGCGGCTGCGACGGCTCCTCCGCCCAACGCTGCGGGTGACCCCAGCTCGAGGACGCCGAGCGACCGGAGCCCGTCGTTCCCGTTGATCCCGTCGTGCCTGTGGTGCCAGTCGTGCCTGTGGTGCCGGTGTTTCCAGTGGTGCTGCGGCCCGTGAACCCATCCATCGCGAAAGCGCCGGTGCCGGTAGTGCTTCTGCCGGTGTTGCCGCTCGGACCTGTCGTGGCAGGCCCGCTCGCGGGACCGGTCGTAGGAGCACTCGGCGGACGCGGGCGCGCAGCCGAAGGGTCCGGACGCGAAGGAGTGCCGCCGACCAGCTCCGCCAGGGAACCGGGCGCCGCACTCGGAGCGGGCGAGGCCGGATCGCCGATGGAATCCGCATCGGGCGCGGGCGCGGGTGTTGGCCGTGCGGGCATGCGGAATTGCGTCTTCTGCCCTTCGTCGTCCGCGACGCTCGGCGCGGGTTTCGCGGCGGCCGGCGCCCGGAACTGCGTCTTGTCTCCCGTTTCCGGTGCGCGCGCGGGTGTACTCGGTGGCGGTCGCGGCGGAGGCGGTGGTGTTGGCGCCGCCGAGGCCTGTGCCGTGCGGATCGACTGGATGAGCGCGAGGTAGGTTTCGCCCTGGATGCGCCCCGAGCGATACATCGCTTCCACCAGCGCGCTGTGAGCGGCGGCGAGCTGCGGGTTCGCGACCAGGCTCAGCACCAGCTGCCGTTGCAGCGCGGCCAGGTCGACATGGCCGGCCACGTGAGCGTCGAGCGCCTGACGGAATTCCTTCATGGTGTCGAGCGCATCACGCCGAGCGGGTGCGGCCCGCGCGCATCACGCGCGAACCTCCAGGAACTGCACCACGACGATCGAGACGTTATCGCTGCCCTTGCCGGAGAGCGCGTGCTTGAGCAGCGCCTTGCAGGCGCCTTCGGGATCGTTGCCCGCGAGATGACGGCCGATGAGATCGTCCGACACCTCCTTGTAGAGACCATCGCTGCAGACCAGAAAGCGGTCGTTGTGCCGCAGCTCGCGCAGCTCGAGGTCGAGGTACAGCTGCTCCATGCCGCCTACGGCGCGCGTGATCACGTTGGCCGCTGAATGTTGTTCGGCGTCCGCCGCGTTCACCACGCCGTCATCGAGCATCTCCTGCACTTCGCTGTGATCGCGAGTCACCTGCTCGCACTGGCCGCCGCGGCTGCGATACACGCGGCTGTCACCGGCCCACACACTGAGCGCGAAGCGATCGAAGGCGAGGAGGGCCGCGACCGTGGAGCCGCTCACCCCGGTCTCGGCGTTGAGCGAATGCTGATAGAGGCGCAGATTGACTTCGCGCAACCGATCTTCGACCGCATCGAGAAACACGCTCGGCTGCGGCGTGGCCGACACGGTGGCGAGCGACTCGACCACCATGCGACTCGCGACATCGCCGGCATTATGTCCGCCCATCCCATCGGCCACGACCCACAACCCGGCCGCGGGCAATTCGAGGATCGCGTCTTCGTTGTGCGAGCGAACGTTGCCGGTCGAGGTTACCGCGGCCGATTTCCAGGTGAACGCTGGCGGCGTATGGGACTGGATCGCCTGTGACATGTTCTCCGATGACCCCAAATTGTCATTCGAATGGGTCTGGGCCGGGAGCGGCAACGCGGGCTGCTCGGACGCGATCATAGTGTGCGCTGGCGGAGCAGACCATAGCTGGGTCAGCGTCGCTGCGCGCGCGCCGTGGCGTTCAGACGCTGGAGCTGCTCGTTGTACGCCTTGGCGAATTCCTCGCCGAACAGTCGCTGGAAGTGCGCCTCGACGTCCGACTCGATGTCCTCGAACTGCTCGCGATACAGGTCCCAGAACTTCGACTGCCGGCCGACGCTGAGCAACGCGGTGCGCTTGAGCTTGCGATCAAAGAGCTCCTCGAGATGATCCGGGTGCAGCTTCGCCAGCATGGCGTCGTAGGCCGCGCGGATGCCGGCGAGCATCGCCATCTGGTGAAAGGACACGTCCTGGAAAGCTTCCTGGAACGACTCGATGGGCCCGAGGTAGCCGGGATTGCGCTTGACGAACAGGTTATGCAGCGCATCGTCGGTGTTCATCGAGAACTTGAGCGGGTTGTTCTCCACCGGTCGCAGGGAAGTCATCGGCATGCGGAAGTTGTTCTTGATCTCGGCACGCGATTGCAGCACATCGACGAGGCCCTGCACGACGATGCGCAGGATGGCGCCCATCTGCTCATAGACGGCGGGATTCACCTGCGCCGGATCGAGTCCCACCGCGGCCAGGAACTCATCGACCCCCGGCGCGCCGGCGCTGAAGCCCGCGGCCGGCGGTGATGACACATACGGTACCGAAGCGGTCGCGTCGGCGCGCGCCGGAGCTGGCGGTGGCGGCTGCGGAAACGGCGGGCGCGTGTACGAGCCCGATGCTGGCGGCGCCAATCGCGGCGCGCTCGGTGGCGGTGCCGCCGGCGGGAGCCCGAGCAGCGGATCACTCGAATCCAATGCTGCCGGCGGGTCCGGCGCTGCCGCGGGTGCGGCGGGTGCGGCCGGCGCCGCGGGTGCGGCCGGCGCATCGCTCTCGATGAGCTGCACAAGTATTTCGTACTCACCGATGAACAGGCGATCGCCATCGCGCAACACCACCGGCTCATCCCGTGCAGCACGCTGGTTGAGCGCGTTGATGAAGGTGCCGTTGGTGCTCGTATCCTGCAGCAGGAAACGACCGTCCTCGCAGACGATGTTGGCGTGGCGGCTGGAGACGAACTTCTCGGGGTCGGGCAGCATCCAGTCGTTGCCGGTCACGCGGCCGATGCTGCCGCCGCGTTCATCGAACACCTTGTAGCTCGCCGCCCCGAGCGTCGCCGCGTTCTCACTGATCACACTCAGGGCGAGCAGCATGAGGCCTCGCTCAACCCGTCAACCCGTGCCCGGTATTCACTTCGAGCAGCAGCACGGGGAGCGGCCGGGTCTGCGCTTCGACTGCGACATCGCTTTCGCGCAGCGAGTCGCCGAGCGCGAGGGCGTTGAGCGGCAGTCCGCTCGCCACCAGCGAGGCGATGCGCGACCAGCCGTTCGCGTTCACGAGCGGCCGTCCGCACAGAATCCAGTGATCGCCCGGCATCATCAGGTCGTAGTGCACGGCGATCCCCTCGAGACCTTCGGCCCCGAGCGGCGGCGCGACGCGCGGCTCGCTGCGGAACAGGTCCATCAGCGAATCGCCCGCCGCGGCCTGCTTCGGTGTCGACGTCAGCGGTTCCGCGGCGCTCGAATCGATGATCGCGTGCAGCGCGTGATCGCGCGCGCGCAGCAGTTGCACGGCGCCCGCGGTGAGCAGCGCGCACTCCTGTCCCTTCGCGAGCATCACCAGCGCATTGGCGCGCGGGTCGGCACGCTGCACATCGCGCGCGGCTTGCAGGCGAATGTGCTCGTGCCCCTGCCACAGCGCGCTGCGCGCCGACTCGACGAGGGCCGAGAGGCTCGCGGCGTCGGGCAGCTGGTTGAGCAGATCCGCGATCATTTCCAGCGCGCGTGCATCGTCCGCGCCATTGCCGGCGGCGATGGCCCAGAGCCCGATTTCGGGTCGCGAGATGTAGGCGGCACCGTTTTCCTCGATGGCCGTCGGCCGCGACGTCGGTGCATCCGCATGCACGACGATCGCATCGCTCTCGGCCGCCTCGCGCGCCGGTGCGAGCGGGGCAGCGTGGGCGATGTCGCCCGGTGCGCCGTTGAATCCCGTAGGCGGCGCGCTCGCAACCTGGGAGAACTGCGCGCCGGCACTCTTCCATCCCCAATGCTCCCAGTGCCCGGCAAACATCGCGGCAAAGCTGGAGGGCGCGGGCAGACCCCGTAACGCGAGGCACGCCGGGCCGAGCGCCGATGCGCCCTCGGTCCACCACAGCGTGAGGGGTCGCAGTTGTCCGGCAAGCACGCGCAGCGCGAGCGCATTCACCGCGCTCTGCAACTCGTTCGCACCCGGCAGCGTCACGTGCCACTGCCAGCCTTGCGCCGGAAAGCCGGACTGATCCTGTGCCGTGGTCAGGAGGCGCGACTGCTCGGCCGTACTCGCAGGAAGGCGCGCGGCGAGGGCTTCGACACTGTCGTCAAAGCCGTCGAGATTGAGGTTTGCATCGTCGAGCGCGGCGAGTGCCAACTCCTCGGCGGCGACGAACCACGGCGCGCCGCGGCAGGCAACCTCGAGCGGCGAATCGTCGCTGTCGAGCTGCGTCACGATGGTGAGCGGGAAATAGCGGCCCACGCGATCGACGCTCGGCATCATCACGCCGGCGTACGCGCCGCTCCCGCACACGCCTTCGCTCAAGACGAAGCGCCACACGGGACCCGAGAGGTAGGCGTTGAGCCATCCGTCCTGCAACGCCTGGCGACTCTCCTGGATGCATTGCTGCAGCCACGCATCCCAGTGATCGACGAATTCCTGGGGCACGCGACGCTGCAGGAAGTCGCCGTTGCACGGCAACTTGCCGAAGAAGCCCACGGGCGCGGCGCTGTTCATGGCGGGCTACATCGTGCAGCGGAAGCGACCGAGCTCGTTGGCCGCGAACGGATTGCGGATCGAGGTGGCCTCGAGCACCACGCTCGCCGAGTGCCCGCTCAGGCTGAAGTTCGCGAGGAAGCGCGTATCGGACTGCGGAGTGAGCTGCGACTTGTCGAGAATGCGGAACCACGCCCAGGGACCCTGGTACGCGACGCTCGGCCCGGAACCGCCGCGCTCTTCGAAGACCACCGACGATTGCCCGGCGGCGCCGCCCGGCCAGGTGACCGCGCGGCTCTGTTGCGGGCCGTGTCGGTACTCGAGCATCTGGCCGTCGATATCGAGCGCGAAGCGCGAAGCCTGCGCGTCGAGCGCATCCGGTGTGACGTTGAAACGCACCTCCGGCAACTGTCCGCCGGGCTTGAAGTACACCTCGCGGATGCGCTGCACCAGCTGGAACTGATTGAGGAGCGATGCCGAGCCGCCGATCGCGCCCGCGCCTTCGCGCCAGCGCCATGGCGTACGCGAGACATCGACCAGCGCCGCGAGGTTGTCGCGGAAGAAGTTGTCGAACACCCCGCCGTAGCCGAAGACGCGACCGAAATCGGCGAGGGGGACATCCACCGCGCTGCCGCGATCGAAGGGATAGCGGCCCTCGATGAGCTCGCTGCACTCGCGACGCACGAACTGGTTGTACTTCTGCTGCAGCTCGGTGCGTGCCGCCCCGGTGGCAAGGGTCGTACTCTGACCGCCGATCTGAGCAATCATGGCGTTGAGCGGCGGCGGGAGTTGCTTCGCCTCGAGTTGCAACGCCTGTAACGTATCGGCCTGTCCGGCACGCGTCATCCCTTCGAGGCTGCTGGTCTTGCCGAGACCCGAGCCCATGGCCTTGAGCGCCTGGTTGGTCTGCGCGAGCACGCCGAGCACCCGGTCGATCTGCGTGCTGCCCGGCGGTCCTTCGGTGAGCTTGCGCAGCGGCTCGAAGTGAGCGGTGCAGCGCGCGCCGGGTTTGTCCTGCGCGGCGTTCGCCTGGTCGCCGCCAAACATCTTGCTGAGCTGCGCCGCCTTGGCTGCCGCCGCCGCCGCGACCTGTTGCGCCGCCTTGTCCACGGCATCGTCCTGCTTCAGCAGGTTGGTGTTGTCCGCGGCGACATTGAGGAAGCCCTTGAGCGGTGAGCTCGGGCTCGAGACGATGCTGAGCACCTGCGTGAGCTGGTCGGCGGTGCCCGTCGGCGCGAGTCCCACATCCGCGATGATCGCATCCCAGGCGCGGATGTAATCCGCTTCGTAGATCTGCATCACCTGGTAGGCGAGGCGCGGCGCCTGGCTGAGATCGAACGTGTTGTCGCCGAACACCCAGCTGTCGCCCGCGAACTGCTGGATCAGTTCGAGCTTGCCGGTGCTGTTCACGTCGCTGAACACCGCGCGCGTGTAGATCGCCGGGATCGGGTCGGAGAGTTTCGCGCCGCTCTTGCGCACCAGCGCGAGGTCGGCACCGGCGCCCGTCACCATGTCGAGCCGCAGTGCGCGCTTGGCGTCGCCGACGTAGTTGAGCTTCAGGCGGCTGTACATGAGCACCGGGATCGAGGCCGTGCGCAGCGCGGTGCGCGCCTGCTGGATCACCGCGGCGTTGAGCGGGAGCGCCCGCATGCTGTCCGGATCCGCGAGCAGTTGCTCGAAGTGATCGGTGACGCGCTGGCGGATCTCCGCATCGGGGATCATCTGCTGCCACTCGTGCCGCGACAGGAAGCGCAGGTGATCCGCGTCGCGGTGGGCGCTGTCGCCGAGCATCAGGTAGGCCTTGAGGTACTCGTAGAGCTGGTCGGGCGTCCCTGAGTTGACCAGCATGCGCTGCTCGAACTGCCGGCCCATCAGCGGCAGGAGCGTCGCGTTCAATTCGCGCAGGTACGCATCGCGCGCCGATTCGCCGAGCGCATTGCCGCGGTAGAGGCCGACGCGCATGCGCACCGGCACATCGCCCTTGTAGCGCTCCGCTGACTTCACCACCCCGGCGAAGGCATCGAGGCGCGGCAGCAACATCTCGACCGGCACGCCCGAGGCTTCGACGGACGGGAGGCTGGTCAGGCTCTGCGTCGCCTGGCTCACATCCTCGACGTACGACGCGTTGCTGCGGTAGCTGACGATCAGCGCGAGCACGCCGATCACCACGATCGCCGCGCACGCGAGGTAGGCGCCACTTTGCAGCAGCGCCTTCTGCAGCTGCAGGCGCAGGTTGACGCCGGCGATGCCGGATTCCTGGAACACCACCTTCTTGAGCAGCCGCTCGATGAAATAGGCCTTGCCCTGGCCCGCGGGGCTCGGCGCCACGGCGCTGGTGAACCCGAAGTTGCGCGCGATCGCACCGAGCATGCGGTCGATCGGCGTGCCTTCCTGGGTGCCGCTGGTGAAGTAAACGCCGCGCAGGAGCACGGTGGAGTCGAAGCCCGACTGGCTGAACACGCGTCGCAACAGATCGCTCAGGAGCGGCTTGAGGCTTGCGACCTGTTGCGGGAAGGCGAGGATGGCCGTGCGCCGCCGCGGATCGCGCTCCTGCTCGACGCGATCGATGACGCGCGACTGCAGGCGCTCGAGCAGGCGCTCGAATTCCTTCGGAAAGCCGTCCGCCGCCTGCCCGGAGCGGCTCACCTCGAGCGGGAACGTGGTACCCCACACCTGCGCACGCGTGTCCTGGTTGAGGTCGTCGAAGAACTCGGAAAAGCCGGCGATGAGGTCGCACTTGGTGACCAGCACGTACACCGGCGCCTCGATGCGCAGCTCGCGGTTGAGCTCATCGAGTCGTTCGCGAATCGCGGCCACGTGCCGCTCCCGGTCGCGTTCACCGAGCGTGAGCAGGTCCGAGGCACTGATCGCCACGATCACGCCGTTGATCGGCTGGCGGCGGCGGTATTTGCGCAGCAGTTGCAGGAAGGCCTTCCAGCCACCGGCGTCGGCGTCGGCGTTGGAATCCTGGGTCGTGTAACGGCCCGCGGTATCGAGCAGGATCGCCTGGTCGGTGAACCACCAGTCGCAATTACGTGTGCCACCGACGCCGCGCAGCGCTTCCTTGCCGAATTTCTGCGCCAGCGGGAAGTTGAGTCCTGAGTTGACGAGGACCGTGGTCTTCCCCGAGCCCGGCGGCCCGATGATCATGTACCAGGGCAGCTCGTAGAGATTGCGCGCGCCTTTCTTGCGCGACTTGCGCAGCGCTTCCACCGCCTCTTCGAAGCGCCGCTTCAGTTGCTGCGCCTCGGCGCTCCCCGCGCGCGCGCCGCTGTCCTGGCCCGCCACCTCCGCGGCGAGCTTCTGGCTCGCGCGGTTGCTGTTCATCTGCTTGAGCAGCGCGATGCCCACGTAGATGAGGACGATCACGAGCAGCGCGAGCACGCGGCCCATGACGCTTTCGAAGGGGTGGTAGTCGCCGAACGCCAGGTACGGCCCGCCGAACCAGATCAGCAGTCCGAGCAGGATCAGACCGACGAGCGCCAGGAACCAGCGGCTTTTGAGGATCGCCAGCATGGGTAATCAGCCTTCCGGCAGGTAGTTGATTTCGACGCGGCGGTTGCGCGCCCGATTCTCCGGCAACTCCGGCGGCTTGTAGCGCGGCTCCGATGGGCCCGCGCCACTCGAGTCCACACGCGCCTTGTTCTTGATGTCGTCCTTCATGAGCTTGACGACCTGCATCGCGCGCTCGCGCGACAGCTCGTAGTTGTCGGCATAGCGAAGCGAGCGGATCGGCTGATCGTCGGTGTGGCCGACCACGAGGATCCTGCCGGGCAGGCGCTCGAGCGCGGCGCCGATCCGGTGCACCAGCGGCTCGAGTGCCGGATTGATGCGGGCGCTCCCCGAGGGGAAGAGATCCGTGCTGAGCAGTGTGATCACCACCCGATCCGGGCGCTCCTCGACCGACACGCGATGCCGATCGATCTCCTCCTTCAGCAATTGCGGCAGGCCCGTCGGCGCAAGCGGCGCCGCCGTCGCCACCGGCGCATGCACGCCGGCCTGGGCGAGGGCCGCCTGCACGGGTTCAGCCTTCGACCCGAGACGCGAATGGAAGAAGAAGAACACACCGGCCAGGATCGTCACGCAGGCCACAGCCACGACCCACAGCGGCACGAAGCGGATCACCGCGTTGCGCTTGTCCTCGACTCCTTTCCAGAGCGGGGAGAGCTCGGACTCCGGCGTGCCACGCAGGTTGCGGATGCGCCGGTAGAGATCCTGGCGAATGTCCGCGAGCTTGACCGCGCCGCGCTCATCGAGCCGGTACTTGCCTTCGAATCCGAGCGACACGCAGACATAGATCAGCTCCAGGAGGTGCTGATAACGCTGCGGCTCGCCGGCGATGCGCTCGAGGATCTGGAAGAACTTCTCGCCGCCGAACGATTCGCGATGAAAGGTGACGAGCAGGGATTGCGAGGCCCAGCCGCTCTGCGCGCCCCACGGCGTATTGAGCACCGCCTCGTCGATGGTCGTGCACAGGACATAGCGCGCGGCGAGGACATCCTCGGCCGGAATGCCGGCTTGCCGCGCATGATCCTCGAAGGAGCGCACTTCCTGCGTCGCCTGGCGACGCAAGCTGTCGACATCGGCGTTCGAAACCTGGCCACGCAACTTCCCGGCGAGCACCAGGAGCGCCGTGGCGGCCTGCACCAGTGGATTGATGCCGGTGCTGAGGAAATCGCCGAGGCCGCCGCTCTCGGGCGCGGCCGCCGGCGAGTGCTCGCTCGCGGGTCGATACGATGGCTGATAGGCAGGCGGCGCTTGCGGCGGCGGCGGCGCGGGCGCGCTCGGAGCGGGCCCCGGACGGCGACCGGCTCCCGGCTTCGGTCGCAGGATGGTCGCATCACTTGGCGCAAACGGATCGTCGTTCTTGTTGGACATGAGGCGACTCAGCTGCGAATGGCCCAGAATTCCATCGTCAGGCCCGGGAACTCGCCCGACTGGTGCATGGCGACGCCGCCGGCGCTCTTGAGCGAGCGCCACAGCTCACCCGAGCGATCCAGCTCGAAGTACACGAACCCGGCGTGATACGGAATCTGGCGTGGCGCGACCGGCATCGGCTGGATGCCGATACCCGGGAGCTGCAGGTTGACCAGGTCGCGAATCTTCTCGACCGGCCCGATCTTGAGCTGCGCGGGAAAGCGCCGGCGGAAATCCTCCACCGGCATCTCGGCGCGTGCCGCGAGCACGAACACCGCGGTGTCGAACAGCGTGCGATCCGACACGGCGCCGACGCTGATGCCGAACTTCTTCTGCTGCAGCGGAATGGCGATCGCGTTCTGCTCCATGACCACGCTCAGGCACGCGCGCAGCGCGAGGATCACCGGCTCGAAGGTGGCACGCAGCGCCTCGTGACGATAAGCGGGGAACTGGGGCGGCCGGCGCGAGCTCGCGGTGAGCGTCGACAGGTCACCGGTGATCTCCAGTGCCAGCCGATAGAGCGCCTCGGGATGGCAGTTGGCATTGGCCGCCAGGTGTGCGACCACGGGCTGATAGCGGTTCACCGCCTGCAACATCAGGAAGTCGGCGATCTCAGCCGCACCACCGCGGCCGCTCGCCACCGCGCGGGCCGCCAGCGCTTCGCCGCGCTGCTGCAGGAGGCCGTGCAACTCGGTGAGGAAGGTGGCGAGGCGCGTCGCCGCGCTCGACTTGAGCACGGTCGGAACGAACTGGTCCTCGAGCACCACCTGCTTGTCCGCACGGCACTCGATCACGTGCGTTGCGGGGATGCGCGCGAAGTCCTCGCTCGGCTCGCTCGCGAGCAGCAGGCGCGCATTCAGCGAGGCGGTCTCCAATTCGGTGAGACTGCCCGAGTCCGAAGTCACGTCGCGGGCGCGATGATCGCGCACGGCGTTGCGCACCAGCCCGGCAGAACCCACACCGCGGTCGGACTGCGTCGCGCCGGATTTGCGCAGCGGAATCGCCAGGTGCACGGTCTGATCGCGAACGTTCGGGCCGATCTCGAGCGGCGAGGGCAGCGGATCATCGTCCGGCATGACGAAGGGCGTCCCGTCCGGGAACACGCCACGCGCGCGCCGCAGGCCGAGCTTGCCGATGGCGAGCAGGTCACGCTCGATCTCGATCTCGGTGAAGCCCCACGAGTGCGGATGCAGCACGGCCGCACGCCCCTCGACATAGGCTTCCAGGTAGCGCTCCTGCTGCTGGAAATGCTGGGGCCTCAGGAACAGGCCCTCCGACCAGACGACGCGATTGTTATCCGACATGAATGTCCTGCCTGGGTTAGTCCTTGATGTTCAAGGCTACCGCAGCCTTGTCCACGCTGATCGAAACCCGGTCCTTGGACAGCATGTCCATGAGCGATTTCTCCGGCGCCGCGGTGATCGTGCGCCACTTCGCGGTGCGGATGTCGCGGAAGGCGGCCACCACCCCGAGAAAACGCGCCTCGGGCGAGAGCGGGAGCTTCAGATCCTGCGCCTCGCCGGGCTGGAACTCGAACTCCTTGGTGAGGATCAGGCTCGCGCCGAGCGTTTCCTTCTCGTGCTCGTAGAGCGCGAAGAAATCCGCGCCGTTGAACTCGGCGTCGTTGCGCAGTTGATAGACGCGCACCACGATCGGCGAGGGGCGGCCGGTGGAATCGGGATTGACATCGGGACTCACGGTGATGTGGGTCTTGGCCTCCACCGGCTTGGGCGGCTTGGCGGCGCACGCTGCGAGCAGCGCGCCGAGGCACAGCGTCACTGCCATCCGAAGTAAATGCCTGGGCATGTCGGCCCGCTCCCTTCTCTTATTGTGGTTCGATGGTCGTTATCGATCGATGCGGGCGACGCTATTCTAGCGGCGCGACGCGCTGCGGTTGCGCTTCAGGCGCTCGAGCTGCTCCTCGTAAGCCTTGGCGAACTCCTCGCCGAACAGGCGCCGGAACGAATCCTCCCGGTCCCCGGCCAGTTCGGCAAACATCGCCCCATAGAGCTCCCAGTACTTCATCTTGGACGGCATGGCGAGCAGGCCGCCGCGCTTGAGCTGGCGGTCGAACAACTCCTGCAGCGCCGCGGGCTCGAAGCGCTCGAGCATGTGCTCGAAGGCGGCGCGCATTCCCGCGAGCATCGCCATCTGGTGGAAGCGGATGTCGTCGAACGCGTCATCAAAGGCGTTGATCGCCGGCATGTACGCCGGGTTGCGCTTGCCGAGGAGCGAGTTGAGCGCATCCTCCGCGTTCACCGAGAACTTCAGCGGGTTGTTCTCGGTGGTCTTGACACGCGTCACCGGCAGGCGGAATTCGGTCTTGATCTCCGAGCGGGCACGCAGCACATCGATCACGCCTTGCACGATCGAGCGCAGGACGTTGCCCATCGCGGCCGCCGTTTCCGGCGGTACCGTGCCCGGATCGACACCGGCGCTGCGCAGGAACTGATCGACGTCCAATGCACCACCCGGCGGCACTGGCCGAAGCTGTGGCTGCTGGTAGACGCCCGAGCTGCTGGTCGGACGCGCTTGCGAGGGCGGCGGTGCGAGTGGAGCGGGACGCTGAACGGGCTGCGCCGCGCGCGGCGGTGGTGGCGGCGGGGCGCGCGATGGCGTCGGCACCTGCGCATGCGTTTCGATCGTCACCGACACTCGCGGCGGTGGCGCGGGCGGCGGCACGCTGGGGGGCGGCGCGGGCGTATTGAATTTGGTGCGGCCGAAACTCGTCTTGTCCCAGTCGTCGGGAATCGCACCGCCGCCGGAAGCGGGCGGCTGCGCCTGCGGTGGGGGCGTCGCGCCCGGTGTGTTGAACTTGGTGCGCCCGAAACTCGTCCGGTCCCAATCGTCGGGAATCGCTCCTGTTGCGCCGGCGGGCGGCGGACTCGCGCCGAGTGGAGCGGGCGGCGGACGAAAGTGATCCGACAGCGCCGGCGTGTGGTTCCACGCCGGATCTCGCGGCGGTGGTCCCTGCGGCATGACCGGGTGACGGCCCGTCAGTTGCTTGAGGGGATCGAGGTCTTCGGAAGCCGGCTCGAACGGATCGACGACGGGGCCGCTGCGCGTGGCCGGCGGCGCAAACGGATCGTCGAGAAGATTCTGAGCGGGCGGTGCGCTGCGAGCGCCTAGTGGATCCACACCCGGCTGAGCTGAGGAAAGCGTGACCGCGATCTCGTACTCATCGATGTAGAGGCGATCGCCGTTGGCCAGACGATGGCGCTCCATTTGCGGCAACACCGAATCCGGCGCGCCGACCGCAACCCCGTTCTCGCCGGTGCTCTCGATATAGAAGATGCCGCCGATGCAACGCACGGTGGCGTGATGACGCGATACGTAAGGATTGGGCAACACCCAGTCGTTTTCAGGTGCGCGGCCGATGCGGCCGCCGTCGGCGCCGAAAACCTTGCGCCGACCGGCGCCGAGCTCGCGACCGTTGGGGCTGACCACCTCAAACGCCAGGTACATCTGTCCGCTCAGACCTCTTGCACGGCACCAACTGGCTGGAATGCCTCGGAAACGTACTGTACCCGCATCGCGCCATTCACAGGTAACGCAGGAGAATGCCGACCACCAGGAATATGGTGCCTATCAGGAGCCAGATCCTGGAGGCGGGCTGGATACCTCGGTCTCGCACCCAACGAACTGCTCCCAGAATCAGGAAAGCCGCGCCGAGCAGTAGAAAGACAAGTGGGGTGCTCATTGGCGGGGCTCACTCGATGAGCCGTCCAGCCAGGTACCACCGACCGGGCGTGAATGGGGTGCCTTGACTCTCGACCCAGCCCCGCATCTCAGCCAGCGCACGCAACTGCCAGGTTGCGAGCATGTCGGCCTCAAAAGAGATGTGGCAGCCGTAACGAATGGCCAGCTCTTCGTAAGCCAGCTGCCGAAGCAGGGGAGAACTTCTCTCGGCCGCCAGCTCTTCCAGCAGCACCAGTGGCGAGCAGGGCTTGCCCTTGCGGTAGCGCTGATCGTTCCTGAACGAGGCGGCATGCTGCTTCAGCCACTCATCCCACGCGACGGGATCGACAGAAAGACGCGTCGTCTTGGTTCCGAATGGTTCGCCGTCGGGCCGCGCGGGCAGTTCCTTGCGAGTGTTCCAGGCCTCGAGCTCGTGCGGGAGCAATTCGTCCTTGCGAATGGGATCGGGAATGAACTCTTCTTCGAACAACGGCGCGCCGGTGATCATGTGCAGGGAGCGCGCCGCAGCCGCTGCGAGCGGCTCATTCGCCAGTGTGTTCAGCAACGTGCGAACGACCGAAGTATCGCCAAGCAAACCGAGAGCAAGGAGGTGGTCCGCGGTCGCTGCGCCGTCGTCAACCAGTTGTCGCAGCGCCCCAACCGCGGAGCGGTCGCCACCCAGGCCGAGCCCGATGCACGGCCAGGATTCCCGAGAAACGATTCCGAGGCAGTGCGGGACGACATTCCTCGGATCGGTGCGCAGCAGTGCCAGCAATGCCGCCGAGCGCACCTGCGGATCCGGATGTTTCAGCCAGAACCAAAGCGTCTGCAACGCTCCGTCGGTCGGCAGGCGGGACAGCGCATGCAGAAGCGAGCTACTCACCTGCTCAGGAGCTGCGTTCGCAATCAGTGCATGGATCTGGTTGCCGAGCGGCATGCGGCGAAAGCCGCACACGGCCGCCAGAATGGGCGCCAGCTTCTGGTCGCGCCGCTGCAATGCATGTTCGCAGAAGGACGTCCATTCCGCGGGCAGCTCTTGTTTCAGCGCTTCTTCCAGCGCACGCACACGCGCCTTGTCGGTGAAATCGAGCGTGCGCAGCGCCTCGGCGAGCAGGGTGGCATTGCGATAGCGGCAGAACAGGGCGAGCGCGGCGTACAACTCGCCCGGCCCGCCGCCCTTCATCCGCTCCCGCACGATCTGCAGCGCCAGTTCGCCACCAACGATCAGCGCATCGATGTGCGCTTCGAGCCGCTCCTCGAACTCACCGATCTCCGCCCAGGATATTTCCGGGTTCACGAGCAGCGCCTGGCGCTGCTCGTAGAGAAAAGCGGCCTCCTCGAGGTGCTCCTCGTACAGGCCCACATTGAAGGACACCACCGAGAGCGACATGCGTGCGAGCCTCAGTGGCCCGCCACGGCCGCAGGCTCGTCCGGCGCAGGCAGCTCGATGCCGACGACATCGTGCGGGCCGGTGCTCAGCGGGTGGAATGAGCGCCAGAGCAGCATGAGCAGGCGCGTGTCCATGTCGACGATGACCGTGTCGAGCTGCGTTTGCAGCACTACCCGGTTGCGTCCGCGCAGTTCCAATCGCAGCGACGGAGGCGGCACGCCAGGCAAATTGAACGCGACACGGCCTTCCGGTGCGGCATTGAGCACCACGACGGGCTCATCGCCGCGCAGGTGGCCGGGTGCGATCAGGCCGGGAGTGGCCGCGTTGAAGAAGCGCACGTCAAAGTCAGTGGGGAGAAGAGGCTTGCGCGATTTGGACCACTGCTCGTCATACGTTCCGGCGAAGGAGGCCCGAGGCTGCCACTCCGGGCCGACGAAACCGAGGCCGGCGGGTGGCGGCAGGTCGCCGTAGGCACGGTACGGCGACTGTGGATCCTCGAGATTGGGCATGCGCAGCTCGTCGTTCTCACTCACGGCCGCGCGGAATCCTGTTCCCACCGGGTTGCGTCGTTCGCAGCGATGTCGTCTCGGGTCTGGATCGCGACGGTCCCAGCCGCCGAACGCCCGCTCGTAGATGAGAGGCATCCTGTCGAACGGTTGCGCAGGCGTGATCTCGGCCACGCCACCGCGGCAGACGAGCACCCGATCGCCGATCACATTCACTAGCTTCTGTACGGGCCCGACGCGGATTCCACACTGCAGGTGCGTCGCGCGGCTCCCGGCAGGCGCGTGCGCATGACCGAGGAGAACGACGTCGGTGGCGAGCTTCATGTAGGCCAGCTGTGGCTCGAATTTCATGCTCGCGAGCGCGGGGTCACCGCGAAACTCGCCGCCCAACTTCGGCGGCTTTTGCTCAGGCGCCAGCGTGAGCGCACCGCCCGTGCCAATCGAATAGCTGGCTTGCACCAGCGGCACTACCAGGGGACGCGAGTTCGGATCGGCCAGGAATGCCACTTCGAGGGCAAACGGGGAATGATTGGCGATGGCCGCGTGGGGCATCGGCGCTCACTCCCCCGGAAATGGCTTGCGCATCGGCACGCGTGCGCTCGAAGGGCAGTAGCGATACTCGGCGAGCGTGCGTAGTCCCCGACGCTCCGCGAGCTTCAGCAAGGCGAGGCCCTCGACGTAGACCTGACGCAGCGCCACCGTCGGCGCTTCATCGACCTGGCCACCTTCGATGTCGGCGGTAATCTCGCTCGCCCGCTGACTCAAGAGTCCCTCGAAACTTTCGTCGAACGCTGACTGATCCTGCAGCGCGAGTGCACGACACACCGGCAGCCGCGCAGGCCTCTCCGCGTCCATCGCGGGTCCCATGCGATCGAGCAGAGCGAGGTACTCCTGCTGGCCGGGCTCGTCGTTGATCAGGCGCTTGAGGATCTGCGCGTAGCAGTAGTCGTCTTCATACTCGTGCCCTGGGCGCATTTCGCTCGGAGCGAGCGCCGCGATGCTGCGGGCCAGCGCATCAGCGGACGCGGCTATGGCGTCGAGGAGCGGCTCGTAGCGCCCCGACACAAAATGGTGATGGTCGGTCATCCCTTCCTGCTGCGCCCGTGCCAGGAAGCGATGACGCAGCATGGCGCTGCGAATCAGGCCGTGGAAAAACGCGTCGCTGTTGCCAGTGGTCAGCAGAACGATGATGGCGAGCGCGCGCAGCTTCGGTCCGAGCTCAAGGCCGACGTCGCCGAGCTCTCCGACAGGCGTCGCCGGATCGTTGGCGCCGAGCAGGGCGAACGCCACTTCGTAGGCCAGCGGCTCTGCGTACTCACTGAGTTTCACGACTTGCGTCTGGGTTTTGGATGATCTTCGATCTCGGTCCAGGACACGCCGGTGAATCCTTCCTTGGAAATTGCATTGGCGAGGTCACGACGCACGAGAATCACCGCGTTGTACGCCTTCGGCCGGAACAGCATCCGCTGCGCGGGAACCTTGGACTCCTGGACGGCCAGGCGATCGAGCTTCCAGATGTTGTCCTCATCGATCGGCAGGTACTTGGCCCCGCACGCTTCGATGTCGAGACAATCCACCGGGTCGACCGGATGCGCGATGAAGTAGGGCTCCTTGATCGGCTTGCGCTTGTGATCGACGATCGTCACGGGAAGGTACTCGATCAGCTTGCTGTCGCGCTCGCGCAGGAAATCCGCGAGCCGCTCGGAGGCCACGATCAGCCGGTCGCTGTTCAGCAAGTTGTCGGTGAGCAGTGTGTCGGTCGGGAATTCTTTGTCCATCGTGAACTTCACCTTCGATGGGAAGCCCTTGGCGACCCGCTCGCCGTTCACCAGGCGGAAATCGTCGTCGTAACCTTTCATCTCGTCGAGGACTACGGCGTGCTCCACCGCAGCGTGTGTCCAGATCACGTACTTGGAGGTCATAGCTTCCCCGTTAGCTGGTCTTTGAGCCACTTGAGTTTGCCCGCGGTCTGCTGATCGAAGTCGCCGCGCGGGTACCCCTTTTCGGTGACACACCCATCGTTGCCCATCGAGAAGGGGTGGAACCAGTCTTTGCGCTTACCGCCTTTTTTCCAGCCGTTGTCCGTTCCCTCGCAGCGCTCGCCCCGCTCCTTGAGCTGGCCGAAGAAGTGGTCGGAGAGCTTCTCCAATGTATCGGGCAGCTTCTTCGCCTCGGCCTTGTGCTGTTTCTTGTTCTCGCGCAGCTTCTTGGCGACTGCCTTGAGCTGCTCCTCCACCTCGAATCGATACCCCTTCTTACTATTGTGGTCCCAATCGTGCTGCGGAATGTTCTTCCACGGTGGCGGTTGCGATCCGCCCGAACCCACCGTTTGCGTGTCGATATCGCAGTAGTACTTGATGGTGTGACCCCACATCGGCATGGCATGCATGTTCATTGGATTGTTCACGCACCAGCGCGTCTCGCGAATGATCTGACTGATGCCGCGCCCGTCGATCAGGACCTTGGTGACGGTGCCGACACATAGCAGGTGATGTGCCTCATAGCCGTGTTTCCACCTGAATTTCTTTTTCGATCCCTTGTTCTTGCCGATCTGGGCGTATGCGTAGTCGGCGACCGAGACGTCCCAAGCCGGGGCCGGTTTGCAATTGCCGCGATAGTCATTGTGCGAGTCGCAGCCACAATCGTCCTTGGCGGCGTTTGCACAGAACTCGCCCTTGACTCTGCGTCGCTTGTGTTCGTCGTCGGCCATGATCAGTGCCTCGCACCCTGAGGTGCAGCCAGGACCGCAACCGCGCGTGGTTCCGCCTCGGAAGTGGCGCTGATGACGCAACACGGGGCCGCGTTGTAGCCGCGTTCAATGGCAGCCAATGCCACGCACATGCCAACGACACTGCTGGCCGCACCGGTATCACCCAGCGCGGCGGCCGGATACCAGAGCTTGGCGTTAGCGACTGCGGCATACTCGCCGCGCAGCCGCACTACGGCGTGCCCCCACTCGGCCGCCCGATAGGTCTCGCCGTTGTGGTCGACCACCAACCAGGCAGGCGTCTCGTCACGCCAGCCCGCGAGTTCCCCGGCTGCTGCAAGCACTCTCGCCAGCTCACTGCCGACCGGTGGCGCACCGGAGAGGAGCGACTGTGCTTCCGCGCCAACCGTCACGTTCAGCACATTTGCAATTGTGGGTCGCTGCCGCGCTTGTGCCCCCGCAGTAGTTTCGATGAGGATCGCGGCCGCCGCTTCGCCAGGAGGCAGTCCGACGGGATTTGCGGCTGTCTTGAGACGGTACGTGGCTTGCAACCAGTACAGCGTGTCCTCGTCGAGCAGTGAATCGACGCCGAGGACTATCGCAAGGTCGATGGAACCAGCGGCCAGGTCCAGCGATGCCGCGTTCAGAGCTTCGATGCCGCCGGCGTGCCCGGACGTGACCACGCCGCGAACCTGCGGTGTGCCGCGCCAGCGCGCGAGCTCGGCAGCCTGCGCGAGCAAGCGGCTCGGGCGCTCGACATCAGGTTCGTCGTCCGCGTCCGCGGCTTCTTTTTCCTTCTCCTTGCGCGTGGCTTCGCTCGGGATCAATTCCAGTCCGCCGTAGATGCGCCGCGGGTCGGGAAGTGACAGGTAGAAACCGGATCGCACACCCTGGGCCTGCGTGTAACCGTGCACGCTCAGATCGGTGAGCACGCCCTGCAGCAGCCGGACAAGCCGGGCATCGCCTTCGAAACCGCGGGTCAGCAGGCTCGCGGCGTGTCCGATCGTTGGCGCGGGTTCTCCCTCCACCGGCGTTGGCACCTTGAGCGCGTCGAGCATGAAGGGCCGTACCAGTCCGGCGCGCGCAGCCGCGCAGCACGTGCGGGCGTCGTAGCCCAAGGAAGCCACCATCCCGAATCCGGTCACCACGGGATATTCCACTTTGCGCGCGTCAGTCGATCGGTTTGTCGCAGATGTAGCAGACGCCTTTTGCCTCGGCCATCGCGACCACCGGTCCCTGAATTACGGGAAAGGGCGGAGTGTTCTTGTCATTGTGAAGCATCGGATCCATCGCCCGCGCAACGCCTTTGCCCTGGAATTTCACATCGAAGGAGACATTGACGAACTCGGCCTTGCCCTTGATCTTGTTCGACGCCACACCGAGGAGGCTCCCGGCCTCATCGCCGCTGCTCATCATGAAATTCGAGTCCGACACGCACACGGGGTTGCCGTCACACTTGACGGTCGTGGTGCCCTTGGACGTGTCTGACGACTGGGCGATGTTGGGATAGGGAATAGGTATCGGCGGTGCGGGTGGCGCCGGTGTCTTGCACACGTCCGGAAACGCATTCGAGATGCCGGAACTGCTCGCATGCACCACGGAGAGATTGTTGACGCCAACAGTGACCGGCATGACTGCGTCTCAGTTGATGGCGACCACGGCGCCACGGATCTTGTTGGCCTCGGTCGCGCGACTGACAAGCTCGCGCCCCTTGAGGACGATCCGGCCATCCCTGGTGAGCGTGATCGATCCGTCTCCGCAGCGAATCACGATCTCTTCCTGGCCGGAAAAGACCAGTCGCTTCGCGTCGAGCACCAATTCAGGTTCGGGTTGGGTTTCCTTCTCGGTCCGAGGCACGACCAGTGTGTCGCCAACCAGGCCAAGAATGATGGGACGACGCGGATCGCCGTTCTCGAGCAGCAACAGAACGCTGGGCGGTTGTGTAGTCCGCGCCCAATCCTCGTCCGCGACTTGTACTACTGAACGGGCGAGGGTGGGACCGGCCGCATTGCCGGGAAAATCAACGCGCGCCTGACCCGACGCCGACACCTCTGCCACCCACCCGATGACGACCTGTCCGGCCGGCAGGGCCGCAGGTACGTCTCTCAAGAGTGCGAGGACATTCGCATTCGCCATCTCAATTCTCCTGGATCTTGCTGCCCTTGATGACGACGTCGCCACTTCCCTTGACCGAGATCTTGCCTCCCTTGATCGTGATGTCGCCGTTCTTCTTCAGAACGATCTCGGCGCTGCCGGTCTTGAGGTTGATCTCTTCATCAGCCGTGATCTGCACCTTCTTCGCCTGCAGCATGAATTCCTTCTGCACTTCGATGCGCTGCTGACCCTGAACCGTCTCGGCCTTGTCCTTTTCGACCGTAGTCGTCATCTCGCCCTTGACCGACTCGGTCAGGTCCTTGCCCACCGTCAGTGTCTTGCTCTTGCCGACGCTCTCGGTGCTGCTGCCGCCGACGTTCTCGGTGCGGGCGCCGCCCACGGTTTCGGCCATCGCGGCACCGACGGTGATCGCCATCACGGCACCGACGCTCACCTCCATGCCGCCCGCGACCGATTCGGCGTAGTTGAGCAGCACATTCTCGGTCAGCGTCTTGCTGATCACGACGCTCATGGCGCCGTCAATGTTCTCGGTGTGGTTGCCGACCACATGAACCAACTTGTTGCGGTTCACAGTCTCGGACTTGTCGCGCCCCACCATAGTGGTGCGATCGTTCTCGACCATGTTGATCTGGTCTTTCTCGGCGTGGAGGTAGACCTCTTCGGATCCCTTCTTATCCTCAAAACGGAGCTCGTTGAAGTTGTCGCCGCCGCCGCCCTTGGAGCTGCGCGACTTGACGCCGCTCTGGGTCTTGTTCGCGGGCAGCTCGTAGGGCGGCATGTTGGCGCCGTTCCAGACGCTGCCGATCACGAACGGGCGGTCGGGATCGCCCTCGAGGAAGGCGACCACGACTTCCTGGCCGACGCGCGGTATGTGCACCGCGCCCCAGTTCTTGCCGGACCAGGGCTGCGCCACGCTGATCCAGCACGAGGCGTTCTCGTCCTCCTTGCCCTCGCGATCCCAGTGGAACTGGACCTTGATGCGGCCGAACTTGTCGGTGTAGATCTCTTCGCCGGAGGGGCCGGTCACCTTCGCCGTCTGCGGTCCCTGCACGACCGGCTTCGGGGTCAGGCGCGGCGGCCGATAGGGTGTCTTCGCGTCGACCGCCTCGACCTCGATGGAGAACTCCGCGCCGCCACCGCGGCCCGAATCCACCGGGTCGGACGTCGCGCTCAGCGAGGCGCCGATCACCATCCACTCGATGTTGAAATCGCTCCGTGGATATTTGCTCAGCTTGAAGCGCTTGCCGGTTGCGATCCCGGCGGCGTTGCCGTGGCCGTGCGCGACGAGGTGTGTCGCCTGCAGTTCCTGCACGCGGATCTTGGCGACACGGTTGGCTTCGCCCGAGTCGATCTTGGGGAGCTCGGCCGGCCAGTCGAACATCTCGAGCGCGGCATTGGCGTGCTTGCGCGCGATGGTGGCGCTTCCGGTCACCTTCTTGGTCGGCACCTGGAAGTCATAGTCCGTGTTGGTGTAGACGCCGGAGCGGAGCTCCATCGAGGTGGCCCAGTCCGTGACGTGATCCCGCTCGCGCTGCGCGTCGGGGGCGGTCGGCGCGTAGTAGGGGATATCGTCGTAGTGAGACACGGTCTCGACGGCGTTCGCGTCGTCCGCCAGCACCATCGTGTGCTTGCCGTCGGCGTGCTCGAAAAAGTAGAAGATGCCTTCCTGCTCCATCAGGCGGCTGATGAAGTTGAAGTCGGTCTCGCGGTACTGCACGCAGTAGTCGAACGGGTTGTACGTGCCCTTGAGCTTCAGCTTGTAGTCACTGAAGCCGTACTGCTTCATCACCGCCTCGAGGATCTGCGGGATCGACTTCTGCTGAAAGATGCGGCAGTCCGAGGTGCGTGTGAGGAACCAGACCCAGGGGCGCACGGTGGCGCGATAGTAGTGAAAGCGCTGCGCGTAGCCGACCTGGCCGAACTCGGCGACGAAGCCGTGGAAGAACCGCTTCGCGCCGCCGCTCGGCAGCGCGAATTGTACGGTGACATCGCTCCCGAGGATCGTGTCGGGCTTGAGGTCGCCTTGTTCGCTGATCAGGTGCAGGTCGAGATTGAAGGGCTGGTTGAAGTGCTCGGTGAGGGCCATCCGGTCGACCAGCAGCGCATCCTTGCCAAAGGGGGTCTTGATCTGAATCGCACGGTTGTCCTGTGAGATTGCCATGATCCCTTCTTCATTCTTCTGGTGCGCGGTCGTGGGGCAGTGCTGCTCGCGCCATGTTGGCGGACTTTAGCAGCAATTCGCGCTCAGCCCGCAATGCGGCCGGCTCGGGCCGCCGGCACGGTGAATCAGGCAGGAACGAGTCGCAGGCAACCCTCTTCATTCTTCGAATAGAAGTACAAGCCGTCCGTGTCCTGGCCTTCGCTGATGATCACGGGGACGACCTTCTCAAACTTCTGTAGCGCGATGGCGGTTGCTGCCACCTCGTTGATTGAATTCTTCTTGACGTATTCCGCCCAACGCGCGTCGGACTTGTCGATGCGCGCGCCCGAGTCCGTAGCGCGACGCAGCAAGTTCAGGAACTGGTAGTAGTCGAATTCGACTACCTTGGCGCGTGGCATGACTTGCTCCCGTTATGAGCAGTAGGCACTAATACCAAGAAACTATTGGTGTTTTCAACATCTGTTAGCGAGCCTTTGACGGATAGCTCACTGTTCCTGCCGAACCGTCTCGCCCGCCGCCGTCCAGTTGCGGTCCCGCCGGGCGCCCCACCATGGCGATTCTGCTACGCTTTTCGCCGCCCGGAATCAAGAACACACCGGCATTGCCGGCAACCGAGGCAGCCGAACCGCGACCGTTTCACAGGGGAACTGCACGTGGGTAACAACCAGTCCGGCAACGTCTCCCTGGTCCGCGGGGGCAAGCGCTTCACCGGCTATTACTTCGTCGACGGCGATTTCCTGCAGGTGTCGACCGAGATCGGCACCATGCGCCGCCCGATCATGAACTCACCCGTCAAGGAGCTGGCCGAGCAGATGCTCGCCAAGCTGGTGCGCGAAGAAGAGCAGAGCTGAGACAAGCTGAACTCGCCCGGCGAGTTCGATGAGCTACGGGCGCCGATCGAGCGTGGCAATCACGGCGAATCCACCCACGTCCCGGCGGATTTCCTTGCGCAACACCACCCGATCGATCATCGGTGTTGCGAACCCCGCTTCCGCCAGGCAGCGTCGCAGGTACGCTTCACTGTGCGTGTAGCGACCATGCGGCTGAATCGCGTGGCCGAGCGGCGAGCCATCTTCCGGCATCGCCTCGACCGTGAACGCGAGGTGGCCGCCCGCGCGCAGACAGGAGCGCGCCGCCGCCAGTGCTTCCTCCAGCTCGCCGAAATAGCAGAGCGTGTCCGCTGACACGACGACATCGAACTGCTGCGGGCGCCCGCGCATGAAGGCGCACAACTCTTCTGTCACCAGCTCATCGTACGTGCCGCGCTCTTGCGCTTTCTCGAGCATGCGCGGTGACAAATCGACGCCCACCAGCCGCGCAGCGAGCGGGCGCAACAGCGGGCCGCACAACCCGGTGCCGCATCCCGCATCGAGAATGTCGAGCGCAGGAGTGTTGGCGCCAAGTTGAGCGCGCAAGCGCTCCGCGAGCAGCTGCGGCGCGCAGTAGTCGAGCTTTGCCAGTTTCTCGTCAAAGTCCGCGGCGAAACCGTTGAACAGCTCGACCATGTATTCATCGGCGGCGCGCGACGGCACGCCCTCGCCGGAATTGGCGGCGAGCAGGTGTCGCGCCGTCGGGCGGTCCGGCTCGAGCTCCGCCCAGCGCCGGTAGATTCCAAGCGCGAGGTCGTTCATGCCGAGCGCACGCAACACACGGGCGGGAGCCTCGTAGGCGGGGAGGAGTCCGGGCTTCGACTCGATGATCCTGCTGAACAGCGCCACCGCTTTTTGCGGGCTACCGCTGCGCTCGATGCAATCGCCGAGATTCTTCCACGCAGGCGAGATCTCGAAGTCGATGCTGAGCGCCTTGAGATAGGCGTCGATCGCCGCCGCATCGTTGTCCTGCGTGACGTACAGGTTGCCGAGGTTGTTCCAGGCGTGCGCATTCTGTGGCGCGCGCTCGAGCGAACGCTGCACCAGCCCGATCGCATCCGCGGGACGCTGCTGTTGCATGCGCAGCAGGCCGAGGAAGTGCAACGCGTCGGGATCGTCCGGATTGCCCGCGAGCAGCTCGAGATACCCGGCCTCCGCCACGCCGAGGCGGCCTTCCTGGTGCGCGGTCAGGGCATTCATGAGCCGCGGATCGATGCTGTTGCTGGCTTCGGTCATGCGCTTCGCCTCTCACGCTCCGGCCCGGCCGATGGCCAGGTGCCCGATGACGTCCTTGCGTAATTCACGACGCAGCGCGACCGCATCCAGCGCCACCACCGAAAAGCCCGCCTTGCGCAGGCACTCGGCGATGTAGGGCGAGGTGTGAACGTAGCGTCCGTGCGGCTCGATCCGAAATCCAGCGCCTTCGTGTTCACCCTCGAGCGCTTCCACGGTGAAGGCGAGGATGCCGTTCGGGCGCAGGCAGGCCTTCGCCGCGGCGAGGGGCTCCTCGAGCGCACCGAAGTAGCAAAGCGTGTCGGCCGAGAGCACTACATCGAATTTCGCTGGCTGTGAACGCATGAAGGCACACAACTCACCGACCACCAGCTGGTCGTAAACCTTGCGCTCGCGTGCCTTTTCGATCATGCCGGAGGACAGGTCGACGCCGATCAGCGTGCGCGCGGTGGAGCGCAACAGCGGGCCGCACAGCCCGGTGCCGCAGCCCGCATCGAGGATATCGAGCCTGCCGGACTGGAACTGCACGTGATCACCCAACGCCGCGACCAGCAGTTGGGGCGCGCGGTAGCCGAGCGCAGCCAGGTTCTGGTCGAAGAAACTCGCCGTCTTGTCGAAGAGGCTCGCGACGTACGCATCGCCCGCGCGATCCGGCACCGCCTCGCCTGAAGTCGCCGCCGCCATGTGCTGTGCGACCGGGTTCTCTGGATCGAACTCGAGCCAGCGCCGATAGAGCACCGCCGAGTCTTTGATGCGGTTCAAGCGGTAGAGCAGCATTCCGAAGCACTCGTACGAAGGCACGTAGCGCGGGTTCAGCTCGATGGCTTTCTGAAAGCAGCGCGCCGCTTCTTCCGGCTCGCGGCTGTGGCGCAGGCAAGTGCCCAGGTTGTGCCAGGCTTCGGTGAGTCTCGGCTCGAGGCTGGTCGCGCGTCGATAGACCTCGACCGCGAGCTCCAGCCGCTGTCCCGCGACCATCATGTTGCCGAGATTGTTCCAGGCGTACGCGTTGTCGGGCGCCGCTTCCAGCGAGCGCTTCAGGAGCTCGATGGCTTGCACGGGCTGGCCCTGTTGAAAGCGCAGCATGCCGAGAAAGTGCAGCGCGTCCGGCTGCTCCGGCGCCTGGCGCAGGATGTCTTCGTAGTGCGCGCCGGCTTCGGACAATCGTCCGGCGCGGTGCTCCGCGATGGCCTGTGTGAGAAGAGAGCTCTGCTCGTCCATGATCAGACGTCGGCGCCGAGGCACCTCAACATCGAGACAGAGCGAGTCGGCACGAAGATCTGCGTCCCGCCACCCCTGCCACCGCCGCTCCAGTCCCAGTTGATCTGCTGTTTCGAGGCGATGCCCTCCAGGACCTGGATGTCCTCTTCCACCGAGAAATGCTGAAGCAGGCGTCCGCTGCCGCCGTGGATGATCGCCAGGTCCGCGGTCGTTGCCCCCGCGAGGCAGAACCAGTTGCCGATCCGCGGCATCGGCTCGCCGAACGAGGCCCGGCGCGTGAACTGGTATACGCGGTCGCCCCGCGACAGCGTCTGCTCGTACACCGGCTGGTGGAAGTCGAAGCCGCCGATCACGTCGTTGATCGTTCGCCCGGAAGTCATTCCGTTGTTCCTCAACCAGGTCCGCACGTGATCGGGTGAGAGTCTCTCAATGCGGGGACGCATGCTCGTCAGTGTCCTCTGAAGTCGTGAGAGAGCCTACGGGAAAGGCGCCGCCAGTGCAGCTGCAGACGGAGGGACCACCGACGCTTGCGATGCGTCGTAGCACGATTCACTATGCGCACGGCTTCCATTGGAGGGGATTCGCATGGCCGCGTCAGCCAGCCGCGTCAAACAAGCCTTGAGTGGGCCGGGTACAACCCATTCTGTCATGACCGCTCCAAAAGTCTCACTCGACGAGTTCGGCGATGCGCTCGGCGCGATGCAGACCGATGCAACGTTGCGTCTCGTGGCCTTTTTCCATCATGCCCGCCTGGTGTACGACCCGGGACTCGCGGGCAAGATCATGAGCCGGATCTCGACGCGGCTCGCCGAAAAGATGACGACGGCAGACGGTCACGCCGCCATCGAGGGCGGCAAGGCGGTCGAGCTCATTCGCTCGACGATCTCGGAGATCCTCGAGCTCGTGGCCAAGGCGGCGGGCACGGCATCCAAGGATGCAGGCATCACCAGCGTGGTGATGAGCCAGGTCAAGGATCGAGCGATGGAGCTCGCCACCGGCGCCTTCGGCAATTTCGCGGCGCAAGCGGCGCCATTCGTGGGCTTGCTGCCCTCCGCGTATGCCGCGGTCACCAAGAGCTACGCGGCGGTGGAGGGCGTCGTCAAGGCCGTGCACGCCAGCCGCTACGCGAAGCTGGTCAGGGTCGGATCGCCGCGCGCGGCGGCGGATGCCGCGGGGACGATCCTGCAGCGCAAGGCCGCGTATCTCAGCACCACGGCAACCACCTCGCTGATCAATCTCGGCGCGGGCATTGCCAATGCCGCCACCACCGGCATCGCGACCGCAGCGGACGTCAGCATCAAGGTCGCGACCAAGGTCACCGAGCTGGTCGCGGAGCTCACCATGTTTGCGATCGAGCTGTTCGAGCACGCGGCGGGCGAGCAGGTGCTCTCGACGATCGGCGGCTGGGATCATGAGCTGCTGATCGAGGACGACTTCGCGGAAGATCTCTTCCCGGTCATCTTCGACGTCTGTCCGCTGCTCGGCTGCTACATGCTGGCTTCCGCGCCGTACTTCAATACCAGCGATTTCGTCACGCTGTCGGCAGGTCCCGGCACGCTTGCCTCGGTGGACGAGGTGGAGCGCATCGCGGTCAACAAGGTGAACCCGTTGCGGCTCTACGCTTCGCAGATCATCGTGGAAAGCAAGGTGCGGCTCACGCACGACAACCGCTCCGACCTCAACAAGATCATGCAGCAGGCGGGACTGCGTGCGCAGGCTGTGGAAGCGAAATCACTCAAGGGCAGGGCCAAGAAGGCGATCGCTCAGCACATCACCGAGCCGCTGAAGAGAAAATGGGCGGCCATGCGCGCCTGAGACGCGCTTCGGGCGAGACTACTTCCCGCTATACCCGGCCGCGCCGAACTTCAACGCCTCGACGTTGAAGAGCGGCGGCTCGGTGTCCTTGTTGTGCGCCAGCCGATCGTCCTCTCCCGTCTTGGAGCCGTACAAGCCCCACATGATGCTCGCACTGGAAGCGAGCGATGTTGGCGAATCGGAGCGCGTGCGCATGAGCTTTTCAGTGGCGTCGGTCCGTTGCGCCACCCACTTCACGCTCTGATAGCCGACCACCATCACGTCCATCTGCGTGCGACTGACGTATCCCGAGCAGACTGCCTGCCGCGCGTACATGTAGTGTTCCGCGGCGGCAAGGGATTCATCGAGAGACTGGCCAGGCTTGCGACGCTCCTCCTGGAGCGAGCGGAAGGCGAGATTGAGCTTGTCGCAATAGGACGCTGCGGGAGCATTCTGCGCGACACCCGTGAGCGCGGCGTTGATCCAGTCTCGTACGTCGGCATTCTTTACCGCCATTGCATGCTCCCTTGCTTCGAGTAGCTACGAGAATCCGTACTTGAGATTCGAGTTCTCAGTGGTGATGGTCACTTTCGCGGTCGGCGTGCCCTGCGACATCCGCGTGAGGAATTCGCGGCTGATCTCGGGCAGCAGGGTGTTGGTGAGGATGGCGTCGACCATGCGCCCGCCGCTTTCCGGTTCGGTGCAACGTGAGGCAATGAGCTTCACGACGTCATCGCCGTAGGTCAGCTCGACGCCGTGATTGTCACGCACGCGGCGCACGACACGTCCGAGTTGCAGCCGAATGATCTGGCCCAGCACCTCATCGCTCAGCGGGTAGTAGGGGATCACGACGATGCGGCCGAGGAGCGCCGCCGGGAAGGTCTTGAGCATCGGAGCGCGTAGCGCCTTGGCGATGCCCTCGGCCTCCGGGAGCAACGCCGGGTCCTTGCACATGCTCATGATCAAATCGGTGCCGACGTTGGTGGTGAGGATGATCAGCGTGTTCTTGAAGTCGATCAGCCGCCCTTCGCCGTCCTCCATCACGCCCTTGTCGAATACCTGGAAGAAGATCTCGTGCACATCGGGGTGCGCCTTCTCCACTTCGTCGAGCAGCACGACGCTATAGGGTTTACGACGCACCGCCTCGGTGAGCACGCCACCTTCGCCGTAGCCGACGTAGCCCGGCGGCGCACCCTTGAGCGTGGAGACCGTGTGGGCCTCCTGGAACTCGCTCATGTTGATCGTGATGAGATTCTGCTCGCCGCCATAGAGCGCCTCGGCGAGCGTGAGTGCGGTTTCCGTCTTGCCGACGCCCGAGGGGCCCGCAAGCATGAAGACGCCGATGGGTTTGTTCGGGTTCTCCATACTGGCGCGCGCCGTCTGGATGCGCCGCGTGACCATCTCGAGTGCGTGATCCTGGCCGATGACTCGCTGGCCGAGCGTCTTGGCCAGCGTCAGCACCGTCGCGACTTCGTCCTTCACCATCCGCCCCACCGGAATGCCGGTCCAATCGGCGACGACCGTGCCGACGGCCTGCTCGTCGACGCTCGGCAGTACGAGCGGCTTCTCGCCCTGGACCTTCGCAAGCTGTGACTGCAGTTCCTTGAGCCGCGACACCGCCGACGCTCTCTCGGCTTCCGTCATCGTCGCCGGCGCCGCACCTGGTGCTGGTGCACTCGCTGCCGGCGCACTCGTTGCCGATGGTTCCTTGCCACGCGGACTACGCTCCGCTGCGTCCGGGGTCGCGGCGGGTGCGGGTGAGTCAACCTTGCCCACGGCTTCGCGCAGCTTGGCGCGCAACGCCAGGATCTCATCCACCAGTTCTTTTTCCTTCGCCCAGGCCGCCTTCAACTCGGTGAGCCGCGCGTCTTCTTTCCCGAGCGCCTCGGTTACGCCTTTCTCGCGCGCACCGACATCGATTCCGACCGCCTTCTCGCGACCGATGATCTCGAGCTCGGTCTTCAGCGCCTCGATCTGGCGCTGACAATCCTCGACTTCCGCCGGCGTCGCGTGATGACTGACGGCGACGCGTGCGCAGGAGGTGTCGAGCAACGACACCGATTTGTCGGGGAGCTGGCGATCGGGAATGTATCGGTGCGCGAGCCGCACCGAGGCCTCGAGCGCCTCATCCAGGATCTGCACGCGGTGATGCTTCTCCATCACCGAGACCACGCCGCGCATCATGAGGAGCGCCTTGTCCTCGGTCGGTTCATCGACCTTGACCGTCTGGAAGCGGCGCGTGAGCGCGGGATCTTTCTCGATGTACTTCTTGTACTCCGCCCAGGTGGTGGCGCCGATGGTGCGCAGCGTGCCGCGTGCGAGTGCGGGCTTAAGTAGATTCGCCGCATCGCCGGTGCCCGCCGCGCCGCCGGCGCCGACGAGCGTGTGCACCTCGTCGATGAAAAGCACGATCGGCTTCGGCGAAGCCTGCACTTCGTCGATGACCTGGCGCAGGCGCTGTTCGAATTCACCCTTCATGCTCGCGCCCGCCTGCAGGAGCCCCACATCGAGCGCGAGGAGCGACACATCCTTGAGCATCGGCGGCACATCGCCGCTCGCGATGCGCCGGGCGAACCCTTCGACAACCGCCGTCTTGCCGACGCCGGCCTCGCCCGTGAGGATCGGATTGTTCTGACGCCGGCGCATCAGGATATCGATGATCTGGCGGATCTCATCGTCGCGCGCGACCACCGGATCGATCTTGCCCTCGCGCGCGA
Source organism: Steroidobacteraceae bacterium (assembly GCA_035263105.1). GTDB lineage: Bacteria > Pseudomonadota > Gammaproteobacteria > Steroidobacterales > Steroidobacteraceae > DATBVX01. The sequence continues at coordinate 19,436 of DATFRO010000125.1, read as the reverse complement.
GCTTGGTGAGATCCACCGTGAAGCGCTTGAGCGCTTCCTGCTTGCCCATTTGCGCCGGCGCCATCGCCTCGCTGAACTCGCCCGGCGCGGCTTGTGCGCCGAATTCTGTTCCATCGCGTGAGCGCAGGGTTCCTTCCGGTGAGCTGGCGGTGATCTTGTCGAACTCCTCGATGAGTTGATCGACCTTGACCTTGTCGAACTCACGCGAGATCTGCAGGAGGATGCCCCTGAGGTTCTGAGTCTTCAGCAATGCGACAATGAGATAGCCAGTGCGCACCTGGCTATCGCCGAAACGTAACGTCGCCCAAACCCAGCCCTCGCGCATCGCGTTCTCGATGTGCGAGGAGACGTCAGAAATCGAGCTGGCTCCGCGCGGCAAGCGGTCGAGCGCTTCGGTCACGTCGCGCGCCAACTTTCCTGCATCGAGTCCGAACGCGCGCACGATTGTGAGCACGTCCGAGTTCTGCTGATTCAGCAGCTGGTGCAGCCAGTGGACGAACTCCACGTACGGATTGCCGCGCATCTTGCAGAAAACCATCGCGCCCTCGAGCGCCTTGTAGCCGACGCTGTTGAGTTTTCCGTAGACCCTTTCGCCACTGAGTTCAGCCATGAGAGCGCTCCGTTGTCTTTGTAGTAATGCGCGCCGCCGTCAGATCATCCAGCGGTTGTCGCCCTGCAGGACGACGTCGTCAGCGCTGGTGTCGCGCCGCCCGAGCCAGGTGGTCCAGCCGAGCCGACCCGCACGACCGAGCTCGATGCCCGGAATGTCGACGTCCCGCAGCAGCAGCCGAGCCTGCCAGCTCCACTCGTCGTTCGTGTAGAGGCGCACCAGCGAGTAGAGCTCGCGCAGGCCGCGATTGCCCGGCAGGAAGTCACCAAAGGTCGTGAGCGTCAGCGGGCCGACGACCACTTCGAACTTGTGCTGGCATTGCCAGGAAGCGGCGCCGAGCGTGGCGCTCTGCCCGAGCAGCGCGTACTCGCGCTTGCCACCCATGCGGCACACCGAGTCGCGCGGGATGTCCAGCCACTCACCGACGAACTGGCGAACCGTGATCGGCAGCGCGAAGTAGTCGCACAGGATCGACTGCAGCCCTTCGGCTGAGCGTGCCTGCTGCGAGAAGAGTCCGCAGCGGTGCAGCTTGGCGTAATCGAGCACGGCATCGCGGCGCTGCGCCGCCAGCGTGCCGAGCCCCAGCAGCGCTCCGACCTGCAGCACGAAGCGATCGCTTGCGGGCCGGTCCATGTTGGTCGCCGGGTCGGCATTCGCCCAGGCGCGGTAGAAGAGCGAAGCGAGGCGATGCTGGAAGAGGTTCACGAAGTCGCTGAGCGACGGATCATCGAGCTGGTGCAGTCGCTGGTAGCAGTACTCGGTGAGGTGCAGCGGCAGCGCGCCGTTCGGTCCGAAGATGCCGAACGAATACTGGCCGAGTCGCGGCCGCTCGCCGTCGGCCTGCTCGAAGCTCGCCACGTCGGATGGCGCGAACACCAGGTGCGGCGGCTGACCGATGCGCACGGCGTCGTCCGCCGGGCGGCGCGAGTCGCCGAATCGCGGTTGCGACGGAAACGCCTGCTCGATCATGCGCAGCGCCGCGAACAAGGTGAAGCGGCTCGGCTCGCTCTGCAGCGTGGTGAACACCGCTACAGGATCTGGCGCGTTCCCAGTCGTGCCGGCCACTGCCTGACCTCGCCGCGCGTGAGCGAGCTCAGGCGCAGTTGCGTGAAGGAATTGATTGACGCGTAACGGGCAAAGAAGCGCTCCAGCACCGAGCCGAGAATGAGGATGCCGGTGCCTTCGAATGCGGCATCGTCCATCGTCAGGTCGATGTGCAGGCCGCGCCCGTAGCTGATCGGTCCCGGGATCGGTATGCGACGCACGACCGGGCGATGGATGACATTGCGCACCCCCTCGATCTGGCGCGACATGGCGGAGCTGTCCGGGTCCGCGTAGAGCGACAACATCTCGCGCAGCATTTCCGCGCCGCTGTGCGGATTGGTGTCGAGGAGCGAGAGGTAATTGAGCGTGAGATGGCTGATCAGCCGCCAGGTGGTGTCACCGAAGGCGGGCGACGGACGCGGGTAGGTCGGCCCGGTGATGCAACGGATCGCCTCGAGCGGCGCGGCGCCATCGAGCAGGAAGTCCGTCTTCGACTTGCCGAAGCCCACCTGTATCGGCAGGTCGCGGTTGGTGCAGAGCGCCTCGACATCCAGCTGGCGCAACTCCCCCGAGACCTGCCGATGCTCGGAGTCGGCGATCGACACGAAGCATTCGGTGCCGATGTAGCTGGTGCGGGCGCCGCTCTGTTGCTGGCGCGCGGAATACAGCCGCTGCTGGCGCTGGATGGTGTAGAAGGCGCGCTCGTCGTGCGTCGCGGTGCGATGGCTCACCGAGTAGAAGGGCAGGATCTCGATCAGGTTCTCGTCGCTCGCTCCGATGCCCATCATCTTCTGCACGGAGAAGATCTCGAAATCCATCGGCCGGTTGCGGTCCGGGACCAGGTGATGCTCGGTGTCGTAGGGCGCAAGGTGCACGCGGTCGATGGGCCGCGGGAACAGGTTGACGACCGGTGTGCAGTGCAGGCGGAACTGCGACGCATCGAGCGCGTTCTCGAGACTCGGCTGGTTGCGGTCGACGGTGATGTAGATCTCGAGTTCCTCGCCATCGCAGGACTTCACGGCGCTCGCGAGGTCGTTGAGACGGAAGAACAGGAAGCGCTCCGGCAGCGCAAAGTATTCCTGCAGGAGCCGGTAGCCCTGGAAGCTGCGGCGCGTCACCGGCAGCAGCGCTTCCTCGTCTTCGAACCCCAGTTCGCTGATCGACGCCGCCGGACGGTGGTGCACCGGCGCGCCCTGCGCAGTCGAGCGCACGTAGAACCCGAGCCCGTTGGCGAGGATCTGCTCGTAGAGCTTGTAGGCGATGTCGGGCGTCGACTTGATGAAGAACGTGAGCGAGGAGAGCGGGAGCGAGGAGAACTTGATGCCGCTCGTTCGCAGACGCAGGCGGATCGCGGCGCGCGCGCGCGAATCGAGGACGAGACCTTGCGTCGACAATGCACCGGTCCCGGGGATGTACCGGGCTTCGCTCACCGTCAACGGCCAGAGCGTGACATCGTGGGCGGTGCGGAACTCGCACGCGGTGTGCTCGCCTTTCGCCAGCAGTGTGCGCAGCGAACTGCCCCGCCGGATCGCGACGCCGCTGTGCAACGCGTCCTCCTTCAGCTCCGGCTGAAACTCGGCGATGGCACAGGAGGGCACCGGCGCGAGAAAGTGCGGATACACCATCTCGATCAGGTGCTGGGTGAATTGCGGCTGGCGTGCGTCGAGCTTGAGCTGCACGCGTGCGCTCAAGAACGCGAAGCCCTCCAGCAGGCGCTCGACATACGGGTCGCCGCATTCCAGGCCATCGAGGCCGAGCCGTGCGGCGATGCGCGGATAGGTGCGCGCAAACTCGGCGCCCATGTCGCGCAGGTATTGCAGCTCGCGGTTGTAGTACTCGAGGACGCGCGGATCCATGATCTTCAGGCGCTCCGAGATTCGCTGAGCGCGATCTCTCCGGTGTCGACATCGATGCTGGTCCGCATCAGCAGTTGCTGCGGCGCCGGCTGGCCCCACAGTTCAGCCTCCACGCGAAACTCCAGCGCGAATCGCTCGGTGCCATCGTCCTTGATGTCCGGCGTCACGCGCACCCGGCTGAGGCGCGGCTCGAAGGTCTCGATGACCTTCTGGATGCGCGTGGCGGCGTATTCGGGGTCGAGCGTCACGAGCTTGCGCCCCGCGAGACTCGGCATCCCGTAATTGAGCACGGAACGCTCGACGTGCGGGTAACGGGACAGGTCTTCGGTGGTGTCGAGGCTCATCGAGTTCAGGAGCCAGACCAGGTCGCGGAACACCGACTCACGCAACCGGCGCATCGATACCATGCGCCGCTCGATGCTCTCGGTGTGGGTGTTGAGCATCGTGTGCGCCTGCACCGAGCAGAATTCCTGCACCTTGATGCCGCGCCCCGCCGCTCCCGGCGGCTTGATCAGCAGCTCCTTGAGCTGGGAGAGGCTCACCGAGCGGCCGGGGGCCGCAAATTCGAGGCGCACCGGTTCGCCCGCAGGCGGCGTCTGCGCGCCGGAGCCGGAGGTGTCGCGCAGTCCGAGCGTCTCGAGGATCGAGACCAGGTCGCGCAGCGGCAGCGCGAGGCGCTGCAGCTCACGCGGATCCACGCTGATCTCGAAGACCGTGACGACCCGTTCGTCGTCAGTCAGCCGATCGAGCAAGGCGGGCTGGAGTTGTTCGCGGAGGCTGAGCTCGGCCATCGATTCGGATCGCCCCGCTGGTGCGCGCTAGGTTGCGGGCGCCTGGATCACGAGCTCGCGCACATCCAATATGCCGTGGTCCGCGCTGTCGGTGGTGAGGACTCGCTGACCGAGGCCTGAGTAGGAGTTGTCAGCGATCTCCTGCCATTCTGTCTTGCGCGCGAGACGTATCGCATCGTCATCGGAATTTTCGGAGAGCGGGTAGCGCGTGGGAATGTAGCCCATGGCCTCGCCACCATTGACCCAGGTGAACTGCGCCGGGGTCCAGACCAGGTCGCGCGCATCCGCGGGAGCCTCGATCACGAGGCGCTGGATGCGGTGTATCGGCACCCAGTAGTACGCGCCGTTCAGGAGCACTTCGAGCATCGGGCCGAGGCGCGAGTCGGCGTCGGCAACCCACTCGAATGCCTCTCCATTGAGAGTGCCCGAGGAGGCCGGGGCCTGTTCGAACGCTTCCGCACGGAGCTTCGCGGCCTCGGCCTTGCGGCCCTGCGCATCGTGGGGCAGCGCCTGCATCAGCAGCGCGATCCAAGGTTCGGGATCGCCGAAGAGGAGCGGTGAACGTTCGGCCGTGAACACTCCCCGTCGCAGCAGCTCGCACTGGATGGCGCTGCGGTAGGAGTGCACCATTGGCAGCGCGCCGGCGTCGAGGTCCGCGATGACGCTCAACTGGTTGAGCGCCCGGTCCCACTGGCCCACCACCATCAAGAGCTGCGCGAGGAAGATGCGTAGCTTGGCGTCGGCCGGCTTCTGCCGCACCTCGGCCTGCAGCTGCTCGAGTGCGCGCTGGAGATCACCCGCACGGAAACTGGCTTCTGCTGCGCTCATGGGTCACCGGGAATCGGAGAAGGACTCACAGGCACCCGCCCCGCCACGGCAGGGACCGGGCGGGGCAGACGATGCGGCATGCGCGGACGCACCTCGGCGCCGCGCCCGACCTCACTTCTGGTTGGCGGAGATATCCCAGGTGAAAGTTCCGGCCTTCTTGCCGGCGCCTTTCTCGTCCTGCATCTGGTAATCCATGCTGACCTTGGCGAAGTTGAGCGACACGTTCTCGGTGAGGCGATCCTCGCCGCCGCTGCCGCCGGTCGACACCGAAGTCACGATGATGTTCTGGAGCTTGTAGATCAGGTACTCGAGCGGCTTTTCGCCCGCCTTGCGCACGATCAGCGAGGCTTCCTTCAGATGCTTGCCGCTGGCGCAGGCATAGAGCAGGTCGGCACTCGACTTGTCTACGTACTTGGTGACGGAAACATCCTGGAAGTTCGCCTTGCCGGAGCCGCCGCCGCCGCCGAACTGGAATGATCCGGACTGCGTCACACCCCAGCTCCACGCCAGGATGTCGATCGCGTCCTTGTGCTTGTGATCCACCGACTCGCCCTTGATTCCATCCAGGGTGAGAAACATGTCGACTGCCATGACAACACTCCTACTGATTGTTATTTGACGCCGTGCTTACAACTAGCCCTGCTTTGATGATCCTCAAGCCGTCTTCTGTGACGGCAGCCGCGAGACGAGACTCAGCGTGACGTTCACCCCTTCGAGCTGATAGTGCGGGCGGAGGTGGAACTTCGCGGCGTAGTAGCCCGGGTTGCCCTCGATCTCCTCGACTTTCACTTCCGCGCCGGCGAGCGGCCGCTTGGCCTTCATCTCGTCGCCGACTGTTCCCGGATTCGGCAGGACGTACTGCTGGATCCAGTCGGAGAGGAAGCGTTCCATGTCGGCCCGCTCCTTGAACGACCCGATCTTGTCGCGAACCATGCACTTCAGGTAATGCGCGAAACGGCAGCTGGCGAACAGGTACGGCAGACGCGCGGACAGGCGTGAATTCGCGGTCGCGTCCGGGTCCTGGTACTCGGTCGGCTTCTGCAGCGACTGCGCGCCGATGAAGGCCGCGACGTCGGTGTTCTTGCGATGGATCAGCGGCATCATGCCGCAGTTGGCCAGTTCCGCTTCGCGGCGGTCGCTGATCGCGATCTCGGTCGGGCACTTCATGTCGACGCCGCCGTCATCGCTCGGGAAGGTGTGCACCGGCAGCCCCTCGACCGCGCCGCCCGATTCCACACCGCGGATCGATGAGCACCAGCCGTAGAGCTTGAACGAACGGTTGATGTTCACGGCCATCGCGTACGCGGCATTCGCCCACGTGTAACGGCTGTGATCCCCGACCGCGGTCTCTTCCTCGAAATCGAACTCCTCCACCGGGTTGGTCTTGGCGCCGTAGGGGAGCCGCGACAGGAACCGCGGCATCGCGAGGCCCACGTACTTCGCGTCGTCGGAGTCGCGCAGCGAGCGCCACGCCGCGTAGTCGGGCGAGGAGAAGATCTTGGCGAGATCGCGCGGGTTGGCGAGCTCCTGCCAGGAATCCATGCCCATGAGCGATGGACCCGCCGCGCCGATGAACGGCGCGTGCGCGGCGGCCGCGATCTGCGCGACCTGCCCGAGCAGCTCCACATCCATGGGCGTGTGGTCGAAGTAGTAGTCGCCGACCAGTGCGCCATACGGCTCGCCACCCAGCTGGCCGTACTCCTGCTCATACAGCTTCTTGAACAGCGGGCTCTGGTCCCAGGCTGCGCCCTTGTACTTCTTGAGCGTCTTCGCAAGGTCCTTCTTGGAGATGTTCATGACGCGGATCTTGAGCATCTCGTCCGTCTCGGTGTTGCTCACGAGGTGGTTCAGGCCGCGCCACGCGCTCTCCACCTGCTGGAAGCGCTCGTTGTGGATGATCAGGTTGACCTGGTCGGTGAGCTTCTTGTCGATCTCGGCGATGATCGCCTTGATCGTACCCACGACGTCATCGGAGACCACGGCCGTATCACGCAGCGCCTGCTCGGCGAGGGTGCGCACGGCACTCTCGACCTCAGCGCGCGCGCGATCGGTCTTGGGCTTGAACTCCTTCTTCAGCAGGCTTGCGAACTGGTCAGCTTCTAAGGCAGCTGGGGCCTGCTGTTCTTGCTTGGCTTCGGCCATTGTCGGACTCCTGGCGGCTTACTTGCTCTCTTCGTCGGCAGCCTTGGGCTTGTCGGCGAGGGTTTTGAGGAGCGCGGGATCGTTGAGCACCTTGGCGATCAGATCCTCAGCGCCGGACTTGCCATCCATGTAGGTAATCAGGTTGGACAGCTGCTGTCGGGCCTCGAGCAGCTTGGCCAGGGCATCGACCTTGCGGGCGACTGCCGCCGGGGAAAAGTCCTCCATGCTCTCGAAGGTGATGTCCACCGACAGGTTGCCTTGCCCGGTGAGCGTGTTGGGCACGGCGAACGCGACGCGCGGCTTCATCGACTTCATCCGCTCGTCGAAATTGTCGATGTCGATCGTGACAAACTTGCGGTCGTCCACCGACGGGAGCGGATCCTTCACGTCGCCGGACAGATCCGACATCACGCCCATGATGAAGGGCACCTGCACCTTCTTCTGGGCGCCGTACAGCTCGACGTCGTACTCGATCTGCACACGCGGCGCGCGGTTGCGCGCGATGAATTTCTGACTACTTGGCTTGGGCACTGGACACCTCCTCGAATCGAATTAGCTGCACGCGCGCGAAATTACTGGCCGTCGGGCTTGATGCCTCCGGCGTTGCGCGCGGACGCAAGACCCTCGGGCACGATATCTTCGAGTACTTCCATGAAATCGCGGCCCACGAGGCGTTTGGCGCGCTCGACGAAGAGCGGCACCGGGCTCGAGGGCTCATTCTGCCGAAAAAAGGCGGCAACGGCGTCGAGCGCGCGCACCGCATCCTGGCGTGACTTGATGCCGCCGACGGCGACCATCTGCTCGCCGGCGGCTCCGTTGCCGGCGTGTGACGCCCCGGCACCGCCGCGGGCGTCGACTTGCTCGCGCACGACCTTGCGGATTCTCTCCAGCACGCCGACGAGGGGATCGAAGTCCGGCGCAGCCACGGAGCCGCCCGAATTGCGCATCGCCGCGTCGATCGACTTGAGCCCATCGATCGCGGGAGAGAGCGCGGCGTCGAAAGACTGCAGTTCCTCGACCGGGGCTGCCGTCATCGCGGCCGAGATCTGCTCCTGCGTGGCCGGCGTCGTGTCGGCGTCAGTCGGCGCTTGCTGGCCGAGTGCTATGTCCAGATCGCGCAGGCTGTATGCGCCGATCTGGCGATTGACCACAAAAGGGGTGCGGCGCACTCCGTCGAGGATCGCCATGCGGTCCGCGAAGCAGTTGAGTGCGTTCTTGCGCAGGATTGCATCGTCGGTGATCCGCGGATAGACCTGCTCCCAGTGGTCCTTGACCCAGCCGGAAGCCGCAGTGAGCGCGCCAAGGAATCCAGGCCAGCCATCGACCCGGAGCGATGCGGCGGCGTAGTGCGCGAGGAGGCGCAGATCCTTGCTCTTGCCGAGCGCCTCGACCGACCGATCCTTGATGTCGCGCCACTCCACCTGCGGGAGCGCGGTAGTCTGGCCGAACAGGCGAAAGCCGTCGAAGGAAGCCAGCAACTGGGTATCTTCCAGGTCTTCGCCGCAGGGTTGATCAGGGGCGATGGCGGCCGCCAGCGCCTGCAACTCCGAATCAATACTCATTATATTTATTGGTCTGTGCTGAGCCGGCTCTTTATCTCAGGTCGAATCGCGCCCGGCCTCCCAATCTCAACCGGCGCGCTCCCGTACTTTGGCCTTTTCAACCTTGTTGTCAACACTTTGTGCGGCGCAAAAGTTAAATCGGGGGACGGGCAGCCGCGAAAAGCCGGTGAGCGCGGCGGATATCACTCATATATGTAGAGTCGCTGGCGCTACTCTTTGAGCGCGGAACCGTTGGAGGCAGGGCGTGGCGGGCTACTCGGCGACACCACTGGCGAAGAAACTCGGCATTCGCGATGGGAGCGAAGTCTGGGTGTTCAGGCCCCCGGCCGACTACCGCCGGCTGGTCGCGCCGCTTCCCAAGGGCGCGAGGCTGGTCGCACGCATGAACGCTGCGACGGAGATCGCGCACCTGTTCATCACGCGCCGCGCCGAGCTCGCGCGTCGACTCGAGGCACTCCTCGGCAAGATGCCCCAGGATGGTGCGATCTGGGTCTCGTGGCCGAAGAAATCCTCGAAGGTCCCGACCGACATCACCGAGGACACGATCCGCGAGCTCGCGTTGCCGCTCGGTCTGGTCGACATCAAGGTGTGCGCGGTGGATGAAACCTGGTCGGGACTGAAGCTCGTGATCCGCAAGGAGCACCGCCGCAGTTGAATCGGCCGGAGAGCTGACCACGTCGCGGCCTCAGCGCGCCGGGACGGTCTGTTGGCGTAGCCTTCAGCGTAGTCGTCGCTTGAACACTCGCCTAATCTCCAGCGGCGATCAAGGTTTCACGTGCGATCGCTCGATAACCGATGTCGTGGCGGAAGTGCGCATCGGACCACTGGATCGAACCGACGAGCGTGTAGGCCTCGCGTCGCGCCTGGCGCACCGTATCGCCGAGACCCACGGCGCAAAGCACCCGCCCGCCACTGGTGACGACCTTGCCCTCCGCGAGCCGTGTGCCCGCATGGAACACCTTGCCGGGCAAGCGCGTTGCAGCGCCCAGGCCGGTGATCACATCGCCCTTGTGATAGTTGTCGGGATAGCCGTCCGCCGCCATCACCACCCCGAGCGCCGCGCGCGTATCCCATTCGGCATCGACCTGGTTGAGCCGCCCGTCGAGCGCCGCATCACAGAGCTGCACCAGGTCGGACTTCAGGCGCATCAGCACCGGCTGCGTCTCCGGATCGCCGAAGCGGCAGTTGAACTCGAGCACGTTGGGCACTCCATCGGCGCCGATCATCAGGCCCGCGTAGAGAAAACCCGTATACGGCGTTCCATCCTGCGCGAGCCCGAGGATCGTGGGCTCGATGACTTCGCGCATGATGCGCGCGTGCAGCGCCGGCGTGACGATCGGGGCCGGCGAGTACGCGCCCATGCCGCCGGTGTTCGGGCCGCGATCGCCGTCATCGCGCCGCTTGTGATCCTGCGAAGTGGCGAGCGGCAAGACGTGGCGCCCGTCCGCCATCACGATGAAGCTCACTTCCTCGCCCTTGAGGAACTCCTCGATCACGACCTCGCGGCCCGCCTCGCCGAACTGGCCGGCGAACATGGCCTGCGCGGCTTCGAGCGCCTCGGCGTTGGTTTCCGCGATGATCACGCCCTTGCCGGCCGCGAGGCCGCTCGCCTTGACGACGATCGGCGTGCGATGGGTCTGGACGTAGCCCGGGTCGAACGTCTCCTGCGTGAAGGTGCGCGAGGCGGCGGTCGGAATCCGGTAGCGGCGCAGGAACTCCTTGCTGTAGGCCTTGGAGCCTTCGAGCTGCGCCGCGCGTTGCACCGGTCCGAAGCAGCGCAGGCCCGCCGCCTGGAATCGATCCACGACACCGGCCACGAGTGGCGCCTCGGGCCCGACGATGGTGAGGTCGATGCGCTCGCTGAGCGCGAACGCCTGGAGCGCGGGGAGATCGTCCGCGGAGATATCGATGTTGTGAGTCTTGGGCTCGGACGCGGTCCCCGCATTGCCCGGCGCGACGAACACGTGCGTCACGAGCGGCGACTGCGCGGTCTTCCAGGCCAGGGCATGCTCGCGGCCGCCGCCGCCGATGATGAGCACCTTCATTGATTCGGCGCCCGCGGGTGCAGCGCCGCTGTCCGCTGCTGTGGCATCGCTATCGGTGCGTGGCCCGCCATGCTAGTGCCTGAAGTGCCGCACGCCTGTGAACACCATCGTCATGCCGTGCTCGTCCGCCGCGGCGATGACTTCCGGGTCACGCAGTGAGCCGCCGGGCTGGATCACGGCCGCGATGCCGTACTGCGCGGCGATGTCGATACCATCGCGGAACGGAAAGAACGCATCGGAGGCCATGGCGGCGCCCTTGAGGTCGAGCTTGCCCTCGGCCGCCTTCATGGCGGCGATGCGGCTCGACATCACGCGGCTCATCTGGCCGGCGCCGACGCCGAGCGTCATGCCTTCGCGGGCGTAGACGATCGCGTTCGATTTCACGAACCGCGCGACGCGCCAAGCGAAGAGGAGATCGCCGAGCTCGACCTCGGTCGGCTCGCGCCGGGTCACCACGTCGAGCTCGCCCGGCGTGATCGTGTCCGTGTCGCGCGCCTGGACCAGCAGTCCGCCGCTCACGCTCTTGTACTCGGGGCCGAGCTCGAGCCCCGCGCGCAGATCCCCCAGGGCGATGGCACGCACGTTCTCCTTCGCCTTGAGCGCTTCGAGGGCCGCGGCATCGAAGCTCGGCGCGAGGATCACCTCGACGAACTGCTGCCTGAGGATCGACTGCGCGGCCTGGCCGTCGAGCGGGCGGTTGAAGGCGATGATGCCGCCGAAGGCCGAGGTCGGATCGGTGCGATACGCCTTCGCGTAGGCGACGCCGATGTCCGAGGCAATCGCAACGCCGCATGGATTCGCGTGTTTGACGATAACGCAGGCGGGCTCCGCGAATTGCCGCACGCACTCGAGCGCGGCGTCCGCGTCCGCGATGTTGTTGAAGCTGAGCTCCTTGCCCTGGAGCTGGTTGCCGCGCGCAATGCTGGCGCCCCGGGCGCCTGGATCGAGGTAGAACGCCGCCCGCTGGTGCGGGTTCTCGCCGTAGCGCAGCTCCATCTTCTTGTTGAAGACCGCGGCGAGCGTCTCGGGCCAGGACTCATCGGCCACCGGCCACTTCTGCATGAGGTAGCCCGCGACCATCGTGTCGTAGCTCGCTGCGTGGGCGAACGCCTTGGCCGCGAGCTGGGCACGGAACACCTTCGAGGTCTCCCCGCCGTGCGCCTGCAACTCGTCGAGGAGCGCCGGGTAGTCGGCGGGATCCACGATCACAGTGACATCGGCGTGGTTCTTGGCGGCCGCGCGCAACATTGCCGGGCCGCCGACGTCGATGTTCTCGACCGCTTCCTCGTAGCTGCAGTCGGGGCGCGCGATGGTCTGCGCGAAGGGGTAGAGATTGACGATGAGCAGGTCGATGGGCTCGATGCCGTGCTCGGCCATCACCGCTTCATCGACGCCGCGCCGCCCGAGAAGGCCCCCGTGGATGCGCGGGTGCAGCGTCTTCACCCGTCCGCCCATGATTTCGGGGAAGCCGGTGTGCGCCGCGACTTCCTTCACGGCGACGCCATTCTGCGTGAGGAGCCTGGCGGTGCCGCCCGTTGACAGGATTTCCACACCGCGCGTTACGAGCGCGCGGGCCAACTCGACGACGCCGGTCTTGTCGGACACGCTCAGCAGAGCGCGGCGCAACCGCGTCATTTCGAGAGTCCGAACTCCTTCAACTTCTTGCGCAGGGTTCCGCGGTTGATGCCGAGGATCACCGCGGCGCGGCTCTGGTTGCCGGCGGCATAGTCGAGCACCGCCTTGAACAGCGGTTCCTCGACTTCGCGCATCACCAGGTCGTAGAGAGCGGCCGGACGATGGCCGTTGAGGTTGGTGAAGTAGGTTGTAAGAGCTTCCTGGGCATGATCACGCAGGGGAATTTCCCTGCTCACTGCGCGCGCCGGAGGCTCCCTGCGCAGTTTGGTTTTCTTCTTGACCACCATTTAAGGTTCCCCGCTACCGTCAAGAATTTTTCTTGTTATGCCGCCAGGCCGATACCCGATGCCAGTTGACCAAAGTACTCGCGGGCCATCGCGAACTGCTCATCGGTCGTCGTCGCCTTCATCACTCGCTTGCGGAACTCTCCTGCTTCGGAATGATTGTGGCAGTACCAGCCCAGATGTTTGCGTGCCACTCGAACGCCCGTGTCTTCACCGTAGTGCGAGTACAGGGATTTCAAGTGGGCGAGCAGAATATCACGGACTTCTTGGAGCGCAACCGGAACGTGCGCGCGTCCGGTCGCGAGGAAAAAGTTGACTTCACGAAAAATCCATGGCCGACCCTGCGCGCCGCGGCCGATCATCACGCCGTCGACGCCAGTCGCTTGAAAAATCTCGCGCGCTCGCTCGGGTGAGTCGATATCGCCGTTGGCGAACACCGGAATTTTCACCGCGGCCTTGATGGCGCGCACCGTTTCGTGCTCCGCGTCGCCGCGAAACATGCACGCGCGCGTGCGTCCATGCACCGCGAGTGCCAGCACGCCACTCGCCTCGGCAATTTTAGCGATCGTGACGCCATTGCGATGCTCCGGCGACCAGCCGGTGCGGATCTTGAGCGTCACCGGCACGTTCACCGCGCCGACGACGCGCTCCAAGATGCGTGCCACCAGCGCTTCATCGCGCAACAGCGCCGAGCCCGCGGCCTTGTTGCAGACTTTTTTCGCCGGGCAGCCCATGTTGATGTCGACGATCTGCGCTCCGGCGTCCACGTTGAGCCGCGCGGCGTCCGCGAGCATGTCGGGCTCGGCCCCCGCGATCTGAACGACGCGCGGTTCGGGCTCGTCTTCATGCGTCATGCGCCGCCGCGACTTGGCCGTGTGCCAGAGACGCGTGTCGGAGGTGAGCATCTCCGAGGCGGCGACGCCCGCGCCGAGGCGCCGGCACAACAAGCGGAAGGGACGATCGGTCACGCCGGCCATCGGGGCGAGCGCGAGAGGAGACGACAGGTTGTATTGACCGATTCGAAGCATGAAGGACGAAGAACCCCCAAAGAAACAGAAACATCTTCGCCGTTTTCTTATTCTTCGCCTGAGACCTCAGGCCTGAGGCCCGAGGTCCGTCTTTCTATCCCTTCGCCTTCGGCAGATCTGCGGCGCAGTTCACGCTTGCGGCATCGCGCAAGCACACATCGACCTCGAAGCCGACGGCGTCCTTGCCCGGATCGACGATCGCGATGTCCGCATCGATGCGCTGTCCAGCGCCGAGGAGCTCGTTGCTGGTCGGGGGCACGTGCAAGTACTCGCGCGGCTCGAAGTCGCGCGAGCCGACCCGCCCACCGAAGCGATCCTGGAGCGTCAGGCGCAGGAGCGGATACGGCTGCGCACGATCCGCGCCGTTGAAGACGCTCGCGCGCACGCGCAGCGTGCCGCTGTCGCCCTCGGCGGCCGCGCCCCACTGGCGCAGCTCGTAAGCATTCAGGTCCCAGTGCGGCGAGAGTTTGACGCCGAGACCTGAGTACACCTTCGTGATCGCGGAGCCGAAGGCGGGACTGCGCGCGAGCGCATCGCGATTGAAGTTGACGAGCTGAATGACGAGGAGCAGCGCCATCGCGCCACTCGCGAGCGCCCAGCGCTTGTTCAGTTCGTGGCGGCGCGCGCGCTCCTCCTCGAGCAGGCGACCGGGTTCAGTTTCCGGATCGACTTCCGCAACGCCGCGATTGAACCTGAGATGCGTACCTGAAGGCAGCACGAACTCCGCGCGCGTCGCGGGATCGCCCTTGAACGCAGCTTCGATCTCACGCCTGAGGTCCGCGTCGGTCGGCGCCGGCGTCGGTGGCGGCACGGCCACTGCGCTGAACTCCGAAGTCTGGTTGTCCTCGAGCGCCTCGACTTCCGCGGGCGCGAGACTCGCAGTGACCTGGATCTCGTCGCCTTCGAGCGTGATCGCCTCGACCGTCTGCGAGTCATCCATCTCGATGTCGATGATTTCGTGCTCGGCGGTGTCGTCGTCGCCCGGCGGCGGGACCGGTACCGGCGGCTCCTGCGGCTTGACGCGCAGCGACGGCGCAGGCGCCGCGATGAACACACGATTCAGGTCATCGACCGTGAGATCGAACTCGAGCGCGGACTCCGGGATCTCGCCGGTCGCGAACTCACCTGAATCGGCCGGCAGGTCGGAGGCGCGGCGGTTCGGCGCCGGTGAAATGTCCGGCGGCGACTCCTGCGACTTGGCGTCGGGCGGCGCGTCCGGTTCCGGCTGATCGATCAGGAAGGTGAGCGCATTGAACACGTGCGAGCAGCGGCCGCAGCGCACGCGGCCCTGCGCGGCCCTCAGCATGGCCACGGTGACCCGGAACACGGTCTGGCACTGTGGGCACTGCGTGAACACGTCAGCGACGCTCCCCGTTCAGACACACCCACGAGTCGCGAGTGGCGAACGTGCGCATATCAAACCACGGCGCGCAGGCGAGTGCCACGGCGGAAGCCTGCGACTCGAGGATCCCGGAGAGTGCGAGCGCACCGCCGGGCCGCACCAGCGCGCCGAAGCGCGGCGCGAGCTCGATCAGGGGCCCGGACAGGATGTTGGCAACCAGGAGATCGACGGGTTCGCGCGCCACATCGGGCATCGCGACGCGAATGCGATCGGCGACGCCGTTGCGCGCGGCATTGTCGGTGGTCGCGAGGAGCGCCTGCGGGTCGAGGTCGACCCCAAGAAGGTGGCGTGCACCCAGTTTGACCGCCGCGATCGCCAGGATCCCGGAGCCGCAGCCGTAGTCGATCACGTCGCGATCGCGCACGTTCGCCGCATCCAGCCACTCGAGACACATCGCCGTCGTTGGGTGAGTGCCGGTGCCAAACGCGAGGCCGGGATCGAGCCAGACGATGACGGGATCGCGCGTGTCGTTTGGAGGTTCCTGGCCGTGCGGACACACCCACAGCCGCTTGCCGAAGCGCAACGGTCGAAAGTCCTTGAGCCATTCGCGCTCCCAGGCGCGATCGGCGATCTCATCGAAGCTGTGCGCGGGGAGCGTTCGGCCCAACGATGACTGCAACGCATCGATGACGTCGCGCGGGTTGCGTGTCGCCTCGAAGAGCGCGGTGAGCTCGACCTGGTGCCAGAGCGGAGTCTCGCCCGGACCCGGCTCGAGAATCGGCGCATCGCCCGCGTCCGCGAGGCTTACGGCCAAAGCGCCGGCGTCGAAGCATGCCGACTCGATGAGCTCGACCTCGTCGGAGCGCGCGTCGAGAGTGAGTTGCAGGAAGGGCATCGAAGAGGGCGTCAGGCCTCGGGCCTCAGGCCTCAGGCATGGAGAGGGAGGGGAAAGAACATTCGCTACTTCAACCCGAGGCGCCGTTCGAGGTAGTGGATGTCGAGGCCGCCGGAGCGGAAGGCGGCGTGGTTGAAGATTTCCTGGTGCAGCGGGATGTTGGTCTTGATGCCCTCGACCACCATCTCGGCGAGGGCGTTGCGCATGCGCGCGATCGCGGACTCGCGCGAGTCGCCGTGCGCGATGATCTTGCCGATCATCGAGTCGTAGTAGGGCGGCACGGTGTAGCCCGAGTACACGTGACTGTCGACGCGGATGCCGGGCCCGCCGGGCGCGTGCCAGAGGCGCACGGGTCCCGGTGACGGGATGAAGCCCTTCGGATCTTCCGCGTTGATGCGGCACTCGATCGCGTGGCCGCGCATCTCGATGTCATTCTGCGTGAAGGTGATCGCTTCGCCGCTGGCGATCGTGAGCTGCGTCTTCACCACGTCGATCCCCGTGACCATCTCGGTGACCGGGTGCTCGACCTGGATGCGCGTGTTCATCTCGATGAAGTAGAACTCGCCGTCCTGGTAGAGGAACTCGAGCGTGCCGGCGCCGCGATAGCCCACCTCGCGACACGCCTGCGTGCAGCGCTCGCCCATCGTCTTGCGCTGCTTGACCGTGATGCCGGGCGCGGGAGCCTCCTCGATCACTTTCTGGTGGCGGCGTTGCATCGAGCAGTCGCGCTCGCCCAGGCTCACCACGTTGCCGAAGTTGTCGCCGATGATCTGGAACTCGATGTGGCGCGGGCGCTCGAGGAACTTCTCCATGTAGACCTGCTCGTTCCCGAACGCCGCCAGCGCTTCCGCCTGCGTGATGTGGATCGCGTTCAAGAGCGTCGCGTCGCTGTGCACGACGCGCATGCCGCGTCCGCCGCCGCCGCCCGAGGCCTTGATGATCACGGGGTAGCCGATCTCGCGCGCGATCTTGAGGTTGTCCTCGGAGTCCTTGACCAGCGGGCCGTCCGAGCCCGGCACGCACGGGACGCCATTCTTCTTCATGACCTTGATGGCCGAGACCTTGTCGCCCATGAGGCGAATGGTTTCGCTCCTCGGGCCGACGAAGATGAAGCCGCTCTTCTCGACGCGCTCGGCGAAGTCCGCGTTCTCGGAGAGAAAGCCGTAGCCCGGGTGAATCGCGACCGCGTCGGTGACCTCGGCGGCGCTGATGATCGCCGGCATGTTGAGGTAGCTCTGCGCCGATTGCGGCGGGCCGATGCAGACGGTCTCGTCCGCGAGCAGCACGTGCTTCTGGTTGTAGTCGGCGGTCGAGTGCACCGCGACCGTCTTGATGCCGAGCTCGCGGCAGGCTCTCAGGATGCGCAGCGCGATCTCGCCGCGGTTTGCGATGACGACCTTGTCGAGCATGGGGTGCTTGTCGGGTGAGGGCGGTGCGGTGACGGGCTTCAGTCGCGGCTATTCGATGACGAAGAGCGGCTGGCCGAACTCCACCGGCTCGCCGTTCCTCGCGAGGATCGCGGTCACGCGCCCCTCCTTGTCCGACTCGATCTGGTTCATCATCTTCATCGCTTCGATGATGCAGAGCGTCTGCCCGACCTTCACCTCGCTCCCGATCTCGACGAACGCCTTCGCGCCGGGCGCGGGCGAGGCGTAGAACGTGCCGACCATTGGAGCCGTCACGACGTTTTCGGCGGAAGGCGTCTTGTCGGCGGCCGCGGGCGCGACCGTCGCTGCCGACGCGGCCACTGCCGCCGCCGCGGGTGCCGGGCCCGCGCTCGGCGCCGCTGCCACTGCGGGCATCGGGTGCGCGACTTGCGTCACGACCTGGCCGCCGTAGCGGCTGATGCGCACCGACTCTTCGCCCTCGGTGATCTCGATCTCGGCGATTCCCGACTCCTCGAGCAGCTCGATCAGCTTCTTGACCTTGCGGATGTCCATTACCTGCTCCTCAAAGGAGTCTCAGCTCTTGGGCGCATCGAGGCGCTTGAGCGCCGCCTGCAATGCGAACTCGTAACTCTGCGCACCGAACCCGGCGATCGAACCCACCGCGATGTCGGAGAAATAGGACTGGCGCCGGAACGGCTCGCGCGCGTGCACGTTGCTCAGGTGCACCTCGATGAAGGGCACCTTGACCGCGAGCAGGGCATCGCGCAGCGCGACGCTCGTGTGCGTGAAGCCACCCGGATTGAAGAGGATGAAGTCGATCCCGTCCGCCGGGGCGCGCTGGATACGCTCGATCAGCTCGTGTTCGGCATTGCTCTGAAAGGCAACCAGGGAGTGTTTCGCCTTCGTGGCGATATCGGTCAGACGCTTCTCTATAGAAGAGAGCGTGTCCGCGCCGTACAGCCCGGGCTCCCGGGTGCCCAACAAGTTGAGGTTGGGCCCATTAAGAAGAAGCAGCCTTCCCATCCGCCTGATCTTTTACTTATCGCGTTGGCCGCAGAAGGCCGCAAGTTTACGCACAAATCGCCGCAGATGGGTACTTTTTGACCTCAAGGACGGTGAAGGCCACCAGAATCAGGCAGATGGCGGCGGGCTGGGGCGGGGAGCGGGGGGATGGGAGTGTATTTCGGATGCACGGGGATTTCACCCTGCCATTTGGACGGCGGAGGGCGCTCGCGGCGAGATCGGGCCTCGATCCTGAGGGAACCGATCGTCGGCAGCCGCTGCCGGAGTGCCGGTCGATCCCGAAACGCGGCGAACCCGGGAGGAAGCCAATGACGACCGTTCCGAAGTGGAGTGTGAAGGGAGACTGGTTCGACACCTGCAAGTGCAGCATCCCGTGCCCGTGCTACTTCGCACAGCCGCCGACTGCCGGGGACTGCGACGGCGTCCTGGCGTGGCACATCCGCAAGGGAAACTACGGAGATGTCTCCCTCGACGGCCTCAACGTCCTCGCGCTCGGCTACTTCAAGGGCAACATCTGGGGCGGCGGCGATACCAGGGTGACCATGGGCATGTTCATCGACGAGCGCGCCGATGAGCGCCAGCGCGAAGCGCTGCAGATGATCTTCGGCGGCCAGGCCGGTGGCTGGCCAGGCATGTTCGCCACACTGATCGGCGAAGTACGCGGCATCGAGTTCTGCCGCATCGACTTCGAGATCGCCGACGACCTGACGTCGTGGCGTGCCGAGATCCCGGGCAAGGTGCTCGCCAGCGCCGAAGCGCTCACCGGTCCCACGAGTGTTCCGGGCAAGCTCGTCCAGGTGCACAACCCCGCAGGCGCCGAAGTCGGTCCCGGCGCGATCGCAACCCAGGGCAAGGCGACTGCCGACAAAGCCAACGCCTTCGGCTTCAAGTGGGAGCGCGTCGGCCGCTCGAGCAAGCACATGGGCTTCGACTGGTCGGGGCCGGACGGCGGCCCGTCGTAGG
>DATFRO010000124.1:0-52563 GCA_035263105.1 Steroidobacteraceae bacterium | reverse complement strand
CTGATGAACTGGCTGGCCATCGGCCTGGTGACGATCGCGGGCCTGCTGAGCGTCGCTTACTCCGTCGTGTTCCTGCGTTCCGAGTCGATGCTCAAGCGCACCTACCCGGTGCCGACGGTTGCGGCGCTCGCGCTTCCCACGGATGCGACTTCGATCGCCGAGGGCGAACGCCTGGCGGTCGTCCACGGCTGCACCGGCTGCCATGGCAGGCAACTGCAGGGTGGGGTCATGTTCGACGATCCGAAGATCGCCCACATCGTCGCGCCCAACCTCACGCAGTCGGTGCGCAACTACACCGATGCCGAGTTCATCGTGGCCATTCGTCACGGCCTGCGTCCCGACGGGCACACAATGATCGTGATGCCCTCGGAGGGCTTCCTGTTGCTGACGGATGAGGATCTCGGCCGCATCATCGCGTTCGTCAGGAATCTGCCCGTGACTCCCGGCCCGACCGGCAGTACCTCCATCGGGCCGATCGGGCGCGTCGGGCTGGTGACCGGTCTGTACAAGACCACGGCACAGCACATGCTCGATGCCGTCGCACCACCGGAGGCCACGAACGAGGAGGCCAACTTCGGCCGCTACCTGGCGCGGACCACCTGTGTTCAATGCCACGCGGCGGACCTGCGCGGCGACTCACTGCCGGAAGGTGTCGCGCCGGACCTGCGCGTCGTGGCGACCTACTCGCCCGAGACGTTCGCGACACTCATGCGCACTGGAATAGCGATCGGCGATCGCAAGCTCGGCATGATGACGAACTGGGCGGTGGCGCACCTCTCGCACCTCACCGATGCGGAGATCGCCGCCCTCTACAGTTACCTGCACGAGTTGCCCGAAGCTGCCGCGCACTGAAGGCGGGACAGCTCGGCGGCATTGCGCGCGGATCGCGAACTATCGCGCGACGAAGCGCAACGCGACCGAGTTCATGCAATAGCGCAAGCCCGTCGGTTGCGGCCCGTCGTCGAAGACGTGGCCGAGATGCGCGTCGCAGCGCCGGCACGAGACCGCGGTGCGCTCCATGAGCGGGATGCTCTTGTCCACGCTTTCGACCACGTTCAGGCGCGAGATCGGCTTCCAGAAACTCGGCCAGCCGGTACCGGACTCGAACTTGGTGTGTGAGTCGAACAACGCCGTGTCACAGCAGATGCAACGATAGATCCCGGCCGCGTGAGTCTCCGCGTATTCGCCGGAGAACGGCCGCTCGGTGCCTTCGTGGCGCGTGACCTGGTACGAATCGGGCGACAGCTGCTTCTGCCACTCGGCGTCCGACTTCACGATCCTTGGCACCGTGACCTTGCCCTGGCTCACGCCCGCGCTGTTGAAATTCTCGATCAGCACGCTCGCGCTCGGCGCGGGCGCCGACTGCGTAGTCGCGCCGACCTTGAGTGCCAGCGCCGTTCCCGCGCCCGCAACGACGCTCCCGAGGAGGAACTGCCTGCGCGAGCAGGTCGCCATCAGCGCCAGCGATCGGTTCGTGATGTCCTGTCGTTTCATCGCCATTCACCTGTCAGCCAAAAGTAAACGCATACGCTTGTGCGCCGGCATCGAGGAATTCGATGCTGAAGGTTCGCGCGCGCACATCGCCTGATTGCCGGATGAGCTGGTAGAGCCGCTGCTCGGTCACGGTGCCTTCACCGCGTGTGTCGACGTCCGTGCCGTGATCCTGCGCCGGTTCCTGGCCGTCGATGGTCACCCGAAAGCGCACCGGCTTGCCGTCAGCACCCGGCCCGAGCACCAGGTGCAGATCGCGCGCGTGGAAGCGGAACACGATCTTGCCGCGCACGTCATTCAACATCGCCTTCTCATCGGCCACGGTCCAGCGGCCCTCGAGCGCCCACTGGTTCAACTTGAGCGCGTCCGGCGCCGCATAGCTCTTCGGCGCGTCGTGCGAGAACGAGCCCGGCGAGGCGAAGTTCTCGGCACGCTCGTAGCCGACGTAGGTTTCCGGGGAGCCGACGTTGTTCTCATCGGAGGCGACCTGCACACCGCCGCTGCGCATCTCGCCGGCCGTCACCGGCAGATCCTTCTGTCCGGCATCCGCGAGGAGCGTGCGGATCAGCTGCTCGGACTCCTCGTAGTTGCCCTCGCCGAAGTGATGCCCGCGAACGCGGCCTTGCGCGTCGATGAAGTAATGCGCCGGCCAGTACTGGTTGTTGAAGGCCTGCCAGATCGCGTAGTCGTTGTCGAGCGCCACCGGGTACTCGATGCCGAGCTCCTTGATCGCACGGCGCACGTTCCCCTGGTCCTTCTCGAAGGCGAACTCGGGCGAGTGCACGCCGATGATGACGAGACCGTGATCCTTGTAGCGCTGGTACCAGGTCTTGAGATACGGGAGCGTGCGCAGGCAGTTGATGCACGAGTAGGTCCAGAAGTCGATCAGCACCACCTTGCCGCGCAGGCCCGCAGGCGTGAGCGCCGGAGAATTCAGCCACGCCACCGCGCCGTCGAGCGCCGGCAGCTCGCCTTCGACCGGCAGGCCGTTCGCGGCCTGCTTGCCCGTCATCGCCATCGACCCGGTCATGGCGACTGTACGGCTCATGGCCGCTGTGGAATCGGCCATCGCGCTGTCGCTCGTCATCGCCACGCCCGACTCGGCCTGCGCGCTCGCCGGGCGCAGCGCATCGATCAACTTCTGCTCGATGCGATTGGTGTTGCCGGCGGAGAGTTGCGTCAGAACGCCGGTGTCCCAGCCCAGGCCGATCGCGACCACGGCGAGCAGCACCAGTACGCCGAGTCCGCGCCGCACCCAGTCGCCCGCGCCGAAGGAACTCTTCATGGCGTTGAACACGCGCTTGCCCGCGAGCGTCGCGAGCGCGAGCGAGGTCATCGCACCCAGCGCATAAGCGAAGAGGAGCAACGTAGTCTGCGTGTTCGGACCGCTGAGCGCGGCCCCCGTGAGGATCAAGCCGAGAATCGGCCCCGCGCACGGCGCCCACAGCAGGCCCGTGGCGACGCCGAGCACGGCGGACTGCAACACGTTCGCCGGCTCATCCGTGCCGGTCGATTGCATCAGGCGGTTGCCGAGTGCCACGAAGGGCCGCGCGATCCAGTCGGCGAAACGCTTCGACAGCAAGGCGGCGCCGAACGCGGCCAGCAGTACCAGCGCCAGCACGCGCCCGTAAGTGTTGACGCGCACCGCCCACGCACCGCCTACCGACGCAAGCGTCGCGATAGCGGCGAAGGTGAGCGCCATGCCCGCGAGCATGGGCAGCGTGCTGCGGGTGAAGGACTGGTTGGCGCGCGCGAACACGAACGGCAGCACCGGCAGGATGCACGGGCTGATGATCGTCATCGCACCGCCGAGAAACGCGAGTAATACGAGCAACATGCGGATTCCAGGTGACCCGAGGGCTATTCGCGCGCGTGACGCGCCCGGATTCGCTCAGCGAGCCTTCGCCACCAGCACGGCCTTGGGCTGGTAGAGCGCGGGCAGGACGCGGGCGAAGTTCTGCACCTTGGGCAGGTCGTTGATGCGGATGTAGAGATCGCCCGGATTGTTGACCATGTAATCCTGGTGGTAGGCCTCCGCCGGATGGAAGCCCTTGAGCGGATCGACGCGCGTCACGATCGGCTTGGCGAAGACGTGCGCCTGGTCGAGCTGCGCGATGTAGGCCTGCGCGACCTTCTTCTGCTCATCGTTCGCGTAGAAGATCGCCGAGCGGTACTGCGATCCGTAGTCCGGACCCTGCCGGTTGAGCTGGGTGGGGTCGTGCGCCACCGAAAAGAACACCTGCAGGATTTCGCCATACGACACGACTGCAGGGTCGTAGGTGATCTGCACCGATTCCGCGTGGCCGGTCGTTCCGCTGCTGACGGTTTCGTACTCGGCCGTGCTCTTGTCGCCGCCTGCGTACCCGGACAGCGCCTGCTTCACGCCCCGCAGGTGCTGGAACACGCCCTGCACGCCCCAGAAACACCCACCCGCGAGAACGGCGGTCTGCATCGGGCCCGCGGCCTTGGGACTGTCGACCTTTGGCGCGGGAATCTCCACCGCGGGCTCGGCACCGCAAGCGGTGATCTGCGCCAGCGCGCCACAGGCGATGAGGAGGAGTCCGACGAACGATCGGGTTCGAGGCGTAGTCGCGAAATCCATGGATTTGACCTCGGGGTCGGGAAATTCGGGTGCTGCCAAGTCGACCGGCGCACCGCCTGCGATATTACAAAGCCCGCATCAGGCCTTGCCCCTGGCGGGCACGCCCGCCCGCGCCGCCGCCTTCGCCCGGCTTTCGCGCTTGAGCGGCTTGGACACCGGGCAGACTTCCTGCACGTAGCTGTTCAAGGTGTTCACCAGGTTGTCGGAGACCAGGCTGTAGTGAATGAACTGGCCGCGCCGCTCGCCGCGGATGAGGCCGGCGTTCTCCAGGATCGCCAGGTGCTTCGACACCGAGGGCTTGGAGATGTCGAACCGGTCGGAGATCTCCCCGGCGGTGAGATCCGTGGCCGAGAGGTACGCGAGGATCTTGCGCCGCACCGTGGAAGACAGGGCTTCGAATACTTTGTCCAGGCTCATGGGGCCCTCATAACAGGTTTCAGCTGCGCCGCCCGAGCGGACGCGGGGGCGGCGTCTGCTGCAAACCGCATTCCGGCCATTTCATTGCGCCCCCTATATTTAGCTTATTGACTAACTATCTAACTGCGGCTAGGATCATTTAGCACTTAAGCTAAATATACAACAGTGGACGGAAAGGAGAAGAACATGATGGTCGCAACCTACTCTATATATCTGTTGCTCAGCCTGGCGATCACGGTCTGGGTGGGCCGGAGCCTGCACCACAACGGGCGGGTGTTCCTGGTCGAGAACTTCCAGGGCCAGGAGCGGCTCGCGGACTCCATCAACCACCTGCTGCTGGTGGGGTTCTACCTGGTGAACATCGGCTTCGTGTCCCTGGCCCTGCGTTACGGTGAGAAGCCGATCGACGTCGTGGGCGCATTCGAGTTCCTGAGCACCAAGGTCGGGCTGGTGGTCGTGATCCTGGGGCTCATGCACTTCTTCAACATGCGCATGCTGGTGCACTTCCGCACCTCCAGGCTGTTCAAGGTGTTCGGCGCCGCCGTGGACGAGCGCGGGCCGCTGGCGCGGCGCGCCGCCGGCGAAGTCTGACCCTCCCCTGCGACCGCCGCCCGCTGCGGCGGTCGCCCCGGTGGCAGATCTGGCGCGGGCGCGCCTTGTATACTCCGAACCGCCAACCCCGCGGTCAGCACCCCATCCGGAGAGCACCATGAACGCAGTGAGCGCCCCTTCCGGGCACTCGATCCAGCATCCCCATTCGTTGTTCATCGGCGGCAAGTGGGTCAGGCCCGCCACCGACAACAAGCTCTCCGTGATCTCGCCGGTGACCGAGCAGGTCATCGCGACGTACGCGGAGGCGAGCCCGCAGGACATCGACCGCGCGGTCGCCGCCGCGCGCGAAGCCTTCGATCACGGCCCATGGCCGCGGCTTTCAGCGGCGGAGCGCGGCAAGCAGCTGCTGAAACTCGCCGAGATCATCAAGGGACGACATGCGGAGCTCGCGGCCATCTGGACCACCGAGGTGGGCGCGCCGATCTCCTTCACCCGTTACGCCTCCGGGCAAGGCGCGGGGCTGTTCGCGTACTACGGACAGCTCATCCAGTCGTACACGCTGGTCGATGAGCGCACGCGCGATAACGGCGGCCGCGTCCGCGTGGTGAAGGAGCCGGTCGGCGTGTGCGCCGCCATCACGCCCTGGAATGCGCCGATGGTCCTGCTTTGCTACAAGGTTGCGGCCGCGCTCGCCGCGGGTTGCACGGTGGTGGCAAAGCCCGCGCCCGAGACGCCGATGGACGCGTACCTGCTCGCCGAGTGCATCGAAGCCGCGGGGCTCCCGCCCGGCGTATTCAACGTGGTGCCGGCGGGTCGTGAAGTCGGCGATTACCTGGTGCGCCACGCGGACGTCGACAAGATCAGCTTCACCGGCAGCAGCGCCGCCGGCAGCAAGATCGCCGCCGCCGTGGCGCCGCGCCTCGCGCGCACCAGCTTCGAGCTCGGCGGCAAATCCGCGGCGATCGTGATGGAGGACGCGGATCTCGGCAATGTGCTGCAGAGTCTCGTGCCCTTCTCCATGCCGATCACCGGGCAGGTGTGCTTCTCGCTCACACGCGTGCTGGTGCCAAAGCAGCGCAAGCAGGAAGTGCTCGATGCGTACGTCGGCGCAGTGCGCCAGGTGAAGGTGGGCGATCCCTGGAAGGACGAGACGCAGATGGGCCCGCTCACCATGGAGCGGCAGTTGCACCGCGTGCAGGGCTACATCGCCAAGGGACGCGAGGAAGGTGCCAAGCTCGTGCTCGGTGGCGGGCGTCCCGCCAATCTCAAGCAGGGCTACTTCGTCGAGCCCACCGTGTTCACCGACGTCGACAACAGGATGACGATCGCGCAGGAGGAAATCTTCGGACCGGTCGTGTCCTTCATCAGCTACGACTCGCCCGAGGACGCGATCGCGAAGGCGAACGACACCATCTACGGGCTGCACGGCGCTGTGTACACGAAGGATCCGGAACAAGGCTACGAGTTCGCGCGCCGTGTGCGCTCGGGCAGTGTCACGGTCAACGGCATGATCGTCGACATCAAGATGCCGTTCGGCGGCTTCAAGCAGTCCGGCATGGGCCGCGAAGGTGGCCTCGAGGGCCTCGATCCGTACTTCGAGCTCAAGACGATCTATTTCGGCTAGGCCCTGCCGGCCGCACGCCTGGCGTTGTCGCGCAACCCGGAACACCGAGCGCTCCCAGGCGTACCGTGATCGTCCATCTCATCGACGGCACGTACGAGCTGTTCCGCCACTTCTACGGCCTGCGCCGTTTCAACAAGGGCGAGGACAAGCCGTTCGGTGCGGTTGCGGGCGTGCTCGGCACGGTGCTGCAGATGGTCGAGGAAGGCGCGACGCACCTCGGTGTCGCGACCGATCACATCATCGAATCCTTCCGCAACGAGCTGTGGCCGGACTACAAGACGGGCGACGGCATCGAGCCGGCGCTGTGGGCACAGTTTCATCCGCTCGAGGAGGCGCTCGCGGACATGGGCGTCGCGGTCTGGCCCATGATCGAGCTCGAAGCCGACGACGCGCTCGCGTCCGCTGCGTACCTGGCCGCGGCCGACGTGCGCGTGCAGAAGGTCTGCATCTGGACGCCGGACAAGGATCTCGCGCAGTGCGTCGTCGATGACCGGGTGGTGCAGATCGATCGCCGCTCGCAGAAGATTCGCAACGCCGACGGCGTGCGCGAGAAATTCGGCGTGCCGCCGGCGCTCATTCCCGACTATCTCGCGCTCGTCGGTGACAGTGCCGATGGCTATCCGGGCATCGACGGCATCGGACCGGCGGGCGCCGCGCGCCTGATCGGCCGTTACGGCGCCATCGAGGATTTCCCGCCGACGGTGCTGAAGGAGCATCGCGAGGCGGCACTGCTCTTCAAGAACCTCGCGACCCTGAAGACCGATGCGCCGCTCTTCAAGGACGTCGATGAGCTCCGCTGGGCGGGACCGCGTGCTGAGTTCACGGAGCGCGCGAAGCGCATGGGGAGCGAACGCCTGGCCGCGCGCGCGCTGAAGGCGGCTCAGCGCAGTTGATTTGAGTGCGCGAGCGCTTCACTCGATATCGCGCGTCACGGTGTGCGCCGCGTGGCCGCTGAGAATCAGCGTCTCACCCGCCGCGCCTCGACTTCGATCCTCCGGCACCAGCGTCTCGCGCCAGTCCGGCCGGTACGGCCGCGAGCACAGGGCAAAGATCGCCATCAAGCCGGCGCGCGTGATCTCGCGGTTCTCCTGCATGGCGCGGAAGTTGGCTTCGTCCTCGAGCCGCCGCGCGGGATCGGCCTCCTGCGCACGGCGCTTGAACTCGATCGCCGTCGGGTTGGCGACTTCCAGGAAGCAGCGACGGCGCTCGTAGGCATACCAGTCGAGCGCACCGCCCTCGGCACCAGCGATGACGGCCGACAGGCACTCGATGAGCGTGCTCGCATCCTGGATGCCCGAGGTGAGGCCCATGCCGCCGATCGGGTTGGTCGCATGTGCCGCATCGCCGGCGAGCATCACGCGTCCGACCCTGTATTGCGAAGCCGAGCGCTGATGCACGCGATAGGAGTTGGCGCGGTCGAGCTCCCAGCGCCGGCCCTCCGGCATGAAGTACCGGTAACGCTCCGGGATGCGCGCGACGCGCTCTCCCTCGGTGAGATCACTGCTCTCGCCATAGGACACGCGCCAGTAGTGCTCCTGGCTGTCGAGCCGTGCCACCACCACCCAGTTCGCGGCATCGGCGGCCATGTTCGAATACGCGTAGCCGAAGTCCTCGAAATCGTAATAGACGTTCGTCGCCATGAACGTCTCGGGCCACGTGAAGCCCTCGAAGCTCGCGCCCATCGCGCGACGCACGGAGCTGCGCGCGCCGTCGGTACCGATGACCCAGTCGAATTCCAGTGACTCGGAGCCAGTCGGTGTAGCGACGCGCACCGAGACGACGTCACCGCGCTGCTGCAGGTCTTCGAAGGTGGTGTGCCAGCGAACCTGCGAGTGTGGCAGCGCGACGAACCGCCGCATGATCAGGCGCGCGAGCTCGTGCTGGCCGAGATGCAGGGTGTACCCGTACGGCGTGAGATCAGACACCAGGCGGTGATCGATCTCGCCGATGAAGCCGGTCAGCTTGAACCGCACCTGCAGGATGTAACCGGTCGCGGCTTCCCGTAAGACCTCCTCGAGCAAGCCCAGCTCATCGAGCACCTTGAGCGTCGACGGCAGGTACACCGTCGCGCGCGGCGAGGCGACGACATCGGGCTCGCGATCGATGACGGTCACTTCGGCGCCGGCCTTCGCGAGGCCGAAGGCCGTGATGAGACCGGTAGGTCCCGCACCGACGACCAGCACGCGGCGTCCCGCTCTCATCGCCGGGACTTCACCTGGCCTTGGGCGCACGCGCGAGATAAGCGGCGAGCGCATCGAGCTCGGCGTCGCTGATCTCGGTCTTGCGGAAGAACGGCATGACATTGACGCCGTTGCGCACCGCCTGCTTGACGAACGCTGGCGTCATGTCGGTTCGATCTTCGAGCGCAGCGGGTTTCGAGTTGCGATAGACCGCCGCCAGCGCCGCGGTCCCCGGATTGCCGGGGCCGCGTGAGTGGCACGGCGCGCACCACTTGGCGAACACCTGGTGGCCCGTGGACTCATCGGCGTGCGTCGACGGAATCGCGCCGAGCACCAGCAGAGCGCCGAGCAGACAACGCGGGCCGTTCATCGCAGCACCTTGCGCGAGGCCCGATCCACCGGCGCCAGCACCCAACTGAA
This sequence comes from Steroidobacteraceae bacterium, assembly GCA_035263105.1. Taxonomy (GTDB): domain Bacteria; phylum Pseudomonadota; class Gammaproteobacteria; order Steroidobacterales; family Steroidobacteraceae; genus DATBVX01. Next base: position 43,277 of record DATFRO010000124.1, on the reverse strand, counting down.
GAGCGCCGGATCCTCTCCGATGAACGCATCGCGCACCGCGCTCAGCGGCTCGAGAGTCGGGGCTGAAGCCGGGAGCGCCGGCAGCAGGTTGGCGAGCGCGATGCGCCAGTCGATGACGCGCGCGGTGACTTGAAACGCATCCACCGCGTCGCGCGGGCCGTCGACCGTGTGCCGCATCGGGCTCTCGAGGACATGACGGCCCAGGAACACCACACGCATGCCCGCATCCCAGGCGAGGCGCTCGAGGTAAAAGAGTGGCGCTGCCGCGGTCAATCCAGCGATCGGCGCCGCGCCTTCGCGCCGCCAGCAGGGCGCGAGCTCGCCGGCATAGACATCGCCGAGGTCACTGCCCAGCTCGTGAACCGCGAGGCCGCGAGTACGCACCGCCTCAGCAAAGACACGCGCCTCACTCGAGCGATCGACCAGGACCGCACGCAACACATGCTTGCGCCCTGCATCGATGCCGGTTGCGTTTGCCGCCGCCATTACTGCCGGACTTGCCGCAAGGCCGGCGCAGACCTGGAACATCTCGCGCCTCGTCATCATGCGGCACCTCCCGGCTTCTCCGAGGCTGCCTTGCGCAGGTGCTTCGGCCAGATGCCATAGCGTCCCGGCGAGAGGATGCCGTTTGGATCGACTGCGTCCTTCAAGGTCTCGTGAAAGCGCAGGAGCGCGTGGTTGTTGAACGAATAGGTGCTCATGATCAGGTCCTGGTAGGCGGGCGCGGCGCGGTATTCGCCGAAGCCGGCCTCGGCCGCGAAGTGCACGAGCTGGCGGATCGCCTCGCGCAGTTTCCCGTTCTGTTGCGGATCGCGCATCACCGGGAACAGGAAGATGAAGACCAGCGAGCGCTGCCAGAAAAAGAACGGGATCGAGTACGGCGGGACCGGCAACCCATGCTCACGGCCGGCGCGCGCGAAGATCCGGTTGGCCTCGAAGATCGCCTCACCCGAACGCGGCACGATGGGCGAGAAGCCCTGGTGCCCGTACGTCGGGGTCATGTTGTTCTCATTGCGCGCGATCATCGCCCAGATCGAGAGCGCCGGAACGCCCATCTCGCTCTTGCGAACCTTCTCCACCTGCCCCGGCTGCAGCGGGAACCTGATGAAGTCGCCGTCCGCGAACGTTGCGCCCGCAATGCGACCGAAGCGCTCCTTGCAGTACTCCCACTGCGTGGCAATCACCTTTGGCGGGCCGTAGAACTTCAGCACGATGCTCCACGCCGCAAGCTTCCTCTGTTCACCGTAGGCGTCGAGCCCGCTCGCATCGCCGTCGACGGCCTTGTCGATCAGTGCGCGCAGCTCGGTGCTGATCGGCTTGGCGTCGAACGCGGGCGGCATGCCCATCACCGGCGAGATCAGTTCCGGCATGCCGTTGGTGATCTGGCTGTTCTCCAGGTAGTTGAGGTGCTCGATGAGCGGGATGAGATCCCGGTAGCGCGGCACCGACACCGTCGCGTTGAAGTAGGCTTCGGGCGCCGGCATCAGCCAGAAGCCCATCTTGGTGACGACGCCGAAGTTCGACTGCGAGAACAGGCCGTCGACCCACGGCCCGTAGCCGCACTTGAACTCCTGCCAGCTCTTCGAGCCCGGCATCGCGCCCATGCCCGTGCGCATCAGCTCGCCGTTCGGCAGCACCACTTCCAGACCGCAATGCGCATCGAAGTGATGACGGAACTGCGGCATGGTGTAACCGCCGCCGCGATCCATCGAGTTCCCGACGGGGCTCCCCCAGCCGGGATCGGGCACGTCGAGCCAGACCTTGAGGCCACGTTCCTGGATGTGCTTGTAGAGGTCGAAGTAGCTCACGCCGGGCTCGACCAGCGCGTAGGCACTCGACTCGTTGACCTCCAGCACGCGGTTCATGCGCTTGAGATCGAGCACCACGCTGCCGCTGCAAGCCGGCGCCGAGCCGCCGTAGCCGAGGTTGCGCCCGGTGGAGATCGGGTAGAGCGGAACGCGAAAGCGGTTGGCGATGCGGACGACGTCCTGCACCTGCTCGACGGCTGCGGGCGCTACCGCCGCCGAGGCGAGCCGCTCTTCGGGCTCACCCCAGTACGGGGAATAGGCATCCCGGTAGAGCGCAACATCCTCGTCGCTGGTGAAGACCCACTCTTTGCCGATCGCAGCTTCGAACTGCCGGAGGGCGTCCGCGAAGTCGTGCTCGCTGACGCCCGGTGGTGTGCGCATGCTCCCCCCCGCCCGTTGTTGTTCAACGAGGTCCGCGCTGCGCTGTGCTCTTCAGGTGGTGATACGCCGCGAGCCCCGAGTCTTCGCCTGTGTAACGAAAACCGCGGGGCTGCGCAACGCCGTGCGTGCAATGCCAATCGCTCGCCCGGGAAATGCCGGCGGCCCTTGGGGGGTGGGCGCGCCGGCGTGGGGGGAAATCAGTCGGCCTCGTGGCCCGCGTAGGCCTGGCGCAGCTCGCCCACCGGAAACAGACCGGTGCTTTCCTCGCTCGCGGCGAGTATCTGGGCGTGCGAGGCGATGACCTCGAGCCAGGTCGGCCGGGAGGCGTACTCCAGGGTCCAGTCGAACAGTGTCTTGTCGTTCTGCATCGGCGTAACTCCTCTGTGTTGGGCGCATGTTGCGCCGCGCCGGCGCTGCCTTCTGTCAAGCAGTTGACACAAGGTACCGGAGCGCGTCGAGGCAAACTTCGCGCAGAATCCGCCGATCTTGGCCGGGAAGCCGCTTTGCGACTCAGCTGAGGATGTTGACGATGCGCGTGATCGACCAGTACGCGGCGACGCCGCCGATCGCGTAGAGCGCGGGCGCGCGCGCCAGCGCGAATCTCGGCGTCCGTGCAAGCGCTCGATACACGAGGAACGCGAGCCCCACGACCAGGAGTTGCCCCAGCTCGACGCCGACATTGAAGGTTAGTAGCGCCACGGAGAGGTGCTTCTGCGGCAGGCCGATTTCCTTCAGCGCACCCGCAAAGCCGAGGCCGTGCACCAGCCCGAAGAGAAACGCCACCAGCGCCGGCCACTGCCGCGCGAGTGTCTGCTGCCGATGCAATGCCTCGCCGGCGACCAGCATGATCGAGAGCGCGATGGTCGCTTCGACGGGCGGTGAGCGCAACGTCAGCAGGCCCAGCGCGCTCAGAGCGAGCGTCAGGCTGTGCGCCAGCGTGAAGGCGGTGATCGTGTACAACAGGCGCCGATTGAAGCCGACGAGAAACAGCAGCGCGATCACGAACATGAGGTGATCGTAGCCGGTGAGGATGTGTTCGATGCCGAGCACCGTGTAGGCGCGCACGATCTCGCCCATGCCGCGCTGGTCGTCGGCCGAACCGTACAGCTGTACCTTGGCCTGTGCGGTGGTGAGCGTGTAGACGCGCGTCTGGCCGTCCAGCCAGAACACTTTCACCATGACCGCCGAGTAACTGTTGCCGACACCGTCGACCGTCAGCGTGCCGCGCAGTCCGGCCGCGCCGCAGCGAATCATTGCTTCATCGGCGCTGCAGGCCGCCGGCCAGACCGGTCTCAGTTCCTGTTCGACCGGGATGTTGCCGCTCGCCGTCCACTGCCACAGGAATTCGCCGCGCGAGGTCTCGCGCAGCTCCATCTCGGCCATGGTGAGCTCGTGTGCGCCGGCAATGCCGCACACGAGCACCAACGCCGCGAACAGCAGTGCCCTGCTGCGCCTCATTGAACTTCCGCCTTCAGGGTCTCCGCCTTCGGTGTCGGCGTGTGCGTCGCGTACTTCACGGTGTACTTCTTCGCAAGCGCGCGCACCGCGGCGCTGCGCTGCTCGGCGAGCGTGGCGTCGGTCCAGTCGTGCAGGACAACGGCACGCAGTTTCTCGTAGTCCGCAGCCTGCGGCGGCGTCATCGACTCGAGGCGCATCGCGCGCACTCCGTCGCGCGTCGGCAGGGCGCGCCATTCGCCGGCCGGTGAATCCTCGAGCGCCTTGACGAACTCTGCCCCGTAGCTCTGCACCAGGTTCTCGCGCGGCCGCCCGGTGAAGACGCGCAGGCCGGCCTTGGCGTCGCCCGGCGTGCCGGCGTTCAGCGCTCCGACGAAGGCGCGCACGGCCGCCTCGGAGGCATCGCCCGAGAGCACAGCCTCCTGGAAGTTGTAGCGTGCCGGCGCGTCGTACTTCGCGCGATGCGCTTCAAACCACTCGCGCAGCAGCTGATCGGTGTAACGCGGCAGCTTGGTGCTCGCATCGATCATGCTCAGCGCCTTGAAGATCACGCGCTCGCGGATCGCGGGATCGCCCTTGTCGAGCTGCATGGCGAGCCCCTCGCGATACAGCACCTCGTTGTCGAGCCAGATGCGGCGCAACGCATAGAGCTCATCGCTGTTGGGTGCGCGACCGCGTGCCGCCTTGAACGTGTCCAGCGCCTGCTGGTCCACGCTCGCGTCGATGACGATGACGCGCGGGTCGTCGGAGCGCCCGACGACGAAGTGATCGATCACGAACAACACTGCTCCAAGCACGACGAAGTGCAGCAGCGGCTCACGCAGCCATTTCGGCACATCCAGGCGGCGTCGGGAGGACGGCGCAGCTTGAACACTCTCAGCAGGCAATACGGCGGACATTTGTAGTCTCTTGCGACATTAAAGAAGGCGCCGCGCGTTGCCGCGCGGCGCCGATTTCAGGACACCACGAAGAGTTACTTCACGCCGGCGACCAGCTGTCCGCCGGTCACCTCGACGTAGATCGGGTTGCTGTAGAACCAGAGGTCCGACCACGCCGCCACATCGAACGCCACCATCTTCTGGTTGTTCACCGTCGGCAAGTGCGATGGACAACCGTTGAACTCCGTCGTACCCACGGTGTTGCACGCGATCTTGAGGTTCGCGCCCGCAGGCAAGCCGTCGGTCCCGCCCGGCTTGGTCGGGTTGACGACGCCGGCGTTCGTGTTCAGATCCGGCAGCGGGTTGCCGCTCGCATCGGTTTCGAACGGCACCGACGCGGGCAGGTTCGTCCCACGCAACCGCAGGTACTGGCTCTTGGTCACTCCCGGGATGCGGAACACCATGACCTTGAAGCCACGCGTCAGGTTGCTGTTCGGCGCACTCTTCCAGTTGGCGCTCGAGAAGGTGCGCAGGAGCGCCGCCGTGGTGTTCTTCGCTGCGGCCGGCACGTTGTCCAGCTTCGGGTTCGTGATCCAGTCGTTCGGCCACTGACCCGCATAGTCCGGGTCGGTCGACTGCTTGATGCCGCTCGTCACCTCGCCGCGAATCACGTCGAGGTGATCGAGCACCGGCTGATTGAGCGGCTGGCTGACGCCGATCTGGGCGAGAGACGGGTTCGGGAATGTATACGGCGAGAAGCTCGTGCCGACAGGGTCGCGAACCGCGATGCCGACCACGACGCCCTGGCCGCGACGCACGGTGAGCTTCTCGCCCATCGTCGCGCAGTGCGAGTCGAGGTCGACGTCCGTATTGCCCACGCCCGCCGCGAGCACGGCGGCTCCCACCAGCGCGTCGCCGATGATATTCGGCAGGCGCGTGTCCTCGCAGACCACGAACGCCAGGCGGTCGACCAGCTGGCCGCTGGAGGCCCAGCTGTTGCCGGTGCGCAGCCCGTCGACGATTTCCTGCGGGGTGAGCTGCTCATCGGCCTTGTGATGACGACCGTCCGCGTCGTGCACCATCACGAAGTCGCGCTGGTACTCGCCCGGATAGAAGTCCTGCGTGGTGCGCCGGTCGTCAGGCCCGAAGATGCCGCGGTTGTGCCAGTCGGAGCTGGCGAAGAACCAGAACGCGCGGCCTTCGCCCAGCAGCGCATCCCATACGCCGCCGATCTGTGCGCCGTAGACACCCGTTCCGCCGTAGGTCGTGCCGCCGACGGAGTCGATGTTGGTGCCACCGATGTTGTTGCGACGAATCGTGTACTCGCCGCGTGCGTCCGAGGCCCCGTGACCCGGCTGGGTCTCCATGCCGAAGGCGATCCGCGGGGCTGCGTTGTTGAAATCACGCAGATGCTCGATGTTGAAGCCGTTGTTGCCGTCCGGGTTGAAGGGCCCGGCACGCTCGAGGTGCGCGGGCACGTAGTAGCTCTCGCCCGGGTGGTTTTCGCTCATCCACTTGATGCCTTCCACGGACTTGTTGTGGCCGCGGACACCCGAGCCCGCGCCGCCGGCGGGAATCAGTTTCTGCGCGGTCGCGTTCCAGCTCGGATCCGACGCGTTGAGGCTACCGGTGACACTGCAATCCCAGTTGTTGCCGACGCCGCTCCCGACAGTGGTGTCGCCACGGCTGGTATCGGTATCGGCGCGGTCGTAGCAGTACTCCCACTGCGCCAGCGCATTGGCGTTGCCGAGCGCGACATACGGCGGCGCGTCCGGCAGGTGCTGGGTGAAGATCGACGCGGGCATCTGGCCCGCGATCACGGACATCGACGTGTGCTCGTGACCCGGCACGACGGTCTCGACGCCGATGAAGAGCGGCTGGTTCAACGCGGCTGACAGGTACTCGAGGATCGGGTACTGGAATTCCTGCAGCGATTGCCAGCGCCACATGTTCTGGCATTGCTGCGCGGGATTGTCGGGGCACGCGGAATTGGAAACGAGGCCCTTGGGCAGCACGGCTGGATTGCTCTTCACCCAAGCGGTGGTCGGGCCGAGCACCGTGGTTCCATCGCTCGCGAACACCAGCGGGTAGGCCGGCGTTGCCAGCGTGTCGTCCTCCGCCAGCGTGCAATTGCGATTGCCGTTGCCGCCGTGACCGGACTGCACGAACCAGTCGAGGCCCCATGGCGTCTCGACCGTGTCGGTGGCTTTCTTCACCAGCTTCTGCATCGAGATCGTACCGTCCGAGCAGGTGGTGTGGTTGTGGAAGTCACCCGTGACGTAGGTGCCTCCCGGCTTGTTCGCATCGGCGACCGGCGCAATTCCCATTGCGGCGGCGCTCAGTGCCGTGGCGACCGCCAGGGCAACCGGACTCTTCTTCAATCCGCGGCTCATAGCAAAGAACTCCTCTCACTGGTCAGTGGACGGGATGTTGGTCATCGAACAAGGGAGGGTTTTTCACCAAGTCGCGCAGCGTAGCTTTGCGATGTGACCGATCCATGAAGAAACGGTGATCGCTCGGTCATCAATTTGTCTTACACCACTCCGTAGAATCCGCTGTGCGCGTTCAGCTTTCGCACAATTGAAATAACTTCAGAGCGAGTGGCGACTCCATGGCAGAAGTCATCGGGCTGTTTCCGGTTCCGTTCATGCGCGCGCCGCGCGCGCTCGGCGCAGGTCTCGTCACGGGCCTGGTCCGTCACTTCAGTGATCAGGCGGACCGGGCCAACAACTCCTCGAACAACCTGATCCACACCGCCATGCTTCGTCCCAGCGACAGCCCGCTGCTGGTCGAAGCCGCTCAGCTCATCACGCCGCTCCTCGGCGAGTTCGGCGCGCTGATGTTCGGCGAGCGGCTGGGGTGGTCGCTCAAGGAGATGTGGGTGAACGTGCTCGACACCGGCGGCCGGCAGCAGATGCACAATCACGCCAACAGCTTCATCTCGGGCGTCGTCTACCTGACGCCGACGCACGCCGAGGCGCGCACGGTCTTCATGAAGTCGCCCGGCGGCACGGACTTTGCCTTCAAGAACGACCACAAGGCGGTGACCACCGGTCCTTATCACGCCGACAAGTGGGTCAGCCCCGCGCCCGATCCGGGTGACGTCGTGATGTTCCCGAGCTACCTGATGCACGCGGTCCCGACCAATCCCGGCGAGCGGCGCATCACGCTGGCCTTCAACGCGATCCCCGCGAGCCTCGACTCGTGGGGCTACAAAATCTCCTTCAGCGGCTGAAGTGCAGCAAGTCTCCTCCGTTCCCGCGTCCACCACCGACGCTCTGCCCGCATCCCGACGCGACGTACCCGCGAGGATCGCGCTCGGCCTGATGATCGCCTCCGGTTTCGCCGGGCTCGGCTACCAGATCGTGTGGACGCAGCAGAGCGCACTCTGGCTCGGCCACGAATCCGCAGCGGTGCTCGCAGTCGTGGCGGCTTTCTTCGGCGGATTGGCGGCGGGCGCACTGGTTCTCAGCCCGCGCATCGAACGCAGCAGCAGGCCCGCGCGCTGGTACGCGGCTTGTGAAGCCGTGATCGGGCTCTGGAGCCTTGCGCTCGTCTTCCTGCTCCCCACCGTCACCGGCGCACTCCTTATTCTTACGGGTGCACAGCCTGCGCCCGGCTGGCAGTGGGCGGTCGCCTTCGGCGGGACGTTCTTTCTGCTCCTGCCGGCGACGGCGGCGATGGGCGCGACACTTCCGGCGATGGAGCGCGTACTGGCGACGCTGCAACGACGCGGCACACGCATCGCGACGCTCTATGCCGGAAACACGTTTGGTGCGGTCCTCGGTGTCCTCGGTGCGGCGTTCTGGCTGATTCCGCAATTCGGCCTGGCACGAACCGCCGCGGTATGCGCGGTGCTCAACCTCCTGTGCGCCGTGGCGGCGATGCAGCTCTTCGCGCCGGGCGACTCCGATGCGAACACGCAGAGCGCCTCGAACGTGCGCTCGTTGGCGATCCTCGCGGCAACCGGCCTGCTCGGCATCGGCTACGAAGTGCTCGTGGTTCGCGTGCTCAGCCAGGTCGCCGAGAACACGGTCTATACCTTCTCCATGTTGCTCGCGGTGTACCTCGTCGGGACGGCGCTCGGCGCAGCGGCGTACAGCCGCTGGCTCGTCGAGCGGCCGGATCCGGATCGAGTGCGCGACGCTTTGCTGCGACTGCTCGCCGCGGCATGCCTGCTCGGTGTGCTGAGTCTCGCGGGCGCGCAGACGCTGAAGGCGTCGCTCCTGCACGCGTTCGGGCCCGGCATGACGGTCGCGCTCGGCGCCGAGGCGACACTCGCCGTGGCCGCATTCCTGTTGCCGACCTTCGTGATGGGCGCCCTCTTCAGCCATCTCGCCACGAGCGCCGCGCGCGCCGGCGTCGGCTTTGGACGCGCCCTCGGCGTGAACACCCTGGGCGCCGCGGTTGCTCCATTGTTGTTCGGCGTCCTGCTGGTCTCAGGAGTGGGCGCGAAAGTTGCGCTGCTCTTCGTTGCGTTCGGCTATCTCGCGCTGTCATCGCGCCGGGCCTGGTCCGCGCCGACGCAGTGGGTGGCAGGCCTCGCGGTTCCGGCACTGGCGTTGTGGGCACCCTCGCTCGCCATTGTCGACATTCCGCCCGGCGGGCGGCTGTTGAGCTATAGAGAAGGAGTGATGGCGACCGTCAGCATCGTGGAAGACGCGAACGCTGTCGCCGGCCTGCACATCAACAATCGCCAGCAGGAAGGCAGCAGCGCCACGGTGTTCGCCGATGCGCGCCAGGCATTGCTCCCCAGCCTGCTGCACCTGGCGCCACGCAGCGCGCTGTTCCTCGGGCTCGGCACAGGCGTCACCGCTGCGGCGGCGGCTGAGGATCCTGAGCTGCGAGTCGATGCGGTCGAGTTGCTGCCTGAGGTCATCGAAGCCTCGGAGTACTTCACGCGCCTGCTGCCGGGTGACACGCGCCGCCCGCACCTGCATCTCATGAGCGCGGACGCGCGGCGTTTCGTGCGCGCCGCGCGCGAGCGCTACGACCTGATCGTCTCGGACAACTTCCACCCCGCGCGCAGCGGTTCGGGCGCGCTCTACACCGCGGAACATTTCCGGGCGGTGCGGGAACGGCTCGCCGGCGGTGGCGTGTTCTGCCAGTGGCTGCCGCTGCACCAACTCGATCTCGAAACCCTGCGCAGCATCGTGCGGACATTCCTCAGTGTCTATCCCGATGGCCGTGCCCTGCTCGCGACCAACAGCCTCGAGACGCCGGTGATCGGGCTCATCGCGCTGAACGATGCCAAGCCGTTCGACATCCGCTCGCTGCGCGAGCGGCTGGCGCGCGATGCCTCCCCGCTCGGTCCCGCCGAGGTCGGGATCGATGACGACCTCGCGCTCCTCGGAAGCTTCGTGTCCGGTCCATCGGCCCTGGCGCGCTTCGCGGGCGATGCACCGCTCAACACCGACGATCGACCGATCGTCGCCTACCGCGCACCGCGCATTACGTATGCGCCGGATTCGCTGCCGCGCGATCGGCTGATCGCGTTCGTCCACGAGGTCGACATCCGGCCCGGCGAACTGCTGGCGGCACCCTACGATCCTGCGTGGGCTGCGCGCCTGGCGGCGTACTGGTCCGCGCGCAACCGGTTCCTCGAAGTCGGGCGTGACGTTCAGCCCACCGCCGACGTGCAACGCATGCTGGCGCAGGTGCGCGAGCCCCTGCTGTCCGTGCTGCGCATCAGCCCCGACTTTCGTCCCGCGTACGATCCGCTGCTGCGGATGGCCGTCGCCCTCGCACCCATCGACGCAGCGGCGGCGCGCGACTTGCTCACCGAACTCGAACAGCTGCAACCGTCGCGCCCCGAAGCCGCAGCGGCATTGCGCGAGCTCACCGGTCGCTCGCGCTAGACGGGCGGCAAAGCACGCCGATCCGCTCGCGTCACGCGCCCAGTCGCCTGAGCAGAACCGACATGACACCATAGCCGAGTGTGGTGCAGCCGATCGCGAGACCCAAAGCCGGATAGAATGACAACCCTCGCCGGATGAACCAGGGCAGCGTGACGAAGAGCAGGAGCGAAGGCAGCACCAGCCAGAAGACTTCCCGCGACAGGCCGGCGACGCGGGATGCATCACCGCCTTCGTGGTAGAGCCAGATCATCGCGAGCACCGATGTCAGTGGGAGCGACGCCACGAGCGCGCCGATGAATGTGCTGCGCCTGGCAATCTCGGAAACGGCGACGACAATGGCGGCGGACAGGACGAACTTGAGCAGCAGGTACATGAGAGCCTCCGGCGAACCTCGACTCATGCAGGTGATTTCAAGTATCACACTCGCGGCCCTCATGCATGGCATTGCCGCCGCAGCGCCGTCCGCCACGCCACCAGCAGGCGCCGCCAGCGAAGCCGGCGCGCTGTCCGTGGATGCACGCATCACCTTGCCGGACGCCAATGGGCGCATCGATCACCTGGCGTTTGACCCTTCTCGCCAGCGCCTTTACGTCGCCGAGCTCGGCAGCGACAGCGTGGCCATCGTTGATGTGGGCAACCGGCGCGTGTTGCGCACGGTGAGCGGGTTCGATGAGCCGCAGGGCATCGGCTACGAGCCGGCGAGCGATACGGTCTACGTCGCCAACGGCGGCGATGGCTCGGTGCGGCTGTTTCGCGGCGAGGACTTCAGCGCACTCGGCCGGATCGAGCTCGGCGCGGATGCCGACAACGTGCGCGTCGATGAGGCCACGCACCGCGTGTACGTGGGATTCGGCGGCGGCGCGCTGGCGGTGCTGGATTCCGCGACGCGCCGCAAGCTCTCGGAGCTCGCACTCGACGGCCATCCCGAGAGCTTTCAACTCGACCCCGGCGGAGATCTCATCTACGTCAACGTTCCGCAGGCCCGGCACATCGCGGTGCTCTCGCGCGCGTCGCAGCGGCAGATCGCCGCCTGGCCGACGGGCACTCTGCGCGGCAACTTTCCGCTCGCGCTCGATGCGCCGCGCGCCCGCGTGATCTCCGTCTTACGCGATCCGCCGCGGCTGCAGGTGTTCGACATGCATGGCGGTCGACAGTTGAACGGGATCGATGTCTGCCGCGACGCCGATGATGTGTTCGTCGATGCGCGACGGCAGCGTCTCTACGTCACCTGCGGCGAGGGCTACGTGGATGTGCTCGATGCGGCCAGCGATGTATTCACGCGAATCGGCCGGCGCGTGGTGACGGGTCCCGGATCACGCACTGGCCTCTTCGTTCCCCAACTGGACCGGTTGTTCGTCGCGGTGCGTGCTTCGAAGGAGCAGCCCCCGGCCATCTGGATCCTGCAGCCGGTTCGCTGATGGACGCCATCAAGACTCGCGCGGGCGCGCTCTCACCACTGATCGTCGCCTGTCTCGCCGCAACCTGGTTCATCTGGGGATCGACGTATCTCGGCATCAAGTTCGCGCTCGTGAGCTTCCCGCCGTTCTTCCAGATGGGCACGCGCTTCCTGCTCGCGGGATCGCTCCTGCTGGCCTGGGCCTGGTGGCGCGGGCAGCCGATGCCGACCCTCGTGCAGTGGCGCAACGCCATGATCGTGGGCACGTTGATGCTCGGTTGCAGCATGGGCGGCGCGGCCTACGCCGAGCAGACCGTCGCCTCCGGACTCGTCGTCGCGTTCGTCGCCATCACGCCGGCTGTGATCACGATCGCCAGCCTGCCGTTCGGCATCCGGCCGTCGCGTCTCGAAGTGCTCGGCATCGCGATCGGGATGACCGGTGTGTTCGCGCTCATCAGCGGCGCCGGTTTCTCCTCCTCCCCCGGTGGCCTGATTGCCATGATGATCGCCAGCATCGGCTGGTCGACCGGCAGCGTCCTCAGCCAGAACGTATTTCGATTGGCGCCAGCTTCCTCCGGCTTTGCGAGCCAGATGATCTGCGGCGGCGCCGCCCTCTTCATCCTGTCGCTGCTCACGCACGAAGCGTTTCACTGGCCGCCACAACCGCTGGCGGCGGCGGCCTGGGTCTATCTCGTCGTGTTCGGGTCGCTCCTCGCGTTCTCCGCCTACATGATCCTGCTGTCGAACACCAGCACGACGCTCGCGTCGAGCTACTGCTTCGTCAACCCGGTGATCGGGATGCTGCTGGGGATCTGGTTGGGCGGCGAGACTGCGACCCCGCATGAGTGGATCGCGGTCGGCATCATCGTGGTGGGCGTCACCGTGGTGGTGGTGGGACGCGGCGTGCGTCCGCGACCGCAGATCGCGGCCGCTTCACAGGAGACCTAGCCACCCGCCTCCATGGCACAAGCGCTGGTGCGCGGCGTATGCTCAAGGGGCAGCTCCACCGCTTCACTGGAGCGGCATGTTCTTCCGCAATCGGGGTTCGAACATGAGCTCACGCAAACAAGACGCTAGAAAAGCCGGCGCGCTCTATTTGCTGCTGGTCGTCATTGGCCTGTTGGGCCTCATGTACCTCCCCTCGTTCTTCATCGTGCGTGGAGACGCCACTGCCACAGCCAGGAACATCCTCACCTCGGACCTGCTTTACCGAACCTGGGTTGCAGTCGATCTCGCCGGAAACATTCTCTTCGTCTTCGTGGTGCTCGCTGTCTATCAACTGCTCAAGGAAGTGAACCGCGCCCATGCCACGCTCATGATGGTGCTGGCCCTCGTGTCCGTGCCCCTGTCGCTGGTCAACACCGTGGCCATGACTGCTCCGCTCGTCCTGTTGAGCGGAGCCGACTTCCTGGCGCCGCTCGACCAGCACCAACTCGAAGCGCTGGCGTATGCGTTCCTGAGGCTTCGCGGCCAGGGGCTCGTGGTCGCCTCCGCGTTCTGGGGCCTGTGGCTCCTGCCGTTTGGACTCCTGATCTACAGGTCCGGGTTCATCCCGCGGATCCTGGGCGTTTTCCTCTGGGCGGCCGGGGTTGGCTATTTGCTCGACTGCCTTTCAACGCTGCTGGCTCCGGACAGCACGTCGGCGATTTCCTCCGTGTGCAGAGTGCTCGAAGCTGGAGAGCTCCCGATCGTCTTCTGGCTGGCGATCAAGGGCGTGCGCGATCAGTCTTCCGGGGGCCAGGCGGCCAGCCAGGCAGCCTGAGCTTCGACGGGTCCGATGCATCAGCTCCGCGCTCGAGGGCGCGCAAGCGCAGTCGACTGACGCCCGGGCGGCGGCTGCCTATTCGACGTCGGCGGGAATATCGCCGGGACTGGCGGCGGTCGCGTCGCGCCGGACGAGCCGCCACACCCCATACGTCATGAGCGGCAACACGTACACGCCCAGGATGATGTAGGCGAGAGCACGGTATCCGCGCGCGATCAGCGTGACGAGGCCGAAGCGGTCGGCGAGGAAGATCGCGACCAGGAGCAGAACGCCGGCGCACGCGAGGCGCGCACGCTCGGACAGATCGCGCTGGTATCTCGCTCGGTACGCATGCGCGATGCGCTCGTTGATCGCATGCACGGCGCCGGTGCCGCTCTCCAGCAGCGCCGCGAAGATCATGAACTGAAACGCCAGGTGAAAGAGCGGCACGTTCATGCGCTGGAGCAGGAAGTCCGAGGGCAGCGCCTGCTGGCCGACCTCCGGATACCAGGCGATCATGCAGATGAAGAAGAGGAATGCCGGGATCATCGCCAGCGGGCCCGCGAGCGTGCCGGCGACCACCGCGTCGCGATTGCTGGTGAGATGACGCAGCACCGGGAGGATCACCACCGCGCCAACGATGTTGTATCCCGCGTAGGTCAGCCCGCCGAGCACCCACCCCGGATTGGATTCGCCCGTGGCGAAGTTCGCGGCCACGCGATCGCCGAAGGCGCCGAGCGCCAGCACCACGAAGATGGCATAGACGCCATAGAGAAAGAACGACACCCACTTGAACAGCCGTTCCACCGAGACGTTGCCGTACATCGTGACGGTGGCGATGCCGGCGATGAGGCACAGGGTGCCCGCCAATCTCGGCCAGCCGAACAGCGCCTGCCCGATCGCACCCGCCGCGGCACCGAAGACCGCGAGGATCAGGATGACGAACAGAAAATACGAGGCCTCGAAAACCACCCAGCCGGGACCGAGCAGGTTGCGGAAGAAGCTCTGGTAGTCGCGGCTCAGCGTCGCGCGCGCGAAGAGGAACGTGGCGACACACACCGCGCTCCATACCACCATCGCGAGCAGCATGGCGAAAACGCCGCCCCAGGCACCGCTCGGCAGGAAGAATTCAGCGAGCTCGCGCCCGGTCGCGTAACCGCCGCCGATCACCACGGCCTTGAAAGCAAAACCCGGGAGCAAGAAGCGCTGGAACCAGGAAGGGTGAACCGTCACGGCGTCGCGGCCAGGCCAGGCCATGGGCTCGCGAGGGCGCCGAGCGCGCGCCGGCGCGCGATCACGCGCTGTCCCGCAGGCAAGCGTCGACCAGACGCTCGAATTCCGCGCCGCCGCGCACCGGATCGGCGACCGGCAATCGCAACCGCGAGGCTTCCGACGCGAGCAAGCGACGCGCTTCGGCCTCCGGCAGGTGCGAAGTGTTCAGGCTCACGCCGGCACAGCGAATCGCGGCGTTGGTCCGCCGTCCGAGCCGCAGGTTCATGTCGATCGTGTCCTCGATCGACGGCAGCGCGAACTGCTCGTGACCGAGCATGTACTGGCGTCCCGGTTCGTGGCAGATGACGATCACGTCCGGCTGACTGCCGTGCAGCAGGCCGAGCGACACGGCCGCATATCCCGGATGGAACAGCGAGCCCTGCCCTTCGATGACATCCCAGTGCGCGGGTGCGGCGGCCGGGCTGAGCATTTCGGCGGCGCCGGCCTCGAAGTCGGCAACCACCGCATCCATCGGCATGCCCGAGCCCGCGATCATGATGCCGGTCTGACCAGTGGCACGAAAATCCGCGTCCACGCCGCGCGCTTTGAACGCCCGCGCGAGTGACAGCGCCGTGTACTTCTTGCCGAGCGCGCAATCCGTGCCGACCGTGAGCAGGCGCTTGCCACTGCGCTTGAGGCCGGTGCCGATCGGGATGTTCCGCGGTGGCGTGCGGATATCGATCAGACGGCGCTGGTGGCGTTCTGCGGCACTCTTCAACGCTGCGGAGTCGGCGAGACGCACATGCATGCCGCTCACGATGTCGAGTCCCGCTTCGAGCGCGCTCACGAGCGACGCAATCCAGCTCTCCATGATGCGCCCGCCGGTATTGGCGACGCCGATGACCAGCGAACGGGCTCCGCGCGCACGCGCTTCTGCGGCTGAAATGCGCGGCAACCCGGTTGTCACCGTGCATCCGCCGCACACCATTTCGCCGATGCAGCGCTCGCGCGCCCAGTCGCGCAGACCGAACGCCGTCTTGGCGTAGCCCGGATCGGTCACATCACCGAGGAACAGCAGGTAGGGCGACGGAAGGCGGACCACGAGTGAGTCCGACGCGTCGCCCTTTGCGGGCACGTGTTGCTCTGCCGACATTGCTCTAGCCGTGCCGCGCGGTCAGAACCGTATGCCGAGCGACAAGCCGACCGTTCGCGGACGGATCGTGCTGATCCCGACGGCACCAAGCGGGAAATTCCCGGGCGCCTCGATGTCAGTGATGCCTTCCTCGTCCGTCACGTTCTTGCCGTAGAGCTCGATCGACCAACGGTCCCACAGGATCCCGGTCCGCAGATCGAGCGCGGTGTACGAGTCGGCCTCGCGAATGTCGCCAGCGGCGTTGCGGTTGGAAAAGTCGGCAAACCGCTTGCCAACGTATGCAGCCTGGCCGCCGACGTAAGCCTTTGCGCTGCCAACCGGCCATTCGTAGTCGCCGCCGAGAGTCAGGGCCCACTTCGGCACGAAGGGGAGCGGGTCGCCGTTGAGGCCACCCACGACCGGATCGGTGTCCTCGGTGAGCTTGGCATCGGTATACGCGCCGCTGAACGTAAACGTCAGGCCCGAAACCGGGACGGCGGTCACCGTGAATTCGGCGCCCTGGCTCTTTGCCGTACCGCCGTTCGCATTGATGCCGATGCCATTGACGACCGCAAACAGCTGGATATCGTTCCAGTCGAGGTAGAAAGCGGCGACGTCGACAGCGAACGTGCCGTCGGCATTGGTGGCCTTGAGGCCGAGCTCATAGTTTGTGAGCTCGTCCGAAGCATAGGACGACGGCGTACCGGCCGGCGCACCGGGCGGCAGGACGTTCGGGCCGCCCGGACGGAAGCCGGTCGCGACGCGCGCGTACACTGACGTCGTGTCGTTGATCTCGTAGCGCGGCGACACCGACCAGGTGAACGGGCTTTCGGACGACTTCGCCTTGTCGAAGACGACGGGCGCCGGAAACACGAACGCATCGAGGACCTGGGAAGCTTCCTGGTCGTTGTCGCTCCAGCGTGCGCCGAAGGACAGATCGAACTTCGGGCTGATGTGCCAGGTTGCGTTGGCGAATGCCGCAAACTCCTTGTAGTTGGACGTGAGGCTGATATCGGCCAGCTGCGGTACACCGGACGCATGAGTTTCGGTGCCGGGCAGAACCGCGAACAGTTCCTGCGGCTTGATGGCGGAGTCTTCGTCCGTGTAGTAGGCGCCGATCAGCCACTCGAACTCGTCGTCCTGGGGCGACAGGAGGCGCAGCTCCTGCGTGAACTTATCGGTACTCGTGTCCTGGTGCAGGATTCCGGACAGCAGATTGTCCGTGGTGCCCGGAGTGCTGAATACCAGGGTTGCCAGCTGTGCAGTCGGCAGTCCAAGAGCAGGAACGATCGCCACATCGCGCTGGAAGTTTTCATCGAACTCGCCGTAGCTCGTCACCGACTGCAGGGTGACGGGTCCCATGTTCCAGTTGATGGTCGCGCTGTAGACGCGGTACTCGATGTCCGTCCACTCCGGGTGGTAGCGGGTGACCACATGGCCGCCGTACAGGCCCTTGAGTGATTCCGGGTCGGCCTCGAATCGATCCGAGTTGTCACTGTTGATGTCCTGGGCCATGGCCGTCAGGTTGATCGAGAAGCGATCCGAGGGCTCGAACAGCGCCGAGACCCGCCCGCCGTAGCTGTCGAGGCCGTTGAGGTCCTTTTCGACCCGCGAGCTCTCGATGTTGACCGTCGGATCCTGCAGCGTCGGAATCGGATTGTTGCCGATCGAATCGATGTAGCCGTCGTCGGAACGGTAGAACCCGCTGACACGCACCGCGAAAGTCTCGCCAGCCGGAATATTCACCACACCTGTGGCCGCGTAGCCCATGCCGCCGCTCTCGACGCTCTCGGTGGTCGCCTGCAGGCGGCCCTCAAAACCTTTCGTCGATGGCTCGTTGGCGACGTACTTGATCACGCCGCCGAGCGAGCTCGCGCCGTACAGCGTTCCCTGCGGACCGCGCAGCACCTCGATCCTCTGCATGTCGAAGGTGTCGAAATCGCCGGAGAGAATCGCGCCGTTCGCCAGGCCGCTGCTGGAGCCGAACGGCACGTCGTTGACGTAGACGCCGACAGTGGAAGCCACGCCACCAGTGTTGATGCCGCGGAGCGTGATGCGCGAGACGCCGGCCGTGTTGGTATTGATGCTCAGGCCCGGCACCAGGGCCACGAGATCCTTGAAGTTATCCGCCTGTCCCCGTTCGAGCGTCTCGCCGCCGATGACGGAGACCGACATCGGGATCTTCTCGAGCGTCTCGGTGCGCTTCTGCGCGGTGACGACCACCTCGCCGATGTTCGCCGCATCTTGTGCTGCGGCTGCGCCCGCGAGCAGCACCCCGATTGTCAGCGCCATGCGGCGCGCCAGTTGCTTGATACTCATTGCAGTCCCCCTGTTCCTGAGGCTTACGCCCAGGTGGCGCCCAGCAGGCGCCGGAAATTGCCGCCCAAAACGGCCGAGATGTTGTCGTCGGAATAGCCGCGACGGATCAGCGCCTCGGTCAAATCGAAAGTCTTGCGTGGATGGTCGAAGCCATCGGTGTCGATCTTGTCGCGGAACGCGTAACTCGCCTTGTACGAGGCGCGCAGCTCCTTGAGCTGATCCGCCGGCATGTCGTCGTAGCCGTTCAAGTCCGAGTCCGAGCCGATGCCGACGTGCTCGATCCCGACCAGTTTCACCACGTGATCGATGTGATCGACGATGTGCTCGATCGTCGTCGGCTCCTCGCCGCGCACGAACATGCGCACGCCCGTGATGCCCATCACCCCGCCTTTCGCGGCGAGCTTCTGGATCGCCTCGTCGGTTTTCAGGCGCGGGTGGTTGTTGAGCGCGCGACAGTTCGAATGGGTGATGGCGATCGCCTTCGGCGACAGCTCGATGGCATCCAGCGTGGTGCGATCGCCGCAGTGGGACACATCGACCAGCATCCCGACTTCGTTCATCGCCTTGATGATCGCCTCGCCGAAATCGCTCACGCCGCCATCGACGCGGTCGGTGCTCCCGGAGCCGAGCGCGTTCTGCGAGTTATAGGTGAGTTGCGCGCAGCGCAGACCGAGCTGGTAGAACGCCTTGACGTCCTTCGGCTCGCGGAACTGGTCCGCGTTCTGCAGGCCCATGATGACTGCGATCTTGTGCTGCGCCTTGGCGTGATCGAGATCCGCGGCGCGTCCGACGAGCGAGAACAGATCGGCGTTGCGTCCCGCATAGCCCTGCCAGGCCGCGAGGAAGGTGAGCGCATCGTCGTACGCGCTCGGACCGCCGATGCCGATGGAGTTGTGGAATCCCGTGATGCCGCTCGCGCGGAACATCGCCGCTTCCTGCTCCGTCACCGACGCGGCATAGGCTTCGGGCGTGAAGTCGAGCTTGAGGACGCCGAGCATGTCGATCACGAGCGAGCGCTCGACGAGCTTCACGGCGCGCGCGGAGTACTTGCGCGGGCTGTCGGCGAACACCTGGAAGCGGCCGAAGTTCAGCATCGCCGGGCCGGCGACGAGCAACGCGGCACCGCTGCCCTGGAGAAAGCGCCGACGCAGGATCGGCGCGCGCATGAGGCCCGCAGACTTCATATCCGGCTCATTAGTCCCTATACAGTCCCAATACGGACATCATGATCCCAAACGGAGAATTGTCAATCGAACCACTCACTCGCAACCGCGGCTCAGCCCCAGAGTTCCGGCGGACACCACACGGTGCCGTCCTTGAACACCACGCCCGGTGAGCGATCGGCGGACAGGAACGTCGGCCCGTCGAGATCGACGAAGTCACACAGCTGCCCTGCGACGAAGGCGGGTGCCATCGCGATACTGGTGCCGACCATGTTGCCGACCATGACCTTGAGGCCGATGCGGCGCGCATGCTCGATCATGAGGAGCGCTTCGGTCAGGCCACCGCACTTGTCGAGCTTGATATTGACCACGTCGAAGCGGCCGAGCAGGCCATCGACGTCGGCGAGGCTCTGCACGCTCTCATCGGCCGCGATCGGAATCGGGCAATCGAGGTGGTCGAGGTTCGCTTCGCAGCCGCGGGCGAGCGGCTGCTCGAGCAGCAGCACGCGCGCCTCGCTCAGCACCGGCAGCAGCCGCTCGAGCGAATCGAGCGTATAGCCCTGGTTTGCGTCCACGCCGAGCCATACGTCCGGGCGCGCGGCGCGCACCGCACGCACCCGTTCGATGTCGATGTCCAGCTCGCCGCTCAGCTTGAGCTTGAGCGCCGTCGCGTTGGCGCGCGACAACGCGCCCATCGCCACTGCGGCGGGATGGTCGGCACCGAGCGTGAACATCGTCGTGAGCGGGACCACATGCTCGAGCCCGGCGAGCTTCCAGACCGGCTGGCCGGCACGTTTCGCCTCGAGGTCCCACAGCGCGCAGTCCACCGCGTTGCGTGCGCCACCGGCCGGCATGAGCTGGCGCAGCTCCTCACGCGTGATGCCCGCTTCGATCGCCGCGCGCTGTGATTCCACCTGCGCAGCCATGCGCACGGGGACGTCGTCGAAGTAGTAGACGCCTTCGGCTTCGCCGCAGCCCTCGGCACCCGCGCCGGAGAGCCGCACGAAGAGCGCCGGAATCTGCGTGAAGGTGTAGCCGGAAATCCGGAACGGCACCTTCAACGGCAGCTCCTCGACTGCGAGCTGCATCCTGAGGGGTGACGCCACCCTGGCGGTGCGCGCGCTCAATACTTCACGCCGAATTTCATGAGGTGATAGTTCAGCGCGACCCACAGCACGGTGAGGAACGAGACTGCGAGCAGCACCGCCCACGCCTTCGCATACCACTTGCGCGGGCTGCGCAGCACGTGCCAGGCGTTCCACACACCGACCGCAGCCGCGCCGAAGAACACGATCGGCGAGAGGAACTGCGCGAGCCTCACCCAGATGTCGGTCTTGTCACTCAGGTAGGCGAAGTTCGACAGCATCAGCGCGATCAACGTCGACCAGCCGCCGAATACCACCAGCGTGGCGAGCGACGCGTAGCGCACATAGCGATGCGCTTTTGCGTCCTGACCGCTGAGCGCATAGCGCACGCCGTAGTGCTTGCGCACCAGCGCCGAGATCGGCCAGGCGAGCGCCGTCAATAGCAGCGCTCCGAGGCCCACACACAGTAACGGCACGAGCCAGCTGCCCGATCGGTAGCCCGGAGTCGGCTGGAAGGTCATGAAGGGCGAGACCGGCTCGAAGCTGAAGCGCGTGACGCGCCCGTTTTCCACGCGCGCCGACATCAGCCCTTTGCCATCCTCTTCGCGCCAGACGAACGGCTCGACTTCACGCCACTTGATCGGCGCGCCCGCCGGTGTCGTCAGGAGCGGCGCGCTGACGGTGCCGTCTTCGTTGACCGAAACCTTGAGCTGACCCAGGAGGTTGAGCAGGCTCATGAACGTGCTGTCGGCGCGCCGCGAGTCGTCGTAGCGACCGACGAGCAGCTGCGCGTGCTCGGCGGCGGTCTTCGCGTCGACTGTGACCGCCGCTCCCTCGCCCGGGAAATAGCGATCCGTGAATTGCTCGAACAGCGATTCACGCAGCGGCTGGGCGAAGCCTGCTTTGCCCGGGCTGTTCATCGAGAGGAAGATGCCCACGCCGTCGTCGATGAACAGATGCAGGTCGCTGTGAAACCACTGCGTATCGCCGCCGTGAGCGATGACGCGGTGGCCGTTGCGGTTGGTCTCGTAGAAGCCGAGGAGCATGCGATCCACGCGCGGCAACGTCGTGAGTGCCGTGGTGTGCATCATCTCGGCGGTCTCGGGCTTGAGAATCTGCGCCGACTGGTACTTGCCCTTCTGCAGGTGCGCGATCATGAAATGCGCCATCTCGGCGCCCGGCATCGAGAGCGCACCGGCCGGCGCCGGACCCACGATCTCGAATTCCTTCTCGGGCTTGGTCACCGAGGCCTGTGGGTAGCCGTGCGACATGTCGGCCTTCAGCTGCTCGGGCAGCGGCTGGCGGAACGTCGAGTGCGGCATGTCGAGCGGCTGGAAGATGTTCTTGTCGAGGTAGTCGTCGAACGGCATCCCGGAGACGCGCTCGACGATGTAACCCGCGAGCGCGGTGGCCCAGTTCGAATAGGCCGGCGTCTCGCCCGGCGCGAAGATGCGATTCGGCGTCCAGTTCTTGAGATACGCGCCGAGGTCGGGAACACCGTCCTGCTCGCGCGCGATGAGTCCCTTGATCTGCTCCTCGAAGCCCGAGGTGTGCGTCATGATGTTGCGCAACGTGATGGGCTTGCCGTCGCGTGGCGGGATCTTGAAGTCGAGGTACTGGTTGATGTCGGCATCGAGATCGAGCTTGCCCTGCTCGACCTGCTGCATCACCGCGGTCCAGGTGAACAGCTTCGATATCGAGCCGGGGCGGAACAACGTGCGGTCGGCATCGACCGGTGTGCGCTTCTCGACGTCGGAGTAGCCGTAACCTTTCTTGAGAAGAGTCGCGCCGTCCTTCACCACCACGACCACGGCACCTGCGATGTCGCCGGTTCTCAGGCTCATCGGCATGAAGCCGTCGAGCCACGCTTCCACATCCGCGCGCGTCAGCTGCGGCGCTCCCCCCACCGCCGGTTCGGTCGCGGGCATCGCGGCCGGTGCCGGCGCGGCAGCCGCGTTCGGAGCGGCGTTTTTCGCCGCCGGCGTCTTCGCAGGCGTGGGGCCCTGCGCGAATGCTGACCCGATCGAACACAGGATGGCAGCGCAGCTGACACTGAAGAGGAGTGAACGCATGTTGAGCTCCGGCAAAGTCGGGTCGGGCGGATGGGGGCCGCTGAATCGTGTTATCCCATTCCGGCTATAATAATCCTGAATAGAGAATCGTCAATCGGAGGCTGTGCGGCGCCTTTCGCTGCGTCGACATCGCATTCACATGCGATCGCGACGGTTGCGAAATCGACGCTAGAATCGACCGCAATGAAATCCAACAAACCCACGCTCGGCCGGCTGCTGCGCGGCCTGCGCCAGCGTAACGACTGGACGCTCAAGGAGATGAGCCAGCGCACCGGGATCCCGCTCTCGACACTCGCCAAGGTGGAGCACGATCGCCTCACCCTTACCTACGACAAGCTGCAGCAGCTCAGCGAGCGCCTGCACATGCGCATGTCGGAACTGTTCGCCGAGCCGACGGATGGGCCCGAAGCACCCGTGACCGCCCGGCGCAGCATCGGACGACTCGATCGCGCGGTGCGCGTCAACACGCGCAACTACGATTACTACTACCTGTGCGCGGAGCTGCGCCGCAAGCGCATGATCCCGGTGCTGACCAAGATTCGCGCCAAGAGCGTCGGCGAGTTCGGCGAGCTGGTGCACCACTCGGGCGAGGAATACATCTACGTCCTCGAGGGACGCATCGAGATCCACACCGAGTTCTACGATCCGATCGTGCTCGATGCGGGTGAATCGATCTACATCGATTCAAACATGGGGCACGCCTACGTCGCGGCCGAGGGCTGCGAACAGGCGACCGTCCTGGGCGTGTGCTCGAGCGCGGACGAAGGGCTCATGGAGTCGCTCCTCGAGCTGCACGGCGATGAGAAGGTCGAGCCGACCGCGCCGCCGGACACCGGTCGCTTGTCCGCAGTCGCGCGCGCGCGCCACAAGGCGCGCCGCCGCGTGCACTCGGACGAGAAGAGCGAGAAGAAGGCTTCCTGACGGCCGGCGCCGCGCCGCGGCGCCGGTTGCTGCTGACGCTTCGCGCTACTGGCGCTTCATCTGCGCGGACACTTTTTCCGCCTGCTCCAGCACGCGCAGCACGTTCTCTCCCGCGAGGAGCTTCAGGTCGTGATCCGACCAGCCGCGGTGGATCAGCTCCGCGAACAGGTTTGGATACATCGACACATCCGACAGCCCGTCCGGCCACGCGGTGTTGCCGTCGAAGTCGCTGCCGATGCCGATACTCTGCACCCCGGCGAGCTTGCGTACGTACTCGATCTGGTCCGCGACTTTCGCGATCGAGGTGTGCGGCACCTTGACGTCCTTGGTGATGTCCGCGAGAAGCTTGTTGCGTTCTTCCTCGGTCTTCACTTCGCGTGCGCGCCGGTTGAATTCCTCGATCACCGGCTGCATGACCTTGGCCACTTCCGGATCGGTGAAGCCGGCGACGAAAGTGACCATGACCACGCCGCCGTTGGCGGACAGCTTCTTCAGGATGTCGTCGGGCACGTTGCGCGGCACATTGCATATGGCACGCGCCGATGAGTGCGAGAAGATCACCGGCGCCTTCGACACGCGCAACGCATCCTCCATGGTCTCGGCGGAGGTGTGCGAAAGATCGACCAGCATGCCGATGCGATTCATCTCGAGGACCACCTGCTCACCGAAGGGCGTGAGGCCGTGGTGCGCGGGAACATCCGCCGCCGAATCCGCCCAGTCGGTGTTCGTGTTGTGCGTGAGCGTCATGTAGCGCACGCCCAGGTCGTAGTACGCGCGCAGCGCGCCGAGCGAATTCTCGATCGCGTGGCCCCCTTCGATGCCGAGCATCGAGCCGATGCGACCGGCTTTCTTGGCGTTGCGAATGTCCTGCGCCGTGCTCGCGAGCTGGAAGACATCGGGGTAGCGCTCGATCACGCGGCGCATGATGTCGATCTGCTCGAGCTGCGTGCGCGCGAGGCCCGTCGTCGCCTCGCCGGGCGTATAGACGGACCAGAACTGCGCGCTGAGACCCCCGGCGCGCAGCCGCGGGATATCCGTCTGACCCTCGGTTGGCTTGCGCAGGTCGTAGGCGACGACATCGCCCGGCGCTTTCTTGTCGGTGCGGATCGCCCAGGGGAGGTCGTTGTGTCCGTCGAACAGGATCGCCTCGGCGAGCACCCGCCGTGCATGTTCGAGATCGGCTTGCGTGGGCGGAGCCGCGAGCGCGAGGTTCGCGCAGGCGAAGGTGGCGAATGCCAGCACGGCAGAGCGAAGGATCATGGGTTCCTCGACTGTTGAGCCCGCCGCTGCGGGCATGGGGCGCGGAGCATAGTACATCCGCGGATTTTCGGTGAGCCTCGTTGGCGCGCAACGCCGGACGACTGGCGCGTTGCGTCGGACGGAGCGAAGATCACGGCGGCATCCTGAACCCAGAACCATGCAGCTCCATCCGCACGGCCGCTTCGACAACCACGCGCGGGATTACCGCCACATCCAGGCGCTGCCGCTGGCAGCGGCGATGGGCGCGGAGATTCGCGGCGTCGATGTGGGTGGCGTGAGCGATGCGCAGTTCGCCGAGATCCAGGATGCGCTGTTTCGCCACAAGATGATCTTCTTTCGCAACCAGGAGATCACGCACGCGCATCATTCGGCCTTCAGCCTGCGCTTCGGGCCCTTTGCCGAGGATGCATACACGCAGGGCGTCCCGGGTTATCGCGAGGTGCAACCGATCATCAAGGAGGCGGACGACAAGTCCGCCATGGTGTTCGGCTCGGGCTGGCACACCGACTCGCCCTTCCTGCCCCAGCCGCCCGCCATCAGCACGCTCTACGCCATCGAGATCCCGCCCTACGGCGGTGACACGATCTGGGCCAATGCCGCGCTCGCCTACAGAATGCTGAGCGACGGCATGCGCGCCCTCGTCGATCGCCTCAAGGTGCACATGTCGATGCGCGACGTGCTCAAGTTCGCGCAGGAGAACTCGGAAGTCCGGGAAAGTCCCATCGGCCGGCTGGCGGCGACTCGCGCCGCCGGGCAGCTCCCCGATGAGCTCGCCAGCAAGGTGAAGGGGAGCTTGCATCCGCTGGTGCGAACGCACCCGGTGACCGGCGAGCGCGCGCTCTACTGCGACAGCTCATACGCGATCGGCATCGAGAGCCTGCGCGACGAAGAAGCCGCTCCGCTTCTCAGGTTTCTCGCGCAGCACATCACCCAGCCGGCGTTCACCTGCCGGCTGCGCTGGGAGCCGAAGACACTCACGCTGTGGGACAACCGCCTGTGCGTCCACCAGGCATTCAACGACTACGACGGCTACCGCCGGGAGATGTACCGCACGACGATTGCGGGCGAGGTTCCGCGCTGATCCTGCCGGTCCCGGTGCAGGCCGGTCCCGGTGCTGGTTCTTACGCTCGCCTCGCCACGGACTCCGCAGGTGACGCGAGCTGCAGAGGACACTCGAAACTGGCGGGCTTCACCACCAGCACATCGCACGGCAGGAGATCGAGAATGCGCTCCGTGGTGCTGCCCACCATGACGTTGTAGACCCAGCCGCGCGCGTACGCGCCCATCACCAGCACGTCGATCTGTTGCCGCCGCACGAAGGCGATCAGCGCGTCCGATGGCACTCCCGAAACCAGGTGGCGCTGCGCTTCGGGCACGCGATGCGTCGCCAGCAGGGCTGCGAACTCCTCGCGCGCGAGATTTTCCTTGCCGGCCATCACGGCCGCGGGATCAACGCCAGCTGCCATGGGAACCGCGGCCAGCGAGGTCCGCGCCACGAATTCAGCCATCGGCAGATAGGCGTGAACCGCGTGCGGCTGACCGCCAGTCGCCAGCGCGAAGGTCTCGGCAGCCGACAGCAGCGTGTGATCGAGCTCGGCGGGCTTCTCTCCCGGCAGCGCGATGTCCACGGCGGCGGCGAATCGCGGCGGGTCATTCCAGGGCCCCGGCCGCACGAAGAGCACAGGGACCGGGCACAGCCGGATCAACTGCCAATCGGTATTCACCAGCCAGGTCCGGCGCAACAGGCTGTGCGGATGGGTGTCCTTGATGACCAGCGAGGGCCGCGAGCGCAGCACCTTACGCACGATGCCGACGTGGAGCGTCGCCGCCGATGACATGTCGACGCTGGTCTCGATCCCCGCCTCGCGCAGCTCGCGCGCCATCGCCTCGAGCTCGAGGACATCGACATGCAGTTCGCTCTCGCGCTGCCGGTAACACACGAACAGTTCCAGGCGTGCATCGAAAGCGCGGGCCAGCTCCCGTGCGCGCGCGAGCGCTGGGTGCTGGGTGGCGGTCGGATCGATGACGACCAGAATGTGAGCGGGTCTTTCCACGGCGTCGTCCCTCGGAAGGATGGGCGGATCTTCTCAGCCCCCTGCGGGGGCGAAAATCCTCACTCGCCGCAGAAAACTGCGGAAAACACCTAGGGCGACACTGCACAGCTTTCGTGCACAGTGGCCCTGCCGCATTGCCGGAGACTCGACCGGCACCCTACACTCGATTCGCAATGTCACAACCCGCTGTCACTTCCCATTCGCAGCGCGCCTCCTCCGAGCTGCGCGCGCTCCTCGACGCCGCCGTCGATGCTGTCATCGTCATCGATGCGGCCGGTCACATCGAGACCTTCAATCCCGCGGCTGAACGCCTGTTCGGCTACGCAGCGCACGAAGTCATCGCTCGCAACGTCAGCATGCTCATGCCCGAGCCGCATCGCAGCGCCCACGACGGGTACCTGGAGCGCTACCTGACAACCGGCGAGGCCCGGATCATTGGCATCGGCCGTGAAGTGCAGGCGCAGCGGCGCGACGGGTCGATCTTCCCGGCGGCGCTGTCGGTGGGCCGGGTGGCGGGCGCCGAGCCGCCGCGCTTCGTCGGCTTCGTGCACGACCTCAGCGCGCGGGTCGCGGCCGAGAGCGAAGTGACCCAGGCGCGCGAGCGCCTTACGCACGTGGCGCGTCTCAGCACCATGGGCGAGATGGCCGCCGGGCTCGCCCACGAAATCAACCAGCCGCTCGCGGCCATCGCGACCTACGCGCAAGCGTGCCAATACCTGCTCTCGCAGGGCAGCGCGCTGGATACCGAGGAACTGCGCGAGGCTCTCGCCCAGATCAGCAAGCAGGCGCTGCGTGCCGGCGAAGTGATCCGCCGGCTGCGTGCCTTCGTGAGCAACCGGGAGGTGCGTCGCGAGCGCGTCGACTGCAACCGCCTGCTGGAAGATCTCAACATGCTGGCGCGGCCCGACGCGCGCGCCAACGACATGCGCCTGCTGCTCGAAGTCGAGGAACATCTCCCACCACTCGACGCCGATCCCGTCCAGCTGCAGCAGGTGCTGCTCAACCTGCTGCGCAATGCGATCGATGCGACATTGCAGGGCGACGGCGCACAGCGTGAAATCGTCCTGCGCGCGGCGCGCGTGCCGGACGGCGTGGAGTTCTCGGTGCGCGATCACGGGCCGGGGGTGGAACCCGGCGCGGTCGCGAATCTGTTCAATCCGTTCTTCACCACCAAGGCGCACGGCACCGGCCTGGGGCTCGCGATCAGCCGCACGATCGTGCAGGCGCACGGCGGCAAGCTCGCGTACCGTCCGGCCCCGGATGGCGGCGCGTGCTTCCATTTCACCTTGCCAACGATGCAGGACACCTCACCGTGACAGAACAACCCGCAACCGTGTGCGTCGTCGACGACGACGAGGCCGTGCGCGGCTCGCTGAAGATGCTGCTCAAGACGCTCGGCCTGCCGACCCTCGCCTACGCGTCCGCGCAGGAGTTCCTCGCTGCATTCGATCCACAGCGCCCCGGATGCCTGGTGCTCGACATCCGCATGCCCGGCATGAGCGGACTCGAGTTGCAGCAGGAGCTCAACGCGCGCGGCGCCCTGGTGCCGATCATCTTCATCACCGGGCACGGCGACGTGCCGATGGCGGTGGAGGCCATGCAGCACGGCGCGCTCGACTTTCTGCAGAAGCCGTTCCGTGACCAGGATCTCGTCGATCGCATTCACAAGGCGCTGGCGAAGGATCGCGCCGGCCGCGAGCTCCTCGGCAATCGCGAACGCCTGCTGGCGCGCGTCGCCACGCTCACACCCCGCGAGCAGGACGTGCTGAAGCTTGTCATCCAGGGCAAGGCCAACAAAGTGATCGCGGCGGATTTGCAGCTGAGTCAGCGCACCGTCGAGATCCACCGCGCGCGCGTCATGGAAAAGATGGACGCCAATTCGCTCGCTCACCTGGTGCAGATGGCGCTCGAAGCCGGTCTCAGCGCAACGGCCTGAACATTGCGATGACAGTCGCGCCCGACGGCACCCAACCCCGCGATCCTCCCGTGAGACGCTTTGCGCTCTTCGACTACGGCTTCCGACCCTTCTTCCTGCTGGCGGGACTGTATGCGGCCGCGATCGTCCCCGCCTGGCTCTATCTCTTTGCCCATCGCAGCGTGCCGTTCGGGGCGTTGCCCGCGATGTACTGGCACTCGCACGAGCTCGTCTACGGTTTCGTGGCCGCCGCGATCGCCGGGTTCCTGCTGACGGCCGTCCCGAGCTGGACCGGCGCGCGCGGCTTCGCCGGCTGGCCGCTGATCACGCTCGTGGCGCTGTGGATCGCCGGCCGCCTCGCCATGGCGACGCTCGGCCATGTGCCGTTCGTGGTGAGCGCAGTCGCGGAGCTGGCGCTCCTCCCCGCGCTCATCGTGCTGCTCGCCCCGCCACTGTTGCGCAGCCAGAATCGCAACACGCCGCTTCTCGCGGTGGTC
Source organism: Steroidobacteraceae bacterium (assembly GCA_035263105.1). Taxonomy (GTDB): domain Bacteria; phylum Pseudomonadota; class Gammaproteobacteria; order Steroidobacterales; family Steroidobacteraceae; genus DATBVX01. The sequence goes on along the minus strand of DATFRO010000124.1, from coordinate 14,127 downwards.
GCAGTGCTCTGGCTGACCGATGCCGCATTCCTCCTCGCCCTGCGCAGCGGCGACATCGCGCTCGCGGACGGCGCGATCCGCTTCGCCATCAATCTCGCGCTCATCCTCATCACCGTCGTCGGCGGACGCATCGTGCCGTCGTTCACCGCCAACGCGTTGCGCAGACGGGGCGATGAGGTCGAGCTCGTGAGCCGCACCTGGCTCGAGACGCTCGTGATCGCCTCGATGATCGCGATTGCGCTGCTCGACCTGTTTCGGCCCAACAGCCGGCTGAGCGGCGCACTCGCCGCGCTCGCCGCGATCGCGCAAGCAGCTCGCCTCAGCGGCTGGCGGAGCTTCCGGACGCGCGGCGAATCGATCCTCTGGGTGTTGCACGTCGCCTATGCCTGGCTTCCGCTCGGGCTCGCGCTCAAGGCGTGCTGGCTGCTGTTCGATGCGGGCTGGGCCATCAAATGGCTGCATGCGTTCACGGTCGGCCTGATCGCAACCATGATCCTTGCGGTCATGACGCGGGCCTCGCTCGGCCACACCGGGCGCCCGCTCGCCGTGTCACCCGCGATCACGATCGCGTACGTGCTGCTCACCCTCGCCGCCCTGCTGCGAGTGTTCGGGGGAGCCGTTGCGCCGGGTGCCTACCTGCCCGCGGTGACGTTGGCGGGGCTCGCCTGGACGATGGCTTTCCTGATCTATCTCATTGTCTATGCGCCCATCCTCATCGGGCCCCGCGTGGACGGAAAGCCGGGGTAAGCGCCCCTCGGACCTGACGCTCCGCATCACACCATCCGATCTAGGTAGTTTCCGCAGCGCCCTACGCACAGGCGCGAATTTCGCCCGCGCGAGCGTGGGAGCAGCATCGGTACCAGCTGCAAATCCACGGAGGCGCAAATGATCGCGACCAGAATCAGTGACGAAATTCCCGGCACGACCATCTTCGGCGCCGAACAGGCGCGCCGTGGCTACGCGCTCAATCGCATGTGCTTCTCCTTCAACCACGCGCGCAACCGCGAAGCGTTCCTGCGGGACGAGGAAGCGTACTGCCGCAAGTACGGTCTCGACACGGAACAGCGCGAAGCGGTGAGCAGGCGCGATGTGCTGTCGCTGCTCGAGGCGGGTGGCAACATCTATTACCTCGCCAAGCTCGCCGGCATTCTCCACCTGGGTGTGCAGGACATCGGCGCGCAGCAGACCGGCATGACGCTCGAGCAGTTCAAGACCAAGCTCACGAACGCAGGGAGATAGCCATGGCGGAGATCGTCGGTTGCCTCATGACCTCACACGTCCCTGCGATCGGCAGCGCGATTGCGCGCAGCGCGCAGCAGGATCCGTACTGGAAGCCGTTCTTCGACGGCTTCAAAGCGGTGCATGCGTGGCTGGAGCGCGCGCGTCCGGACGTCGTCGTCATGTTCTACAACGATCACGGCCTGAATTTCTTTCTCGACAAGATGCCGACCTTCGCGATCGGTGCCGCTCCGGTGTATCACAACGCCGATGAAGGATGGGGCCTGCCCGTGCTGCCTCCGTTCCGTGGCGACTCGATTCTTTCCTGGCACCTGATCGAACACCTGGTGGACGCGAACTTCGATATGACCACGTGCCAGGAGATGCTGCTGGATCACGCCTTCGTGGTGCCGATGGAGCTGCTATGGCCGCAGGGCGCGTGGCCGGTGCGGGTGGTGCCGATCGCCATCAACACAGTGCAGCATCCGCTGCCGTCCGCGGCGCGCTGTCACGCGCTCGGGCAGGCCGTGGGCCAGGCGATCAAATCCTTCCCGCAGGAGGCACGAGTCCTCATCCTCGGAACGGGCGGCCTCTCACATCAGCTCGACGGCCAGCGCGCCGGGTTCATCAACAAGGACTTCGACCTGATGTGCATGGACCGGCTGGTGAATGATCCGGCCGCGCTGACGACGTACACCAATCGTGAGCTCGTCGAACAGGCGGGCACGCAAGGCGTCGAGATCCTCATGTGGATCGCGGCGCGGGGTGCGCTGCCCGGGCGCGCGCGCAAGGTGCACAGCAACTACCACGTTCCGATCTCGAATACGGCAGCAGGCTTGCTGTTGCTGGAGAGTGTCGACGCGAAAGCGCGGCTACGCGCCGCCTAGCGCCTTGCGAACCGCGGCCATGAACTGCGGGTCGGGCGTCCCCATCCGCGTGCTGCGAGCGAGCACGCGGCCGACCGGATCGAGAAGCACCAGCACGGTGGAGTGGTTGAAGTTTCCGTCGTCGAGCTCGCGGTAGCGGATATCGAGAGCGCCGGCGAGCTTCCTCGTGTCGGCGAGAGACGCACGGCCGAGCGTCCAGCGCGCATCCTCGATCCGATGCTGTCCCGCGAACTCGCGCAGTGCCGCCGGATCGTCGTGCTCGGGATCGAAGGTCACCAGCAGGATCGCGAGCCGGGCGCGTTCCTGGGCTGTGAGCTCGCCATCGATCCTGCGTAGCGTATCCACGGTGAGCGGGCACGCCGCCGCACAGCTCGCGTAGAACATGCTGACGATGCGCACGTGTCCGCCCGTCGCGGCGAGCGTGGTCTGGTCCCCGCGTGAGGTCTCGAGCGCCACGTCGGCCTGGTGCACGGAATCGGCGGGCCAGCTCGCGGCCGGGGCTGGCGGCGCGTTCGCCGCCAATCCACTCGATGACATCAGACCGAGCACGGCAGCGACTGCCAGTGCGCCGGATGCCGCCGCGCGCCGTGAGTGAACCAGGCGCTCTGCAGTCAGTTGCTTGCGCATCGGAATCCCAAGTTGATGGTGGTGTCGTGGGCCTGGAGCGAGGACAGGAATGCGACGCGCATGGCCACGGCGTAGTTCGACTGGTCCTGGAGCGAGAGCGCGCCGCTGCCGCAGAACTTGAGCAGGTCCGGATCGCCCTGCTCGCGGCTGTCGCCGCTCATGAGGAGCGCGTTGAAGTCCTCCACCCACTCCCACACGAGCCCATGCAGATCGTAAACGCCGTAAGCATTGGGCTTCCCGGCATTCACGCGGGCGAGCGCGACGTTCGATGGCCGGCTGTACCAGCTGAGTACACGCTGCTGCCACTCGGCTGAATTGCGCGCGTCGCGTTGCGTCTCGTCCGCGGCAGCGGCGAGTTCCCATTCGTACCAGTCGGGCAGGCGCGCGCCGCGCGCCTCGCAGTACGCACGCGCGGCGAACCAGCTAACGGAGGTGACCGGTTGATTGGGCAGGCTCGTCGGCCCCGGTTGCAGCGCGCCGGTCCAGTGCTGGAGGTAGCTCACATCGGCGAGCGCGACCGGCACGCGTCCCTTGCGCCATTCGGGATGCTCGCTGACGAAGGCGAGAAACTCCGCATTGGTCACCGGCCGGCGATCGAGACGATATGGCTTCACCGTCACGAAGTCGCGTGAGGTACCGGTCGGCAGCACCGAACGGAAGGCGCCGCCCTCGATGTGGACCGTGCGATCATCCTGGGCTCCCGCGGATGAGACTGTGTGCTGGTCGGGTGCGCCGGCTGACACGGCACTTGTCGCGATCAGCGCGATCAGCGCGGGCAGCGCGAGGCTGGTCCGCTGCGACGTGATTCGCACTCGCCTCGCGCGACTGCAGTCGGAACTCGCTCGCACCACGATTCCTCCGCGTGGCCGCTAGTGAGCCGCACCTTCCGGCCGCGGCGTCGCCTTGCGCACCTGCGCAACTTCAGCGGCGGTCACATGTCCGCCCTTGTTGCCCCAGCTGTTGAGCACGTAGGTGAGGATGTTCGCGATCCCGTCGTCGTTGAGCTGACTCATCGGCGGCATCACGGAATTGAAGGTCTTGCCGTTGACGGTGATCGGCCCGGTGCGACCGTTCAACACGGTGGCAATGGCGCGTGTCTTGTCCGCCTGCAGGAAGTCCGAGCCTGCAAGCGGGGGAAATACGTCGGGCAATCCCTGTCCGTTGTCCTGGTGGCAGACCGAGCAAGTGCCATTGAATAGCGCCTTGCCCGCTGCGATCTGCTGTTCGACGGTGAGCGTGCCGGCGGCAGCGGCCTGCGCGGCGGTCGCAACGGGTTGTGTGCTCACGGCCGCATCACCCAGGTAGACATTGTCGACTTCCTTGCCGGAGTAGACGGTCTTGTTTTCCGGCCCGTCGACCTTGAGAAGTCCGATCGCCCCCTTGTTGAACGCACGGAAGATCGAGTGATCGACGAGCACGTAAGTGCCCGGAACCTCGGTGTGGAACTCCGCGATCATCGCGCCGCCCGCTGGAATGAGTGTCGTCTGCACGTTTTCCTGCGAGTGCGTCCCGCCTTCGTAGCGCACCTTGTCGAAGATCTCGCCGATCAGGTGAAACGAGCTGACGAGATTCGGCCCGCCGTTGCCCACGTAAAGGCGAATCCTCTCACCGATCTTTGCCTGCAATGCGTGATCGCCGGTGAGCGCGCCTTCCGCGCCATTGAACAGCACGTAGGTCGGGTTCTCGTCGATCGCTTTCTGCATGTCGAAGGGCTGTGGTCCCTTCTCGCGATACTTGCCGACCGTGTAGAAGTCACCCTGCATGACGTAGAACTCGCGATCGACCGCCGGCAGTCCCTCGGGTGGTTCGATGAGGATCAGTCCGTACATGCCGTTGGCCACGTGCATGCCGACCGGCGCGGTGGCGCAGTGATACACGTACAGGCCCTGGTTGAGCGCCTTGAAGGTGAACACCGACTCGTGGCCCGGCGCAGTAAAGCTGGACGCCGCACCACCGCCCGGCCCGGTGACGCCGTGCAGATCGATGTTGTGCGGCATCTTCGAGGTCGGGTGATTGCGCAGGTGGAACTCCACCGTGTCACCCTGGCGCACGCGGATGAAACTGCCCGGCACCGTGCCGCCGAAGGTCCAGAACGTGTAGGTGACGCCTTCCGCAATCGGCCGCTCTATCTCACGCACCTCGAGCTCGACGACAACCTTGGCCGGAAAATTACGATTGACGGGTGGCGGAACCTGCGGCGGACTCGCGAGCACTGCCTTGATGGGCTCGCCTTGCGGCGGCCCGAAGTCGCCGCGCGCGGAACCGCCAGTATCCGCGGACGTCGACACTGGCGTGGTTCCTGAGTCGTGCGAACCGCAAGCCGAGACCAAGAGCGCCAGCAGCGCCGCCGCCGCGGCCGTGGTGAATTTCACGATTGCCTCTCTTCGGATCGTGTGATCCGGCCTTTCGACGCAATGCAGTATCGCCGCTGTGGCGGTCCGTAGTCATACGTATGAACGGCGCAGCTCCTCGTAGAACTACTTATTTAGATCCGGCGGATAAAATCCAAAGATCGCTGGCATGCGGCGATCATCCCTTCACCAGCCAGCGCCACGGCACCCGACCCTGTCACGCCGAGCGTCGTGTGCGGCAGTGGCCCTATTGTGCGCGCTATCGGGTGGCGTCGTCAGCGCCGGCGAAGAGGCTGACGCGAATGTAAACACCGATTCGTTGTGGCACGCCATCACGACGTCCAGGCCGCTGCTCGATATGCGCTTGCGCTCGGAGTGGGTGGACCAGCAAGGCATTCAGGAAGAAGCGGTGGCCGTGACGCTGCGTGGCCGTATCGGCTTCGAAACCGGAACGGCGTGGCACACCTCGCTCCTGGCCGATGCGGATCTCATCGGGGCGCTCGATCCGGACTACAACAGCACCATCAACGGCAAGACGCAGTTCCCGGTGGTCGCCGATCCTGCAGGCTCCGAGATCAACCGCCTGCAGATCACCAACACGGCGATTCCGGGCACGAAGGTCGTGCTCGGCCGCCAGCGCATCGTCCTCGACGACCAGCGCTTCATGGGTAACGTGGGCTGGCGGCAGAACGAGCAGACCTTCGATGCGCTGCGCATCACGAACGGCTCGCTGCGCAACTTCACGCTCGATGTCGCGTACATCTCCCAGGTGAATCGCGTGTTCTCGAGCGAATCGCCGGTGGGACGCTACACGGGCGACACCTACATCGTGAACGGCACGCTGAAGACCAGTATCGGCAACCTGACCGGTTTCGCCTACCTGCTCGACTTCGACGAAGCGCCGACGGATTCCTCGCGCACGATCGGCTTGCGACTCACCGGCGAACGCGACGCCGGCAAGGTGAAGCTCGCGTATGTGCTGTCGTACGCGGCACAACAGGACTATGCGGCCAACCCGCTGAGCTACTCGGATGACTATGGATTGGCCGAGCTCGTGGGCACGTGGCACGGATTCGGACTCGGTGCCGGCATCGAGCTGCTCCAGGGCGACGGCGTCAAGGGATTCACGGCGCCGCTCGGCACGCTGCACAAGTTCCAGGGCTGGGCGGACAAGTTCCTCACGACGCCACCCAACGGCATAGAGGATCGTTACGCGACGGTCTCTTACAACATCAAGGGCGTGGCGCGTCTCAACGCGGTTGGCGCGACAGTCGTCTATCACGCCTTCGACGCCGAGCGCGGCGCCGCCGATTATGGCTCGGAGGTCGACCTGCAACTGCAGACGAGTTGGAGCCACTTCACCGCGCTTGCGAAGCTGGCCGACTACGACGCGCACGCCTGGGCCACCGACACGCGCAAGTACTGGCTCCAGGTCGAGTACGTCTGGTAACGCTAGGGGGTTTCGATGCGCTGCTGGATGTCATCCGCGCGCTGACTGGCGCGAAATTCGATGACGCGAAACTCGGCAAGGCCACGCTGGACGAAGGGATCCTCCTTGGCGATCGACTCGACCTCATCGCGGCTCTGGCCCACGGCCAGGATGATGCCGCCCTCGCGCGGGACCTTGCGCCCCGAGACCAGGAAGTTTCCGGCCGCGTAGTACTTCCTCAGGAATTTCATGTGCGCGCCCATGTGCGCGTCGATCTTCTCGAGGTCGGCCTTGTAGATGAGCTCGATGACGAACATGGCGCCCTACCCGGCTCGTGCGGCAGTGGAAAGTGTGCGCGATGATAGCGAAACTGCCGGTTGGTATTTAATCTTGGCGCAATGACCCTCACGCGCACCCTCCTCTGTGTCATCGGCCTCGTGGCGACGACGTCTGCGCTCGCGCAAAGCGCGGGCGATCGCACCGTTCTCGAGACCGAGCAGGTGTTCGCGAACTTCCTCGATGCCAACAGCGCCGTCGATACCATCGACTCCGGCCTCCTCGACACCGTTGTTGGTGGCGATCGCGGCGCGTGGCAGCAGCGGCGCGAATCGGCTGTCTCGCAGCTGACGGCCTCGCTCAAGAATCTCAAGACCGCGAAGCTCACGCCCGCGGACATGCGCGTCGTGCAACACATGGCTGCCACGTTCGATGAGCTCTCCGATCCGGGAGCTTCGATGAGGCCCGCGTACCAGTGCGCGGACGCCGCCAAGCCGCAGAGCGACGTCGACATTCTGCAGGCGACCATCTACTCGTGCTTCGACCAGGTGGGCAACCGCCTTGATTTCGCAGGCGAGCGCATCACGCGCAGCGGCGCGCTGCAACGTTTGCAGGAGATCGAGGACCCCGCCCGGCGCAAAGCGCTCTTCTTCGCGCTGGCTCCGCTCTGGGAAGCCGTGAATGGCAAGGACGAGGCCACCAGTCCCTACCGCCGCATGATCGCGATGGCGGCGAGCGCATTTCGCAGCAAGCCCTCACCGCTCAGCGAAGCCGCGCAGGCGTTGGGCACGGACGTTCCACGGCTCGAGGCGTGGCTGGTCGAGCTGCTGGAAGCGTGGCGGCAAGCCAACCAGGGTGGCGCACCGATCGAGCCGTGGGACTACCGGCATGATCTCGCGCGCGCGAGTCGCGAACTGAACCGGTCGATGTCGCTGGACGTCGCCTCGCAACTCAACGAGCGGTTCTTCGCGGACCTCGGCGCCGACCCGAAGAAACTCGGCGTGCTGTTCGATATCAAGCCGCGGCCCGGTAAGGCGCCGATCGCCTATTCAGACACCGTGCGGATCGGCCGCCTGCTGGATGGCCGGTGGCGCCCCGCGGTGTCACGGATCTCCGCGAACTACGAGCATGGCGGACTCTATACTCTCAACGAGCTCACGCACGAGACCGGTCACGCGGTCCACTACATCGCGGTGCGCGCGCGGCCGGCGTATTTCTGGGGAGACACGCTCTTCATCGAAGCGTTTGCCGACGTCCCGTCCTGGTCGGTGTTCGAGCCCGCGTGGCAGCAGAAATATCTCGGACGCTCCGTGTCGCGCGCTGACGGACTGCGCGAGCTCTATTCACTGGTGATGCTGGATGTCGCGTGGGGCCTGTTCGAGATCCGCATGCTGCGCGCGCCTGCGACCGACCCGAATGTGCTGTGGACCGCGATCACCAGCCGCTATCTCGGGATCGTGGCGCATCCGGAGCTCTCATGGTGGGCGGTGCGCGGACAGCTCGGCTCCAACCCGGGCTACATGATCAACTACGCGATCGGCGCGATCATCACGGCCGATGTCCGTCAGCGCACGCGCGCGACGATCGGGCCGTTCGATGCGGGCAACGCGCGCTGGTATCCGTGGCTTTCCGGGAACCTGCTCAGGTTCGGCGGCGAGCTCGACACTTCCGATCTGCTGCGACGCTTCCTCGGCCGCCCGCTCACCGCCGACGCACTCGTACAAGAGATCGCGTCGATCACGCCGCCGCGGAAATAGACCACGCAACGGGCGCATCACGCGCGCCGCTGGCGGTGAGCGCTGCTAGTAGTTTTCCCCGAGGTACTCGACGATCTTGCGCGCGTCCTCGTCCGGGATCGGCGCCCCGAAGCGATCCATCATCTTGCGAACGCTCTTCTCCCACCCGGCACGATCGAGCACCGCAGCGTTCATCTGGATGTAGTCGAGGCTGTGGCAGGTGGCGCAAAACGCCGTGGTCACGTCTCGTCCGGGCGCGTCGCGCAACTGAATCGCTTCCTCACCCGCCAATGCCCAGCCCGCAGCGAGCAGCAGCCAGATCGTCGCCACCGCCGCCGCCACTCGCACCTCGCGAGCGTTCACGCGACCTCCAGCGTCAGGCGCTGCACGAGGTTGTGGTGGTAGCCTGAAGGGTTCGGCGTCAGCTTGTCGGGCTGGCGCGCGCCGGCGCGACTGACTGCTCGAACGGCAAGCGCCCGGGAACCGGTGGTCGACGTCTCCACTGCGAAATGAAAGCCCCGCCACGCGAAACGTCCAAGGTCCTTGGCAAGCGTGGCTGACCGCCAGGACTGCCCGTCGTCCGTGGATACCTCGACACTGCCGATGCCGCTGCCACCGTCCCAGGCCCAACCGCTGAGCTCCGCGGTCCGCCCGCGCGCGAGGCGCGCACCGTCCGAGTGACTCGTCACCAGCGAGTTGACGAGGATTTCGGTGATCGGCGTCGTCTGCGGAGTCTCCTGGCTCGCAAAGCGCGCACCCGCAAACGCGCCGGTCGGGACGCGATAGGCGGTCTTCATCCAGAAGCCGTCGAAGGGTTTTGGCTCCACGCGAATCTCGGCGAGGTGTTTCACCCAGTAAGTCGCGGTCCAGCCCGGCACGACCAGCCGCGCCGGCGCGCCATTCCAATGCGGCAGCGCTGCACCGTTCATCTCGAAGGCGATGAGCGTGTTCTCATCGAGCGCGCGCTCGATCGGCAGGCTCTTCACGAAATCCGGTGTTACCGGCAGCACTGCCCGATCCGCGCCGTCGAGCACGACCTCGAGCGCATCCGCCTTGATCCCCACACGGTTCAGGACATCGCGCAGGCGCACTCCGCCCCACATCGCGTTGCCCATCGCCCCGTACTGCCACTGGATACCGGCGGCTCGCGGCGTAAACAGTCCGCGCCGATTGCCGGAGCATTGGTTCACGGCCGCGATGCTGACGTGCTCGAACCCTCGCTTCAGCTCCGCGAGCGAGAACTCGACGCTGCGCTGCGCGCTCGACCCGCCGACCTTCAGTCGCCAGCTGCGCCGATCCACTTCGGGAATGTCGGCAAGGTGATAGCGCACGAAGAACCGCTCGTTGGGCGTAAAGGCCTCGCGCAGGTCGGCGATCGGTGTTTCGAAATTGGGAGGACGGAAGCTCCGCTTGATCAGCGGCTTCTTGCCGGGCAGCGCGACGAGGACGTCATCGGTTGCGCCGGGCACAGGCGGCTCATCGCTTCGCGCTCCGACCGCACCCAGCAACAGCAGTCCCGCCGAGCTGGCAAGCACCTCGCGTCTCTTGATCACCACTCACCCCGCCGGTCGTGGACAACCTGCAGTCGCGCTAGCCGCGATCGTCCGGCAGATGATAACCGGCCAGCTGCTCGCGCAGCTTGTTCTTCTGCATCTTGCCGGTCGCGCCGAGCGGAATCGCGGCGACGAACACGACATCGTCGGGTACCCACCAGCTCGCAACCTTGCCGCCATAGAAGGCGAGCAGCTCATCGCGCGTCACTTCGGCCTGGGGCTTCTTCACCACCACCAGCAGTGGTCGCTCATCCCATTTGGGATGCTTGACACCGATGCACGCGGCCATGGCGACGCAGGGATGACCGGCAGCGATGTTTTCCAGTGCGATCGAACTGATCCACTCGCCGCCCGACTTGATCACGTCCTTGCTGCGATCCGTGATCTGCATGTAGCCGTCCGCATCGATCGTCGCCACGTCGCCGGTCGGAAACCAGCCGTCGACGAGTGCGCCGCCCTCGGCTTTGAGGTAGGACGCGGCGACCCACGGCCCGCGCACCATCAGCTCGCCCGAAGAGCGGCCATCGCGGGGCAGCTCGCGCCCTTCGGGGTCGACCGTCTTGAGCTCGATGCCGAAAATCGCGCGTCCCTGCTTGGCCTGCACCGCGTGTCGCGCCTCGCTCGTCAGGCCCTGGTGACACGCCTTGAGCGCACCGACCGTGCCCAGCGGGCTGAGCTCGGTCATGCCCCAGCCATGCATGACCTGCACACCGAAATGACTCTCGAACTTCTCCAGCATCGCGGGCGGACAGGCCGCGCCGCCAACGACAGTCCGTCGCATGGTGCTGAACCTGAGGCCATGACCTTCGACATGCGCGAGCAATCCCTGCCACACCGTCGGCACGCCGGCCGAAAGAGTGACGCGCTCGCTCTCGAAGAGCTCGTGCAGCGACTTGCCGTCGAGCGCCGCGCCGGGAAACACCAGCTTGGCTCCGACCATGCAAGCGATGTAGGGCAGGCCCCACGCGTTGGCATGGAACATCGGCACCACCGGCAGGATCACGTCGCAGGCCGAGCAGTTGAGCGAGTCGGGCAACGCCGCGCCGTAGGCGTGCAGAATCGTCGAGCGGTGACTGAAGAGAACGCCCTTCGGATTGCCGGTCGTGCCCGAGGTATAGCAGAGCGATGCCGCCGTATGCTCGTCGAACTCCGGCCACGCGAATTCCTCTGCGGCCGCCTCCAGCAGTTCCTCGTAGCAGAGAAGTCCGGGCAGCTTGCTCACCGGCATGTGTGCGCGGTCCGTCATCACGACGAAGTGACGGATCGTGCGTACGCGCGGCGCAATGGCCTCGACCAGGGGCAGGAACGTGAGATCGAAGAACAGCACCCGATCCTCGGCGTGATCCGCGATCCACGTGACCTGGTCGGGGTGCAGGCGCGGGTTGAGCGTGTGCAGCACCGCGCCCGATCCCGATACCGCGTAGTAGAGCTCCAGGTGCCGATAGCCGTTCCACGCGAGGGTCGCGACGCGATCGGAGTGCCCGACGCCAAGCTTCGCGAGCGCATTCGCCATGCGGCGCGCACGTGCGGCGAGATCGCGGAACGAGTAGCGGTGCAGGTCACCTTCGACGCGTCTCGAGACCACCACCTGGTCGGCGTGATTCAACTCCGCGTGGCGCAGGAGCGAGGCGACCAGGAGCGGCTGCTGCATCATCAGGCCATGCATGGTGCCCCCACACCGGCGGCTGCCTGTGCCCGCATGTCCGCCTCGTAGCTGCGCGAGGCCACGACGAACAACACTGCCGCGAGCACGCCGAACAGCGGTATCAGCGTGAGCGCGACGTCGAGACCGAAGGCATCGGACAAGGCTCCGGCGATGAACGGCCCGGCGGCGAGACCCAGCAGATTCTGGAACAGCGACAGCACGGCCGCGCCGGTGGCGCGCAAACCCGCATGCGTCACGTCGATCACGATCGCCGAGACCGGGCCCACCGTGCACGTCATGAAGAAGCCGCCGAGAGCGACCAGCAGGAACTGCGTGCCGCCCGACAGTGAGCCGGTCGCCGCAAATGTCGGCACGAACACCAGCGAGGTGAGAATGCACAAGCCGGCCATGACGTACAGCTTACGCCGTGGCCGTCCCGCGTCCACGCGATCGACCACTATTCCCCAGGCGAGGCTGCCGGCGGCACCGATCAGCACCACCACGGCCGCGCGCACGCCCGCGACGTCCGGAGCCATCCCGTGGAACCGATGCAGAAAGCTCGGCAGCCAGGCCCAGATGGAGGACACGACGATGAGTTGTGCGGCGGCGCCGAGACAGGCCCACATCATCGTGCGTGAGCGCACCAGCGAGCGGGCGGCGAATTCCGCCGTGCGGCTCGAACGCGCAGCGTCCTGTGTGGGCGCCAGCGGCACGGTCCGGTAGTCGCGTACCTTGAGATAGAGCAAGGCGAGCAGCAGCCCGGGAACGCCGACGACGCCAAACGCCGCCTGCCAGCCCCAGTGTGCGGCAATCACACCGCCCAGCATCACGCCGAGCACCGAGCCGATCGACGCCGATGCGAAGAACGCCGCGAGCAAGCCGGCGCGCAACCTCGCCGGAAAGAGGCTCGCGATGAGCGCTGCGCCCACTGAGCCGTACCCCGCTTCGCCGAGTCCGACGGCGCCGCGCGCCACCATCAGCTGCGCGTAGTTGCGCGTGAACAGGCACGAAATCGTCGCGAGGCTCCAGACGACCGCCATCACCACGATGCTGCGCACCCGGCTCCAGCGATCGGCGAGTATCGCGACCGGCGGAGCGGCGAGCGCCACCGTGACCGACACGATCGAGACCAGCGCACCCAGCTGCTTGTCGGAGAGCCCCCAGGCCGCCTTGATGTGCGGAAAGAGCGAGACGATCACCTGCCGGTCGAGGTAATCGACCATCATCAGCGCGATCGTCATCGCGAGCGCAAACCACGCCTGCCGCGCCCCGAACGGGTAGTCGGTCGCGGTCTGCGCTGCGGGTTGCGGCAGATTCATGAGCAGGCTCTCGCGCGTGATTCTACGGTACGAGCACGGTCGCGCCCGTGGTCTGGCGCGATTCGAGAGCGCGGTGGGCCTGAGCCGCGTCGGCGAGCGCCAACACCTGCTGCGGTTCACTCTTGATCTTGCCCGCGAGCACGAGGCCGAAGAGCTCCTCCGCCATCGCCAGCATGTGCGCGCGCGGGGTCGCGTAATGGATCATCGCCGGGCGCGTGACCCAGAGCGAGCCCCTGGCCGCGAGCGCCATCGTGTCGATGACGACCGGCCCGGAGCTGGTCCCGTTGCTCACCAGCGTGCCGCGCACCTGCAGGCTTTCGAGCGAGGCCTGCAACGTGTCCTTGCCCACCGAGTCGTACACCACCGGTACTCCCTTGCCATCGGTGATCTCGCGCACGCGCTGCGCGATATTCTCGCGCGAGGTCACGATCGTGTGCGTGCAGCCGTGCGCTTTCGCAATCGCCGCCTTCTCATCCGTGCTCACGGTGCCGATCATCGTGACGCCGAGCGCACGCGCCCACTGGCAGGCGATGAGGCCGACGCCACCGGCGGCGGCATGATAGAGGATCGTCTCGCCGCCCTTGAGCGGATAGACCTGGCGGAAAAGATACTGGGCGGTCATGCCCTTCATCATGAGGGTGGATGCCGTGCGATCCGAAATGCCGTCAGGCAGCCTGATGAGGACGCTGGCCGGCATCACCCGTACGTCCGAATAGGCGCCCTGCGGCCCGAGCAGGTAACCAACACGATCGCCCACGCTGACTTCGGTTACACCGGGACCCACCGCCTCGACCACACCGACGGCATCGGAGCCCAGGCCATTGGGCAACGACAGCGGATAGCGTCCGGCGCGGAAATAGACGTCGATGAAGTTGACCGCAATGAAAGTCTGGCGCACGCGCGCCTCGCCCGGGCCGGGTTGTCCAACCTCGACCTGCTCGAGCTTGAGAACCTCCGGACGGCCGGTCTCGTAAAAGCGAATGGCGCTTGGCATCTGATCCTCGAATCGTTGCTGAGAGTGCGTGTAACTGAACGGTGCGTTTAGTGGGCGGTCGCGGCGTCGGTGGCGAGCTCATCGATCAATTC
>DATFRO010000123.1:0-12648 GCA_035263105.1 Steroidobacteraceae bacterium | reverse complement strand
CCGTCGTCCCGCACGAGGCTTGGGCGAAGGACGTCGATGGCAGCAGAAGGCCACCCACCGAGAGCGCGGCGACAAAGATGGCGTGGAGCAGTACCGGGAACTCACCGAGTTTTGGCGGGACGATTACGTAGTGACACAGCTTCTGCACCGTATATCCACCAGCGTTCCACAAGCGAGGCGCGCTACGCTCCTCGCGTGGGGAAGAAGAACTACGAATTCCATTGTGAGGGGCACACCGTTCGCCTGCTGGGCGAGGGACCGTTCCGCCGCTGGTTCTGCGACTGCGCCGAGTACGCGGCGCCGATGACGAGAAGCGGCTACGCCTTCTGCCGACACACCCAGATCATCTCGAGCCAGCTCTCCGGCCACCCGTTCCTGCCCGGGGCGCCGAAACACACCGCGACCATCCTGAAGTTCTCGCCCCGGATCCGGGCTCTCGCCGGCCGGCGGCACTGAAAACCGCGTTCAGTTCTCCGTCGTGAGCCGCTGGTCGGCCGCTGCGCGCCGCCGGTCGGTTCCGTCGCGCGGCCATCGCGTGAAATTACTTCTTCTGGCACGATCGGGCGGCCAGGGATGGAAATGGGGGTTTGCATGCTCGGTCGTTTTCTCGAGCTCAGCGTGTATGCGCCGAGCGTGCTCGAGTCGCTCGAGTTCTACCAGAAGCTGGGCTTCACGCAGGCGGAGGTCGGCGACTCCTGGTCGCACCCGTACGGGGTCGTGACCGACGGGCGCGTCTTCATCGGCCTGCACCAGTACGAGTTCGACTCGCCCTCGCTCACCTTCGTCAAGCCGGACCTGCTGCATCACGCGGACACGCTCGAGCGCTCCGGCATCGAGTTCGCGTTTCGCAAGCTCGGCAACGATGTGTTCAACGAGGTGGGCTTTCACGATCCCGACCGCGTGATGATCACGCTGCTCGAGGCGCGCACGTTCTCGCCGCCGCCGCGCGATGGGATCGAGACTTCGTGGTGCGGCTACTTCAGCGAGATCGGCCTCCCGGCGCGCGACCCGGACCGTTCCAAGGAGTTCTGGGAGCGCCTCGGCTTCGTCGCGACCGACGAGCAGTCCGACCCTTTCCGGCGCATCTCGCTCACCAGCGACTACATCGACCTCGGCCTCTACGCGACGCGCGAGTTGCGCAAGCCGGTGCTGAGCTTCGTCGATCCGGAAATGCCCTCGCGGCTCGCTCACATCGAGAAGCTGGGAATCGAACGCTCATCGCGATTGCCGCACGCGTTCAACGGCGACGCGAGTGCCCTGCTGATCGCGCCCGAGGGCACCGCGCTCCTGCTGCAGACCGGCGAGTCGTAGCTGAATACCCCTCCGCCATAGCCAGGTTCGCCTCGGCGCACCGCTGAATCCGCCGCGGCCATAGTCAATCTCGCGTCGGCGCAGGGCCGAATTTCCCGCGACCGTTGTTCCCGTGCCACGCGCGAGGTCCCGCGTTTGCAGCGGCTGGTCCGCAGCGCGCAGTCGCTGGTACCGAAAACGTGTCAGTGCGGCGAAAAAGCACTATCCTTGCGCGCCTCGTGGCCGGCCCCTGTGAACAATTCGAACCCGGTCCGCACTTTCCAAAGGAGTCCCGGATGAACGTTCTGGTTCGTGCGCTGGTGCTGCTCCTGCTGAGCAGCCCCGTCTTCGCCGATGAAGGCATGTGGACTTTCGACAATTTCCCCAAGCAGCTGGTCAAGGAAAAACTCGGTGTCGACATCAGCGACCAGTGGCTCGAACACGTGCGCCTGTCGACCACGCGCCTCGAGTCCGGCTGCACCGGCTCCTTCATTTCGCCCGACGGGCTGGTGCTCACCAATCACCATTGCGCGAGTGAGTGCCTGGTGCAGAACTCGACCCCGCAGAAGGACCTGCTGAAGGAGGGCTTCCTCGCGCCGTCGCGCACCGACGAGCCCGCGTGCAAGACCGAGCAGATCTCGGTGCTGGTCGTCATGGAGGACATCACCGCCAAGGTGAACGCGGCAACGCAGGGCCTCGACGACAAGACCGCGAACACGGTGCGCAAGAAGGAACTGACGAAGCTCGAGCAGGCCTGCGAAGAGGCTTCGAAGAAAGACAAGCGTACCGGCGCGCTCTCCTGCGAGTCGGTGTCGCTCTATCACGGCGGCCAGTACTTCCTCTACAAGTACAAGCGCTACAGCGATGTGCGCCTGGTGTTCGCGCCCGAAGACGACATCGCAGCCTTCGGCGGCGACCCGGACAACTTCCAGTACCCGCGTTACTGCCTCGACATGTCGCTGATGCGCGTCTACGAGGGCGGCAAGCCGGCGAAGACGCCGAACTTCCTCAAGGTCAACTGGGCCGGGCCGCAGGCCGGCGACGCGGTGTTCGTCTCGGGTCACCCGGGCGGCACGGATCGCCTGCTCACGGTCGAGGAACTGACTTCGACGCGCAACGCGTTCCTGCCCTTCTGGCTGCTGCGCTACGCGGAGCTGCGCGGCCGCTACATCCAGTTCAGCAAGGGCGACGCGGAATCGTGGCGCATCGTGCAGGACCCGCTCAACAGCATCGAGAACTCGATCAAGGTGCGCCGCAAGCAGCTCGACGCGCTGCTCGACGATGCGCTGATGAAGTCCAAGCGCACCGAGGAAGCGGCGCTGCGCGAGAAGGTCGCGGCCGATCCGGCGCTGCAGGCGATCGCGGGCTCCGCGTGGGATGACATGGCGAAGGCGCAGACTGCCTTTCGCAACCAGCTCGTGCCTTACACGTTCATCGAGAACGGTGCGGGCTTCAACAGCGAGCTCTATCGCTACGCGCGCGCCCTGGTGCGCGCGGCCGCCGAGCGCGCCAAGCCGAACGAGGAACGCTTCCGCGAGTACACCAACGCGGCGCTCCCGCAGCTCGAGCAGTTCATCAAGGCGGACACGCCGGTCTATCCGTCACTCGACAAGCTGACCTTCTCTTTCTCGCTCGAGCGCATGCGCGAGTGGCTCGGCCCCGATGCCGCCATCATCAAGAGCGTGCTCGGCAACGAGTCGCCGGACACCCTCGCCGCGCGGCTGGTGGATGGCAGCAAGCTCGCGGACGCGAAGCTGCGCGCGCAGCTCTGGGACGGCGGCGCGGCCGCAGTCGATGCATCGAGGGATCCGATGATCATGCTCGCGCGCAAGGTCGACCCCGAGGCGCGCACGATCCGCAAGCGCTACGAAGACGAGGTCGAGGCGCCGACGCGCATCGCGAGCGAGCGCATCGCCAAGACGCGCTTCAAGATCCTCGGCACCAGCACCTATCCCGATGCCACCTTCACGCTGCGCCTGAACTTCGGCAAGGTGGAAGCGTGGGTGGAAAAGGGTGAGCCGGTGGAGCCGTTCACGACGCTCAAGGTGGCGTACGACCGCACGACCGGCCTCAAGCCCTTCGCGATGCCACCGCGCTGGGTCGACATGAAGAGCTCGCTCGATCTCGGCACGCGCTTCAATCTCTCCACCAACAACGACATCGTCGGCGGCAATTCCGGCAGCCCCCTGGTCAACGCCAAGGGCGAGCTGGTGGGCCTCATGTTCGACGGCAACATCCACTCGATCTCCGGCTCCTATTGGTTCGACACCGAGAAGAACCGGGCCATCGCGGTGGATCCGGCGATCATGAAAGAGGCGCTCACCAAGGTTTACCACGCGGATGCCGTGGTGAAGGAGATCTCGGGCCGCTGAGCGGCCCGGGGCGTGCGCCGGCCGCCGGGGCACGCACTTCCAGGCTACGAGAACCCGGTCGGCCGACCCGCCGGCCGGGCTCCTTTAACCCGTCTTAATCCGCTACCCTGCCTCCCCCTCGGCCGGCCGGGCGCATACTGGCGAACTCTCCTCATCCCCGGGCCGTCCAACCGGGCGATTGATTGCGGGCTCGGCGGGCGTCCAACCTCGGTACCATTGCCGATCAGTTTGCATGCAAACCATCACCACGGACCCTTCGAAGGCTGTCGTGCAGGCGCCGGGACGTCCTGAGATCAGTGTCGTCGTCCCCGTCTTCAACGAGGAGGCGTGCCTGCCCGAGCTGTTCGTGCGCCTGTACGAAGCGCTCGACCGCCTCGGCCAGTCCTACGAGTGCATCTTCATCGACGACGGCAGCCGTGATCGTTCCGTGTCCATGCTGCGCGCTCAGCACGCCGCCCGCCCGCTAGAGACGCGGGTGATTCTCTTTCAGCGCAACTTCGGCCAGCACGCCGCGATCCTCGCGGGCTTCGAGCGCGCGAGCGCCGACATCGTCATCACGCTGGATGCCGACCTGCAGAACCCGCCCGAGGAGATTTCGCGCCTGGTGGCGGCCTTCAGCGAAGGGCACGACTACGTGGGGACGGTGCGGCGCGGACGCCAGGATCACTGGGCGCGGCGCTTCGTCTCGCGCGCGCTGAACTACCTGCGGCAGAAGACCACACACATCCGCATCACGGACCAGGGCTGCATGCTGCGCGCTTATGGGCGTCACGTGATCGATGCGATCAACGCCTCGCGCGAGGTCAATACGTTCATTCCGGCGTTGGGCTATCTCTACGCCCAGTCGCCGACCGAGATCGAGGTGGCCCACGAGGCGCGCCGGGCCGGCCAGTCGAAGTACTCGTTCTACAAGCTGATCCGGCTCAACTTCGACCTCATGACCGGTTTCACCTTCGTGCCGCTGCAGCTCTTCTCGATGCTGGGCATGGTGGTCGCGGGCTTCTCCGGTGTCCTGGTGATCTACCTGGTGGGGCGACGCCTGTTCCTGGGACCGGAAGCCGAAGGTGTGTTCACCCTGTTCGCGATCGCGTTCCTGCTGATCGGGCTCGCGCTCTTCGGCATCGGCCTGATCGGCGAGTACGTCGGGCGCACCTACGAGCAGGTGCGCGGCCGGCCGCGCTACATCGTCGCGGCCGTGCTCGAAAACCAGCGGACGCGCCAGCGCGAGCGACTGCGTGTTTAGCGCCATTCCCTTTGCCTACAGCGAAGTCGGGTTTCGCTGTCTGCGCGTGCTGCTCGATCGGGGCGTCGAGGTTCCCCTCGTGTTCACGCACCAGGATGCTCCGAACGAGCGTCTCTGGTTCGGAAACGTCGCGCAGCTCGCCACCGAGCGCGGCATCGAAGTCGTGAGCCCGCTGGATCCGAATCGGCCGGAGTGGATCGAGCGCGTCGCGGCGCTCGAGCCCGATTACCTCTTTTCCTTTTACTACCGCTCGCTCCTCGACCCGGCATTGCTCGGGACTGCGCGCCGCGGCGCGCTCAACATGCACGGCTCGCTCCTGCCGAAGTATCGCGGCCGCGCGCCGGTCAACTGGGCGATTCTCAATGGCGAGCGCACGACCGGCGCGACCTTGCACTTCATGGTCGACAAGCCCGACGCCGGGCCGATCGTCGCGCAGCAGGCGGTGGCGATCGGCATCGACGACACAGCACTCGATGTGTCGATGGCAGTTGCGCAGGCCGCTGCGGAATTGCTGGAACGCTCGCTGCCGATGCTGGCCGCCGGCGTTCCTGCGGCACAGCCCATGGACATCGCGGCCGGTTCGTATTTTGGCGGACGCAAGCCCGAGGATGGGCGCATCGACTGGTCGTGGCCCGCGTCGCGCATTCACAACCTGATCCGCGCGGTCGCGCCGCCGTTTCCCGGCGCGTTCGCCGATCGCGGCACCCAGCGGATTGTCTTCGAGTCCTCGCGCTGGACCGGCGGCAGTGCGGCTGTGCACGCCGCCGCTGCCCCGTGCCTGTACGTCGAGAAGAAACGTCACCTGTACCTCGACTGCGCGGACGGGATCCGACTCGAGATTCCCTCGCTCACCATCAATGGCACCTGGCTCGATGCTCGCGAGTTCGCGCGCCGCTACGGCCACGGCGCCCTGTCACTCACCCATTCTCCCGGACTGGAAGTCTCCGCTCATGAAAAAGCTGCTCATACTCGGCGTTAACGGCTTCATCGGCCATCACCTGAGCGAGGCCGTGATGCGCGAGACCGATTGGGAGGTCTACGGCATGGACCTCGAGAGCGACCGCGTCGCGCAGCTGCTCTCCAACCCGCGCTTTCACTACTTCGAAGGCGACATCACCATCAATCGCGAGTGGGTCGAGTACCACATCCGCAAGTGCGATGTGCTCCTGCCGCTGGTGGCGATCGCCACGCCTGCGAGCTACATCAGCGATCCGCTCGGCGTGTTCGAACTCGACTTCGAGGCCAACCTGCCGCTGATCCGCCAGTGCGTGAAGCACCACAAGCGCGTGGTGTTCCCGTCCACCTCCGAGATCTACGGCATGTCGACCGATGCGGAATTCCATCCGTACGAGTCATCGCTGGTGCTCGGGCCGGTGCCGAAGTCGCGCTGGATCTACTCGTGCAGCAAGCAGCTGCTCGATCGCATCATCTGGGCGTACGGCGCCGAGCACGGACTCGACTTCACCTTGTTCCGCCCCTTCAACTGGATCGGCCCGGGGCTCGATCGCATGCAGACGCCGAAGGAAGGGAGCTCGCGCGTCCTCACGCAGTTCCTCGGCAACATCGTGCGCGGCGAGGACATCCGCCTGGTCGACGGCGGCGCGCAGCGGCGCTGCTTCACGTACGTGTCGGAAGGGGTCGACTGCCTGCTCAAGATCATCGCCAACCCGAAGGGCGTCGCCTCGGGACACATCTATAACATCGGCAACCCCGACAACGACCTGTCGATCCGCCAGCTGGCGGAGCTGATGCTCGAGACCGCCCGCTCGATCGATGCCTACGCCGGCTCCGCGGCGCGCGTGAAGATCGTCGACGTCTCGGCGGAGAAGTATTACGGCGCCGGCTACCAGGACGTGCAGGCGCGCGTGCCCTGGATCCGCAACACGCGCGAGGAGCTCGGCTGGAAGCCGAGCATCGACATGCGCACTGCGGTGCGTCGCATCTTCGACTCCTACCGCGGCAACCTCGGCGACGCGCGTGCATTGGTGGATGCGGCGTAGCGCTGCAGAGACATGACAGGGCCTGCCTCCGCGGCGGCGCGCGATTCCGCGCGGCAGCTCGCGCTCAAGATCGACGTCGACACACTGCGCGGCACGCTCGAGGGCGTGCCACGCCTGGTCGAGCTGCTGAAGCGCCTGAAGGCGGGGGCGACCTTCTTCTTCAGCGTCGGGCCCGATCACACGGGGCGCGCCGTGAAGCGCGTGTTCCGCAGCGGTTTCCTCGGCAAGGTGCGCCGCACCTCGGTGGTGGAGCACTACGGCTGGAAGACGCTGCTGTACGGAACGCTCCTGCCCGGCCCCAACATCGGGCGGCGCGCGGGTGCCCAGATGTGTGCGGTGCGCGATGCGGGATTCGAGGTCGGCTTGCACTCCTACGATCACGTGCGCTGGCAGGACGGCGTCGAAGCGGCCAGTGCGTCGTGGACGCGCGCCGAGCTGGAGAAAGGCATCGACGCCTTCACGCGCGTGTTCGGCGAGCCGCCGCAGTCGCATGCCGCGGCCGGCTGGCAGATCAACGCGCATGCCTTGCGGCTCGAGTCGTACTACGGTTTTCGCTACGCGAGCGATACGCGCGGGTTGAGGCCGTTCCTCCCCAACATGGCGGATACGCGCGGCACCTGCGTGCAGATCCCGACCACCTTGCCGACGCTCGACGAGCTGCTCGGTGTCGACGGCCACACGGCGGATGATGCTGTGCGCGCACTGCTGCACATGACGCGCGCGCGCCACACGCGCAGCCACGTCTTCACGCTGCACGCCGAGCTCGAAGGCCAGCGCTTCCTCACCGAGTTCGAGCGCCTGCTCGGCGGCTGGCGCTCGCAAGGTATCGAGTTCGTATCGATGCGCGAGCTGTTCGAGCGCCAGTCGGGCGCGCAGGTGCCGCGGCACGCGGTCGAGCTGCATCGGATCGCCGGACGCTCCGGCACGCTGGCGGTGCAGGGGCGTGCCACGACGGACGCGCGCGCCTCGTGAACCCGGCAATCGCAGAGCAGAACCGGACGCGCGCGGTGCTGGTGGCGGGCCTGCTCGCGTTGCTCGTCCTCTCCTGGTTCTACCTGCTGGGCCACCGCGGCCTCTTCAACCCGGACGAAGGCCGCTACGCCGAGATCCCGCGCGAGATGCTCGAGTCCGGCAACTGGCTGGTGCCGCGACTCAACGGTCTCGTCTACATCGAAAAGCCGCCGCTCCAGTACTGGGCGACCGCCGCGACCTACGCCGTCTTCGGTGTGTCGGAGTGGTCGGCGCGTTTCTACATGGGACTGTGCGCGTTTCTCACCATCCTGATGACCGCCGCGCTCGCGCACCGCCTGTGGGGATCAGCAGCCGCGTGGCGTGCCGGCATCATGCTGGGAAGCTCTTTCCTGCTGGTGCTGATGGCGCATGAGCTCACGCTCGATACGAGCCTCACGTTCTATACGACGCTCACGATTGCCGCGTTCTGCCTCGCGCAGGACGAGCGCACATCCCCGACGGCGCGGCGCCACTGGATGTGGCTCACCTGGGCTGGCGCCGCCGGCGCGTTTCTCACCAAGGGACTGGTCGCGCTGGTGCTGCCGGCGTTCACGCTCCTCGCCTACTCGCTCCTACAGCGTCACTGGTCGATCTGGAAACGGCTCCATATCGCGAGCGGCCTGCCCCTGTTCCTGCTGCTGACGCTGCCGTGGATGGTGCTGATGCAGCGCGCATTGCCGCAGTTCTTCGATTTCTTCGTGGTGCGCGAACACTTCGAGCGCTACCTCACCATGATCTCCAACCGCTACGAGCCGTGGTGGTTCTTCATCCCGGTGTTCCTCGTCGGCGTGATGCCCTGGGCGGTCCCGGCTACGCGCGCACTCATCGGTGGCTGGCGAGCGACCGGGGCACCCGGCGCGTTCAACGTGCGACGCCTGCTGTGGATCTGGGCGGCCGTGGTGTTCCTGTTCTTCTCGGCGTCGGACTCGAAACTGGTGCCCTATATCCTGCCGATGTTCCCGGCGGTCGCCGTACTGATGGCGACTGCCGAGGAGAAGCGTCTCAGCCGCGACCTGCGTTTCACGGGCGGCATGCTGGTGACCCTCGGTGTGCTTCTGTGCGTCGCAGCTCTCCTGTTGCAGCGCTTGCTCGCCGGATCACCGCGTGCCGTGTACTTCCTGGAGCTGCGGCCGACGCTGTACGTGACGGCGCTCGTGGCGGTCCTGGGAGGCAGCCTCGCCCTGCGATCCCGAAGCGGGAGTCTCGGGTTGACGGCGATCGTGGGATTGACCGGGTACCTGTGGGCCGCGGGCTTCCTGTGGGGCGCGCGCGTCGTGCAGCCGGTGTACTCTGGCGCCGGCCTGGCGGCACAGCTGCCAGCGGAACTCTACCAGGGCGTCCCGATGTTCAGCGTACGCACCTACGACCAGACTCTGCCGTTCTACCTGCGCCGCACGATGACCATGGTCGAAGAAGAAGGTGAGCTCATGTTCGGTCTGCAGCTCGAGCCGCAGAAGGGCCTGAAGGATCTCGCAGCCTTCGAAGCCGAATGGCAGAACGCGCCGCAAGCCCTCGCCGTGGTCGAACCGCGCACCTACAAAGTGCTCACCGAGCACGGCGTGCCCATGGTGGTGCGTGCGCGCGATCTCAAGCGACTCATCGTGAGCCGCCAATGAGCGCGCTCACGTGGGTGCTGCTCCTCGGTGGGGTGCTGCTCAACGCGGCGGCGCAGCTGCTGCTCAAGGCCGCCACGCGCGCGAGCGGCATGCTGGTCGCGGATTCTGGCGCCATCTCGTGGACCGCGGCCAATGAGCTGCTGCGCACCGTGCCCCTCTGGGTCGGACTCTCGTGCTACGGCGTGAGCGTCCTGTTGTGGCTCGGCGCGCTGTCGCGCGTTCCGGTCAGCATTGCCTACCCGATGCTGTCCATCGGTTACGTGGTCAATGCCTTCGCCGCAGCGTTCCTGTTCGGCGAAGCGCTCACGGTTGCGAAGATGAGTGGCATCCTGCTGATCGTCGCCGGCGTCATCATTCTTGCGCGAGCTACTGCATGAAAGACTATTTGCCGTTCACCAGACCGCTGATCGACGAAGACACCATCGCCGGTGTCGCCGAGGTCCTGCGCTCCGGCTGGATCACGACCGGTCCGCACGTCGCGCGCTTCGAGAGTGAGCTCGCGGCCTACGTCGGCGGCGGCCGGCAGGTACGCGTCTGCACTTCGGCAACCGGCGGACTCGAAATGGCGCTCGTGGCGGCCGGCATCGGGCCGGGCGATGAGGTCATCGTGCCGGCGATGAGTTTCGCGGCGTCGGCCAATGTCGTGGTGCGTGTCGGCGCGGTGCCGGTGTTCGTCGACGTGGGGCTGCGCAGCCGCAATCTCGAGGTGAGCCAGCTCGAAGCGGCACGAACCTCGCGCACGCGCGCCATCATGCCGGTGCACTTCGCGGGCCTCGCGGCGGACCTCGATCCCGTGTACGCGTTCGCGCAGCAGCACGGCCTGCGCGTGATCGAGGATGCGGCGCACGCGATCGGGACCTCGTACCGCGGGCGCCGGATCGGTTCGTTCGGCGACATCGTCTGCTTCAGTTTCCATCCCAACAAGAACATGACGACGATCGAGGGCGGCGCGCTGGTCACGACGGACGAGAAGGTGTTGAAGGCGATCGAGCGTCTGCGCTTTCACGGCATCCAGCGCGACGCCGAAGGCGAGATCGACGTGGTGCTCGCGGGCGGCAAGTACAACTTCTCGGACGTGTCGGCGCGCATCGGCAGCGCCCAACTCGCGAAGCTCGAGGGCTTCAACCGGCGTCGCCGCGAGCTGGCCGCGCGCTACTTCGAGCTGTTCGAGGACGGTGACGGCCTGGTGCTGCCGGAACGCGGCGATGCGGATCACTCGTGGCACATCTTCTGCGTGCTCATCGACTACCCGCGCTGCGGTTTCACGCGGCCGCGCTTTCAGCGCGCGTTGCATGAACGGGGAATCGGCAGCGGTGTTCACTATCCCAGCATTCCGGCGCTCACATTCTATCGACAACTCGGTTGCGTCCCCGAGCGCTGGCCGAACGCGCTGCGCATCGGTCGCGAAACGCTGACGCTGCCGCTGTTCCCGGCGATGCAGGACACGGATGTCGAGCGTGTGGTGAAAACGCTGCGGCAGGTATTGCGCGGCGATTGATCTTCGCCCGGGCGAGCGTCTCACTGCGTGCGAGGCGCTGCGTGTCGCAGTAGCCATCACTGTGGATGCGGCCCCTGGGACACGCGATTTCCTCTTGCCTGTCGGCGTTACTGATCCTCCTCACGTCGACGCTGGCGGTGGCGGGCGAACCCACGCCCGCTGCCCCGCCCGCTATTCCGTCTGACGCCGAGCTGGAGAGCGCGGGCGCCGAGTTCGGCGAGATCCGCGTCGACAACCAGAACATCTTCGATCTCGACGATCCGAAGGAAGACACGCGGCTGTTCCGCCTCGCCAACAACCTGCACATCAAGACGCGCGAGGACGTGATCCGCAACCAGCTGCTGTTTCACAGCGGCGATCGCTACTCGAAGCGCCTGATGGAGGAGTCCGAGCGGCTGCTGCGCTCCGCGCGCTACCTGTACGACGCCAGCATCGTTCCGGTCGCCTACCACGACGGCAAGGTCGACGTGCGCGTGACGACACGCGATGTGTGGACGCTCAACCCGGGCATCTCCTTCGGCCGGCACGGCGGCGCGAATACGTTCGGCATCGAGCTGGAGGAGCTGAATCTGCTCGGCACCGGGCAATCGATCTCCATCGCGCACAAGTCGGGCATCGATCGCGACGAGAACCTGGTCGAGTTCAAGGGCACGAACCTCAGGGGCAGTCGCGTCAACCTGCAGGCGACCTACGCCAACAACAGCGACGGCCTGCGCCACGAGTTGCTGGTCGATCGGCCGTTCTATTCGCTCGACACGCGCGGCGCGGGGGGCGTGGCGCTCGCGGACGACGAGCAGACCGATTCGCTCTACGACCTCGGCCACATCGTCGATCAGTTCCAGGAGCGGCGCCGCTACACCGACGTGTACGGCGGGATCTCGCGCGGGTTGCGCGACGATTGGGCGCGGCGCCTGACCTTCGGCTTCACGTACGACGAGCGCGAGTTCACGGCGCTGACCGAGCCGGGAGCCACCAACGCGTTGCCGGAGGATCGCAAGCTGGCCTACCCGTGGATCGGCTTCGACCTGGTGCAGGACAACTATCGCAAGCTCAAGAACCACGACGAGATCGAGCGCACCGAGGATTTCTTTCTCGGCACGCGCATTACCGGGCGGCTCGGCTTGAGCGACCCGGCGTTCGGCGCCGACCGCAGCGCGGTGGTCCTCGCCCTGACGGCGAGCCACGGCTGGTCGCCGACTGAAGGCTCGACGCTCCTCTACGGCGGAGCACTCAGCGGACGCTACGAGGACGGCGAGGCGCAGAACGCGATGCTGGACGCGGGCGTTCGCTACTACGTGCAACAGTCGCGTCGCTGGTTGTTCTTCGCAACGCTCCAGGGCACGGCCGGGTACAACCTCGATCTCGACAACCAGATCCTGCTCGGTGGCGACAACGGTCTGCGCGGCTATCCCTTGCGTTACCAGGGTGGCGACAGCCGCGCGTTGCTCACGCTCGAGCAGCGCTACTTCACGGACTGGTACCCGTTCCGGCTGTTCCGCGTGGGCGCCGCCGCCTTCATCGACGTCGGGCGCACCTGGGGTGAGGCGCCGCTCAACACGCCGAGCCTGGGACTGCTCAAGGATGTGGGCGTGGGCCTGCGACTCGGGAGCAGCCGCTC
>DATFRO010000122.1:0-22636 GCA_035263105.1 Steroidobacteraceae bacterium | reverse complement strand
CCTTGAGCCCTGGACGCGTGTGGCCATGTCAGGCAGGTCCGCGGCACTCGGCACCGCAACCCGTGCCAACAGGAGCCGAAACCGCCGTTGATTGGCAGCTTCGAATTCCCTCGCCTCCACTTCGAAGCGGTTGTCGAAGTAGCCGCGCTTCAGCCACTCAGCGATGTAGCGCCAGCGGGTGAGGCGCCGCGTTCCCCATTGGTGGACGACGTGGAAGTACTCGTGCAGCACCAGCGCTGGATCGCGTGCGAACTCCGTGATCGTGCCGCGCAGGTAGATCCGGTTGGGTCGGGTCGTCGCAATCGCGCGCCGATGCCAGCGCACGCGCCAGGACCGCTCGATGAGTTCAACGTCCGCCGCAGCAATGCCGAAGATCTCCTGCAATGCCGTGCGCACTGCAGGTGGGAGGCGCTCGAAGCTGCTCGAGGGTTGAAACACTTCGCTACTTACCGATACAGAAGGTGGAGAAGATCCGGCCCAGGAGATCTTCGCTGCTGAACTCGCCGGTGATCTCTCCGAGCGCCGTCAGCGCCGCGCGCAGTTCTTCCGCCAGCAACTCGCCGGCGCGGCGCGTACGCAGATGCTGTGCACCGGCTTCGACGTGTCGGCGAGCGCGCGCCAGCGCCTCGACATGCCGGCGGCGCGCCGAAATGCTGCCGGCCTCGACCGCCATGAATCCCATGCACTGCTTGAGGTGTTGACGCAGCAGATCGAGGCCGGCGCCGGTTCGCGCCGAGAGCCGGACCACGTGCGGCTCGCTCGCCGAAGAGAGCTGTGGCCCGAGATGCACGAGATCGATCTTGTTCATCACCACGGTCGCGGGCACATCGGGAGGCAGCGCCGCCTGCTGGTAGCTCGAAGCGTCGGGGTCGGTTGCACTGTCGACGACGAACAGCACGCGGTCCGCACGCGTCATCTCGGCGCGCGCGCGGCGCACGCCTTCCGCTTCGACGACATCCTGCACATCGCGCAAGCCCGCGGTATCGATCAGGTGCAGCGGCATGCCATCGATATCCACCCGTTCGCGCAAGACATCGCGTGTGGTGCCCGGCACATCCGTGACGATGGCGGCGTCATAGCCTGCCAGCCGGTTCATCAGGCTGGATTTACCGGCGTTCGGTGCACCGGCGATCACCACGGTCATGCCATCGCGCAGCAGGCGCCCCTGCCGCGTGACCTGCGCGACGGAATCGAAGTACTTCAGCAAGGAATCGACTCGCTCGCCTAACTCCGCGTCCGCCAGGAGGTCGAGCTCTTCTTCCGGAAAGTCGATGGCCGCCTCGACGCGCACGCGCAGATCGATCACCGCCTCGCTGAGGCCCTGTACGATCGCCGAGAACTCTCCTTGCAGCGAGCGTAACGCTGCGCGCGCGGCTGCCTGTGAGCCACTGTCGATGAGATCCGCCACGGCTTCTGCTTGCGCGAGGTCGAGCTTGTCGTTGAGAAAGGCGCGCTGTGTGAATTCGCCCGGCTGCGCGAGGCGCGCACCGAGTTCGATAGCGCGCCGCACGAGGAGATCCATGACCACCGGGCCGCCGTGGCCGTGCAGCTCCAGCACGTGCTCGCCGGTGTAGGAGTTGGGCGCCGGAAAGTAGATCGCGAGGCCGGTATCGAGTACCGAGCCGTCCGCGGACAGGAACGAGCCGAGGCTCGCGGATCTCGGCGCCGGCAACTCGCGCAGGAATCCCTGAGCGATGTGCGGCACGGCCGTGCCGGAGATGCGCACGATGCCGATGCCTCCGCGTCCTGGAGGCGTCGCTGCGGCGACGATGGTGTCGGATGCCGGCATCGCGAGCGGCCCTGTGATGATCGGGAGAGGCGTCGGGCGCAGCCTAGCGCCGCGACGTCGCAACTGTCAGCTGGAATGTGCTCGATCGCAAGCCGTGCCCGCGGTGGGGCCCGACCACGCCGGCTGGAAGCTCAATTCTTCTTGCTGTCCTGGGCCGCGACCAGCCGATTGATGTTCCATTGCTGCGTGATCGACAGGATCGTGTTCGTGATCCAGTAGAGGACCAGCCCCGCGGGAAACCACGCGAACATGAAGGTCATGATCAGCGGCATGAACATGAACACCTTCGCCTGCACCGGATCGGGCGGCGCGGGGTTGAGCTTGTACTGCACGAACATCGCCCCGCCCATGATGAGCGGCAGGATGAAGAACGGATCACGCGACGAGAGATCGTTGATCCACAGCATGAAAGGGGCTTGCCGCATCTCGACGCTCTCGAGCAGCACCCAGTAGAAGGCGAGAAACACCGGGATCTGGATCAGGATCGGCATGCATCCCGCGAGCGGATTGACCTTCTCGCGCTTGTAGAGCTCCATCATCGCGCGGCCGAGCTGCTCGCGGTCGTCCTTGTAGCGTTCCTGGATGTTCTTGATGCGCGGCGTGAGCGCACGCATCTTGGCCATGGACTTGCCGCTCACCTGGCTCGGCCAATAGAACAGCAACTTGATGAGCGCCGTGACGATGATGATCGCCAGGCCCCAGTTGCGGACGATGCCGTGCACCCAGCTGAGGAGCGAGAACAGTGGCTTGGCAATGAAGGTCAGCTTGCCATAGTCGGCGACGAGCTCCAGCCGTGGCCCGGTCTTCTCGAGCTGAGACTGCAGCTTCGGACCCACGAACACGGTTTCGGTGAAGGAGCCGTGACCGCCGGGTGCCACGCTCTGCTTGGGCCCGACCGCGCCCAGCAGGTATTCGTCGCCGTTCACTTGCAGCCGGAACTGGTAGGGCTCCTTGGCCGGCGGCACTACGGCGGCAACGAAATGGTGCTGCATCGCTGCGAGCCAGCCGTCGGTCACCGTCGCATTGAGATTGCGATCCTCGTCGTTGTCGACCTTGAGCTTGCGGTACTTCGCGCCGTCGAACACCGCGGGTCCGGCGAAGGCGTAGCTCTCGACGTTGAACATCGAGCGCTCGACCTTGTGCTGCTGGCGCATGAAGCGCACGTACGACGAGGCGCTCCATGGCGCCGTGCCCTGGTTGTCGACCGCGTAATCGATGTGAATGGCGTAGTTGCCGCGATGGAACGTGAAGGTCTTGGTGACGGTGAGGCCTGCACCATTGTTCCAGGTGAGCGGAATCTTGAGCTCGTCCTGGCCATTCGCCAGCGTGTAGTCGGTCGCGGGCGCCGCGAACGTTGCGCGATGATCAGGCTGTGCGCCGCCGCCGTCGGCGGTGAGCCCGGACTGGAACACGAAGATGGGATCCGACGGCGCTTCGTTGAAGAGGCGAACCTTGATATCCGGCTGATCCTTGTGACGCGGATACTGCAACAGGTCGGCGCGCGTGAGGCGTCCGCCCTGCAGGCTGATATCCAGGTCGAGTACGTCAGTGCGCACGTGAATCGTGCCGGCACTGTTGTCAGCACCATCCGCCGCCGGCACCTCTGCAGCGGGGACGCCGGCAGTGGGTGTTGCCGGTGTCGGCGTGACACCTTGCGGAGTCGGTGCGCTCTGCGGCGCCGGGACGCTCTCATCAAAACCCGGCGCGCCACCCATGGGCGCTGCATTCGCAGGCGACGACGTCGCCTGCGGCGGTGGAACCGGTCGGTGATAGTCCTGCATCCACGCCTGGTAATTGAGCCATAGCACCAGCGCGAGCGCCGACCACAGGAAGATGCGCTGGCTAGCCATGCCGGATGCCCTTCACGTGTGCGCACGCGGGAAGTTCCGGCACCGGGTCATAGCCGCCGGGATGAAACGGGTGACAGCGCAGCAGCCGCCGTGCCGCAAGCCATGAGCCACGCAGTACGCCGTGGCGATCGAGGGCCTCGAGTGCGTACTCGGAACAGGATGGATAGAAGCGACAGCTCGGACCGAGCAGCGGACTGATCAGCCAGCGGTAGGCTTGGATGACTGCTTTGATGAGCGAGCGCATCGTTCCCTTATCTTCGTCAGCAATTGCGACAGATCGGCGCGCAGCTCGGCGCCGCTGGCGTTGCGCGCGTTGCTGCGGGCGCTGACGACCAGGTCGAGTGCCGGCAGGTTCCGCTGCGCCAGCCGGAATTCTTCGCGCACTGCGCGGCGGATACGGTTGCGCGCCACCGCGTTACCGACGGCTCGCGCCGCGATCGACATGCCGAGGCGCGGGAAGCCGCACGCGTTGTCGGACGCGGTGATCTGGAACAACTGGTCGCTGAAGCGCTGCCCGCTCTTGTATACATGTTCGA
This sequence comes from Steroidobacteraceae bacterium, assembly GCA_035263105.1. GTDB lineage: Bacteria > Pseudomonadota > Gammaproteobacteria > Steroidobacterales > Steroidobacteraceae > DATBVX01. Next base: position 18,461 of record DATFRO010000122.1, on the reverse strand, counting down.
ACTCCGCGGCGGTGCGGAGTCGCTGACGGGCGCTGAAAGTGAAGGACCCGATCGGATCTCCGGCCGGTAGCTTACGGAATGAGACGCTTGCGGCCCTTGGCGCGCCGGCGCGCAAGGACCTGCCGGCCTTTCTTGGTGGCCATGCGGGCCCTGAAGCCATGCGTGCGCTTGCGGCGCACCTTGCTTGGCTGATAAGTGCGTTTCATCTTGTCGCGTCCGCGTTGGTTTGATTGGTCGGGCTCTGGCTGAGCGCGAAAAGGCGGCAAGGGTACGCAGCACTCCCGGGGCTGTCAACACGACTACGCCCGCAAGCGCGCGCTTGCGGGGTCCGGCGCACGCCGAGCTTCGGAATCGTCTTGAGCCTAGCGATCACCGGATCGCCGTTATAGACTTCGACCCCCTTTCGAACCCGTTTTCCATCGCCTAATCGCGCGGAGTTGCGCTCGTGGAAGCGTCGCTGTGGAGCCGTTGTCTGCGGCTGCTGGAGTCCGAGATTCCCGAGCAGCAATTCAACACGTGGGTGCGCCCGCTGCAGGCGGTCGAGGAAGATGGCGTCCTGCGACTGCTGGCACCGAACCGTTTCGTGGTCGATTGGCTGACGCAGAACCTGCGCGGTCGTATCGAGGAGCTCATCGGCGCGGTCGCCGATACGCAGGCGCCGCAGATTCAACTCGAGGTCGGCTCGCGCGCGCTGCCAGCGCCGGCCATCAGTGTGAACGGCATCCGCCCCAAGCGCGTCGAGGCCGTCGTGGTCGGCGGGCGGCTTAACCCGGATTTCACATTTAGCAATTTCGTCGAAGGCAAGAGCAACCAGCTCGCCAAGGCCGCTGCCCAGCAGGTGGCTGAAAATCCAGGCCGCGCCTACAACCCGCTTTTCATCTACGGTGGCGTCGGTCTCGGCAAGACGCACTTGATGCAGGCCGTGGCCAACACAATGCGCGTCCGTAACCCGGAGGCGCGCATTGCGTACGTGCATTCGGAGCGGTTCGTGGGCGACATGGTGAAGGCGCTTCAGCACAACACCATCAACGAGTTCAAGACCGCTTATCGCACGCTGGACGCGCTGCTGATCGATGACATCCAGTTCTTCGCGGGCAAGGAACGCTCCCAGGAAGAGTTCTTTCATACGTTCAACGCACTGCTCGAGGGCCAGCAGCAGGTGATCCTCACGTGCGATCGCTATCCGAAGGAAGTCGACGGGCTCGAGGAACGGTTGAAGTCGCGCTTTGGCTGGGGACTCACGGTGGCGATCGAGCCTCCGGAGCTCGAGACCTGCGTGGCGATCCTGATGAGCAAAGCGAGTGCGGCGCGCGTGGAATTGCCCGAGGAAGTGGCGTTCTTCATCGCCAAGCGCATTCGCTCCAACGTGCGCGAGCTCGAGGGTGCACTACGCCGCGTGGTCGCGAATTCGCAGTTCACGGGCCGGCCCATCACACTCGATTTCGCCAAGGAAGCGCTGCGCGATCTGCTCGCGTTGCAGGACAAGCTGGTGACCGTCGAGAACATCCAGAAGACGGTGGCCGAGTACTACAAGATCCGCGTCGGCGATCTGCTGTCGAAGCGACGCAGCCGCTCGATCGCGCGCCCACGCCAGGTAGCGATGGCGCTCGCGAAGGAACTGACGACGCACAGCCTTCCGGAAATTGGCGATGCATTCGGCGGCCGCGATCACACGACCGTGCTGCACGCCTGCAAACGCATCAAGAGTCTGCGTGAGTCCGAAACCCGTATGGGAGAGGACTATTCGAACCTGTTGAGAACCTTGACCGGTTGAATGTGGATTCCCTGTGGACTCAACTGTGGATAAAGTTACCCACAGTTCGAACACAGCTTGCCGTATGGATTGACGGTCTTGATCCAACAGTTTCGAATGTCTTTAAGTAATTGATATTTAAAATAAATATTAGGTTCTCAACCGAATCCGTACGACATAGAAATAACGACAACTGCTTTTAAAAAGAAGTTGCTTTCAGGAGCAAAGATGAAGCTCAGCGCGACTCGCGAAACGATTCTTCAACCGCTGCAAGCGGTCATTGGTGTTGTCGAGCGGCGGCAGACAATGCCGATCCTGGCGAACGTCCTGCTCGCTGCTCGCAACAATCGCTTGTCGATAACAGCGACGGATCTCGAAGTGGAGTTGTTGGCGAGCACGGAAGTCTCGGTGCAAAGCGCGGGTGACATAACTGTTCCGGGTCGCAAGCTGCTCGATATCTGTCGTGCGTTACCGGAGGGTGTTTCCGTTTCGTTTGCCCTAGAAGGCGAGAAAGCAGTCATTCGTGCCGGACGCAGCCGCTTCACGCTGTCGAGCCTGCCGGCGAGCGAGTTTCCGACAATCGAGGAAATCAGCGCGCAGCAGACACTCGAGCTGCCGCAGGCAGAGCTGCGCACGTTGCTCGATCAGACGCACTTCTCGATGGCTCAGCAGGACGTGCGCTACTACCTCAATGGAATGTTGCTCGAGACCGATGGAAGTGTGTTGCGCACCGTTGCTACGGATGGGCACCGCCTGGCTCTATGCGAACTCTCGATGAGCTCAAAGGTGAAGACCAACCAGCAGATCATCGTGCCGCGCAAAGGCGTCCTAGAGCTTCAGAGACTGCTGGGCACGGATGGCAACGTCAGTGTCGCGATCGGAACCAATCATATTCGCGTCCAGATCGGCGATATTCGCTTCACTTCCAAGCTAATTGACGGACGTTTCCCGGAATATAATCGCGTGATACCGGCCTCTCCCACCAAGTTGGTGAAGGCCGATCGAGAAACGCTGCGCCACGCGCTTCAGCGCGCGGCAATCCTGTCGAATGAGAAGTACCGGGGCATCCGGCTCACGATCCGTCCGAACGCGCTCACGGTCCAGGCACACAACCCGGAGCAAGAGGAAGCCGAGGAAGAGATCGAGGTGAGCTATCAAGGCGACGATCTCGAGGTCGGTTTCAATGTGAACTACCTGCTCGATGCGTTGGCAGCGATTGATGGCTCGAACGTCGATATCGGGCTCACGGACTCGAACAGCAGTTGTCTGATTCGCAACCCTGAGAAGCTTGCATCGAAGTACGTCGTGATGCCGATGCGCCTGTGAGCCTTGGATGGCGCTCAGGTCGATTCGGCTCCAGCAGTTCCGCTGCTTCGAATCGGTAGACCTCGAGCTCGACCCGCAGGTCACCCTCATCGAGGGTGCAAACGGCTCCGGAAAGACCAGTCTCCTGGAGGGGATTTTCCTGCTCGGACGCGGGCGCTCGTTCCGCTCCGCCAGGCTCGACTATGCCGTGAGACACGGGCAGTCGGGACTCGTAACCAGCGGCCTCATAGACCAAGGCGTAACCACAGTCCCGATACAGATTGCGCACAGCTCTGGGGAGACTGTGGCGCGGCTGCGGGGCGAGCGTATTGGATCGCTCGCCGAACTGAGCATGGCGTTTCCCGTGCAGGTCATCGAGCCCGGCGTTCACAAGCTGATTGAGGAAGGTCCGGTCCGCCGCCGCCGCTTTCTCGATTGGGGGACGTTCCACGTGGAACCTGGCTTCCTCCGCGACTGGCAGCGCTTTCACAGAGCCCTGCGGCAAAGAAACGCAGCGCTGCGCGCGCGCGCCAACGTGGCTGAGCTCGAGCCGTGGACGGAGGAACTCGCGGTGGCTGGTGAGCGTGTCGATGAAGCTCGCGTGCGTTACCTATCCGAAAGTCGCCCGCAGCTCGTAGCCGCCTGTGCCGAGCTCCTGGGCCGGGAGATCGCACTTACCTACGCACGAGGCTGGTCGGGAGACTCGCTTCGCGAAGCACTCTCAGCCGCGCAAGCAACGGACGCTCAGCGGCGGGTTACGTCCGTCGGACCCCACCGTGCCGACCTGCAGATTGCAATCGCGCAGAGTGCGGCGAAAGACGTCGTTTCCCGCGGTCAGCAAAAGCTCTTGGCGGCGGGTCTCCTGCTGGGCCAGATCGAGTTCCATATCTCTCGCCACGGACGGCAGCCCACAGTGTTACTCGATGATCCGGCCGCGGAACTGGACGGAGCGGCCGTACATCGTTTCACGCGCCGCGTCGTGCACCTCGGCACGCAACTCGTTCTGACCTCCCTGGCTGCGGCACTCCCAGCCGGCATTGGGAGCGGTCGAGTGTTTCACGTGGAACAAGGAAGGGTGCGCCAGATGCTATAATTTGCGCCCCCAAGTTGAGGCCCACCATGTCCGATAAAGACGTCTACGACTCCAGTAAAATCAAAGTCTTAAAGGGCCTTGATGCAGTGCGGAAAAGACCCGGAATGTACATCGGAGATACCGATGACGGAACCGGGTTGCACCACATGGTTTTCGAGGTCGTCGACAATTCGATCGACGAAGCTCTGGCCGGTTTCTGCGATCGCATCGTCGCCACCATCCACGCGGATGAATCCGTCACGGTCGCCGACAATGGGCGCGGGATCCCTGCAGATATCCACCCAGAAGAAGGAAGATCGGCCGCGGAAGTCATCATGACCGTCCTGCACTCAGGCGGTAAGTTCGACGACAGTTCCTACAAGGTCTCGGGCGGTCTGCATGGCGTGGGCGTGTCGGTGGTTAACGCGCTGTCCGAATACCTGGTGCTCACGATCTGTCGCGAGGGGCGGATTTATCAGCAGGAGTATCGACTCGGCGAGCCGCAAGCGCCGCTGCAGGTCATCGGTCAGACGACTGAGCGCGGCACCACGATCCGCTTCAAGCCGAGTGCGACGATCTTCACCAACATCGAATTCAACTACGAGTTGCTTGCGAAGCGACTGCGCGAGCTCTCATTCCTCAACTCGGGTGTGCGCATCGAACTGATCGATGAGCGCGAAGAGAAAAGCGATGTGTTCGAGTACGAGGGTGGCATCCAGGCCTTCGTGAAGTATCTCAGTCGCAGCCGGACGCCGATTCACGAAACGATTTTTGCGTTCCGCACCGAGCAAGCGGGCACCGTCGTGGAAGTCGCGATGCAGTGGAACGACTCCTACCAGGAGAGCATGTTCTGCTATACCAACAATATTCCGCAGAAGGACGGCGGCACGCATTTGGCCGGTTTTCGCAGTGCTTTGACGCGCACGCTCAACAACTACATCGAGAAGGAGGCGTACGCGAAAAAGGAGAAGATGATCACCACCGGAGACGATGCGCGCGAAGGTCTTACGGCAATTCTCTCGGTGAAGCTGCCGGATCCAAAATTTTCTTCGCAGACGAAGGACAAGCTGGTCTCCTCCGAAGTGAAAGCAATCGTCGAGTCTGCGGTCGCGCAGCGCCTCGAGGAATTTCTGCTCGAGCGTCCGCAGGACGCGCGTGCAATTGTCGCGAAGATCATGGAAGCGGCGCGTGCACGCGAGGCCGCGCGCAAGGCGCGCGAGATGACGCGTCGTAAGGGCGCGCTCGATTTCGCCGGCCTTCCCGGAAAGCTTGCGGACTGCCAGGAGAAAGATCCCGCGTTATCGGAGCTCTTCCTGGTGGAGGGCGACTCAGCCGGCGGGTCGGCCAAGCAGGGTCGCGACCGACGCACCCAGGCCATCCTGCCCCTCAAGGGAAAAATTCTGAACGTTGAGAAGGCGCGCTTCGACAAGATGCTCTCGTCTGCGGAGGTTGGCACCCTGATCACAGCACTTGGATGCGGGATCGGGCGAGATGACTTCAAGATCGAGGATCTTCGCTACCACCGCATCATTATCATGACCGACGCGGATGTCGACGGCTCCCACATCCGCACTCTGTTACTCACGTTTTTCTATCGGCAGATGCCGGAGCTGATCGAGCGCAGCCACATCTACATCGCCCAGCCTCCGCTTTATAAAGTGCGCAAGGGCAAGCAGGAGCACTACGTCAAGGACGACGCGGAGTTGAATGCACTCCTCCTGAACTCAGCGCTCGACACCGCTGCGCTGCACGTCAATGCCGCGGCGCCACCGCTTTCAGGCGCTGGTCTCGAATCACTCGCGCGCCGCTACGAGGAAGTGCAGGCGATCATCCGGCGCTGGTCGCGTCGTTACGATGAACGTGTGCTGGAACAAATGGTGTACCTGCCCGAGCTCACGGCGGCCGCCTTCGATGATGTCCAACTGCTCAGTGACTGGTGCCGTCAGCTCGATCGACGCCTCAACGCTCTCGACGACGCAACGCGGACGTTTCGCGTGGCACTGCATTCCGGCAGCGATGGCGCCACGCAGCGCATCGACGTGCAACGTACCGAACACGGTGTGAGTGCGACCAAGCATATCCAGCGCGAATTCTTCGAATCCGCGGAGTACCGGCGCATCGCGGAGCTCGGCCGCACGCTTGCGGACCTGATCGGCGAAGGCGCGCATGTCACCAAGGGCGATGAGCGTCACGAGGTGTCGAGCTTCAAGGAAGCCATGCACTGGCTCCTTGAACAGGCGAAGAAGGGTCAGACCATCCAGCGCTACAAGGGCCTGGGCGAGATGAATCCGGAACAACTCTGGGATACGACCATCAACCCGGAGTCACGGCGGCTCATGCTGGTGAAGATCGAAGACGCGGTCGCGGCCGATGACATCTTCACGACCCTGATGGGTGACCAGGTCGAACCGCGGCGCGAATTCATTGAAAAGAACGCGCTCGCCGTAGCCAATTTGGACATCTGAGCCGCAAATTCTCGCGACACTGATGCCTGTATAGCAACAATCGGCGCTGCGGAAGTCAGCGTGGCTGAAGCCGCGCCACCGTGCTCTCGATCCAGTTCTGAATGCGCTCGTTCAACTCACGGGGCTCAAGGCCGCGCGGATCGATCGGCGGCCCGATCACGACGCGAATGGTGCCGGGCTGCTTCATGAGCCCACGACGCGGCCAGTAAGTGCCCGCATCGTGCGCCACCGGGAGAACCAGTCGGCCGGTCTGAGTCGCCAGCAGAGCGCCGCTCACGCCATAGCGGCGAGTCTGGCCGGCGGCCATTCGCGTGCCCTCCGGGAATATCAGGATCCACATCCCGTTCGCCAGCCGGCGCTTTCCTTGTTCGATGACCTGGTTGACCGCCACGTGCCCGCTGCCTCGATCGATCGCGATCGGGCGCATCGCCCGGATCGCCCAACCCACCACCGGAATCCACATCAGCTCATGCTTCAACACCCAGGCCTGGGGCGGGAACACCAGCATCTGCGCGATCGTTTCCCAGGAAGAGGAGTGCTTCCACATCGAAATGTGGTTGTCGGCCGGTATGTGCTCGCGCCCCTCAACCGAGTAATCGAGTCGACACGTGCATTTGAGAACCCACAGGACACTCCGCGCCCACGCACGGGCCACCAGGTAGCGCGCGCGATAGGGGAAAACCGCGGCGAGAACGACGCCCATCGAGAAGATGAACGTGGACGCAAACAAGTAGGTCGTAAAAAGCAGTGAACCGAGCAGCTGCATTTCAGCCCGGCAGACGTGAGAGGTCGGCCGTATGCAGGAACAGGTTGCGCAGCTGCGCGAGGAGCGTAAGCCGGTTGTTGCGCAGCTGGGTGTCGTCGTCCATGACCATCACCGAGTCGAAGAACGCATCGACCGGCTCACGCAGCTGCGCCAGCTGTTGCAGAGCCTCGGTGTAGTTGCGCCGTTCCAGCAATGGCTCGACCTGCGGCCGAAGCCGTTCGAGCTCTCCGTGCAGTCGCTGCTCGGCTGGAGCGCGCAGCAACTCGGTATTGACGGCCGGGGCGTGCGGAAGCTGCGCCTTGCGCAGGATGTTGGCGATCCGTTTGTTCGCCGCCGCGAGACTCGCCGCGGCATCGAGCTTGAGAAAGCGCTCCACGGCTCGCAGCCGCGCATCGAAGTCGAGTGGCGAGGCCGGCCGGTTGCTCAACACCGAGTCGAACATCTCGGTGCTGATGTCCAGGCCGGAAGTCTTCTCGAGGTAATACGCGCGCAGGCGCTCCATGGTGTAGTCGTACACCTGCTCACGCACTTCATCCTTGATGGCGCCAACGCTCGGCGAATGCGCGCTGAGCAGTTCGGCGGCCAGCGCGACGAGCTCGCGCAGGTCGAGCTCGAGCTGCTTCTCGATGATGACGCGAACCACGCCGAGCGACGCGCGGCGGACTCCGAACGGATCGCGGGTCCCAGTCGGCTTCTGGTCGATCGCAAAGATGCCCATGATCGTATCGAGCTTGTCTGCCAGCGCCAGCGCCATGCCGACGCGAGTCGCGGGCAGGCCGTCGCCGGCGAAACGGGGCAGATAGTGCTCGGCGATCGCGGCGGCGACGTCCGCGGGCTCGCCATCGTGCTGCGCGTAGTAGCGCCCCATGATTCCCTGCAGTTCCGGGAATTCACCCACCATCGCCGTGAGCAAATCGCACTTGCACAGATCGGCGGCGCGCTCCGTCAGGCGGGCATCGGCGCCGATGCGGGCGGCGATATGCGCGCCGAGCCTGCGAACTCGCATCACCTTGTCCTGCAACGAACCGAGACGCGTCTGGAACGTCACCTGCGCCAACGCCGGGCAGCGCGCGGCCAACGGCTGCTTGCGATCGGTGTCGTAAAAGAAAGCGGCGTCGGCAAGACGCGGCCCGACGACCCGCTCATTTCCTGCCCGGACCTGCTCGGGAGCCGTGCTCTCGATATTGCTGACGGCGATGAACCGCGGCAGCAACGCGCCGGAGTGTCCGCTCAGCGGAAAGTAGCGCTGATGATCCTGCAGAGTCGCAATCAGGACTTCGCGCGGCAGCGCGAGGAAGCGGTCCTCGAAACCGCCAGCGAGCGGCACCGGCCATTCCACCAGTGATGTGACTTCGTCGAGGAGCGAGTCATCCATGACAGGCTCTGCGCCCAGTGAGCGCGCCAGCTCCAGGCTCGCGCCGCGGATTCTCTCGCGCCGTTCCTCGAAATCCGCGAGCACGTAACCACGCTTGCGAAGGGTGCTCGTGTAGGCGCCTGGCGTCGAAATGCGCAGTGCTTTCGGTGCATGGAACCGATGCCCACGCGTGAAACGATCGCTCGATACGCCGAGGATGGAAGCCGGTACGACCTCCGACCCGAACAGCAGCACGATCCAGTGCACCGGCCGCACGAACTCGACGGTTCCGCTCCCCCAGCGCATGCGCTTCGGAATGGGCAACGCGTTGAGCGAGGCCTGCACGATGCCGGGCAGAATTTCGCGAGTGAGTGCACCCGGGCGGCGCGCGCTGAACAGAAGAAACTCGCCTTTGGCCTCCTGCACGCGCTGCAAATCCGCGACTTGAGTGCCACAGGATTCGGCAAAGGCGAGAGCGGCGCGTGTCGGCTGACCGCTCGCATCGAATGCGGCCGAGACTGGCGGACCCCGACGCCTGACTTCCTGTTCAGGCTGCTGTTCCTGGACCCCCTTTACCAGCACGGCGAGTCGGCGCGGGCTCGCATAGCGCTCCGCGCGCCCGTGCTCGATGCCGGCTTCGTCGATTCGCTGCACGACGGCGCTCAGAAAGGCATCCGCGAGGCCCTTCAATGGCAGTGGCGGCAGCTCTTCGGTGCCGATCTCGACCAGGAAGTCGCGCCGACTCATGCCGCCGCTCCGGATGGAACGCCGGCCTTGAGCAGCGGGAAGCCCAGCGCCGCGCGACTCTGGTAGTAGGCTTCAGCGACGCCGTGCGCCAGCTTGCGCACGCGCAGGATGTAGCGCTGTCGCTCGGTCACCGAGATCGCGCGCCGCGCATCCAGCAGGTTGAAAGTGTGCGAAGCCTTGAGCACCTGCTCGTACGCGGGCAGCGGCAGCTTCGCTTCGAGCAGTGCCTGGCACATGCGCTCACGCGCGTCGAATTCCTGCAGCAGCCAGCCGGTATCGGCGTGCTCGAAGTTGTAGGCGGACTGCTCCGCCTCGTTCTGGTGGAACACGTCGCGGTAGGTCACGCGTCCGAACGGCCCATCGGCCCATACGATGTCGAAGATGCTGTTCACGCCCTGCAGGTACATCGAAAGGCGCTCGAGGCCGTACGTGATCTCGCCGGTCACGGGCTTGCAGTCGAGTCCTCCCGCCTGCTGGAAGTACGTGAACTGCGAGATCTCCATGCCATTCATCCACACTTCCCAGCCGAGTCCCCATGCGCCCAGCGTGGGAGATTCCCAGTTGTCCTCCACAAAGCGGATGTCATGCACCAGCGGATCGATACCGACCGCGCGCAGCGAGTCCAGATAGAGATCGAGGATGTCGAGTGGCGAAGGCTTCAGCACGACCTGAAGTTGGTAGTAGTGCTGCAGTCGAAACGGATTCTCGCCGTAGCGTCCGTCGGTCGGCCGGCGGCTCGGCTGCACGTACGCCGCGCTCCAGGGCTCAGGCCCCAACACGCGCAGGAATGTGGCCGTGTGAAAAGTCCCGGCGCCCATCTCCATGTCATAGGGCTGCAGGATCACGCAGCCACGATCGGACCAATAGCGCTGCAGCGCAAAAATCAGGTCCTGAAACGTGCGAGGCAACGATGGCTTGGTTCGCGGCGGCATGGTTGTCGATCAGCGGCAGGTCATTGATCGAAAAGGCGGCGAGTATAGCGACTCAGCATCCGTGTGGCATTCATACCGCGTTGCGCCCTGTAACAGTGCAGGCGACAGAGCAGCTCTGCTCTCACGGTTGCTGTCACCAAACCGGCACAGAAATAGTGCATATCGCGCGAAAAGATGCCCTATCATGGCGCGCGCCGCGGCGATGCGGTCGTTGACCAAGGCGTAAGCGGCTGAATCTGCGAGTGCCCGCGACGTGGCATGACAGGTGCACTCGCCGGGGACCTAAGCACAAATGGACCTCCGTTCGCAGGGCGAGTCGGACGGCAGGCCACACAGTTTCGCCCCAATTCCGAGGAGCTCGAGCCCATGACCCCCGCCGAAGTTCTGAGCCTGATGAAAGAGAAGGAAGTGAAGTTCGTCGACCTGCGCTTCACCGACACGCGTGGCAAGGAACAGCACGTAAGTGTGCCCGCGCGGGTCGTGGATGAAGACTTCTTCACCGACGGCAAGATGTTCGACGGATCTTCGATCGCCGGTTGGAAGGGCATCAACGAGTCCGACATGATCCTGATGCCCGACGCAGCGAGCGCGGTGATCGATCCGTTCTTCGAAGAGAGCACTCTGCTTCTGCGCTGCGACGTCGTCGAGCCGACGACGATGCAAGGTTACGACCGCTGCCCACGCTCGCTGGCCAAGCGCGCCGAGGCGTACCTGAAATCCTCGGGCATTGCCGATAGCGCACTGTTCGGCCCGGAGAACGAATTCTTCATCTTCGATGCCGTGCGCATGGGCTCGAGCATGAGCGGCTGCTTCTACGAGATCGACTCGGTGGAAGCGGCGTGGAGCTCGGGCAAGCAGTACGAGGGTGACGCCGGCCGCAGCGGCAACCTTGGGCATCGCCCCGGCGTGAAGGGCGGCTATTTCCCGGTGCCACCGGTCGATTCGCAGCAGGACATCCGTTCGGCCATGTGCCTCGCGCTCGAAGAGCTCGGCCTGAAGGTCGAAGTGCATCATCACGAAGTGGCGACGGCGGGCCAGGGCGAAATCAACGTCGCGGCCAACTCTCTCACCCGCAAGGCGGACGAAGTACAGATCCTCAAGTACGCCCTGCAGAACGTTGCCCATGGCTACGGCAAGACGCTCACCTTCATGCCGAAGCCGATCGTCGGCGACAACGGCAATGGCATGCACGTGCACCAGTCATTGCAGAAGGCGGGCAAGGCGCTGTTCGCGGGCGACAAGTACGGTGGCCTCTCCGACATCGCGCTCTACTACATCGGCGGCATCATCAAGCACGCCAAGGCGCTCAACGCGTTCACCAACTCCAGCACCAACAGCTACAAGCGCCTGGTGCCGGGCTTCGAAGCGCCGGTGATGCTCGCGTACTCGGCGCGCAATCGCTCGGCGTCGATCCGCATCCCCTGGGTGGCGAATCCAAAGGGCCGGCGCATCGAGGTGCGCTTCCCGGATTCGACTGCGAATCCCTATCTGGCGTTTGCCTCGATGCTGATGGCGGGCATCGACGGCATTCAGAACCGGATCCACCCGGGCGAAGCGGCCGACAAGGATCTGTACGACCTCGAGCCGGAGGAGGCGAAGCACATCCCGGAGGTGTGCTACTCGCTCGAGCAGGCGCTGGAAGCGCTCGACCAGGATCGCGCCTTCCTCAAGGCGGGCGGTGTGTTCACTGATGACGTCATCGACGCATACATCGGACTCAAGATGCAGGAAGTGACGCGCGTGCGCATGACCACTCACCCGGTGGAACTGGAGCTTTATTACAGCGTTTGAGCAGGCACTGTCGCCCGGGGTCGCCTACGGCGATGCGTGGCGGTGATCAGTGTGATCACCGTCACCGAGTTCTCAGGTGGGTTTTTGTCTGCACTGGAAGTTAGGGCTATGCTCTGGCCCCATGCGTATAAGCCTCATCGCGATCGGTGTGTTGCTCGCCGCGAGCGCGTTCGCCACGACCTACAAGTGGGTGGACAAGAACGGCGTCACGCACTACTCGGATACTCCCGCGCCCGGCGCGGAAGTGGTCAATCTGCAGTCGGCGCAGACTTTCGAAGCAACCACGCCGGGAACCGCCACGAGCAGCCGCACGAGCACGGCTCCGGGCGCAGAGGTGCCCGCGTACACCAAGCTCGACCTGTGGAAGCCGGAGAACGAAGAGACGTACACCAACACCGGCAACGTCGTCACGGCACGGGTGCGCATCGAACCCGACCTGCGTCGCAGCCACACGATCTGGCTGTACCTCGATGGCAAGCGCGTCGATGGTCTGCCGGGGGCGGGCGACAGTTTCACGCTGCAGAACGTGTTTCGCGGCACGCATACGCTCGCCGCGGTCGTTACCGACCAGCAGGGCAAGCAGCTCATCTCGAGCCAGACTGTGACCTTCTACATGCACCAGGCGTCGACACAGGCGCCGAACCGTCCGCGCCCGACGCCTCACTGAGCCTTCCCTCGTCTGATCTTCGGGTCGCACCGCGGTGAAAGGCGTGGCGACCGAGACCCAACTGTTTCCGCTCGCACCCGCGCCCGACGCGCACGAGATCCTCGACGCTCTCAGCACGGGCGTGCTGTTGCTCGACGGCGAGTTGCGGCTGCTCGAGGCCAATTCGGCGGCCGAAAGCCTGCTGGGCGTGAGCTCGCATCACGGCCGCGGGCGCTCGTTGCGCGACTTGCTGCGCGCGCCTGAGGAACTCTGGCAGGTGCTGCGTCGCGCGGCCGCGAATGCCGAGAGCTGCGCGCAGCGCGAGGTGACCTTGCACGCCGTGGCGGCCGGCGAAGAGCGTGTCGCCGACGTCAGTGTCGCGCCGCTCGATGGCGCTCGTCCTGCCGGCCGGTTGCTGGTCGAGTTGAGCGATGCCACCCAGCGGCAACGGATCAGCCGCGAAACGGCGCTGCTGACGCAGCTCGGTGGCAGCCGCCTGATGATTCGCCAGCTCGCACACGAGATCAAGAATCCGCTGGGTGGCTTGCGCGGCGCGGCGCAGCTGCTGGAACGCCAGCTGCGCGACGAGGCCATGCGCGAGTACACCGAGGTCATCATCAGCGAGGCGGATCGACTCGCCGCGCTGGTCGATTCGATGCTCGGCCCGGGGCGCGCGCCGCGGCGCGAGAGCCTCAACATCCACGAGCTCTGCGAGCACGTGTATCACCTCATGCGCAGCGAAGCGCATGCCAGCGTGCTGATCGAGCGCGATTACGATCCGAGCCTGCCGGGGATGGACCTGGACCGTCATCTCATCATCCAGGCGATGCTCAATCTCGGCCGCAATGCGCTGCAGGCCGTGGGGGCGCGCGGCCGGATCCTGCTGCGCACGCGTGCGCTCACCGGTCAGAGCATCGGGTCGGCGCGGCATCGCCTCGTCGCCAGCGTGCAGTTCGAGGACGACGGGCCGGGCGTGCCCGCCGAGATCCGCGACACGCTGTTCTATCCGCTCGTGACCGGGCGGCAGGACGGAACCGGCCTCGGCCTGGCGGTCGCGCAGGACCTCGTCATTCGTCATGGTGGGCTCATCGAGTTCGAGAGCGTGCCGGGACACACCGTCTTCACGGTACTGCTGCCGATCGGGAACGAGAATGGTCACTAGACCCCTGAACGTCTGGCTCATCGACGACGATGCATCCATTCGCTGGGTGCTGGAGCGAGCGTTGAAGCAAAGCGGGATGCTCGCCAAGACGTTCGAGCAGGCGAACACCGCACTCGAAGCGTTGCGCATCGAGTCGCCGGACGTCCTGATCACCGACATCCGCATGCCGGGCGCCAGCGGCCTGGAGCTGTTGCACGAGATCCACGAATCGCGCCCGAAGCTGCCGGTCATCGTGATGACCGCGCATTCTGATCTCGACAGCGCAGTGGCGGCCTATCGTGGTGGTGCGTTCGAGTACCTGCCCAAGCCCTTCGACATCGATCACGCACTCGATCTGGTGCGGCGGGCCGCGCACCAGGGCTCGGCCGAAAGCGACGCCGACGCTGCGCCGCAGACGATCCCCGAAATACTCGGCCAGGCGCCGGCCATGCAGCAGGTGTTTCGCGCCATCGGGCGCCTGTCGCGCTCCAGCATGACGGTGCTGATCACCGGAGAGTCGGGCACCGGCAAGGAACTCGTGGCGCGTGCGCTGCATCGACACAGCCCACGTGCGGACAAGCCCTTCATCGCGCTCAATACCTCGGCGTTCACCGCGGACCTGCTGGAATCGGAACTGTTCGGCCACGAACGCGGTGCATTCACCGGGGCGGACAGTCAGCGGCGCGGGCGCTTCGAGCAGGCCGACGGCGGAACGCTGTTCCTCGACGAGATCGGCGATATGTCGCCGGCCTTGCAGACGCGCCTGCTGCGTGTACTGGCGGAAGGGGAGTTCTATCGCGTCGGCGGCCAGACGGCGATCAAGGTCGACGTGCGAGTGATCGCTGCCACGCATCAGAACCTCGAGACGCGGGTCGCGAGCGGCGGATTCCGCGAGGACCTGCTGCACCGCCTGAATGTCATCCGTGTCGAAATTCCGCCGCTGCGTGCGCGACGCGAGGACATTCCCGAACTGTTGCGTCACTACCTGGCGCAGGCGGCGCGGGAACTGGGCGTTGAATCCAAGACACTCACGCCGGCGGCCGAGCAGTTGCTGCTGGCGAGCGACTGGCCGGGGAACGTGCGGCAACTCGTCAACGCCTGCCGCCGGCTCACCGTGCTCGCGGCGGGGCGCGAGATCAAGGCGAGTGACATCCCCGCGGACCTCGGCGGCAATGCACAGGAGCCGGGCGCCGCGAGCGACTGGACGCAGCAGCTCGCCGGCTGGGCGCAGCGTCAGCTGGACGCGGGGTCGAAGCGCTTGCTCGATGCGGCGCTCCCGGAATTCGAACGCGTGCTGATCCGCACTGCGCTGGCGCGCGCCGGCGGCCGGCGACAGGACGCTGCGAGGCTTCTCGGCTGGGGGCGCAACACGCTCACGCGCAAAATGCGTGAGCTCAGCATGGATGAGTGATGCGGCGGCAGTGAGCGTCGAGCGCGCCTCGCCGCGACTTGCCGAAGCGCGCGAGCTGATCGCACAGCTCGATGCCTACCTCAACTCCCTGTATCCGCCGGAGCGGAACTATCTGCTCGACGTCGAGTCGCTCTGCTCTGCGGAGGTGACGTTCTTTCTCGCGCGCTGCGACGGCCGGGTGGCCGGTTGCGGCGCAGTGCGTCGCCTCGATGCATCGAGCGCGGAAGTGAAGCGCATGTATGTGCAGCCGCGGTTCCGCGGCCGCGGCATCGGGCTCGCCGTACTACAGGCACTTGAAGCACGCGCACGCGAACTCGGCGTGCGCCGGCTGCTGCTCGAAACCGGAACCGGCCAGCCCGAAGCGCTCGCGCTCTACGAGCGTCACGGCTACCGGCGTCGCGAGCCGTACGGAGAGTATCGCGATGAGTCGAGCAGCGTGTTCATGGAAAAGCTCCTGTAGCCGCCCGGATGCGGCGCGGGCGCCCGCTATAATTCGCGCCTCATTCGCTGCGGCTGCGATCCATGGCTGATTTCGAGACCTTGCTGCAAAGGCAATTCCTCGGCAACTCGCTCCTGAGCTGGGGCCTCGCGCTGCTCGCGCTGCTCGTCACGTTCATGATCCTGCCGATCCTGCGCCGCTACATCAGCGCGCTGCGCAAGCGCCGGCCCGCCGAGGAAACGCACACGGTCCTCGACGTGGTCTCGCTGCTGGCGCAGAACACCACCAGCCTTTTCTTGTGGACCGTAGTCGTCTGGTCGGCGGATCTCCTGCTCACGCTGCCGCCGAGTTTCGACAAGACCATCGGCTATGTGATCACGGTCGTGTTGTGGATGCAGGTCGGCATCTGGATCGGCACGGTCGCGACGTACTTCATCGATCGCAGTCGCAGGACCTCCAGGGACCCGGGGCACATGGCCTCGCTCACCATCGTGCACTTCGTGGCGCGCGTCGCGATCTGGAGCTTGGTGCTGCTGGTGGCGCTCGACAACCTCGGCGTCAACATCACCGCGCTGGTAACCGGCCTCGGTATCGGTGGCGTCGCGGTTGCACTCGCAGTGCAGACGGTGCTCGGCGACTTGCTGGCGTCGATTTCCATCGCCTTCGACAAGCCGTTTGCCGTCGGCGACGCGCTCACCATCGGGCAGGACAGCGGCACCGTTGAACAGATCGGCGTGAGCAGCACGCGACTGCGCAGCGTCAACGGCGAACAGATCATCATTCCGAACTCCGACGTGATCAAGTCACGGGTGCGCAACTTCGGCCGCATGTTCGAGCGGCGCGTGCTGTTCACGCTCGGCATCGCCTACGAAACGCCGCGCGACAAGCTGCAGCGCATCCCGGGAATCATCGAGGCCGTGATTCGCTCGCAGGAGAAAACCCGCTTCGAACGCAGCCACTTCACCGCGTTCGGCACCTCGGCGCTGACGTTCGAATCCGTGTACTTCGTGCTCGACCCGGACTACATGCTCTACGCCAACATCCAGCAGGCGATCAATTTCCGCCTGCACGAGGAGTTCGAGAAGCTGGGTGTCGAGTTCGCCGTTCCGACGCAGCACCTGGTGCTGAGCGGTCAATCGATCGTCGCTCCCCCGCAGAACCCTCCCAAATGAAGGTCTGCGGGCTCGCCTCGCAACGTTCTCACGCCTCCGCTTGCTGGGCCTCCTGCACCTTGGGGCGCGCGCCGATGCCCGCGTGATAAGCCGCCAGGGCTGGCCAGCGCGACAAGTCGATGCCCAGCGGTTTGGCCCAGCTCAGTACCGTGTAGAGATACCCGTCGGCGACCGTGAAGCGCTCACCCAGCAGGAACCTGCGGCCTTCCAGCAGCTTGTTGAGATAGTCGAAGCGCTTGGTGAGATTGCCGCGTGCGTAGTCCTTTACATCCTGGGACAGACTCGGGTTGAACTGCGGTGAAAAGTTCTTGTGAATTTCCGTACCGATGAAATTGAGCCACTCCTGCAACTGGCTGCGCTCGAACGTCCCGCAAGCCGGTGCGAGGCCGGAGTCGGGTTTGCGATCGGCGATGTACTGCACGATGGCTGGACCCTCGGTGAGGATCTTGCCGTCGTCAGTTTTCAGGGCCGGCACGTAACCCTTCGGGTTGACCTGCAGATAGTCGCCGCCATCCGCGAGTTTCTTGGCGCGGATATCGACCTTTTCCAGTTCGAACTTCAGGCCGGCTTCGAGCAGTGCGATGTGGGGCGAGAGCGCGCAGGTGCCTTTGGCGTAATACAGTTTCATGTCGAGTCCTCCGTGGACGTTGAACCGGGCAGCGGCTGGGATGGTCGCGGCGCCTGGGCGTCGGGCCGCACAGGATTGAGTGCTGGAGCCGGGGAATGTTCCGCCGGCACGGCGGCTCTCAGCCGGCGAGCGGGACGTCCTGGGTGTCCTTGCCGGTGCGCAGCGCTCCGACCAGGTCCTTCACCTGGCGCAGGCCGTGTTCCTTGAGATAGGCGCGGATGCCGGCGTTGATCTTGCCACACACCAACGGGTCGTAGAACAGCGCCGTGCCCACTCCCACCGCCGTGGCGCCTGCGATCATGAACTCGATCGCATCCTGTGCGCTGGTGATTCCGCCCTGGCCGATGATGGGGATACGCGCCGGCCCGGCGACCTCCTGGACCTGGTGCACCTTCAGCAGCGCGATCGGTTTGATCGCAGGTCCCGACAACCCGCCCTGGATGTTGCCGATGATCGGCCGGCGAGTGCGGGTGTCGATCGCCATGCCCATGATGGTGTTGATCACCGCGAGCGCATCGCTCCCGGCCTCGATGCAGCGCCGCGCGTTCTCGCGGATGTCGGTCTGGTTGGGCGAGAGCTTGGTGATGAGCGGCTTGCGCGTGACCTTGCGGCACGCTTCGACCACGCGTGCCGACATGTCCGGGTAGTTGCCGAACGCGACGCCGCCCTCCTTGACGTTGGGACAGGAGATGTTGATCTCGATCGCATCGATGCGGGAATCATCGAAGCGACGCGTGACTTCGACGTACTCCTCGATCGTCGAGCCGCAGGCATTGGCGATGAACCGCGTCTCGGTGAAATCCAGCTGCGGGAGGATGCGACGCACCACGTGATCGACG
>DATFRO010000121.1:0-56629 GCA_035263105.1 Steroidobacteraceae bacterium | reverse complement strand
TCGATGTCGAGGCGCCCGATGCGCCGCCCGGCCTGGAACAGCTTGACGTTGGCGAGCACATCGTCGGTGAACATGTTCCAGCTGATCGTCCCGGACACCTCGAGGTCGTCGGTCCAGCGCACGTGGTCGAGCGTGAAGTCGTAGCCGTTCGGGGTGATGACGTAGGTGAACTCACCGCCGCGCAGGCCGCTGCCGACGCCGAATGTGACCAGGAAGCGCGCGTACACATCGCCGACCGTTTCGAGCGCCGCCGCCGCGATCCTGAGGTCGTGCGTGCCGGCCTCGTTCCCCTTCAGTGCTTCGGCCGGCGCGACCTGATCCGCGTGCGCCGCGAAGCGAGGAACCGTGCGGATCGGGCGCACTTTCGGGATGCAACTGGTATCGCCGGTCGAGAGCTGCTCGACGAAGCGACGCACGATGCCCTGCACGCAGTGGGTGAGATCGCCGCCGTCCGGCAGGAGCGCGACGTCGCTGAAGGTCCAGGCGGTGACGTGCGTGAGATTGGGCACCAGCAGGTGCACCACGTTCGGGAACTGCGCCGCGGCCTGGTTGGCGTCCTCAGGTGATGTGACCGAATCGAGGTCGCCGGAGAGCACCAGCGTCGGCACGTTGGGGAACACCGGGTGCGCAGGCAGCGCATCACCCTGCGGGTAGCCGGGGATCGGTTTCGGCCAGTCGAGGCAGGTCGCGAGCGGTGTGAAGTTCGCGTTGGACGCGAGCGCCTCATCGATGGTGAAAGGCGCGAACAAGTCGGGCCGATTCGCGCGAGCGTCCGCGATCGCCTTATCGTACTGCTTGCGTCGCTGCGCCGGCGATGCGTTGAGGTCGTAGTGCAGCGGGTACTCGCCGCACACCACTGCCTGGTAGAGCGCGTAACTGAAGTCGACCGGATCGGAGACGAACGGCGTGTTGTATTCCGCCGCGAGCCGCAGGAGTGGCGTCGGGTCGTGCGCGTCGAACCAGGCGCGCGCGGCAGAGTCGAGGTCGCGATAGGTGAGAGGCGAGGCGCCGAGGTTGGTCATCAGCAGGAACAACATCGACACGTCCACCGTGGTCTCGGTGGGCGTCCCGTCGGAGTCGGGCGCGGTGCCCGTGATCGGTTTGCTGCGGATCTCGTTCAACAACGCTTCGATGCGCGCGGTGGACTGCCCGCGCAATGCACGGCACGCGGGCGAGCGTGAGCAGACGAGGTCGAGACCGTCGCGCCCGGTCTCCCAGTCGGTCGGGAACCAGGGATCGGGCGGACGCACGGGGTACGCGCTGTCGAGCACGATGCTGCGCAGGCGAGTGGGATAACGCGCCGCGAACACCTGGCCGACGTACGTCCCGTAGCTGTCACCGTAGTAGTCGACTTCCGCGATCTGCAGTGCATCGAGCACGGCGATGATGTCGCCCACCGCGAGCGTCGTGCCATAGAGCCACGCCTTGGGTCCCAGTTGCTGGGCGCACGCCTTGAGCGATGCGGGATCGTTCGGGTCGCCGGTCTGGATCTCGGGGCAATCGAGCGGACTGGAATCCCCGGTGCCGCGCTTGTCGACGATCAGGACGTCGCGTCGGTCGCGCAGCGGCTCGAAGATGTTGATGTACGCATCGCGCGTGCCGGTCGATGAGTAACCCGGCCCGCCTTCCTGCGGCAGGATCGTGCCCAGCCCCGGCCGCGTCTGGTCGTGGCGCGGGTAGTACTCAAAGCCGACGGTGATCGTGCCCTTGACGCTCCCGGTCGGATCGAGCGGCCGCTTGATCGAGCCGCAGTAGCCCTCGTAGTCCGCGTTGCAGAACTTGAGCTTGAGCGTGCCTACGACAATGGTTTTGGGCGGCCCTGCGGCCTGCGCCAAGCTTGCGGCGAACAGCAGCGCGAAAAGCCACGCAGAGGCCTGAATGCGTGAGTGCCGCGAGCCTGACATAACGCTGTTCCCCGTTTCCCTGAGCTGCTGCGGCATTCACGCACAGCGACATCGGGGGCGTCAACCTGCCGGACCGATCAGTTCTGCGTCTCGCGGTGCGGGCTCACGTCCATGTCTGCGTAGCGCACCAGCCGGCTGCCGTATTTCCAGCGATATCCCCACCAGAGCGCGAGAAACAGCGGCAGGCTCACGTAAGTGGCGGTGAGGCCCGACCAGTCGATCTTCTCGCCGAAGAACGCCTGATAGTTCTGCCCGAGCGTGATGAGGAGGCACAGCGCGAACGCAAACAGCGGGCCGAAGGGAAAGAGCTTCGCCTGGTAGGGCAGTGTCTTCAGGTCGTGGCCCTGTGTGATGAATCCCTTCCGGAAGCGGTAGTGCGAGATCGCGATGCCGAGCCAGGCGATGAAGCCGCACATGCCGGACGTGTTGAGGAGCCACACGTACACGATCTTGTCGCCGATGAAGGTCGTGAGGAAGCACAAGGCACCGATCAGCGTCGTGGCGTAGAGCGCGTAACGCGGCACACCGCTCCGTGACAGCTGCCCGAACAGCTGCGGCGCTTTGCGGTCGAGCGCCATGGTGTAGAGCATGCGCGTCGATGCATACATGCCGGAATTGCCCGCGGACAGGATCGCCGACAGGATCACCGCGTTCATCACGCTCGCGGAAGCCGCGAGGCCGGCGCGTTCGAAGAGCAGCGTGAAGGGCGAAGTGCTGATGCTCGCGTCACCGGTGTTGAGGAGGTTGGGGTCCGTGTACGGGATCAGCATGCCGATCACGAAGATCGACAGGATGTAGAACATCAGGATGCGCCAGAACACCTGCTTGATCGCGATCGGGATCGACTTGCGCGGGTTCTCGGACTCGCCCGCCGCGACGCCGATGAGCTCCGTGCCCTGGAACGAGAAGCCCGCGATCATCGCCACGCCGATCATCGCCTGCAGCCCGCCGACGAACGGCGCATCGCCGACCGTGAAGTTGCTGAAGCCCGGCGATTTGTAGCCGGTCATGATGCCGAAGATGGTGGCGAAGCCGAGCGCGATGAATACCACGACCGCGATCACCTTGATGAGCGCGAACCAGAACTCGCTCTCGCCGAAACCCTTCACCGAGAAGAAATTCAGCAGGAACATGAGACCGAGAAACAGCGCGCTCCAGAGGAAACCGGGAACGGCGGGGAACCAGAAGCTCATCACGAGCTGCGAAGCGACCAGCTCCGCTGCGATCGTCACGGCCCAGTTGTACCAGTAGTTCCAGCCCATCGCGAAGCCGAAGCCCTCGTCGATGAAACGGCTCCCGTAGGTGCAGAAGCATCCGGGCACCGGGATGTACGCGGCCATTTCGCCGAGGCTCGTCATCAGGAAATAGACCATGAGGCCGATGAGCGCATACGCGACCAGCGCGCCGCCAGGTCCGGCGGTCGCGATCGTGCCACCCGAGGCGACGAACAGGCCGGTGCCGATCGAGCCGCCGATGGCGATCATGTTGAGATGGCGCGGCTTGAGCGCGCGCTTGAGGTCGCGCGGTGTCTTCTCCGGCGAGCCCGCGAAAGTGAGTTCGACTTCTGATCGGGCGCTCACGATGAGAGCGTCCGCGCGAGTGCGAAATTCTTGTAGGACACGGCGACTCCTTGGTGCCTTGGCGCGCGCGTTCAGTTTGTAGTCACAAATCTACGCTTGTAGATATTTTTCTACCTGTATAAGTTACACGCCCGTGTGAAGGGCAAACTCGTTCGAAAGACGAGGACGCAAAGCCTCCGGTCTACGGGCATCTGCCTACGATAGCGGGGTTACCGGTGCGGTCCGCGGTGCGCTCAGCACTCCGACGGGCCTTCGCATCGTGAGTCGTGGCGATCAGGCGCCGACCACTCCGAGTCCAGCGCGCCTACCCAGACCCTTCACTAACTGACCCGCACCAGCCCCGTGGGCTGACGTGGCCTTTTCGCCTTTCAGGGAGAAGAGCGTGTCCCTGGACGCTCGACCGTACCGCCTTTCACCACCCGCCTGCGCGGTGCGCCAACTCACGCTCGCACTGACCTTGGGATCACACGATGACATCCAGTACAACACCCCATTGGTTCGCGGCTGTCAGTGCCGCAGTTCTTCTCACCGCCTGTTCGGGCG
This sequence comes from Steroidobacteraceae bacterium, assembly GCA_035263105.1. Taxonomy (GTDB): domain Bacteria; phylum Pseudomonadota; class Gammaproteobacteria; order Steroidobacterales; family Steroidobacteraceae; genus DATBVX01. The sequence goes on along the minus strand of DATFRO010000121.1, from coordinate 52,602 downwards.
GGGGCAATTCGATGGATGCCGGCGCGGCGCCGGATCCCGGCCCGACCGGCGGAGACACTACCACTACGGTAGGCAGCACACCGAATACTGTTCCAGGAGTCATCGAGGCGGAGAATTTCGACCAGGGCGGCGAGGGCGTTGCCTTCCACACTGCGGCGGCCGACGGCGCCGGGGGTCTCCCCAGCCAGGCTGTGGCCCTCGTTCCTTCTGTGGACTCGCTCGGCGGGGGCACCGTCATCAGCGACGTGCAGGCCGGGGATTGGTTTACTTACACGATCAACGTCACCGATAACGGCCGCTACGACCTCGCGCCGCGCGTGAGCAGCGTGCCGGGGGCGGAGCTGCATTTCGAGCTCGACGGCGCGGACATCACCGGGCTGGTGACCGTCCCCAGCACCGGCAGCACCTCCACGTTCGAGTGGGTGGACATCACCGCGGTGCCGTTGACCGCCGGGAACCACGTGCTGAAGATCATGTCGGATGAGCAGACATTCGATCTCAACTCCATCCGTGTCTCGGCCACTCCGCCCTCGACGCCGTTTCTCACCAATCCCAGTGCTCTGCCTGGAACCCTCCAGGCCGAGGACTTCGATGCGGGCGGCGAAGGCGCCGGCTATCACGACAAGACCCCGGGCAACGCCGGCGGCCTGTATCGACCCAACGAGGATGTCGACATCATCGCCTCGCCGGATTCCGGCGGCGGTTACGTCGTGAACAGCTTCCAGACCGGCGAATGGCTGGCCTACACCGTCGCCGTGGCGATGAGCGCGCAGTACGCCATCGACCTGCGCGTCAGCAATGGCGCCGGCGACGCGGCTTACCGTGTCGAAGTCGACGGGCGCGACGTGACCGGCAGCGTGACGGTGCCGAGCACCGGCGGGGTGAACAAATTCCAGTGGATCGGCAAGAGCGGCATTCCACTCGCGGCCGGCACGCACCTGCTCAAGGTCGTCTCCAACGTGCAGGCCTTCAACCTGAACTCGATCCGCGTCACCGCGGCGGGGTCCGCCAGCGAGACTCCGTATACCGGTACGCCGAGCGCCATACCCGGCACCATCCAGGCCGAGAACTTCGACAAGGGTGGCGAAGGCATCGCCTATCACGACCTCGTCGCGGGCAATGCCGGCGGTCAATACCGCACCAGCGAAGATGTCGACATCATCGCCTCCGCTGATTCGGAGGGCGCCGGCTTCGAAGTCAACAACTTCCAGACCGGCGAGTGGCTCGGATACACGGTGAAGGTGGCCTCCAGCTCCCAGTACGACATCGATCTGCGCGCCGCCACGGTGCAGAGCGGCAGCGCATTCCACGTCGAGATGGACGGGCGCGACGTGACCGGGCGCGTCACGGTTCCCAACACCGGCAGCTGGGCTACGTTCCAATGGATCGGCAAGAAGAGCGTGCCGCTGACCGTGGGCACGCACATCATGCGCGTCGTCTCCGATCAGCAGTACTTCGATGTGACCGCGATTCGCGTGCAGAAGCCGACGGCAGCCGTGTTACCCCCGCCCGGGACCGGCAAGGTGGTGTTCTCCTGCACGTTCGCGACCTCCCCGCTCGAATGCGGCTTCAGCGAGCAGTCCAAGGCTCCGGGGCGCGCAACGCTCGCGAGCGTCGGGCGTGACGGCGCGACCGCGGCGCGGCTACGCACCCAGCCGGGCGACACCAATGTGTTCGGGAGCGACGATGCGGAGCGCGACGATCTCGCGCTGTCGCAGGCCGAGACCGACTGCTTCGAGGGTCGCGAGCAGTGGTGGGCGAATTCCATCTACTTCCCGAGCGACTACACGCCGCCCAAGTCGGACGGGTGGGGCGTCGTGCTCGACTTCCATCACACCGGGAGCACCGGGCAGGCCAACTTCCACATCGACGCGATGCCGAACCCCATCGGGCTGCGCCTGCGCGGGTACGGCGGGCCGAGCGTGGATTCCGGTGAATACGAAGTGACGCTCGGTCCGGTGACGAAGAACGTCTGGTACGACTTCGTGTTTCACGTGAAGTGGTCGTCAGGCTCCGGGGGCCTGATGGAGGCGTGGGTGAATGGCGTCAAGAAGCTGACGCACAACGGCCCGACGCTCTATTCAGGGCTGGGGTGTTATCTCAAGCTCGCGAACTACCACACGCCGGTCGGCGTGCCGAGCTCGGTGATCCACGACCGCATCATTCGCGGCACGACCGCGGGCGCCGTGTCGCTCACGCCGCTGCAGGGCGTGCCTTGAAGTAAGCACAACGCGCGGCGGCGGGTTCGATCCGAACGACTGCCGCCGCGCGAACCCCGCGGATGGCGCGGCTCACGGGACCAGGATCCTGGAATCGAGGGCCTTGCCGACCGCCTGCGTCCGGTTGACGACGTTCAGCTTGCGCAGGATTTTCTGCACGTGATTCTTCACGGTGAGCGGACTGATCCTCAAGATCGCACCGACCTCGCCGTTGCTCTTGCCGAGATAGATCCAGCGCAGGATCTCGCGCTCACGCGTGGTGAGGACACTGGCCGCGGCTGCCGGCGCCACCTCGGCGCGCTCCTGTGCGTCGTGCATCTGCGAGCGCACCCACGCGCAGTGCAGGAACGGGACCAGCAGCTGGAGCAGGTACTCGCGGCAGGTCTCCACGCGCTGCGAATCGCAGGCAAAGAGAAAGAGAGTGCTGGCCTCGCCGTTGGCGTCCGGGCTCCCCTGCACCACGAGCTGGGTGGCTCCGATCCGCTGCAACTCGCTGGCGAAGAGGGGATCGGACTTCCCGACCGCGCCGGTCTCGCACACCAGCGGCAGGAATTGCCGTTCGCGCCAGGCATTGACCAGGCCGGGCGCAATCGAAGCGCTTCGTTGCAGCAGGCCGCCGAGGCTCGCGGCGTCCGGCGCGAACGTCGAGAAGCTGTCGATACGCAGCGACGGCGGTTCGCCGCTGCGCCAGGCGCACAGGAGCATGCGGTGCGGAATCAGGCTCTGCAGCAAGCCTTGCGTCCAGATGAAGAAGTGCGCGCGTGTGTGCACGCGCAGTGACGCGTCGATATTGAGCAGCAGGAGCTCCAGCTGGTGAGCGTCCAGTAGCGCCCCGCTCTCCGGCGGAGCGGGCGCCTCAGCGGGCGCAGGAGTCGGCAGCGCCCGGACCGGTTCAGGCTGTCGCATTGGCCTGCGCCAGCGGCGCCAGCCGGTTCATGCGCTTCAGCTGATCGAACACCGAACAGTGCACTGAAGCCGCCGCCGGCGCGGTATCCGCACGGAACCGGTATCCGACACCACGCACCGTCTCGATCAGATCGCCATGACCCGTCGGCGCGAGCGCATGGCGCAGGCGGCGGATGTGCACGTCCACCGTGCGCTCTTCGACGAAGACGTGATCGCCCCAGACCTCGTCGAGGAGCTTGCGCCGGCTGAAGGCGCGCAGCGGGTGTGTCATGAAGAAGTGCAGCAGCCGGAACTCGGTCTTGCGCAGCTCCAGGTCCCGGCCGCAGACGCTCACGCGGTGTGCCGCGGGGTCGAACCTGAGATTCGCGAGCTCCAGAACCTCGTCCGCGAGCTGCGGAGCGCGCCGGCGCAGCACGGCTTTCACGCGCGCGAGGAATTCCCGCATGGAGAAAGGCTTGGTGATGTAGTCGTCGGCGCCACTCTCGAGCGCCGCCACGCGTTCATGTTCATTTGCGCAGGCGCTCAGGACGATGATGGAAGTGCCGGCCGTGCGCCGGTCGCTGCGCAGCTGGCGCGCGAACATGAGCCCGGGAGTGCCGGGCGTCCAGTCGAGCACGGCGAGATCGGGCCGCTCCTGTCGCAGGGCCGCCTGCGCTCCTCCTACATCCGTCGCGCAGCTGACGCGATAGCCGGCGTGACCCAGGTTGCCGCTCACCAGGTCGCGTGTCGTCGCATCGGGATCAATCACCAAGATGGAGCCATCCATATCGCCATCCTCCTGTGTGCCCGCCGCAAGATCTTAGGCGGCGGGCGCACGGCGCCGCGCGCCGGAGACTTCAGATTCGAGTGTGGCAATCGCCCCGCAGGCTGTCATGGAAACACTACGCGCCCTGAACAACTTCGCCGGATAGTCCGAACGGACCAGCGGGACGCGCGGGTCGCACAACGAGCCGTGGCTACACTCGGCTGCGACCTCGACAAGGAAGCTCGATCGCATGAACCCCAGGATGTTCGTCCTTGCACTGCGCGCCCGCTACGGCGTGTTCGCACTGGCGCTGGCGGCGACCGTAGCGGCGGCGGCGATCGTGAGCCTGGTGATGCCCAAGGCGTACAAGTCCACCGCATCGCTGGTGGTGGACACGCGCGAAGAGCAGTCGATGCGCAATGCGGTCGACGCATTCGTGCAGCCGAACGAGCGCATCGCCTACCTGCAGACCCAGGTCGACATCCTCACCAGCAAGAAAGTCGCGCGCCAGGTGGTGCAGAACCTCGACCTGGTGCACAACCCGGCCGTCATCAAGTCGTTCAAGAAACACGCCGATGCCGACGATTCGATCGAGGAATGGCTGATCGACGGGATGCTGAGCTCGCTCAAAGTCGAAACCTCGCAGAGCAGCATCATCCACGTGAGCTATACCGACCGCGACCCCGAGGTCGCGGCACGTATCGCGAATGCCTTCGCCAAGGCTTATCTCGACACGGTGCTGGAGTTGCGCGTGCAGCCGATGCGCAACGCGGCGGCCTGGTTCGATACGCAGCTCAAGACCCTGCGCGCCAATCTCGAGGACGCGCAGGCGAAACTCACCGAGTACCAGCGGCGCGAGGGCATCGTGTCCACCGACGAGTCGCAGGACCTCGAGTACGCGCGCCTCAACGAGCTGTCGAAGCAGCTGGCGAACACCCAGCAAGAAACGATCGAGCTGCAGAGCCGCGACCGGCAGGCGCGCAGCGACATCGCGCGCGGGAGCGACCTCGACCAGCTGCCTTCCGTGCGGGCGAATCCCTACATCCAGCAAATGCGCGCCGACGTGATTGCCGCGGAGACCAAGCTCCAGGAGATGTCCAGGCAGTACGGCGTCAACCATCCTGCGTACAAGGCGCAGGTGGCCGAGATCGAGGCGCGGCGCGACAAGCTCAACGCCGAGATGCGCCGCACGGTGGCGTCCAACGGCGCGGCGCTGCGTCAGAGCCAGGCACGTGACGCCGAGCTGCAGTCGGCGATCGCCAGCCAGCGCACGCGCCTGCTCAGCCTCAAGGAAGGACGCAACGAGCTCAGCGTGCTGAACCGCAACGTCGAGACCGCGCAGAAAACCTACGAGACGGCGCTGGAGCGCTCGGTGGTGAGCCAGGTCGAGGGTCGTGCGAACCAGGCCAACGCGAGCGTGCTCACTCCCGCGGTGGCGCCGAGCAAGCCGAGCCAGCCCAAGCTCAGGCTCAACATCGCGCTCTCCATGGTGCTGGGGACGATGCTCGGGCTCGGCCTGGTCCTGTTGCTCGAGATGTCCGATCGACGAGTGCGCTCGCTGGCGGACCTGAACGAGGCGTCGCATCTGCCGCTGCTCGGAAGGATTACCGCATGGAGACCCACGGAGCGACTGATGTTGAGCGGCTCGCGCGGCGCACGACGCTACCTGCCGAGCCCCACGTGAGAAGTCACCTGTACGCGCCGGAAAACGTCGTGCCGCTCGAAGGCGGCGGCCTGACCGTGCGCCCGGATCGGCGCGTCGGCGCCATCCTCATGGAGGAAGGCAAGCTCAGCGCCGGCGACGTCAAGCATATTCTCGAGTTCCAGCGCGCCGAGGGCCTGAGGTTCGGCGAGGCCGCGGTGCGGCTCGGGATGATCACCGCGGACGACCTGCGTCGCGCAATCGCGCGCCAATACGACCTGCCGCACCTGCTGCCGGACAACGAGCGGGTGAGCCGCGAGCTGGTCGTCGCCTACGAACCTTTCCACCACTGCGCGGAGCAGATGCGCGCGCTGCGTGCACAACTGCTGTTGCGCTGGGCGCAGGGCGGCATTCAACGCAAGGCCGTCGCCATCGTGAGCCCCTGCTCCGGCGAGGGTCGCAGCTATGTCGCCGCCAACCTGGCGGTCGCCTTCTCGCAGCTCGGCGAGCGTACGCTCCTGATCGATGCGGACTTTCGCCAGCCGCGCCAGCACGAGATCTTTGGAGCGCCCGATCGCATCGGGCTCTCCACCATTCTCTCGGGCCGCGCCGACAACGCGTCGGTGGTGCAGGTTCCGGAATTCGGCGCGCTGTCCCTGCTCCCCGCGGGCGCGCGTCCGCCGAACCCGCAGGAACTCCTGTCGCGCGATGCGCTGTCACGCCTGCTGGTGGATCTGCAGAACTCCTACAGCGTCATCCTGATCGATACGCCACCGGCACGGCTGTGCGCGGACGCGCAGACCGTCACCTTTCGCGCCGGCAGCGCCCTGCTGCTGACGCGCAGGAACCACACGCCGTTCATAGACACCACGAGCGTCACTGCGGAGCTCGCGAATACCGGCGCGGCGCTCCTGGGAACCGTGCTCAACGATTTCTGAAGTCGCGCCGAACCTGCCGCCAATGCATCGGGTGACCGCCGCCTCCACCAACAACGCCATGACGGTGGACATGGCGGGACCCCTGCGCGTCGCAATAAACCGGCGGCGTCCGCTGTTCGTGGGCATCGCGGTGCTGGGGGTGCTGTGCGGCGCGCTCATCGGCCTCGCGGGGCTCAACGCGCTCTATCTGTGCCTGTGCGCACTCGGCTGCGCGGTGATCCTGTTCGACTTTCGCATCGGCGTGGCGTTGCTGATCCTGCTGATGCCGATCTCGGGAAGCTACGTGTTCCCGCACGCGATGCTGGGGATCACGGGGCTCAACCCGCTGAACCTCCTGCTGGTGGGCACGTTCGGCTCCTGCCTGCTGCACGGGCTCACCGATGGGAGCCTGCGGCGTTTCGTGCCGCGACCGCTCCTGTTGTTCTACGTGCTGCCGATCGTGGTCGCGGGCGTGCTGGGCTCGCGCCACGTCGGCGACATCGCGTCGGGTTTCTACAGCCTGGGGATGATCGAGTTCAACGACGCGGCCGGGTACCTGCGCGACATGCTCATCAAGCCGCTGTTGCTGGTCATCTTCGCACTGCTGGTCGCCGCGGCCGTGGAGAAATCCGAGCGGCCCGAGCGCTTCCTGGTGCCGACGCTCATTTCGATGTGGATCATGGTGGCGATCGTGCTGGTGTTCGTGGCGCAAGGTGGTGTAGGGCTGGCGGAGATGGCGAGCAGCACCGAGCGCGAATTCCTCTCGCCGCTCGGCATGCACGCCAACGAGCTGGGGCGCCTGTACGCGATCGCCTATGCCTTGCTGCTCTTCGCGTCCACGCAAGTGCATTCGCCAGGCATCAAGACAGTGCTCTGGACGAGCATGGCCATGGTGGTAGTGGCGCTGGTGCTGACGTTCTCGCGCAGCGCGTTCGTCGGACTGGTGCTGGTCAACCTGCTGTTCGTGCTGTGGCGGCGCGATCTCGTCACGTTGCTGGCGTTCGTCGCGCTCGGCGTGCTGGCGGCGTTCTTCCTGCCCGACGCGGTGTACGAGCGCGCGACCGCCGGATTCGGCGGCGGGCTCGATGCGATCAGCGCCGGGCGAATCAGCGGATTGTGGCTGCCGCTGCTGCCGGAAGCGCTGCGCAGCCCGCTCTATGGTCACGGGCTCGGCTCGATCCTGTGGTCTGAAGCGATGCGCCGCGGTGCCGGTGCCACCGTCCTCGGCGTCACGCATCCACACAACGCGTACCTGCAGGCGCTGCTCGACATGGGCATCGCCGGGCTCGTGCTGCTGTGTGCCTACTTCGTGCACGCGTGGAAGGGCCTGCGCGCGCTGAGTGCCGACGCGCAACTGCAACCGGTGCTGCGCGGCTTCTTCCGCGGCGCGGCCGCGGGATTACTCAGCCTGTTGATCGTCGACTTCGTCGACAGCAGCCTCACCCCGAAGCCCGAACAGGCATTCCTCTGGCTCGCGATCGGCATGATGTACGGCCTGCAGCGTCGTCACGCGGCGCAAGCGCCGACCGACGCGCCCCAGTGAACGACGCGAGCCCCCCGGCGGAAAGCGTCGCCGCGGTGCCGTCGCATCGCGGCCTGATGCAGCGCGCGCTGTCGCTCGGCGCCGCGAACGCGTTCGACTACGCGACACAATTCCTGTTGCCGGTGGTGCTGGTGCGTTTCCTGGACCGGGTCGCGTTCGGGAACTACCGCATGCTGTGGCTTGCGGCGGGCACGGCGCTGTCGTTCGCGACGCTCGCGATGCCGGCGAGCCTGTTCTACTTCCTGCCGCGCTCCGACGGGCCCGCGCGCCGCCTGTACATCAACCAGACGCTTGCGTTCCTCACGCTGGCGGGACTCATCTGCGGTTGGGCGGTGAGCGCCTGGAACCCGTGGCTCCCGGCGCAGATGTCGGATCTTGCGCAGCACGACATCGTCGTTCCGGCGTTCCTGGTGTTGTGGATCGCCGGGTCCCTGCTCGATTTGCTGCCGACCATCGAGGAGCGCGTCGCATGGCAGGCCAGAGCGACGGTGCTCCTCGCGACGCTGCGCGCGGGGAGCATATCCGCCGCGGCAGTCCTGACGCATAGCCTCAACGCAGTGCTCGTCGTCCTGCTGTTCTTTGTCCTCTGCAAGGTCGGGTTGCTCCTTGGATATCTCGCGCGCTATCACGGGCTGCGCGGCCCGTTGCTGCGCCCACGCTCGTTCGCCGACCAGTTCCGTTACGCGGCGCCATTCGGCATCGCCGGAGCGTTGTACGTGCTGCGCGTGCAGGCCGACCAGTGGGTGGGCGCAATGCTGTTTTCCCTGGAGCGCTTCGCCTCACTCTCGATCGCCGGCATCCTCGCGCCGCTGGTCACGCTGCTGCGCCAATCGGTGAACAACGCGTTCCTGCCGAGCATGAGCCGGCTGCAAGCCTGCGGCGACAACGCGACGATGCTGGCGCTCAACAGCCGCGCCAACGTCGTGGTCGGCGCGCTGGTGTTCCCGCTGCTCGCACTGGTGATGGCGTTCGCCGAGGACCTGGTCAGTCTCGTATACACCAACGCCTACGTGGACGCCGCGCCGATACTGCGCGTCTACGCGGTGGGCGTGGTGGCGCTCGTGGTGGAGCTCGCCACGCTGTCGCTGCTCCTGCGCCAGGGGCGCTTCATGGTGGTGCTGAACCTGGTGCTGCTCGGTGCGGCCGTGGCTTGCAGCTGGTTCGGCGCTCGCCACGTTGGTCTCGCCGGGGCGGCGCTCGGCAGCGTTGCAACCATCTATGTCGATCGGATCCTGACGCTGCGCCGGATCTCGCAGCTCACGGGCACGCCGCTCCGGCGCCTGCAGGACTGGGGGACGCTGGGGCTGCTGATGGTCTTCGCAGCGCTCGCCGCGGCACTCGCGTACGGGATCGTCGAACGCTTCGTTGCTGAGGACGGACACCTGGTGCGCCTCGCCGTCGGTGGCGCGACGCTCGCCGCAGCCTATTGCGCGCTGTGCGGCGTCCGGGCGCTGCACCAGGTGCGCCTGCGAGCCCGCCAGGAAGGGGCTCGCCGCAGCGCCCCAACCTGAAGGCGCCATAGTTCGATCGGACCTGCGCCGGCACGCGCTCTGGCAACGTTCAGCGCTCACCATCGGACGATGGGCACCAGTCTGCGCGTCCTGTTCGTGACCAACTCGCTCGCTCACGGCGGCGCCGAGCGGCACGCCATCACGCTGATGAACCGCCTCGCCGAGCGTGGGCACGAGTGCCATGCGACCTATATCAAGGGCGAGCACGGCCAGCGGCAGCGCATCCTGCTACAGCGAGGCGGCACGGTCCAATGCCTGGACGCTGAACGCTACTTCGATCGGCGCGCCCTGCAGGAATTCGCCACCCAGATCGAAGGCATCCGCCCCTCGGTGATCGTCGCTGCCAACGAATACGCGCTCATGTATTCGACCCTCGCGCGCCGGCGCGCGCAGGTTCCGGCGCCGCTCCTGGTCACCTATCACTCGGCGCGACTTTTCGGGGCCAAGGAGCCGCTCAAGATGCTGGCATACCGCGCGCTCTTCTGGTCGGCGGAATGCACGGTGTTCGTGTGCGACCGGCAGTGGCGCTACTGGCGCCGGCGCGGCGTGTTCTCGCGGCGCAATGAAGTCATCTACAACGGCGTGGACACCGAAGAGTTTCGCGGCGCGGTCGCCGCCCACGACATCGCCGCGCTGCGCCGCTCGATGGGCTTCTCCACCTCCGACTTCGTCGTCGGTATGGCAGCGGGGCTGCGGCCGGAGAAGAACCACGTGCAGCTGGTCGAGGCCATCGCCCGGCTGCGCGGGCAGGGCATCGCGGCGCGCGCGCTCCTGATCGGCGATGGCGAAATGCGTCCCATGATCGAGGCGCGCGCACGCCATCTCGGTGTCGACCGGGACATCGTCATCACGGGCTACCAGTCGGACGTGCGCCCCTGGATGATGGCGTGCGATGCGATTGCGCTCTGCAGTCACACCGAGGCGTTGTCGCTCGCGGCCATCGAAGCCATGGCGATGCGCAAGCCCGTGGTGCACTCCGACGTGGGCGGGGCCGCCGAGCTCATCTTTCCGGGCTGGAACGGCTTCCTGTTCCCGGTGTGTGACACCGCCGCTTTCGTCGACAAGCTCGCCACCCTCGCCAATCGCGGTCTGTCGCGTCGCATGGGCGAGAACGCGCGCGCGGTGGCGGAACGGCTGTTCTCGGAAAGCCGGATGGTGGATCGCTACGAGCAGGTGCTGCTCGAGCTGAGCGGGGCGTGATGGATACGCGCTACCTGCTGGCGGCCTCGGGCCCGGCTGTCGAAGTTGCCGAGCACGTGTCGCGCGCACTGCCCAGGGTCGAGCGCGCGCCGGCGCGGCCCGCGGTACTGGTGCTCGGTCCGGGACTTGCGGCGGCGAGCGGCGTGAGTGCGCACCTGAAGACACTCTTCGCGTCCACGCTGGCGCGCGATTTCGAGCTGATTCACTTCCAGGTGGGAAGTGAAGGGCGCACTGAGCACACAGCCTCGAAGGTCCTGCGTCTCATCGCCTCGCCATTCGTGATGGCGCGGCGCATCCGCAAGCACCGCGCGCGCGTGGTGCACATCAACACCTCGCTCAACCGGGGCGCGTTCTGGCGTGACCTGATGTACCTCGCGGTGGCGAAACTCTGCGGGGTGCGTGTGCTGTACCAGGTGCACGGCGGCGCGCTGCCACAGGACTTCTTTCGCGGCAGTCGCCTCTTCACCGGTTTCCTGCGCGCGGTGCTCGGTTGTCCGGACACGATCGTGGTGCTGGCGCGTGTCGAGCTCGCGGCCTATCGGCGCTTCCTGCCGCAGCAACACCTGGTCGTGGTGCCGAACGGCATCGACAGCGATGCGTACGCGGCTGTGACCCGGCATCGCTTCAACGGTCAGCGCCCGCTGCGCGTGCTGTACCTCGGGCGCCTCGCGGCGGAAAAGGGCGTGTACGAGCTGCTGCGCAGCCAGACCTTCGCGCGAGCGCTCGGAACCAACGCCCGGATCACGTTCGCAGGTGTCGGGCCGGAGGAGGCCACGCTCCGGCGCCTGACGACGACGCTCGGGCTCGACGACCGCGTGTGCTTCGCGGGCCCGGTGCATGGCGAGCGCAAGCTCCAGCTCTACGCCAGTGCGGACGTACTGGTGCTCGCGACCTATCACGAGGGCCTGCCGTACGCGTTGCTCGAGGGCATGGCGGCGGGCGCGGTCGTCGTCACGACCCGCGTCGGCGGCATTCCCGACGTGGTGATTGACGGCGTGCACGGACTGTTCGTTCCGACTCGCGACGCGGTCGCGATTGCCTGCGCGATCCTGCGCCTGCAATCGGATAGCGCACTGCTCACGCGCATGAGCGCGGCGTGCCGGCTGCGGATCGCGAGCCACTACTCGGCGGCGCGCATGGCGGGTGCGTTTCACACGTTGTATTCGGACCTCGCTGCGACGCCGCGACTGGCGACCGGCGGCCTGTAGCCACGGGGCGGCGAATGTGCGGAATTGCCGGCTGGATCGACACGTCCTCGCGCGCCCCGTCGCGCGACACGTTGCGCGCGATGCTCACCGCGATCGCGCACCGCGGCCCGGATGATGCGGGCTCGTTCCACTCGGCGAGCGATGGCATCGCGCTCGGGCATCGGCGGCTCGCCATCATCGACCCGGACGGCGCGCGCCAACCGATGTGCGACCCGCAAGCCGGACTCGCGCTGGTGTTCAACGGCGAAATCTACAACTTCCGCGCCTTGCGCGCGAAGCTCCTGGAGTGCGGCTACCAGTTCGTGCGCGATTCGGACACGGAGGTGCTGCTGCGCGCCTACCAGCATTGGGGCAAGCACGTGGTGCGTTTCCTGCGCGGCATGTTCGCCATCGCGATCTGGGACGGGCCGCGCCAGCGTCTGTTCCTCGCGCGCGACCGCTTCGGTGAGAAACCGCTGTTCCTCTGCCAGCGCGGTCACGCGCTGTACTTCGCCTCCGAGATCAAGGCGCTGCTCAAGGTCGAGGGCCTCGCGCAAGGCGTGAACCTCGAGGCGGTGTGGGAGTACCTCTCGTATCGCTACGTGCCCGCGCCGCGCACGCTGTTCAGCGGCATCCGCAAGCTCCTGCCGGGCACGATCGCGACCTGGGAAGACGGCGTGCTCACCGAGGAGCGCTACTGGGCGGCGCCCGATCGCGATTCGCTGCCCGATGCGCGTGACCTGGAGGATCCCGCCGGCGCCTTCCTCGAACGGCTCGACGAAGCGGTGAGGCTGCAGATGGTGAGCGATGTGCCGTTCGGCGCGTTCCTCTCCGGCGGCATCGATTCCTCGACGATCGTCGCGCTCATGAGCCGCCACCATCCGCAGGTGCAGACCTATTCGGTCGGGTTCGGCGAGCGCGAGTACAGCGAGCTGCCGCACGCCGCGCTCGTGGCACGGCAGTTCGGCACGCAGCACCACGAGCTCGTGGCCTCGCAGGCGGACATGATGGACCGCGTGGCGCCGCTCGTGGCGTTTCGCGATGCGCCGGTGGCGGAGCCCTCCGACATTCCGCTGCACATGCTCGCGTGCGAAGCGGCACGCAGCGTGAAGATGGTGCTGACGGGCGAGGGGAGCGATGAGCTGCTCGGCGGCTACCCGAAGCACGTCGCGGAGTGTTTCGCGGCGCGCTTCCAGAGCCTGCCGGGAGGGTTGCGGCACAAGCTGATCGCGCCGGTGGTGCAGGCGCTGCCCTACGGGTTTCGCCGCATCAAGACCGCCGTCACCAACCTCAACATCGAGGATCGGCGCGAACGCTTCGCGCGCTGGTTCGGCGCGCTGAGCGTGCCGGAGCGCGAGCGCCTGAGCGTGCTGCGCCTCAACGGCCACACGCGCCTCGATGGACCGCCGTTCGACTGCGACGGCAAGGCGAGCGCGCTGCGCCGCATCCTGTACTTCGACCAGACCAGCTGGCTGCCCGACAACCTGCTGGAGCGCGCGGATCGCATGACGATGGCGGCCTCTCTCGAAGCGCGGGTGCCGTTCCTCGATCACGAGCTCGCCCGCTTCGTCGCATCGCTTCCGGATCACTATCGCGTGCGGGGGCTGCGCGGCAAATGGATCCTGCGCGCCGCCGCGGCGAACCTCCTGCCGGAACGGATCCTGAAACGCCCGAAAGTCGGCTTTCGCGTGCCGGTCAACGACTGGTTCCGCGGCGGCATGCGCGACTTCCTGCTCGACCACTTGCAGGGTCGGTCATCGCTCACGCGCGCGTACTACGAACCGCGGGTCCTCGATGCAACGCTCGCGGAGCACTTCGAGCGCCGGCGCAACCACGAGAAGCTCCTGTGGTCGCTCCTCAATCTCGAGCTGTGGCACCGCTGCTATGCCTGAGGAGTGCGTGGCCATCGAGACGCCGCCCGTGCGTGAGGCTGTGCCGGCGGGTCCCATGAAGCAGCTGCGCTGGCGGCTGAACCGCCTGCGGTGCATGTCGCCGGCGGAGATTCCGCACCGCGTCCTGCGCTCGCTCGTGAGCCGCGCCGAGAGCCTCGGCCTGCGCGCGCATCGGACGCCGCTCCCCGATGTCAGGTCCTCCTCGCGTCCCTGGATCCAGTGGATGCCGCGCGTCGACCCGGCGCGCTACCTTGAGGCTGCGGATCGCATCTGCGCGGGCCGGCTCGATGTATTCACGCTGCGCAACGTCGACCTCGGCTCGCCGCCCCGCTGGAATCGCGATCCGAAGACGGGCGTCGAGGCGCCGCTCCAGGCCGGCAAGCTCATCGACTACCGCGATTCACGCCTCGTCGGCGACATCAAGTACCTGTGGGAGCCGAACCGGCATCAGCACCTGGTGACGCTCGCCCAGGCCTATGCGATGAGCAGCGGCCTGCGCTACTTCAACACCATCCGCTCGCACCTCGAGAGCTGGTTCGAGAGCTGTCCCTGCCCGCGCGGCCCCAACTGGACGAGCGCGCTCGAGCCCGCGATCCGCCTGATCAACTGGTCGGTGGTGTGGCAACTGTTCGGCGGAGCGCAGTCGCCGCTCTTCGAGAGCGATGCAGGATTGCGCTTTCGCGCCCGCTGGCTCGAGTCCGTGCACCAGCACGTGAGCTTCATCCGCGGCTACCTGTCGCTGTATTCGTCCGCCAACAATCACCTGGTCGGCGAGGCCGCCGGCATCTTCATCGCGGCGCTGACCTGGCCGTTCTGGCCGGAGGCCGATCGCTGGCGCGACCAGGCGGCGGCGATCCTGCAGCGCGAAGCGCTGACGCAGAACGGAGCCGATGGCGTCAACCGCGAGCAGGCGGTCTCCTACCAGCAGTTCGAGCTCGAGCTGCTGACGTGCGCGCTGCTCGCCGGTCGCGCGAACGGACACCGCTTCAGCGCGGCGTTCGAGACGCGCCTCGAAGCGATGATCCAGTACCTCGCGTCCATCATGGACGGCGGCGGACACGTGCCGATGTTCGGCGATTCCGATGACGCCGTGGTGCTGAACCTGTCGCAGCAGCCGGACTTCTGCCGCTTTCGTTCGATCCTGGCGACCGGGGCGGTGCTGTTCCGCCGCGCCGACTTCAAGGTGAAGGCGCGCAAGCTGGACGACAGGACGCGCTGGCTCCTCGGTCGCGGCGCCGACGTCGCGTTCGACCTGCTGAGCACGGCACACGTGCAGCTGCCTGCACGGCGCGCCTTTCCCAACGGCGGCTACTACATTCTCGGCTGCGACTTCGAAACCGATGCCGAGATCCGCCTGATCGCCGACGCCGGCCCGCTCGGCTACCAGGCGATCGCCGCGCACGGCCATGCCGACGCACTCTCTTTCACGCTCTCGGTCGGCGGCACCGAGATCTTCGTCGACACCGGCACCTACGCGTATCACGGCCAGAGCGAGTGGCGTCAGTACTTTCGCGGCACTTCGGCGCACAACACGTTGCGCATCGACGGTCTCGACCAGTCCGAGCCGGGTGGCGCTTTCATGTGGCTGCGCAAGGCCCGGGCCGGATGCCGCGAGTGGTCGAGCTCGGCGGCGCTGGATGTGTTCGAAGGCTGGCACGACGGTTACCTGCGACTGCGCGACCCGGTGCTTCACCGCCGGCGCATCGTGCTCGACAAGGCTTTGCGCCGCATCACCATCGAGGATCGCGTGGAGATGTCGGGCACGCACGAAGTGGAACTCTTCTTCCACCTGAACGAGACGTGTCGCGCGGTCGCGCTGCCCGACGGCTTCGTGATCACGCACGGCCCGCGCGCCCTGCACCTGAAGCTCCCCGAAGCGACGGGCGCGGTCGCCGAAATTCATTGCGGGAGTGTGAAACCGCCGCTCGGCTGGATCTCGCGCAGATTTGGCGACAAGTGTCCGACACCTGCCATCGCATGGCGCGCCAGCGTTGCCGGGCACGCGCTCCTGCGCACGGAGATCACCTGCTGATCTGGTTGGACTATGCAGCGGCCTGAACGGACGGTACGAGAGTCAATCATCGCGCAGGCATGCTGCTGTCAGGATGAACGAACTGCGGGCGCACATCCCATGAGAGTCAGCGTTCTTGGGCTCGGTTATGTCGGCACCGTCGTCGCGGGCTGCCTGGCACGGGCGGGACACAAGGTCATCGGTGTCGACATCGACCCGATCAAGGTCGAGCTCGTCAATCGCGGCTGCTCGCCTATCATCGAGCAGGAGATCGGCGACATCATTGCCGCGCAGCTGGCAGCCGGGCGGCTCAGCGCAACCACCGACGTCGCGTCCGCGATCCCGCAGGCCGACCTGATCCTGGTGTGCGTGGGGACGCCGGGGCGCGCCAACGGCGGCATCGACCTGCAATACGTGCGACGCGTCTGCGAGCAGATCGCCGCGGGCCTGCGCCGCCACCCCGGTGCGCCGGTCATCGCCATTCGCAGCACGCTGCTCCCGGGAACCACGCGCGAGCTGGTGATCCCGACCCTCGAGACGGGCTCGGGGTTGCGCGCCGGCGTCGAGTTCGGCGTGTGCGTGAACCCCGAGTTCCTGCGCGAGGGAACCGCGGTGCACGATTTCGCCAATCCACCCAAGACGGTGATCGGTGAGCTCAATCCCGCGAGCGGCGACCTGCTTGCACGCCTCTATGCCGGCTATCCAGGCCCGCTCATCCGCACGGATGTCGAGACCGCGGAGCTGGTGAAATACACCGACAACGCCTGGCATGCGCTCAAGGTGGGTTTCGCCAACGAGATCGGCAACCTGTGCAGCGAGCTCCAGGTCGACAGCCAGCACCTGATGGACATCTTCTGCCAGGATCACAAGCTCAATATCTCCACGCGCTATCTGAGGCCCGGCTTCGCTTTCGGCGGCGTGTGCCTGCCCAAGGACCTGCGTGCCCTGTTGCACAAGGCGCGAACTCTCGACCTGTCGCTGCCGATCCTGGCTTCGATCCTGCCGAGCAACGAGCTGCAGGTGGCGCGCGGCGTGCGCGCCGTGACCGAACGCGGCCGGCGGCGCGTCGGCATTCTCGGCTTCAGTTTCAAGCCCGGCACGGATGACTTGCGCGAGAGCCCGGTGGTGGAGCTCGCCGAGCGGCTGATCGGCAAGGGTTACGACCTGCGCTTCTACGATGAGAACGTGAACCTCGCCTGCCTGCATGGCGCCAACCGCGACTACATCCTCAACCACATTCCGCACATCTCACGCTTCATGCTGCAGAGCCTGGAAGCGGTGCTGGCGCATGCCGAGACGGTCGTCATCGGCAATGCGTCGCCACAGTTCCGCGACGTGCCCGCGCGGCTCACCGATGGGCAGGTGGTGATCGACCTCGTGAAGATCTGCGATCCGCACCGCACGGCCGGCGTGCGCGGAGGGATCCATACGTGAGGCGCGGCGCGCGCAAGCAGGCTCCACGCGATGTGCTGTTCGATCCACCGCTGCGGGTACTGTTCCTGGTCGAGAACCTGTCGGTGCCGTTCGACAGCCGGGTGTGGCAGCAGGCGCGCGCGCTGCGCGACGCGGGTTACCGGGTATCGATCATTTCGCCGACCGGGCCCGGCGCCGAGCGCACGCGGGAGACGCTGGACGGGATCGCGATCTATCGCTACCGGCTGCGCATCGAGGCCGCGGGCGCCGTTGGATATGCGCTGGAATACGGGACGGCACTCTTCTGGACCTTCGTGCTCGCCTGGCGCGTGTACCTGACGCGCGGCTTCGATGTCATCCATGCCTGCAATCCGCCGGACCTGTTCTTCCTGATCGGCGGATTCTTCAAGCTGCTCGGCAAGAAGTTCCTGTTCGATCATCACGACATCAGCCCGGAGCTGTACGAAGCCAAGTTCGGGCGGCGCGGCCTGTTTCACCGCGTGCTGCTGAAGCTCGAGTACCTCACGTTCCGCACCGCCGATATCGCGATCGCCACCAACGAGTCGTACCGCAAGATCGCGCTCGAGCGCGGCCGGATGGCGAGCGCCCGCGTGTTCGTGGTGCGCAGCGGCCCGAGCCTCGACCGCATGCGCATCCTGCCGGCGGACGAACGCCTCAAGCTCGGGCGGCGCTACCTGGTCGGGTACGTCGGCGTGCTGGGCAAGCAGGAGGGCATCGACTGCCTGCTGCGCGCGGCGCGCTACATCGTGCGTGACCTCGAGCGGCAGGAAGTCCATTTCGGAATCGTCGGTGGCGGTACCTCGCTCCGCGAGCTGCAGGCGCTCGCGCGCCGTCTCTGCATCGACGAGCACGTCACCTTCACCGGCCGCGTGCCCGATCGCGACATGCTCGCGATGCTCAACACCGCCGACGTGTGCGTGAACCCGGATGTGCCGAGCGAGCTCAACGACAAATCGACCATGAACAAGATCATGGAGTACATGGCGCTCGGCAAGGCGATCGTGCAATTCGACCTGTGCGAGGGGCGCTACACGGCGCAGGGCGCATCACTCTATGCGCGCCACAACGACATCGCGGACTTCGCCGAGAAGATCCTCGAGCTGCTCGACAACCCCGAGCGGCGCGCGCAGATGGGCGAGCTCGGGCGCCACCGGGTGGTGAACGAGCTCGAGTGGCGCCACGAGGTCCCGAAACTGCTCGCGGCGTATGGCGCGCTGTGGCCTGCGGCGCGGGTTCAGCAGCAGGCACTCGCCGCCCGCGCGCTGCAATCCGAGCGAGCGCAGCGGCGTCTCGCGCGCACCGGCTAGTAAGTCCACCTGCACCGCAGACGATCGCGCCCACGCCAACCCGGGCCATCGCAGCGCTGCAACACAGGCGCTCAGCGTCGCAGGAGCGTATGCACGAACGGCAGCGGGTCGTGCAGATCGAACACTGCGTAGACATTGGAGCGTGCGATCGAGCGCAGGTACGCATCGAGCGGCACGCGCTCGACGGCCGCATTGCCGTTGGAGCGTGAGAACGTCATGAAGCGATCGTCGCGCAGGTTGATCCAGGTCTTGCCATTGCGGCGCGGGACTGCGCCCTGGTCGGTCTTGTCGAGCATCAAGCCGAGAAAGTCGTGACCGCTCGCCGGCGCCATGGCGTATTGCAGCCACGGACGGGCATTGATCTCCACCAGGTAGTTCCGGCCCGTCTCGGG
This sequence comes from Steroidobacteraceae bacterium, assembly GCA_035263105.1. Classification (GTDB taxonomy): domain Bacteria; phylum Pseudomonadota; class Gammaproteobacteria; order Steroidobacterales; family Steroidobacteraceae; genus DATBVX01. The sequence continues at coordinate 33,696 of DATFRO010000121.1, read as the reverse complement.
TGAGTGCAGGATTTCCGCCTCGCCGATGCCGTAGTAGCCGGCGCGCTCGGCCGCGAGCCGCCCGAGCTTCTCCACCTCGCGATTCTCTGTGAGCTCGACGCAGGTGCCCTGCGAGCACTGGCACGGGTGCGGGCGCACCTTGCGCGTCACGAACGACATGAGGGAGGTGGCGTTCTTCGCGAACGGCACCGAGTACTGCACCACCGGTTGCGACAGCAGCGATTGCGAGACCAGCGGAGCGATGCCGCCGCTGGTGAAGCGCTGCGTCCAGTGCTCGAGCTCCGCCTGCGTGCGCACTTCTATCGCCTTCGGGAGTCCGGCCATCGAACATCCCGGCGCCGACTCGCACGGGCGGACCAGCATCGGGAACTGGAGCGTGTCGGGACGCGGACCGCTGCGCGGGTTCCAGCTGGGCGGTGAGGGGAGGCTCTGCGCGAGACACCAGGCGGCAAAGGCGCTCTTGCTGAGCAGCGCCTTCAGGATCTCGGTGCCGGGATGCAGGATGCAGGGAAAAATGCCGGCGAACGCCGCGCGCCCGTCGACGAGGAAGCGCAGCCAGTGGTCGCTGGTGGCGATGAGCGCACTCGCGGAGCCGGCGTAACGCGCCAGGCGCGACATGATCTCGCGCCGGTCCGCATCGGCGAGCCACACGCGCTTGATCCAGCGCGAGCGGAAAGCAATTCCCGGTTCCGAGTCGGCGATCACCGGGAGGAGTCCGTGCGCATGCGCATCGCGCGCCACCGCCAGCGCGGTGAGCGAGCTGCCGAGGATGACGAGGGTGGAGGTCATTTCCAGTGATCGTTGCGCACCACGTCCTCGAAGGTCTCGCGCTTGCGCAGCAACGTCGCCGTGCCGTGATCGACGATCACCGCCGCGGGACGCGGGTGCGAGAAGTTCGTCTGGTTCGGAACGAAATACGCGCCGGCGTCCATGATCGCCACCAGGTCGCCGACCACGACCTCCGGGAACGACTGCTCGATGAAGAGCTCATCGCCGGGGTGGCAGAGCGGGCCGAAGAAGTTGTAGCGCCGGCCGCGCTTGGCCGCGGCGCGAGTCACCGGCAGGAGCTCGTGGTGTTCGTACGCGGTCGGCGGGGCGAGGTTCTTGCCGCCGTCGAGGATCACGGCGGGCGTGCGCCGCCGGCCCCGTTTCACGGTGATCGCGCGCAACAGCAGGCACTGTGCGCTGCTGGTGAGCGCGCGTCCCGGCTCGAATGCCACGGTGGGCTGTGCATCGCTGGTCGCCGGGTAGAAGTCCCGCACCACCTGGATGATCGCGGCGGCATATTCGTCCGGCGTCGGCGTGCTGTCGTAGTCGATCGGCGCGGGCGGCCAGCTGTGCCGCATCAGGCGATAGTCCCAGGCGTCGTACGGACGCACGGTCGGCACCGCGAAGCCGCCGCCCAGGTCGAGGTACGAGAGGTCGACGCCGAAGGCGTTGCGCACGCGGCGCACGAAGGTGAGCACCTCGCGTATCGCCTGCAGGTAGGTGCGCAGCTCGCGCACCGCGGTGCCGAGATGGACGTGCAGGCCGACCGGCAGCAGCTCCTCGTAACCCGTGAGACGGCGATAGGCCTCCAGCGCCTCGCCCTCCGCGATCGACAGACCGAACTGCGACGACCAGCCGACGGAAGTGACGACGCGCACGCCGACCGCCTGCCGCCGGCCGTGACGGCGTGCGGCCGCGGCAACGAGCTCGATCTCATCGAGGCTGTCGATGTTGATCAGCTTCACGCCGCGCTCAACGGCGAGCTCGATCGCGTCCTCGCCCTTGCCCGGTCCGTTGAGCAGGATGCTTTCGGGTGACACACCGAGCGACAACGCGAGCCACAGCTCGAAATGCGAAATCACTTCGGCGAGCGCGCCCAGCTCGTGCAGGACGGCGAGCGCGCCGGGCAGCGGGTTGGTCTTGTAGGAGTAGCAGATCTCCACTTTCGGATAGAGCCGTTCGAAGGCGTCGCGAAAACGCCGGTAGTCCGCCTCCAGGCGGCCGCGGTCGAGGACCAGGAGCGGCGTGCCGAAGCGTGCGGCGAGCTCCGTGAGATCGCAGCCGCCGATTTCGAGGTGTCCGGCCGCGGAGACGCTCGCGTCCCAGAGCTGCGGACGCAGACCATCATGCGAGTCGAGTGCGGTGCTCCGTTGCAGGTTCAGCCGATGCCGCCGGTCGACCAGGATGCGCTTCGCACCGGAGGCGAGTTGCCCGAGCATGGACGCCGCTGTCAGTAACCGCTCAGGCACACAGCACCTCTTCTTGTGGCGGGGCATGGGCCCGGTGGAACTCCTCCAGTGTCATCCCACGACAGTGGACCGCGACCTCCTCGAACAGCATCTCCAGGTGCTCGTACAGCAGCTCGATATCCGACGCGCGGCGGAACGTGGGACTGCCGCCGGGCATCAGTTCCGAGGAGTGCAGCATGAATTCGAGATGCGACAGCCCGGCCGAGCACGCCTCGCGCCCGATCTCGAGCATCGCCGCCAGGTGCCGTTCCACCGGCGCGCGGATCGCGGCCTGCACCGGGCACAGCCACCCGAGGCCGGGCGCCAGGCGATTCGCCGCCCGGCGCAGCAGCGGCACCTGGTAGGTCCAGGCCGCGCGCCGGTACAGCGCGCTCGGCCGGATCGTCATCGGCACCTCGAGGAGTCCAGCGGCCGCGGCTCTCGAAGGATCGTTGGCATCGAGAAAGTACGGCTGGTCGGGAAAGTCCGTGTAGTCCGAGCCGCCCTTGCCGCCGGGAGCCCCGGAGTTGGTGCTCCAGTCGACGCCGGGCGTCACGGAGCAATCGACGCGATAGCCCTCCGCGAGCAGCAGCTCCGCATAGCGACTGTCGAACGCCCAGCGGCCGGCGCGGTGACTGACCATCTTGCGTCCGATGCGATCCTCGAGCAGGTGCGTGACGGCGCGGATCTTCTGCCGCATCAGGGCCGGCGGATACTCGATGAGATAGGGCTGGTGCCGGAAGTCGTCGGCGGTGAGCGGCTCGAGCGGCGGCGAGTTCCAGGCGTGCAAGTGCATGCCGATCTCCGCGGTGCCGTGGTGGACCACGTCGCGCGCGAACTCGACGAACGCATCGCAGGCCGCCATCTCGTAGTTGGCGAGATACACCGGCTTGAAGTTGAAGCGGTCGCAGAGCGCCTGGAAGCGCGGCAGGTAGCGCGCGTTGCGCGTGCTGATCTCGCGCGGCCGCGACCACAGGTCATCCCCCTCGGTATCGATGGTGATGATGAAGGCTGTCCTGGCTCTCGGTATCTGCATCCTGTCACCCTCGGTTGCCGACCATCAGGCCGCGAGTACCTCGGCAAAGGTCTCGCGGTAGACGTTCACGATCCTGTCTTCCGCATATTCGCGCGCCATGTAGCGGCGGCATCTCTCCGATGCAGCGCGCAGCTCGGCCTCATCGCCGAGCAATTCCTCGACGGCGGTGCGCAGCGCACCCGGCGACGCAACCGCGCGCCCGAGGCCCTCGCGCGCGATGACGCCGTCCGGGTCGCGCAGCGTTACGACCGGGACGCCCCGAATCCACGCCTGCAGGTAACTGTTCGGAAACCCCTCGACGTCGGAGGTGTTGAGGAGCAGGCGCGCGCGGTCGTAGAGATCATTGGTATCGACGTACGGCAGGCGTCCGTGAAAAGCGAGATTGGCGTGAGCAATTGAGTGGCGCTCGATGTCGCGCCCCAGCTGCCGCTCATCCGGCATCTGACCGCCGACCATGTGGAAGCGCAGCGCGGGCAATTGCTCTGCGAGCGCGAGCACGCGCTCCGGTCGCTTGACGCGGCGGATGTTGCCGACCCAGAGCACATCGATGTCGCGCGGCGCTGAGTGCGTCGCGCGCTCGACCAGCATGCCCGCGACCTGGCTCGGCACGCCGTAGTTGCGCGCCAGCGCCTCGTATTGCGCTTCGCTCTGCACGAAGATCGCGTCGGCGCGCCGCAGCCCGAGCCGGTACAGCCAGCGATCGCGCGCATAGCGCACCAGCAGGCCCGACGGATCGCAGTCGCTGTCGCTCGCGCAGCGGAACACGAAGCGCCGGCCATGACTGCGACAGAAGAGCGCCAGCAGTCCCACGTGCATTCCGGCGCAGCTCGTGTAGTACAGGTCGGCATCCGCGCGGCGCAGTGCGGACCACAAGCCGGTCCAGCGGGGATGCACGAAGCGCACGATCGGCCACCCGGCATCGGGGTGAAAAGCCTTGAAAGTCCGCACCCCGTGCCATTCGGCGCCGTCGTTCTGGCCGTGGTCGGCCACCACCATGCTGACATCGTCGCCGCTGCGCGCGAGTGCCCGCGCGAGGAGCGATTGCTGCACAGACTCCCCGCCCATCACGTGCTGCGCGAAGTTGCCGGAGAGCGCCGGGAGGTTGTCGAGACCCACGAAGCACACGCGCACGGCTACCACCCCAGGAACCGCAGCCACCACTCACCATCGAGGCGGCCGATGACCGCCTGGTCCTGGTCGATGGCGGTCATGACTTCCGGATCGCGCGCGTGGACCAGCGTCCAGCTGCCATCCCAGCGGAACCAGCAATTGCGATCGGAGAGCTCGCGCGCATAGCGTGGATCGAGCCGGCCTCTCACAGCCGTTGCGCCTTCGCGCCAGGCGTCGGCCAGCAGGTGGCGCAGCACCAGGTCGTAGGAACCGGGAGCGGCGGCGAGCTCGAGCACTTCGCTCGCCGCCTCCGAGCGCGCGAAGTACATGTACCAGCCGCGCACTCGACCGGAGTCGCTCAGGACCGCACGCGCGCGCAGCTTCCCGAGCCGGCGCTTGCGCACGACCTGTCCGAAGATCCAGTTGAGCGAGTCCGCCCGGTAGACGGGCTGCAGCGCGCTGCCGTTCATCACCTCGCCGAGGTGCGACAGGATCGTCTCGGGCTCGAGCGGCTCCTCGCGCGTGCCACTGTCGTTGTCGCGCAGAAAGCGATTGGGGCGCAAGCGCGCGCACGCGGCATCGGCGAGCGCGGCCACCGGGCGCGTCAGCAGGCTCAGCGGTTTCGGGAACGAACCGCGCTCCTGCAGCTTCGACAGCGCCAGCTGCGCGGGACGCAGCGGACGCGTCCAGTGCAGGCTGTAGAGCAGCGGCAGGCGTCGCCCGGTCCCGACCCAGAGCTGTTGTGCGCGGTCATTGGCGCCGTCGGCCACCATCACATCCTGGGGTCCGGAGCAGCAGGCCTTGATGAGCTCGAGTGCCGTGAGGCTGTGGCGCTTGTCGGTGTCGACGCCCAGCAGGCAACCGACGCCGACGCGAATCGCGCGTCCGCGCAGCAGCATCGGGCGGGGAAATACCGCGTAGATCCCGGCGATCTCGTTGCGCGTCTCGGCGATCCAGGAGGGAATGCCGAGATCCGACCACGGGTTGTTGAACAGCGTCTCGTGCACGTAGCTCGCGCACTCCTCGCGCGAGCTCCAGCCGTGTTGCGGAAAGACGCGTGTGATGAGGTCGGCGACGGCGGGAACGTCCGCCTCGACCAGGTGCCGGATGTTGCTGCTGCTCACTGCACGCACGCCCGTGTCCCCTGACCGCGCGCTGTCGCGGGGCTCAGCCGGTCGACTGGAGCGCCGGACGCGCGTCGGCGGCGCTTCCCGCCAGGAGCCGCGCGAGCCGCCCCACCGTGCGCAGGTCATCGAGATCGACCTCATCGATCGCGATCTTCACGCCCGAGCGTCGCTCGACCTGGAACAGGAGCTCCACCAGCTGGAACGAGTCGAGGATTGCGTTCTCGAGCAGGTCCACGTCCGCGGCCGGCATCTCGATGTGAAAGTTCTCGCTGAACACTGCGGCCAGTATTTCCACAATATCGTCCACTTGAGTCACAGCGTGCCCTCCACCGGCTGCTGCATCGAAAGCGTTGGATTCGGCGCGCTCGTGGCCGCCGGCATGAAGTCCTGTTTCAGCTGCACCCGGTCGACCTTGTCGTTGGCGTTGCGGGGCAGGGATTCGTACTGCCGCCAGCGTGCCGGCAACATGTACGCCGGCAGCTGCGCCTGCAGCGCGAGCCGCAACTCGCGCGGCGACGTCGGCTGCTCGGGCGCGGGTGCGTAGGCACAGCAGATCAGCGAGCCCTCGAAGCCTTCCGAAGGAATCGCCACCACCGCGCTCTCGCGCAGGCCCGCAAGCGTGCCGAGCGCGCTTTCGATGTCGCCGAGCTCGATGCGATAGCCGCGGCACTTGATCTGCGTGTCGGCACGGCCGTGAAAATGCAGCAGTCCGTCCGGGCCATAGGAGGCGAGATCGCCCGTCTTGTAGAGACGGTCGCGATAACCGTCCGGCCAGCGGTGCTCGATGAACACCGCACGGGTCTTGTCGGGTTCGCGCCAGTAGCCGGGGCTGAGGCCCACGCCGCGAATGTAGAGGTCGGCGATCGTGCCCGGCGGCACGCGCTCGAGGTTGCGGTCCAGCACCAGGAGCTGCTCTCCCGGGCACGCGTTGCCGAGCGGGATCGGCTCGCGCCGGTCGGCGGGACAGCGCGCGACGGTGTAGTAGGTGCTGCAGATCGTCGTCTCGGTGGGCCCGTAGATGTTCGTGAACTGCACGTGCGGCAACCGCTCCATCCAGTGCATCAGCGCCGCGGTCGGCAGCACTTCGCCGCCGAAGATCACGCGGCGCAGGGTCGGGAAGTCGCCGGGCTCGAAGACGTCGAAGTTCGCCATCAGGTTGAGCGCCGCCGGGACCGACAGCCATTGCGTCAGGCGGTTGGTGCGAATGAACTGCGCCAGCTTGTGCGGGAGCGTGTTGAGCTCGGCCGGTACGATGTTGAGCTCGGCCCCCGACGACAGCGCGGTGAAGGTATCGAACGTCGCGAGGTCGAAGTGGAGCGAGGAATGCAACGACAGGCGATCCGTGCGCTGCACGCCAAAGTAATCACGCGCCCAGCGCACGCAATGCGCGATGCCGGAATGCGTGATGACCACGCCCTTCGGGATTCCGGTGGAGCCGGAGGTGAAGAGAATCTCCGCCGCGGCGTCCTCGTCGTTCTGGTACTCGCGCGCACGCGCCGGATACGCAGCGAGATCCGCCTGCGTGAAGGCCGCGACGCGCGCGGGCTCGCGCGCCTCTTCATCCAGCCAGCCGATGATCGGCGGCTGCCGCAAGGTGGCCGCCGCCAGGATCTCGGCGAGGTTGGCCGCCGGCTTGCCACCCGCGAGCACGCAGCGGCATTCGGCGAGCTCAAGGAGCTTCGCCTGCCGCGGCACCGGGTTGGACGAATTCATCGGCACGCAGATCGCGTCGGCCTTGAGCGTCGCGAGCAGCGATACGATGGCCCACGGTGCCTTCGGCATCAGCAGTCCGATGCGATCGCCCGGCCGGCAGCCGGCGTGCACCAGCAGGTGCGCCAGGCGGTTGCTGGTTTCATCGAGCTCGCGATACGTCAACCGCGTGTCTTTGTAGGCGAGAGCGGGCGCCTCGGGATTCTCACGCGCTCGCGCGCTGATTTCGTGTTGCAACAGCATGATCAGGCCGCCAGCGCGCGCGCGACCGCGCGTTCGAAGACCATCGGGACGTGCCGCATCTCGACCGCGCTCGTCGGCTCGTCGAGCACGAAGGCGCGAAAGCCGAGCGCGACGTAACGCGCCACTTCCTCGGCCACGCGCTCGTAGCTCCCGACGAGGTAGGGGCACGTGGCCTTGAAGGTGTTGAACGGGCCCAGCCAGTACGGTGTGAGGTGTCGCTCCTCACCGGTGTCCGCGGGCACCGGACGATGCTGCAGGCGCGAGCGACGCGCGCGGATGGCGGCCTGGTGCGGCAGCTCGCGGCGATCTTCCGGGTAACGTTGCAGGGCGATCGACCAGGCGTCTTCGTCGGCACTGCGCGCGATGATGCCGATGCGGATGCCGGTGGTGCCCGCGGCAGTCCAGCCGGTCGGGTAGTCGGATGCGGGACGCGCGTATTCGATCGCCGTGCCGCACAGCTCGCGCGCCGCTTCGGAGCCCGCCGCGGAGAATCCCGAGACCAGCACGATCGGCTGCAGCGCCGCCGCGAGTGCCGGCGTCACCGCCACATTGTGGACCTGGTAGTAGCGCCCGATGAACGTGACCGGCTCGGCGGATTGCAGGAGCTTCAGAACCAGCGTCGCGTATTCCACGACGCGCGCGTAGCGCTCGTGGTGCGGGATCGGATCGCTGAAGGCCGCGAGCTCCGTGCCGATGCCGCCAGCCACCAGGTTGAGGTGCAGAGGGCGTCCGTACAGGTGCGCGAACGAGGCGATCTTCTTCGCGGCGGTGAACGGATGCAGCTGACCGGGCTGCACCGTGACCACCGGGCACAGGCGCTCGGTCGCGCCGGTGATGACCTGGGCCACCAGCCAGGGATCGAGCTGCTCCTGGTCGGAGAGCACGAGCATGCCATCGCAGCCCGCCGCGTCACTCCAGCGGGCGATCTCCTGCAGCTGGTCGACGCACGCGCCTTGCCTGGCGAGCGCCCACGCGGTGGTGAAAACCTTCAGGCCCTCACCGGGGCCGATGGCACGCATGCTCGTCGCTCCTTCGCCGAAGACCATGCGCGAAAATCTACGCGTCGAATGTACTGGTTCTGACTCGCCGGCCGGCGGTGCGCCTGATCCGTTCGGATCATCGTGCGGGGATCGCGGCGACCGTGCCGGCCGCCCCAGAGGCCGCCCGGGCTGCTAGGCCGCTGGAACTATGGTTCAGGGCGCCGGCGTGGTCCGTAACGCACTATCGGTCACGCTATGAATGCTGTCGGACTCTGGGTTTGTTGGCTGGCAGAGCTCATCGGCAGGTTCGCGAGAGCACGATGGCGTTTGCGATAGCGGTTGAAAATGGCGTCGTCTGCGCTGAGCTGGCCGGCGCCGAGACGGCGCAGGAGACCCGCGAGTTTCTTGCTGCCGTAGCGCGCTACGGCGACAGCCACACCTCATTCCTGATCTCGGCACGCGCCTCGCTCCCCACGTTCCGCGTGGAACAGCAGGGCCTCATCGACTGCCTGCGCGCGATGGCGCATTCAGCATCGCATCGGATTGCGCTGCTCGCTGCTTCCATCGATATGCAAATCTCTTACGAGTATGTCGAACTCATTGCGCGACAGAATGGTCTGAACGTGCGGAGTTTTGGCTCGCGCGCGGAGGCAGTGCGTTGGCTCGGGTATCGGGATCTGCCCGACTTCACAGCGGTGCGGCGCTTCCGCAAGTAGGCAGCGTCCTCACCGGTAGGACAAGACCTACGAACGTAGTGGACTTCCTACAATGGCCGGCCCCATGAAAATTCTCATCGCCGATGATCACCCGATCGTCCGGCAGGGATTGAAACAGATCATTGCCTCCGATCCCGAGCTGGTGGTGACCGGCGAGGCCAAGGACGGCGACGAGGCGCTGGCGCTCTCGCGCACGGTCGAGTGGGACGTCGCCATTGTCGATTTTTCCATGCCGGGGCGCAGCGGCTTCGAAGTCCTGAGCGCCATCCGGCGCGAATATCCACGGCGGCCGGTGCTGATCCTCAGCATCCATTCCGAGCAGCTGCACGCGGCGCGCGTGCTGAAGGCCGGTGGGGCGGGCTACATCAGCAAGGAAACCGCGCCCCAGGAGCTGACGCGCGCCATCCACAAGGTCGCGAACGGCGGCACGTATGTGAGCCCGGCGCTCGCGGAGATCCTGGCCGGGCAGTTGTCGAACGAGACGCGCGGCTCGCTGCACGAACGACTGTCGGATCGCGAGTACCGGGTCATGTGGTTCCTCGCGTCGGGGAAGCCGATCAACTCCATCGCGGCCGAGATGCTGCTCTGCCCGAGCACGGTCAGCACCTACCGCACGCGCGTGCTCAGGAAGCTCGGGCTGCGCAACAACGCCGAACTGGTGCAATACGCCATCCGCAATCAGCTCGTCGTGTGACACCGGTGCGCGACCGGCGGCCTGCGTGGATCAGGGAGCGGGACCATGAACAGCGCTGACAAGGCCAACATTCTCATCGTCGACGACGAAGAGAAGAGCCTGTACGCGCTTGGCGCACTGCTGGAGCGAAGCGGAGAGAACCTGCTGCTGGCGCGCTCGGGTGACGAGGCGCTGCGCGCGGCGCTCGAGCACGACCTGGCGCTCATCCTGCTCGACGTGCGCATGCCGGGGATGGACGGCTTCGAGACCGCGGCGCTGATCCGCGCGCGCGAGCGATCGCAGCTGACGCCCATCATCTTTCTCACCGGCGCGACCGACGAGCTGGGCGCCATGTTCCGCGGCTATTCGGTCGGCGCGGTCGACTACCTGTTCAAACCCGTGGTGCCCGAGGTGCTCAAGTCCAAGGTGAGCATATTCGTGGACCTGCATCGCAAGAATGCGGAACTCGCGCGCGAGATCGCCGAGCGCAAGGAAGCCGAGCGGCGCCTGCGTGAATCGGAGGAGAAGCTGCGCGCCCTGGCCGCGCGGCTGATCACGGTCCGCGAGGAGGACCGGGCGCACATGGCGCGCGAGATCCACGACGAGCTCGGCCAGGTGCTCACGGCTCTCAAGATGGAAGGCGCCTGGCTCGCGAGCCAGCTCACGGATGCACGGCTCGTCGAGAAAACACAGTCGATGCTGTCGCTGGTCGATGCGACCATCCATACCGTGCGCAAGATCTGCACCGGCTTGCGTCCGGAGGTGCTCGACGAGATGGGACTCGTAGCCGCCATCGACTGGCAGGCGACCGAGTTCCAGAAGCGTACCGGCGTGCGGTGCCGCGTGCGGTTGCCCGCGGACGGCGTGGACTTCAACGAAGACCTGTCGACGACGACGTTCAGGATCTTCCAGGAAATTCTTACCAACGTGACGCGACACTCGCGCGCGACGCGCGTCGATGTCGAGCTCGAGCAGGTCGACGGGCGCCTGGAGATGCGCGTAACCGACAACGGCATCGGCATTGCCGATGGCACGAGTAGTGCACGCACGTCGCTCGGACTCCTGGGCATGCAGGAGCGCGCGCTGCGCCTCGGCGGCAGCGTACACGTCGACGGTAATCAAGGGCGGGGAACTGCGGTGGCCGTCTCCATACCAATCGCGAGGCCATGAGCATCAGGATCCTGATCGCGGACGATCACCCGGTCATCCGCTTCGGCCTGCGTCGCCTGCTGAGCACGGAGAGCGATCTCATCGTGGTCGGTGAGGCGCATGACGGGCGCGAACTCGTGCAGCTCAGCGGCCAGGTGGCGTGGGACGTCGCCATCGTCGACTACAGCATGCCTGGCAAAGGTGGGATAGAGCTGGTCCGGGAATTACATGAACGTCATCCCGAGCGGCCGGTGCTGGTGCTGAGCATTCATCCGGAGGATCGCTTCGCGATGCGCGCCCTCAAGGCCGGCGCCGCGGGGTATCTCGCCAAGGAGAGTGCGCCCGAGGAACTGGTCACCGCCATCCGGCGCGTCGCGGCGGGCGGCAGGTACGTCACGCCGGCGCTCGCCGAGAACCTCGGCCGGCAGCTGAACGGTGGTGAGCTCGCGCCCTGCGAAGCATTGTCGGATCGCGAATACCACATCATGTGGCTGATCGCGTCCGGCAACTCCGTCGGCGATATCGCGCGCCGTCTGTTCTTGAGCCCGAATACGGTCAGCACCTACCGCACCCGCATCCTGCGCAAGATGAACCTGCGCAACAACGCCGATCTCGTGCGCTACGCCATCCGCAACCAGTTGGTCCAGTAGCCGGCGGCGGCCGGCTGCGCTTTTTGCCGAGGCACACCATGCACAGTGTCAGTGAAGTCCACTCGCGCGTCCTCGAGCGCAGCGAGCTGCTCGGGGCGTTGCGCTCCTTCCGGCGCGGCGATTTTGCCGCCGCGCGCCTGCCCCTCGATCTCGGCGGTCTCGATGGCGAGATCGCCGAGGCGTTCAACGATGCCGTCGAGATCAACGCGGCGCTGGTGGGGGAGTTCGCGCGCGTCAGCAACCAGGTCGGCAGGGAAGGGCGTATCAGCCAGCGCGTCGTGGTGCCCGGCGTCACCGGTGCGTGGCTCAGCAGCGTCGACTCGATCAACGCCCTGATCGAGTCCATGGTGCACCCGTTCCGGGACGTCGCGCGCGTGATCGGCTCGGTCGCCCGCGGCGACCTGTCGCAGACCATGTTCCTCGAGGTGGAAGGCCGTCCGCTGCGCGGCGAAGTGCTGCGCATCGGCACCGTCGTCAACACCATGGTGGCCCAGCTCAAGGCCTTCGCCTCGGAGGTGTCGCGCGTGGCGCAGGAAGTCGGCACCGCCGGCAAGCTCGGCGGGCAGGCGGAGGTGCCGGGCGTGGGCGGCGTGTGGAAGGACCTCACCGACAACGTCAACTCGATGGCGGCGAACCTCACCGGCCAGGTGCGCAACATCGCCGAGGTCACCACCGCGGTCGCGAAAGGCGACCTGTCGAAGAAGATCACGGTGAGCGTGCAGGGCGAGATCCTCGAGCTCAAGAGCACGATCAATACCATGGTCGATCAGCTCAATGCCTTCGCGTCCGAAGTCTCGCGCGTTGCGCGCGAAGTCGGCACCGACGGCAAGCTCGGCGGCCAGGCGCAGGTCTCGGGCGTCGCCGGCATCTGGAAGGACCTCACCGACAACGTGAACTCCATGGCGGCGAACCTCACCGGCCAGGTGCGCAACATCGCCGACGTCACCACCGCGGTCGCGAAGGGCGACCTGTCGAAGAAGATCACGGTGGACGTCAAGGGCGAGATCCTGGAGCTCAAGAGCACCATCAACACCATGGTCGATCAGCTCAATGCGTTCGCCTCCGAGGTGTCGCGCGTCGCGCGCGAAGTGGGCAGCGAGGGCAAGCTCGGCGGCCAGGCGCAGGTGCCGGGCGTCGCCGGCATCTGGAAGGACCTCACCGACAACGTCAATTCGATGGCCGCCAGTCTCACCAGCCAGGTGCGTGGCATCGCGCGCATCGTCACCTCGGTGGCGCGCGGCAAGCTCGGCCGCAAGGTGGTGTTCGAAGCCAAGGGCGAGATCGCGCAGCTCGCCAACACCATCAACGAGATGATCGACACGCTGGCGATGTTCGGCGTGCAGGTCAACAACGTGGCGCGCGAGGTCGGCATCGAAGGACGGCTGGGCGGGCAGGCGCGCGTGCCCGGCGCGTCCGGCCTGTGGCGCGACCTGACCAACAACGTGAACCAGCTCGCGGCGAATCTCACCACCCAGGTGCGCTCGATCGCGGAAGTCTCGACGGCGGTCGCGAAAGGCGACCTGTCGCGTTCGATCACGGTGGAAGCGAAAGGCGAGGTCGCGGCGCTCAAGGACAACATCAACGAGATGATCCGCAACCTCAAGGACACGACGCGCAAGAACACCGAGCAGGACTGGCTCAAGACCAACCTGGCGCGCTTCACGCGCATGCTGCAGGGTCATCGCGAGCTGGTGGAGGTGTCGCGGCTGATCCTGGCGGAGCTCGCGCCGCTCGTGAACGCGCACCAGGCGGCCTTCTTCGTCGCCACCGATCCGCCCGAGTCCCTCGACCTGCTCGCGAGCTATGCGCACTTCCCGAGCGCCGGCCTGCCGCCGCGGCTCGCGCTCGGCGAAGGGCTGGTGGGACAGTGCGCACTCAATCGCAAACGCATCCTGCTCACCACGGTGCCCGGGAGTTTCCTGCAGGTCGGCTCGGCGCTCGGCGCCACATCGCCGGCGAACGTGGTGATCCTGCCGGTATTGTTCGAGGGCGAAGTGAAGGCGGTGATCGAGCTCGCCTCGCTCCAGGAGTTCAGCGAGAACCACCTGAGCTTCCTCGATCAGCTCACCGACAGCATCGGCATCGTGTTGCACACGATCGCGGCGACGATGCGCACCGAGGCCCTGCTGCAGCAGTCGCAGTCGCTCACCGGAGAGCTGCAGAGCCAGCAGGAGACCCTGCAGACCACCAACGAACGCCTCGAGCAGCAGGCGCGGTACCTGCAGACCTCCGAGTCGCTCCTCAAGAGCAAGCAGGAGGAGTTGCGCGAGGCCAACGAGGAGCTCCAGGACAAGGCACGGCTCCTCTCCGAGCAGATGCGCCAGGTGGAAGTCAAGAACCACGAGGTGGAGCAGGCCAAGGCGGCGCTGGAAGAAAAGGCCGAGCAGCTCGCGTTGAGCTCGCGCTACAAATCGGAGTTTCTCGCCAACATGTCGCACGAGCTGCGCACGCCGCTCAACAGCCTGCTGATCCTGGCGCGCCTGCTGAGCGACAACGCGGAGAACACGCTGACGTCGCGACAGGTGGAGTTCGCCCAGACCATCTACTCGTCCGGCCGGGACCTGCTGTCGCTCATCAACGATATCCTCGACCTGGCGAAGATCGAGTCCGGCACCGTCACCCTGCAGATCGGCATCGAGCGGCTCCCGGAGCTGTGCGAATACTTCGAGCGTTCCTTCCGTCCCGTCGCGCAGGGCAAGCGGCTGGAGTTCGTGGTGTCGCTCGATCCGGAGCTGCGGCCGACGATCTCCACCGACGGCAAGCGCCTGCAGCAGATCATCAAGAACCTGCTGTCGAATGCCTTCAAATTCACGAATACCGGCAAGGTGAGCCTGCGCATCGAGCGCGCCACCAACGGCAACGGCTGGGGCAACAGCAGCCTCGACGCGGCGCACTCGGTCGTGGCCTTCTGCGTCAGCGACACCGGCATCGGCATCGCGGGCAACCAGTTGCAGGTCATCTTCGAGGCGTTTCGCCAGGCGGACGGCACCACCAGCCGCCAGTTCGGTGGCACGGGCCTGGGGCTGTCGATCAGCCGCGAGCTGGCGCGGCTCCTGGGGGGCGAGATCCGCGTGGAAAGCCGGCTCGGCAAGGGCAGCACCTTCACCCTCTACCTGCCCGCCGACGATGTCGAAGCTCCCGTCGAGACTGTGGCAGCGGCCGTCGGCACACCCGCCGCCGAGAGCGCGAATGGCTGGCTCGGCACGACAGGCGCGGTGAGTCCGGCGATACTCGAACAGCTGGCCGGCAAGACCGTGCTGCTGGTCGACGACGACATCCGCAACGTCTTTGCGTTGACCAGCGTGCTCGAGCGCTACGACATGACGGTGACCCACGCGAGCAATGGCAAGGACGCCATCGAAGGGCTGAAGCGCGCCGCCAACGTCGACATCGTGCTGATGGACGTGATGATGCCCGACCTCGACGGCTACGACACGATGCGCGTGATGCGGCACGTGACCATGCATCGCGTGCTGCCGATCATCGCGCTGACGGCGAAAGCGATGGTGGGCGACCGCGAGAAGTGCCTGGAGGCGGGCGCCTCCGACTACATCGCGAAGCCCGTCAATCTCGAGGAGCTCCTCACGATGCTGGCCAGGCACCTCGAGAAGCCGGCGACCGCCGGGTGATCATTCCCGTGTGAAGAACCCTGCCGGCGCCGGCCGACAGGGTTGGGTGACTTCGCGCCTGAAGTAGAGTTCCATACGCAGGCCAATCAGCCAGGGAGACCGAGCGATGAACCCGTACCAGGAACTCGAGCGACTCAACATCGTCCTGCCATCGGCCACGACGCCGGTGGCCGCGTTCGTCATGGCGACGCAGACCGGGAACGTCGTGTTCGTCTCCGGCCACATCGCCCGCAAGGATGGCAAGCCGCTGGCGGGACAATTCGGCCGCGACCTCACGGTGCAGGAGGGCCAGGCCGCGGCGCGCGGCATCGCCGTCGACCTGCTCGCGACGTTGCACGGCTTCCTCGGCGATCTCAATCGCGTCACGCGCATCCTGAAGCTCCTGTGCCTCGTGAACTCGACGCCGACATTCACCGAGCAACACCTGGTCGCCAACGGGTGTTCCGAGGTGCTGCTGGCGGTGTTCGGCGAACGCGGCCGTCATGCGCGCAGTGCCTTCGGCGTGGCGCAGATCCCGCTCGGAGCGTGCATCGAGATCGAGATGATCGTTGAAGTCGCGCCGGCGGCGTGAGTCCACATCATGGGTGAGCGGCGCGCCGAGGTGTTCTTCTACGGGCTGTTCATGGACGCGGACCAGCTGCGCGAGAAGGGCATCGTTCCCGGCGCCGCGGAGATCGCCTGGGCGGAGGGTTTCGCGCTACGCATCGGCAAGCGAGCGGCACTCGTGCCGGACAGCACCGCCCGCGCCTACGGCACCGTGATGTCCGTGGCGCTCGGCGACCTGGAGCGACTGTACTCAGGGCCGGGCCTCGAGGCCTACCGGCCGCAAACGCTGCGCGTGCAACTCGCGAGCGGGGGCTCGCTCACCGCCATTTGCTACAACCTTTCCCAGGCCCCTGCCGCCGATGAGCACAACCCGGAGTACGCCGCGAAGCTGCGCGCCGTTGCCAGCAAGGTCGGCCTGCCGGCGGAGTATGTGGCTTCGGTACGTTGATCCAGCCACTCTATATATATAGAGTCCGCGCGCGATAACGATCAGAACGAGCGCACATGCGGTACTGCGTCACAAAGCTCTTTTCCATAACACTTCTCGCTTTGCTTTCTTCCCTGGCCGCCGGCGCCGCCGACCAGCTCCCGGCCGCTCGCGTGCTGCGGCCGGCACAGGTCTGGACCGCGGGCGAACCACCGCATGCGGGATGGGTGGTCGTCGTCCAGGGCAACCGCATCATCGCCGTCGGACCGCAGAAGTCTCTGCAGATCCCGGCGAACGCGAGCGCCGTCGACCTCGCGGGGATGACGC
The DNA here is from genome assembly GCA_035263105.1 of Steroidobacteraceae bacterium. GTDB lineage: Bacteria > Pseudomonadota > Gammaproteobacteria > Steroidobacterales > Steroidobacteraceae > DATBVX01. Next base: position 17,157 of record DATFRO010000121.1, on the reverse strand, counting down.
TGATCCCGGGCCTGATGGATCTGCACTCGCACGTATTCCTGCATCCCTACAACGAGACTTCCTGGGACGACCAGGTGCTGAAGGAAGCCGTCGCCTATCGCACCTTGCGCGCGGGCGTGCACGCGAAGCTCACGCTGCTCGCGGGCTTCACGACGCTGCGCGATCTCGGAACCGAGGGCGCGGACTACGCGGATGTGTCGGTGAAGGGCGCGATCGATGACGGCCTCATCGTGGGCCCGCGCCTGTTCGTCGCGACGCGCGCCATCGTCGCCACCGGCGCGTATGGCCCCGCGCCGCGAAGTCTCCGCCCGGACATCTGCTGCACACCGCAGGGGGCCGAAGAGGTGAGCGGCGTGCCCGAGATCATTCGCGCGGTGCGCGAGCAGGCGGGGCGCGGCGCCGACTGGATCAAGGTGTATGCCGACTATCGCTGGGGTCCCGGCGGCTCTGCGCAGCCGACGTTTACCGAAGAGGAGCTCAAGGCCCTGGTCGAGACCGCGCATTCATCGGGGCGGCCGGTCTCGGCGCATGCCGCGACCGACGAAGGCATGCGACGCGCGGTGCTGGCGGGCGTCGACAGCATCGAGCACGGCTACGGCGGCACGGCGGAGACCTTCAAGCTGATGGCGGCACACCACGTCGCGTACCTGCCGACACTGACCGCGCAGGAAGCGGTGGCAGAGTATTTTCAGCATTACGAACCCGGCAAGTCGGCGCCGACACCCGGCATGCAACAGGCGGCGGAGGCCTTCAAGACCGCAATGCAAGCGGGCGTGACGATCGGTTGCGGGAGCGACGTCGGCGTCTTCGCACACGGCACCAACTACCGGGAGCTGGAATGGATGGCGCGTGACGGCATGTCCGCCGTGGAAGCGCTCACCGCGGCGACTGCGACCAACGCCAGGATTCTGCGCCGCGAGCAGGACCTCGGGCGGATTCGCGCGGGCATGCTCGCGGATCTGGTCGCGGTACCAGGAGATCCGACGCGCGATCTCGCGGCGATCGAGCATGTCGCCTTCGTTATGAAGGATGGCGTCATCTACAAGCAGCCGTAGCACGTTGCCCAGGGGGATCGCATGACCATGAACGATGTCCGGGCGCTCATGCCGGGGCTCCTTGTCTGCGCAACGATTGCGGCGGCCGCGGGCTTTCTCTCCGAGCACTACGGCGGGCCGCCGATGCTGTTTGCGGTATTGCTGGGCCTGGCACTCAACTTCCTGCGTGAAGCGCCGCGCCTCGATGCCGGCATCGAGTTCGTCTCGCGCGTGGTGCTGCGCATCGGTGTGGCGCTGCTCGGCCTGCGCATCACGTTCGGCGATATTCACGCGATGGGCCTGGGGCCGGTGCTCCTCGTCGTGTGCGGCGTGATCACCACCATCCTGTTCGGGGTCCTGGTCTCGCGCGCCAGCGGACAGGGCCGCGCCTTCGGTGTGTTGACCGGTGGCGCGGTGGCGATCTGCGGCGTCTCCGCCGCGCTCGCGATCAGCGCAACCCTGCCGCGCGACGAGCGCTCCGAGCGCAACACCAGTTTCGCCGTCATCGGCGTCACGGCGCTGTCGACGCTCGCGATGATCTTCTACCCGACCATCGTGTCGCTGATGGGGCTCGATGCGCGGCACGCCGGGATCTTCATCGGCGCGACGATTCATGACGTCGCGCAGGTGGTCGGCGCGGGCTATTCGATCTCTCCGGCGGCGGGCGATGCCGCGACCTTCACCAAGCTCCTGCGCGTCTCCATGCTGTTGCCCGTGGTGCTGAGCCTGACGTTGATCCTGCACACCAGCGGCCTGCGCGACCCGGCGGTGAAGCGCCCGCCACTGGTGCCGTGGTTCCTGGCGGTCTTCGCTGCGCTCATCGTGCTGAACAGCGTCGTCACTGTGCCGGCGACGCCGAAACTGTGGCTGCAACACTTCGCGCAGATCTGCCTGATCGCCGCGGTCGCGGCCCTCGGCATCAAGACCTCGCTCAAGGACATGGTGGCGATGGGCATGCGCCCCGTGTTGCTGATGGTGGGCGAGACGGTGTACCTGGCGGCGCTCGCGCTCGTGCTCCTGAAGCTGCTCTGAGCGGTACGCAGATGAAGCAAAATAGCGAGACGGTCTGCAAGTGGACTTCCGTCGCGCGCGGTAGCATCTTGCGGCTGGTGCAGATTGCGGGGCCACCTTGATGGACGAGCGGGACATGAGAGCGGTCGATGCGGCGATCAGCTACGTCGCGCCGGGTTCGCGGATCAACCGGCGCTTTGTCGCCCCGGGTGTCGAGCGCAACACCGGGACGTACGAGACGCACGCGGTGTCGATCCGCGACGGCCGCCCCATCAAGCCTCACTTCACGCTCGACGTGCACGGGTTCGTGCTCGCGGACCGGCCGAGCGCCGTGAGCGATTTTTTCGACAAGGAACAGGTCAACCGCATCTATCCCGCCGAAGCCGAGGAGACGGTCAAGGCGCTGACCGGCGCGACGCGCATCGTGTCGCGCGGCTGGATGATCCGCACCTCGGGCGATCTGCCGGACTATCGGAAAACCGTGGGCTACACGCACCAGGGCGGCGTGCAGCCGCCCGCGAGCGAGGCGCATGTCGATTTCACGCCGGAGTGGGCCGAGTACATCGCGCCGCAGATCTACAAGAGCGCCTTCCCGGACGGGAAGGGCTTCTCGCGCTTCATCGCCTCGAGCCTGTGGCGCACATTTTCAGAGCCGCCCCAGGACTGGCCGGTCGCACTCTGCGATGCGCGCAGCGTCGGCGCCGACGAGGGCGTCCCCAACACGCTGCACATCGTCGACTCGATGCCGGACGAGAAGGCGATGCTGGCCGACATTCCCGCCAACGAAATGCCCATCGCCGCGGCAATCTTCCATTACAAGCCGCACCACCGCTGGTGGTACTTCTCTAACATGACCCGCGACGAGGTGGTGCTGCTCAAGTTCCACGACAGCGATCGCAGCAAGGCGATGCGCGTGCCCCACACGGCGTTCCACGACACGACGTTCCCCAACGCCCGACCCCGCCACAGCATCGAAGTGCGCACGTTCGCGTTCTTTGAATGAGCCTGCTGGCTCTCGTGCGCCCGCCCTCGCCGTCGCTCCAGCAGGGCGAGCGCTCCTACATCGGTCGCGATCCGATCAATTTCTCACTGGCCAGGCAGCAGCACGCACGCTATGTCGCGGCGCTGCGTGAGGCCGGCGCTGAGATCGTCGAGGTGGCAGCGGCGCCGGAGTTGCCTGACGCGGTGTTCATCGAAGACACGGCGCTGGTGCTCGACACCGTCGCCGTGATCGCACGGCCGGGCGCTGAGTCACGACGTGCGGAGACGCCTGCGGTGGCGGAAGTACTCGAGCGCTACCGCCCGTTGGAATACGCGCAGGCGCCCGCGACCTTCGACGGCGGCGATATCCTGACGATCGGCCGGACGGTCTTCATCGGTCGCGGCGGGCGCACGAATGCGGCGGGGATCGAATTCCTGGCCGACCTGCTGCGCGAGCACGACTACCAGGTCGTGCCGGTGCAACACTCCGGCTGCCTGCACCTGAAGAGCGCCGTCAATTTCCTGGGCGACGACTCGGTGGTGATCAACCCGGAGTGGGTGCCGCGTGAGGTGTTTGCCCGGTTTGCGCAGGTCGACGTCGATCCGGATGAACCGATGGGCGCGAGCGCGCTGGCGGTGGGGCGCGAGTTGCTGCTGTCTTCCAATTACCCGCGCACGGTGCAGCGGATCAAGGCGCGTGGGTTCAAGCCGCGCGTGCTCGACTTCAGCGAGTTCCATCTCGCCGAGGGTGGCTTGACCTGCCCATCGATCATCCTTTCCGTATGACCGGCCTCATGGCGGAGATCGATGAGCTCTTCGTGCTGGAACGTGATCGCGCGACCGGCCTCGGCGGCCACTAACTCGGAACGCGGGCGGCCACGCCTCCGGCGGCTGCGCCTCCGCTGCCGGGTCAGGCACCACTCGTGACGCGATCCCGCGATCGCCAGGGCAGCTTCAGATTGCCGGTGGCGAGCGCCGTGCCGAACACGATCACCGCGCAGGCGGTCAGCATCTGCGGCGTGACGCCTTCGTGCAGGAACAGGTAGCCCCACAGCATGCCGAACACCGGGATCAGGTACGTCACGGTCGTGGCTTTCGCCGGACCGACGCGTGTGATGAGGCGGAAATACAGGACGTAGGCGAGTGCCGTGCAGAAGATGCCGAGCGCCGCGACACACAGCCATCCCTTGAGCGTCGGCGACGTGCTCGGCCAATGCGTCAACGCCAGCGGCAGCAGCAGCAGCGCGGCTGCGATGTTGCTTCCGGTTGCCTGTGCGAGTGGCGCAACACCGGTGAGCCTGCGCTTGGCATAGTTGACGCCCACGCCATAAGAGAGACTGGCACCGAGCGTGGCGAAAATGGCGAGCGTCGTGCTGCCGCCGCTCAACGAGATCTTGTCCCACGCCGACAGCACCACGCCGCAGAATCCCACGGCGAGGCCGACGGCGCGCATCACCGTCATGCGGTCGTTGAGCCAGATGTAGGCCACGAGCGCGCCAAAGAGCGGTGTGGTCGCGTTGATGACTGCCGCGGTGCCCGCGGTGATGAACACCAGCGCGTAGGCGAACAGTGCGAAGGGCAGGGCCGAGTTGAAGAAGCCCACGATCAGGGCGGGCGTCCATGCGCCGCGCAATTCACCGAAGCCGCCGCGCGCGGCGAGGAGGCCGGTCAGGATCGCCGCACCGATCGCCAGGCGGATCTCGACCAGTGCGAAGGCGCCGAACTCGGGCGCCGTGATGCGGGTGAAGAGGAACGAGGCGCCCCAGATGACACCGAGCAGCACCAGGTCGAAGCGATCACGCGTGCTCATTGGCAAGTCCGTTTGAAAAAAAAGAGCCTGCCGGTGCACCCGGCAGGCTCGAGGCTGTGGTCAATTCAGGAGGTTCGCGACGACAACACCGTCACGCTGCGCCTCGACCGTCATCGTCCCGAGGCTCGCAAGCCGAGTGGCGGTTTCGCGCCGCGCAGTCACCACGATGCTGCCCAGGTCCGCCACGCGCGTCGCGCGTGCGGCCGTGACGTACATGTGACCGAGATTCGCGACGTAGTTTTCGTCGCTCGCATACGTCCCCGATTCGGGCACCGCGCACTCCTCGGCCGCCTGCGTGGCCGGGCTCATCAGCGCTGCCAGCGCCAGGGCGCTGCTGATTACGAAGGTACGGATGCTGTGCGTGCTCATGGTCGTCTCCAGTCAGTGATCGCTTCGAGAATCGATGCCCTTGGTCAACTTCCGGTGATGCGCACTTTCGGCTCATCCGTCACTTGCAGCAAACGCATTACTTGATTCCGGGTTAAGCGATTCTTTCCTCCAGGTGGCGCACAGCGTATCCTCTGCTGGTACATAAAACAGGGCCAGTTCAGTGAAAAAAGAGGGTACCACTTTGCGGCGCGAGGCCGCCGCGCCCGAGCTCCTGCTGCGCCTGGACCGCAACGCGAGCGAGCCGCTGCGCGCACAGCTCGAACAGGAGCTGCGCGCGGCAATCCGCGCGGGGCGGCTCAAGGCGCGAGCGCCATTGCCATCGACGCGCGCCCTCGCGCAGGACCTGGGGCTGTCACGCGGGATCGTGGTCGACGCCTATGAGCAACTGCTCGCGGAGGGCTATCTCGTTGCCCGCCAGGGGTCGGCGACCACCGTGGCCGAGGGCCGCGTGATCGACGAGCCCGCGGCAAGAACTCCGACGCGAGCGGCTGCCCCGGCTGTCGGCGAGCAACTGCGCTACGACTTCCGCCCCGGAGTGCCCGACACCTCCACATTTCCGAGGCGTGAGTGGCACCGCTCGCTGCGCAACGTGCTGGCGAAATCGACCGCCGAAACCATGGGGTACCTCGAACCGCGCGGCAGCCGCGCGGCGCGCGTGGCCGTGTCGGCCTACGTCAATCGGGCGCGCGGCACCTCGGCGCAGCCTGAGCACATGGTGATCTGCAACGGCTTCACGCAGGGGTTCCGGCTCGCCTGTACGGTGCTGCGCCGGATGGGCATCGAAGCGGTGGCGACCGAGGACCCCTCTCACGATGAGCAGCGCGAAGCGGTGCGCGATGCCGGCCTCGATTGCGTCACGGTGCCTGTCGATGCGGGCGGCCTCATCGTGGAGCGCCTGGAGCGAAGCCACGCGCGCGCGGTGCTCGTGACCCCCGCGCATCAATTTCCGACCGGGGCGGTGCTCGCGCCGCAGCGGCGCGCGGCCCTGCTCGATTGGGCGGCGCGCAAGGAGGCCTTCGTCATCGAGGATGACTATGACGCGGAGTTTCGCTACGACCGCGAACCGATCGGCGCTCTGCAGGGCGTGGCGCCGGACCGGGTGATCTACATCGGCTCGGCGAGCAAGATCCTGGCGCCGGCACTGCGTCTCGGCTGGCTCGTGGCACCGCCGGCTCTCGTGCCCGCGTTCGTCCGGGTGAAGGAGATCGAGGATCGTGGCTCAGCGAATCTCGAGCAGCTCGCGTTCGCCGATTTCATCGAACGCGGCGCACTCGATCGGCACCTGCGCCGCATGCGCCGGATCTATCGCCAGCGTCACGATGCGCTGACCGCGGCCCTGCAGAAGCACCTGCCGAAGCGCCGTGTGTCCGGGATCGCCGCGGGCCTGCACTTCATGCTGGAGCTGCCGCCCGGCGCGGAGGAGAGCGAAGTGATCGCCAAGGCCCGGGAGCTGTCGGTGAATGCTTACGGCACCGAGCGCTACCGCGGCCGCGCCAGGTTGCCGCCCGCGCTCATTCTCGGCTACGGCGTCCTGCGCGACAGTGCCGTGGCGGAGGGTGTGCGGCGCCTGGCATCGGTGGTCGAGAAACGCCGCTAGCCGGCGTCGATCGGCCGCGGGCCACTCTGGCCGCGGTTCGATCGCAAGAATCGGAGAGTTGCCGCGCGCGTTGAGGCGTATTGTCGCGTGCAGCGGACCTCAAGGAGCAGCAGCTGTGCCAATCCCCATTCTCCTGGCCTGTTCCATCGCAGCGTCGCCCGGCGCGCTGCCATCGCGCTTCTACGAGGTCACGACGGTGACCGCGATGCCGCATCTCGAGGAAAACCTGCGCTACGCCACCACGCACCAGAAGCGCTGCCTCTCGCAGGCAGACCTCTCATCCTCCACTGCATTCCCCGTGCTCACCCACGCGGCTCTCAGCGACTGCCGTCTCGCCGACGAGAGTCGGGAGGCCGATACGATTTCCTACGTCCTGCGCTGCGACGGCGGACATGGAACGACGGGGAGCGCCGTCTGGCGCATCGGCGAGGCGCAGCTCAGCGGCACGCTCAGCGTGAGGCTCGGCGGAAAGAACTTCACCTTCTATCAGCGCGTGACGGCGAAACTCGTCGGTGACTGCCTGCGCTAGCGGCAGTCGGCGGTCGCGGCCGGGTCGTGCCAACCCGCGCCATCCTCGACCAGCGCGTCGGCGTCCTTCGGTCCCCAACTCCCGGGCTCGTAGGGCAACGGCGCGTGATCCTGCTCGCCGATGACGTCGTCCACGATCTGCCACGCCACTTCGATCGAGTCCTGCCGTGCGAAGAGCGTGGCATCGCCCCGCAATGCATCGCCGATCAAGCGCTCGTAGGCCGAGACCGCGCCCGTTTCCTGGTCGCACATGAAGAGCTCGTCCGAGCGCCCGTGCATGTCCTCACCGGGCACCTTGGTGCGCACGCCGAGGCCGATCACGACGCGGTCCGGCCCGAGCCGAAAGCGCACATGGTTGGCGTCGTTGGGCGCCGCATCGAACAGCGGGTGCATTGAGGTGCGCAGGCGCACCATGACTTCCGTCGCCGTCACCGCCATGCGCTTGCCCGCGCGGATCAGGAACGGCACTCCCGCCCAGCGCGGCGAGTCGATGTCGAGCCGCAGTGCCGCGTAGGTCTCGACGCGCGAGTCCGCGGCCACATCCGGCTCCTTGCGGTAACCCACGTACTGACCTCGCACCACATCGCCCGCATCGAGCGGCAGCACGGCCTTGAGCACCTTCACCTTCGCGTCGCGCAGCGCGTCGCTCGCATAACTGGCAGGTGGCTCCATGGCGAGCAGGCTTACGACCTGCAGCAGGTGGTTTTGCACCACGTCGCGGATCGCGCCCAGCTCCTCGTACAGCCGGCCGCGACCCTCGATGCCGAAGGATTCCGCCATCGTGAGCTGCACGCTCGCGACGTGTTCGCGATTCCACAGCGGCTCGAGAAACGCGTTGGCGAAGCGGAAATACAGCAGGTTCTGCACCGGCTCCTTGCCGAGAAAGTGATCGATGCGATAGATCTGTGACTCCTCGAATACCTGGGCGAGCGTGCGATTGAGGGCGCGCGCGCTCTTCAGGTCCCGACCGAGCGGCTTTTCCACCACGACTCGCGCGCCACGCGCCGCGCCCGAGGCGCCCAGCTTGGTGACGACGTCGCCGAACAGGCTCGGCGGAATGGCGAGGTAGTGAAGGGGCGCACGCGCCTCGCCCAGCGCATCCTTGAGCTTGCGGAACGTGTCCTCGTTCCGGTAGTCGCCCGTGATGTACTTGAGTTTCGCGCAGAGCGCAGCGAAAACCTGCGGATCGGCCCCTGTGCCGTGCTCGCGCAGGCTCGCCGCCACGCGCTCCTCGAGGCGCTCGAGGCTCCACGATTCACGCGCAACGCCCAGCACGGGGCCCGTCAGCCGCCCGCGCTGCACGAGATTCGCGACCGCCGGGATGATCTTCTTGTACGCGAGGTCGCCGGTGATGCCGAAGATCACCAGCGCATCGGCGTGGGAGTCTTGCATGCGCTGCCTCTACCGCACGCTCGCGATCGGTGCCTTGTTGGTGATCGTCTGCAGCGTCTCGTTGGACGCCTTGACGAATTTCTCGATGCCCTCCTCCAGCAACTGCCCGGTCACGCGCTCGAGGTTGATGCCGGTCTTCCTGAGATCGGCAATCGCCTGCCACGCTTCCTTGATGCCCTGTTCCAGCGTCGCAGCGGCCTTGCCGTGATCGGCGAATGCCGCGATGGTCTTCGCCGGCATGGTGTTGACGGTCTGCGCACCGATGAGCGGCTCGACGTACATGAGATCATCGTACGCCGGATTCTTGGTGCTGGTGCTCGCCCAGAGCAGCCGTTGCGGCCGGGCACCCGCGCGCTCGAGCGCCTTCCAGCGCGTCGAGGCGACGGTTTCCTTGAAGTTCTGGTAGGCGAGCTTGGCGTTGGCCACGGCGCACTTGCCCACCAGTTCCTTCGCGAGCTCATCGCCCGCCTTGACCCGGTCCTGCAGCTTCTCGTCGACCAGCGTGTCGATGCGGCTCAGGAAGAAGCTCGCCACTGAGGCGAGCCGCTCGATGCGCTCCTTGCGGGCGTGACGCCGTTCGACGGCCCGCAAATAAGCGTGCGCCACCGCCTCGTAGTGCTCGATCGCAAAGAGCAGGGTCACGTTGATGTTGATGCCCTCGATCAACAGCGTCTCGATCGCCGGCACGCCCTCGGGCGTACCGGGGATCTTGATCAGCAGGTTGGGGCGGTCCACCGCCTTCCACAGGCGGCGCGCTTCGACGATCGAGCCCTGCGTGTCGCGCGCGAGCTGCGGCGAGACCTCGAGGCTCACGAACCCGTCGCGTCCCTCGGTGCGGTCGTAGACGGGGCGCAGGATCTCGCACGCGCGGCGCACGTCGGCGACGATCAGCATCTCGTAGATCTGCGTCGGATGCATTCCGGCGCAGCGGCGCACCTGCTCGTCATAGTCGGCGCTGCCACTGAGCGCGGCATTGAAAATCGCGGGGTTATCGGTGACGCCGGTCAGGCCCTCGCGGGTGACCCGCCGCTCGAGCTCACCGCTCTCGATCATGCTGCGGCTGAGGTCGTCGAGCCAATAGCTTTGGCCGTACTTGGCCAGGTCCAGGAGCGCGCTCATCTGAAATTCTTCCTTGAAGGACAACGCTTCTCGACCATCGCCGCGGCGGCCGGTTCCCGGCCGCGCCGGGCCTCATTCCACGAAGGCCTCCACGGGCCGGTGCCGGCCGCAAAGGAGCGCATCCGCGACGAGCTGCAGCGGAGCGAGGTCGACGTCGATGCGGCACTCGCGCACGAGCGCCGCAAAGTGCGCGTACAGCAGCGGGTATTCGGCTGTCTGCGCAAGACTTACCGTCTGGCCCTTCACCTGCAGCGCACTGCCGCCCATGGACAACAGGAGGCTCCCGTCGTCGGTTTGCACGTCGATGTCCCAGGTCTGCAAGCCGGTCTGCCGGAAATCGAACTCGGCGCGAATCGGCGCGTCCCCCGAATCGGCGAGCTGCAAGCGCGCCGCGATCGGCGTCTCGCAGTTGGACGGAATGGAAAGCTCGGCCTCGCGCAGGATCACGGCGCGGGGAAGGATGCGCGTGAGGATCGACAGCGCATTGATGCCCGGATCGAAGACGCCGAGTCCGCCACCTTTCCAGATCCAGCCCTGCCCGGGGTGCCAGACGCGAACATCCTCCTTCCAGGTCAGCGTGACGCTCCTGACCTTGCGTGTCGCGAGCCAGGCGCGCGCCGGCTCGACCGCGGCCGCGAAACGCGAGTGCCACGATGCGAAGAGCGCGACGCCCTTCCGTTCCGCGAGGTCCACCAGCGCGTCCACTTCACCCAGCGTTGCACCGGGCGGCTTCTCCAGCAGCACGTGACAACCGTGCTCGAGCGCGTGGCGCGCGGCCTGGTAGCGCACTTGCGGCGTGGTGCACAAGGCCACTGCATCGATGCCGCGCTCCTGTTGCAGCAGATCCTCGATGCTTCGATGGCACGGCACGCCGGTGAGGGAGCTGTGTGGACTAGCGATTGCGGCAAGTTCGAAGGTCCCGCTCGCAGCGATCGAGGGTAGGTGCTGATCGCGAGCGATCTTGCCCAGGCCGACGATTGCGATCCTGATCTTGTCCATTGGCTTGTCCGCTCTCAGGAGTGATCCAGCCAGATCCGCTCGATCTCGATTTCGTGCGGCTCGGCGTATTCGCCGGACGCAATTCCCGGGCCGACCGAAACCAGCACGCTCTCCACGCGCTTCAGATCGAGAGGCAGATGAGCATCGACGGTGTTCCAGAAGTGGATGAACACCGGGTAGCCATGCGGAATGTTCGGTGCACGCACCGCCTGCAATGCCGCGACGGGCAACGCATAGGCGCCAAACGTGTCTTGCAGGCTCATCACTCCCCCATACGCAACGCCTTCGGCGCTGACGAGCGACACCTGGACCGGGCAGGCCTTGCCCGCCGCCGATCTGCCATAGAGCACGATGCGATCGACAGCGCCCAGTTCGGACGTGCGGCCGGCAATCTTGTCCTTGAAGAAGAATCTCAGCGAGTGGTCGTGTTCGCCGTCGGCGACCTCGGGTGCGACGACATCGATCGCGGTCGTGCCCGGACGATCCGAGGGTACGCGCTCGTATACGACACCGCGATGATCGGCCGTGATCTGCTCGGCGTCGACCGCGGCGTCGAATATCAAAAGCGGCGCGCCCTTGGCGACGATGCGCGCTTGCCAGGGCTTGCCGTAGAAGTCCCAGTCGGTCGGCAGGCCCGGAAGATTGGAGGGAAACGTCGTGTAGCCGTCCGCATGCTGGACCGAGATCTCGTAGCGCAGCGTGCCGCGTCGCAGTTGATCGCCTGGAATCAGCGCCCGGTACTCGAAGCCGCCGATACTCTTCATCTCGAATGAACGGGCACCGCCCGTATCCACGCGCCCCAGTCCCGGGCCGTTGTCGCCGCCCGGCTGAGTGCGCACAGGTTCCTTGGGCTCGGGCGGCGCCGGCGGCGGCGGAGGGTAGGCGATCAGCGAGACCTTCGGCGGCAGCCGCGGCGCCGCGATGAATGCCGAGATCTCGAGGTCCTGTCCCGCGGTCGCTTCCACGACGGGTTGATGGACAACGTACACCCGATCAACGGACGAGAGCGGTGCGACGAATTCCTTGAGAGTGATGTTCCTGAAGTGGCTGTCGGCGGTCCATTTCGCGGTGCCGCCGCGCCGCGTGAGCAGATACACACCCGGTCCCACCGTCAGGGTCCCGCCCTGCGCTGTGCCGCGAAACTGATTGCCTTCGTTGAGGCCGGCAGCCGTGAAGTCGCTTCCCAGGTCCGGCAGATCGATGTGCATGGGCCATTCGTTCCACGCGATCCGCGCCACCTGTTTGTTGGGGCTCGGCTTCTCGAACGGATCCCGAACCCAGATTGCATCCGGCATGACTTCGAGGCGCCAGGCCCCAGCGGAGAGACTATCGAGAAAATACGCGCCGCGTCCCGCATAACTGATCAGCGGGGAGCTCCCGAAGCCGGCGATGCTGGACAGCTTGCCCGGCGCGGGCGGTCGCGTCGTCGTAGTGTTGGAGTAGAAGAAGGTATCGCTCGTCACCAGCTCAGCGAGATCTTCCTCATAGCTGATGTGCACGCCCGCGAAGCGCGCGTTCTGTGGGTAGCTGCCGAAGTCGGCGTTGCGCGGAACGCGCCGAAACGCTTCGCCGGCGATCTTCATGGCGAGGGCTTTCTGCGGCGCGTAGGCGAGATTCAGGTAGTGAGTCTGGTACTCGGTGTTGAACGGCGCGATGTACATCGGGTCGTAGGCAAACTGCGCCGCGAACTGCATCCCGGCCTTGCGGAACGTGCGCGCCATCGCCGGGTAGAGGTAGCCGCGCCCGATATCGGCGGCATCGAACTCGTAGGCGATCTTCGCCTTGTGCCGGAACTTGGCCTCGCTCGCGAACGGGATCGGATAGTCGTCCACGTACGGCAGGAAATTTCCGCGTTGCTCGTGACCAGCGACCAGGTTCGACGGGTACCACTGGAAGGTGCCGCCCTGCACGTCGGCGTCGAGGTACGCCTCATGTACCGGGATGCCGTGACTCATGTTGTAGAAGACCGGCTGGCGTACGCCGGCGCCGCGCAGTGCGCCCACCATGCGGTTGATGTACTCGACCGTCGGCGCGTAGTCGAAGTGGCCGGGCTCGTTGCAGATCTCGAAGCCGATGATGTTGGGGTCGTCGCGGTAGGCGACACCGCTGAGCGAATTCACGTGGCGCGCGAACTGCGCGAGATAGCGTTCCTGCAGCGGCCATGCCTCCTGGTTTTCGAGGCTCCCCTGTTTGCCGTACTTGCTGGTGAAGCCTTCGAGTGGCACGCCCGGTTCCGGGTGACCGGCATTGCCGAACTGGAGCGGCGTGAGGATGACCCGGATCCCGCGCTGTGCGAGTCTCGCCAGCAGATAGTCGAGCGCATGCACGTGCTCGTTCGCGACCAGGTTGCCTTGGGCGTCGCTGATCTCGCGATCCCAGACGTGCACGCGGTAAGCGTCGAAGCCGAGTCTCGCGAAGTGATAGACATCGGCATCGATCGCCTGCTCGATCGGGATCCCGAGGCGGGCGTGAGCGCGGAACGCGTGCGCAAAGGGTGCGGTGTAGTTCACGCCGAAGAGCGCGACTTCCTGTCCTGAGGTTCGCCAGCGCATCACGCCGTTGGCATCCACCGCAACCGAGGGACTCTTCTCTGCCGCGCCGGCGCTCGAGCACACGAGCAGCAGGAGAGCGCCAGCGATGCGACTGCTCACGCGGGTCGGCCGTTGTTGGTACGAACGAGTTGTTAGCGTCCGCCCGCCTGGCGGTGCGCGTGGCGTTCCTCGCGGGCGCTGATCAGGTCGAGCGCTTCCTGGATCAGTTTGCGCATCGCCTCGGCTGCGACGGTGGGCTTGCTGGCGATGATCGCGTCCGCGACCTTCTTGTGGTCGGCGACGCTCGCGAGTTGCACACCCTTGTAGCGGTTGGTGGTGCGGATGCTGAACCTGAGGGCGGTGGCGGTGAGCTCGGTGAGCTGCGCGTAAAAGCGATTCTTGCTGGCCCGCAGGACCGCGACGTGAAATGCGATGTCGGACTCGAGCGGATCGTCATCGCCGCGCTCCGCCGCCTGCATGCGCTCGATCGCCGCACGCACCGCGGCTTTTTCCTGCGGTCCGCCGACTTTGGCCGCCAGCGCCGCGGCACCCGGTTCCACGGCGAGTCGAATCTCCGTGAACTCGATCAGGAGCGCCGGCGAAAACTTCCGCTCGAGGAGCCACCCGAGGATGTCGGGGTCGAGCATGTTCCAGTTCGACTCCGGTTGCACCCACGTTCCCTGCCGCGGCCTGGCGCCCAGCAGGCCCTTCGCAGTGAGCATCTTCACCGCTTCGCGCAGGATGCTGCGGCTCGCGCCGTACTTGCGGCACAGCTCCGCCTCGACCGGAAACGGATTCCGATCCGAGTAGGTGCCGGTCACGATGGCGACGCCGAGGTCGTGAACGATGCTGTAGGTCAGGTTCTGGCCGGAGGCTCGGACGATCATGTGCGGTACTCTGGTTCTGGCAGCCCTTTGAGGCCGGTACGGTAGACGAAAACGTCGCCCGCGTGCGGTTCGCGTTCGAGCACCGCGGCAGGCAGATTCTCGCGCGCCGAGGTCACGAATAACAGGTCGAGATCGGGTCCGCCGAAGCAGACACAGCTCGGCTGGGTCGTGGGGACCTCGAGCGTGCGGTCGATCCGGCCGTCGGGCGTATAGCGTACGACGCGCGCGCCGCCCCATTGCGCGCTCCACACGCAGCCTTCCGCATCGACCGTGGCGCCATCGGGCACCGAGCCCTCAGGCGTCCGGGCGAAGATGCGTGGCGACTCGAGCGAGCCGTGCGGCTCGATCACGCGATAGACGTTGATGGTGCGGGTCGGAGAATCGGCAAAGTACAGCTGGCTGCCGTCGGGGCTCATGCAGAGGCTGTTGGAGATGGCGATGCCGCCCACTTCGCAACGCGCGCGTCCGCTGTCCACGCAATAGAGGTTGCCGCGCACGGCGCGCGAGCGGTCTTCGACCATGGTTCCGCACCAGAACCGGCCGCGCCGGTCGACGCGGCCGTCGTTGAAGCGCACGCCGAGAATCTCCGCTTCGGGGCGCGCAAGCCAGGACACCTGCCGCGTATCGGGGTCATAGAGCGCTATCCCGCTCTCGAAAGCGGTGATCAGGCGCGCACTGCCGGCCACGAGCCCGAACGAGCCCACGCGCTCGGGCGTGTCGAGAACCTGCGTCGTGCGCGACTTCCAGTCGTGCCGGTACAGGCGGCTGCGCTGGATGTCGGTCCACCACAGGACGTGGCGGCGCGAATCCCACAGGATTCCCTCACCGACCGTGTCGCCGGCGGGAAGGATTTCGATCGGGTGCGAACTGGCCAAGCGCGGCTCCTACCACCAGGTCGCGTACAGCCCGATGAGGATCAATGTGACCACGACCGCCGCGATGTTGAATCCGCGCGTCGTGGTGTAGTCGATGTCCTTGAGTTCGACCCGGAGCGCCGCCTCACGCCTCGGCTGCAGCAGGGAAAGAATCACGGCGATCGCCAGGCACAGCAGGAACACGATGCCCACCCGGTCCATGAAAGGCAGCGCCGGCCAGAAGATCTTGAAGAGGAACGAGAGCAAGGCCGAAGCGATCGCCGCGATCAGCGCGCCCACCGCCGTGGTCCGTTGCCAGAACATGCCGAGCAGGAAGATCACGCAGATGCCGGGCGTGAAGAAGCCCGTGAACTCCTGGATGTATTGGAACGCCTGGTCGAAGCCGCCGAGCAGTGGCTTGGCGGAGAGCGCCGCGATGATGAGCGCAACCACGGCCGTGGTGCGACCGATGAGCACCAGCCCATGCTGCGACGTCGTTGGGCTCAGCGGCTTGTAGACGTCCATGGTGAAGATGGTCGCGATCGAATTGATCTTCGAGCCCATCGACGCAATGATCGCCGCGACCAGCGCGGCGAACACCAGGCCGAGAATCCCGCTGGGCAGCATCGCCATCAGGTGCGGGTAAGCCTCGTCGGGCCGCTCGAGATTGGGCGCGAGCGCCACGGCCGCGATGCCGGGGAGCACGATGATCACCGGCATCAGGAGCTTGAGAAACGCCGCGAGCACGATGCCCTTCTGCGCCTCGCGCAGATCCTTGGCGCCGAGCGCGCGCTGGATGATGTACTGGTTGAAGCCCCAGTACGACACGTTCATCACCCACATGCCGCCGAGCAGCACCGAGAGGCCCGGCAGATCCTTGTAGTGCGGGTTGCTCGGCGACAGGATCATGTCGAACTTCTCGGGGAACTGGCTCGTCAGCGCGTGAAAGCCGGCGACGATGCCGTTGCCGCCGGAGACCTGGCTGAGCGCCATGAAGCAGATGACCAGACCGCCGAGCACCAGCAGCGACACCTGCACGATGTCGGTGAGCGCGACCGCCTTCAGCCCGCCGTAGAGCGCATAAGCGCCGGCAAACACCGCGAGCGCGATCAGCGCCGTCTGCAGTTCGATACCGGTGACCGTGTGGACCGCGGTGGCGCCGAGCCACAGGATGGAAGTGAGGTTCACGAAGATGTACACGCCCAGCCAGAAGATCGCCATCACCGTGCGCACGCTCGGGCTGTAACGGCGCTCGAGGAACTCGGGCATGGTGTAGATGCGATTCTTGAGGAAGATCGGCACGAAGTACTTGCCGACGATGACCAGGGTGAGCGCCGACATCCACTCGTAGGACGCGATGCCGAGCCCGATCACGTAGCCCGACCCGGACATGCCGATGATCTGCTCGGCGGAAATGTTCGCGGCGATCAGCGAAGTGCCGATCGCCCACCACGGCAGGGCGCGGCTCGCGAGGAAATAGTCCTGTGCGTCCTTCTGGTGCGCGCCTTTCTCGCGCGAGACCCATTGCGCGAGGATGAAGATCGAAACCGCGTAGATCCCGATGATGCTGAGGTCGAGCGTGGAAAGTCTCACTGATATCCCCCTGTCTTGTTGTCGTTCTTCAGTTCGATCAGCGTCGCGTCGATTGCAGTGCTGCCACCAGGCGGCGGGCACGGGTTGCGATATCGTCGAGCGTGTACTCGGGACGGAAGAGTTCCGAGCCGAAACCGAAGCCGGCGGCGCCCGCTTCGAGCCAGGCGGAGACCTCGCTTGCTCCGATCCCTCCCACCGGAAAGATCTGCGTGGTGGGCGGTATCACCGCCCTCAATGCTTTCAGGTGTTGCGGTCCGTAGGTGACGGCTGGAAAGAGTTTCAACTGCTGCGTCCCGGCCCGAATGGCGGTGAAAGCTTCGGTGGCGGTTGCGATCCCCGGCAGCACGCGCATGTCGAGTTGCAGCGCGCAGGTGATCACGTCGACGTCGCAGTTGGGCGCGACGATGAGGCGTGCGCCTGCCGCATGCGCT
>DATFRO010000120.1:0-58676 GCA_035263105.1 Steroidobacteraceae bacterium | reverse complement strand
CTCAACTCTCTCGAAGCCACCAACAAGGAAGTGCAGCCTCGCGTGCTGTCCGCGGAAGCGCCGAGACGCTTGCACGCTGCCGTCGTCGGCTATCCCTGAATCCCCTCGGACCGCAGACCGCCGCGCGTCGCGGCCTCATCGTGTACGCGTCAATTGTGACGGAAAGATGTCAACGTCCGGCTTGACGCCCTCGATGGCAGATCTATCTGCTCAGGGATTTCACGATCGTCCCGAGCAGCTCGCCATCGTGGTCATGGCTCAGCTCCCAGAACATCATGCCGCCGAGGTGATGGATCCGGACGTACCCGGCCTTGATCGCGATCGAGTCGGGATCGTCATAGGTGATGAACGCATGCGTTTCGGGATTCCATAGGAACGGTGCCTTTGCTTCGGCGTCCCATTCGCGGATGAATCCCTGTTTGCCGATGTACTTGTCGACGAGCTCCGAGTAGGGATGCTCCGCCTCGAAGCGCTCGTACGGCTGATTGAGGCCGTCGTGCAGCGGGTTCACGCCCGCGAAGCCGCGGCCATAGAAAGCAACGCCGAGCACCAGCTTCTGCGGCGGGATGCCGGCGCCCAGGTGCTGGCGAATCGAAGCATCGGCATTGCGATCGGCAGGTGCTGCAAACGGGGAAGGGTACAGCCCAGCGTGATGCCCGGTGGTCGGCGTCAGGCTGTTGAAGAAGTCGTAGCTCATCACGTTAAGCCAGTCGAGATAGACGTGGAGCTGGTCCATCTCGGTGTAGTCGAAGTATTCGCGATCGGCTGACGCGATGGTCAACAGGTAATGATCGGCGCGCCCGCGATGCGCGACAGCGCCGGCCTTGTCGAGCTGCTCGCGTAAGGTCTTCAACAGCAGCGTGAAGTTCCTCTTGTCCTCGGGACGCGACTTGATGCCGGCGACGCTCTGGCCCGGATACTCCCAATCGATATCGATGCCATCGAGCTGGTGCGCACGCAGCAAGGCGACGGCGCTGCTCGCAAACGTATTGCGCGAGGTGGCGCTCGCCGCCGCGTCGGAAAATCCCTCGGCCGTCCATCCGCCGACCGAGATGAGGATCCGGAGATGCGGATTCGTCTTCTTGAGCGCGCGCAGCCGGGCCAGTTGCGCTGCCGCTCCCGGGTCCGGCAGCACGACATTGCCGGCGCCGTCGATGCGTCCGAAGGCGTAGTTGATGTGCGTGAGCTGGTCCGCACGGATCTCGGCGGGCATGCTCCAGCCCGCCACGTACGCCACGACGCGCGCGGGCGAGTTCGGATCGGCCGCATCGGCCCGGAGCGGCGAGCCTATAAATAAGAGTGAGCCCGCAATGACCGGAAGGGCCGTGTGCGCCGAAGCGTACCTCGTCATGCGTTCTAGAATAGACTTCCCGCGGGGGACACGCATGAGCACGGCTTCGGCACAGGCTCGCACGTTTGCGGGACCGGAAACACGCACCGGCCTCGATGCCTGGGTGCAGGCCGAGCTGCCCGCGCCACCGCTGCCGAAGGGACTCTCATGGCTCGGCGTCGTCGGTCCCGGCGTGATCGTGCTCGGCGTCTCGATCGGGAGCGGAGAGTTCCTGCTCGGCCCCGCGGCGTTCGTGAAATACGGTCTCTCGCTCCTGTGGGTGACGCTCGTCGCCGTCTTCCTGCAGGCGATCTTCAATACGGAAGTCATGCGCTATGTGGTCGCGACCGGCGAGCCGGCTTTCAGCGGTTTCATGCGCACGCGACCCTCGGCAGCGGCCTGGGCGTGGGTGTACGCGGGATCGTTCTTCCTCCAGGTCGGTTGGCCGGCGTGGGCCGCGACTTCCGCGGGCATCCTCTTTTTTCTCGGGACTGGGCGCCTCGCCGGTCCCGACGACGGTGCCGCGGTCTACTACGTCGGCGTCGGCCTGTTCCTGATGTGCGTTCTCATCCTGCTGCTGGGACGGCGTGTCGCGCGCACGCTCGAGATCCTCAACTGGGCGCTGGTCGTGGTGATCCTGGGCGGGTTCCTGGTCATGGCGCTGGCTTTTGTTCCAGGCCGCACGTGGCTCGCCGCGGCGCTCGGCCTCGGCGGCTTCGATATCTCGAGCCGCAGTTTCGTGTTCCTGCCGAGCGGAGCGGACTTCTTTCTGCTCGGCGCGCTGGCGGCCTATTCGGGGTGCGGCGGCATCCTCAACATCGGGCTCGGCAACTGGGCGCGCGACAAGGGTTACGGCATGGCCGGGCTGGCGGGCTTCATTCCCGCCGCCATCGGCGGCGAGCGCATGAATCTCGCGCATCACGGCTTCAAGTTCACGCCCGATGCCGAGGCCATGTCGCGCTGGCGCGGCTGGTGGCGCATCGTCCGCGCCGATCAATGGGCCGTGTTCTTCGTGGGCGCGATCCTCGGGATGGTGCTGCCCGCGCTGCTCTACGTGAGCTTCATGCCGCAGGGCGTGGACATTCGCGGCCCGGGCATGAGCGCCGCGCTGGCCGAGAGCATCGGCGGACAGGTCGCGCCGTGGCTCTCCATCGCGATTGCGCTGCTCGGCGCCTGGCTCCTGTTCAAATGCCAGCTCGACATCGTCGACTGCATGACGCGCACCATGACCGACATCCTGTGGAGCGGCAGCCGGCGGGTGCGCGAATGGCGCGGTGGCGACGTCCGGCGCGTCTACTACGCGGTGCTGGCGATCGTCGTCGTGTGGGGCATCGTCGCCCTCAAGGTCGCGCAACCGATCGTGTTGCTGCAGCTCAGCGCGAATATTGCCGGTGTCATCTTCGTGGTCGCATCGTTCCACCTGCTGTACATCAACACGCGCCTGCTCCCGACGGAGTTGCGCCCGCCGTTGTGGCGGCGCGTCGGCCTCGTGGGCACGGCGCTGTTCTACGGTTTCTTCGTGGTGCTGTCTGCAAGGTCCCTGCTGTGAGGCGCTGGTCGCAGCGAATACTTTCGTGACTCACAACGCAAGAATCGCTCTCGTCACCGGCGCGGGCTCGGGAATCGGCAAGGCCGCGAGCCTGGCGCTCGCCGACGCGGGGTTCACCGTCGTGCTCGCCGGGCGTCGTCCGCAACCCCTCGCGCAGGTTGCGAATGAGATCGAATCACGCAATCAGTCGGCGCTCGCGGTTGCCACAGACGTCGCGAGTCCACAATCGACGCGAGCGCTGTTCGAGCGCGTGCGCGGCGAGTTCGGGCGCCTCGACGTGTTGTTCAACAACGCGGGTATCGGTGCGCGGCCCGTGCCGCTCGAGGAACTGACGGCGGCGGAGTGGCAGTCGGTCATCGACATCAACCTGACCGGCGCATTCCTCTGCACGCAGGAAGCCATCCGACTGATGAAGAGCCAGGAGCCGCGGGGCGGGCGCATCATCAACAACGGCTCGATCTCCTCGATGACCCCGCGACTCAACTCCGCGGCGTACACGGCGAGCAAGCACGGCATCCTCGGGCTCACCAAGGCGACGGCGCTCGAAGGCCGCCGCCACGACATCGCGTGCGGCCAGATCGATATCGGGAATGCGGCGACGGCGCTCGCCACACACGTCGCGCAGGGAACACTGCAGGCGGATGGCTCGACCGCGGCCGAGCCGACGATCGATCTCGAGCACGTCGCCGCGGCGATCCGCTACATGGCGAGCCTGCCCCTCGATGCGAACGTGCTGACCATGACCGTCATGGCGACCAAGATGCCGTTCGTCGGCCGCGGCTAGCAGCGCCCGAAGCTAGTCGTAGTTGGTGCCGTCGCGGTGCGCCGTGGAAGCGTGCTGCAGCTGACCGATGAGCCGCTCGAGATCCGCCGCGTTCACCGGCTTGGTGAAGTGCAGGTCGAAACCCGCCGCCAGCGCCCGACGCTTGTCCTCTTCCTGCCCCCAGCCGGTGAGCGCGACCAGAATCATGGTGGCGCCCCAGCGCTCCTCGCGGATGCGGCGCGCTGCGTCGTAGCCATTCAAGCGCGGCATGCCGATGTCGAGAATCACGATGTCCGGGCGGAACGCAGCGGCTTCTTCGAGAGCCTGCGCGCCGTCGCGCACGGTGCGCACGTCGTTTCCCATCAGGCGCAGCATCATGCCCATGCTTTCCACTGCGTCGCTGTTGTCGTCCGCGACCAGGATGCGGTAGTGCGCATCGGTGATCGCGCCTGGTCGCTCCTCGGCGCGCTCTGCGGAGGTCGCGGCCGGGACCATCGGCAGGCGCACTTCGAATTCACTGCCCTTGTTGGCGCCCTCGCTGCGCGCCAGGATCCGGCCGCCGTGCAGTTCGACGAGCTGCTTGGCCAGGGTGAGACCGATGCCGAGCCCGCCGTGCGCGCGTTCCAGCGAGCCATCCACCTGCTTGAACATTTCAAACACTGTCTCCAGGGCTTCGGGCGGAATACCGATGCCCTTGTCGCGCACCGAGACCACGACTTCGTCGCCCTGGGTGCGCGTGGTAAGCCAGATGTGCCCGCCGCGATTCATGTACTTCCCGGCGTTGTTCAACAGGTTTGACAGCACCTGCGCCAGGCGCACGGGATCGGCGTCCAGGAAGACCGGCTGCGCGGTGAGAGCCACGGTGAGCTCGTGGCCGGCTGCTTCGATGAGCGGGCGCGTGGTATCGAGGGCGTTCTTGATCACCGAGCCGACCTCGATGCGCTCCTTGCGCAGCTCGAGCTTGCCGCGCGTGATGCGCCCGACGTCCAGCAGATCATCGACCAGCCGCACCAGCTGTCCGAGCTGGCGCTCCATGATCTTGCGTGCCTGTTCGATGGTGGCAGGCTCGTCTTTCTTCAGCCGGATGATGTGCAGCGCGTTGCGGATCGGCGCGAGCGGATTGCGCAATTCGTGCGCCAGCGTGGCAAGGAACTCATCCTTGCGACGGTCCGCCTGGCGGAGCGTCTCTTCCATCTCCTTCTGGTCGTGGATGTCGGTGGTGATTCCGAACCAGCTGAGGACGTTGCCGGCCGCGTCCAGGAACGGAACCGCGCGAGAAACGAACCAGCGGTAGGCGCCATCCGTGCGGCGCAGGCGCGCTTCGATCTCGAAGTCGCGGACTTTGCGCAGGTGCCAGTTCCACGCGCGCGTGGCGCGCTCGTGGTCATCGGGATGGTTGGTCAGCGCCGGCCAGGCGCTCGGGTCCTGCCCGCCAGGATCTCCGCAATACTCGGTCCAGCGTCGATTGACATAGGTGATCCTGCCATCGGGCGCCGCCATCCAGACAATGGACGGAATCATCTCCGACAGGAAGCGAAAGCGCGCCTCGCTCTCGCGCAGCAGGTCGGTGGCGCGCTTGCGCGCCGTGATGTCGCGCGCAACGCTGGAGGCGCCGCCGACGCGACCGGTTGCATCGCGAATCGCCGAGACGGTCAGCGAGACGTCCACCCTGTGCCCCTGCCTGGACACGCGCACGGTCTGGATGTCCTGCAGGCGCTCGCCGTGGCGCAAGCGGTCGAGGATCTGGGACTCTTCGTGGTGCAGCTCCGGTGGCACGATCAGCTGGATCGGGCGACCGATCACCTCCGCGGCGGAGTATCCGAACAGCCGTTCCGCGCCTGCGTTCCACGAAGTGATGATGCCTTCGAGGGTCTTGCTGATGATCGCGTCTTCGGACGATTCGACCACCGCGGCGAGGAGCGCCTGCGCTTCGATCTGGTCGCGCAGCTGATATTGACGGCGTCGCGCGCGGATCGCGGTTTGCAGGGTGCTGACCAGCGTCGTGACACGCACCGGCTGCTCGAGCACGGTGACATTGCCGAGCTTGCGCAGGGCCCAGTCGGCCACTTCTGAATCGGCGCCGGAGCGCGACAGCAGGATGATCGGCAGGTCCGACCAGGGTCCCTGATCGTGCACTGCTGCGGCCAGCTGGCTCGCGGGTTGGTCCGAAAGCGTATCCTCGGTGAGGAGCAGCGCTCCCATGCCCGCACTCATTTCCTCGACCAGGTCGAGGAGGCCGTGGCAGACGCGGCACTCGAGTCCCGCATCCGCGATTATCGATCGACTGAGTACTGCGTCCGCGGCGGTGGGCGCGAGGACCAGCACGCGCTCCTCAGAGGCTGACACGTTGCGGCTGAGCCTCTCCGTTTGCGACCAGGTGCGGCGTGCCGGTGAGCACGCCGTGCAAGTTCCTCAAGGGTTCGCCCACGTGGATGCCCTTGCTGAAGCGCAGCTCGCGGATCGTGCGCTCGTGGTTCCCGGTGCGCTTCTTGATTACCGAGAGTGCCTGGCGGATCTCGCCCAGCACTTCGAAGTAGCGCAGCAGCACCACCGTGTCTGCCAGATAGCTCGCATCCACCGGCGTGTTGGCATCGCTCGAAACGATGCCGTGCTGAGTCATGAGCAGCAGGCTCGTGACCTCGCGCTGGCCGAGGTAACCGAGCAGCTCGTGCAGATGCAGCGTCAGGAACGTTTCGCTCGGCATCGCGTTGAGGTAGCCGTTGAGACTGTCGATGACGATCAGGCGGCTGTGTTGCTGCTCGACCGCCTCGCGCACCGAGTGCGCGAATTCGCCGGGCGACAGCTCGGCCGGATCCACCTGTCGAAGCAGCACACGTCCTGAATCGATCAAAGGCGCGAACTCCATGCCGAGACCCGTCGAGCGCTCGAGGAAGGTCGCGATCGACTCATCGAAAATGAACATCGAGCAATGATCGCCGCGCCGCGCGGCAGCCTGGACGAACTGCGCGGCAAGCGACGACTTGCCGGTTCCGGCAGCTCCCATAATCAGCGTCGCGGTGCCGCGGGCGAGACCGCCGCACAGCAGCAGGTCGAGCGCGTCGAGCCCGCTCTTGACCGTTTCACGCTCATGGCTGACGCGATGCTCGGCCGCGACCAGTCTCGGGAACACCACCAGCCCGCCGCGGCGGATCATGAAGTCGTGCAGTCCTTCGCGATAGGAGCGGGCGCGCATCTTGCCGACGTGCAGCCGCCGCCGCGTGGTGCCGTAGGGCGGCACTTCGCGTTCCATGCTGATCACGCCGTGCGCCAGGCTGTGCAGGTGCGCATCACCGCCGTCGCCGGTGCGGTCGTCCGTGAACAACACCGTCGCAGCCTGGCGCGCGAAGAACTGCTTGAGCGCGATGATCTGGCGCCGGTAACGCAGCGCGTTTCCCGCCAGCAGGCGCAGCTCCGAAACCGAATCGATGACGACGCGGCGCGGCTGCACGCGTTCCGCCTCGTCGATCACCGTCTTGATCGTTTCGCCCAGCTCGACTTCGGAGGCGTGGTACATGCGGTACTGCGTGTCGGGATCGAGGTTGGTCTCGTCGGGCAGCAGCTCCACGAAGTTCAGGCCCGCGAGCGACCAGTCGTGCGAGAGCGCAGTCGCGTGCAGCTCTTCCTCGCTCTCCGACAGCGTCACGAACATGCAGGGTTCGTTGTGCCGCAGGCCTTCGATGAGGAATTGCGTCGCGAGCGTCGTCTTGCCCGAGCCGGGCGATCCCTCGACGAGATAAGTGCGGCCCGGCGTCAGGCCGCCGTGCAACACATCGTCCAGTCCCTCGATGCCCGATGAGATCGAATCGGTCACTGCCCGATAGCGGGGTTCCGCGTTCACGTCATGTTCTCCGCGCAACCGGTGAATGGTTCAAAGAGGAGCACACGCATTGTGAACCCGCGCGTTGCGCGCGTCATCACACACGTCATGCGCGAAGCGCGTGTAGAAAATTCAAAAGGAGACGCGGCAGCGCGTGTGCAATAGATGCAAATGCGCGCCCGTCAACGCGTGCGTCGTCTTCGGCGTCGTGACGTGCTCGCGCGCTCCCTGGCGGGCGCGCGATGCGAGGCGAGATTGTGCGCCGAGTTGATCAGCGAGATGTGCGAGAAGGCCTGGGGGAAGTTGCCGAGCTGGCGCCGCGCGCGCGGATCGTACTCCTCGGCGAGGAGCCCGAGGTCGTTGCGCAGCCCGAGCAAGTGCGTGAAGAGCTCGAGCGCGGCATCGTAGCGGTCGATGAGGATCAGGGCGTCCACCAGCCAGAAGCTGCAGGCGAGGAACGCCGCATCGCTCCCCGCCACGCCATCATCGAGCCGGTCCGGGCGGTAGCGGCGCACCAGGCCATCCATCTTGAGCTCGCGCTCGATCGCGTCGACGGTATTCACGAAGCGCAGGTCGTCCGGGGCGATGAACCCGCACTGGCCGATCAGGAGGAGTGACGCGTCGAGTGCTTCGCCGCCGTACACCTGCGTGAAGCACTGCTGGCGCGCCGAGAACCCGCGTGCACAGATCTCTTCGTGAATCGCCTTGCGCAGCCGGCGCCAGTGCTGCACCGGGCCCGTGAGATGGAACTTCTCCACGCTCTGCACGGCGCGATCGATGGCGACCCAGGCCATGACCTTCGAGTGCGTGAAGTGCTGGGCCGAGCCGCGCACTTCCCAGATACCGTTGTCGGGCTGCTGCCACGCCTCCTCCACGAAACTGATCAGCTGCTTCTGCAGTTGCCAGGCCTGCTGGTAGGGCTCGAGCTTGTGGCGACGCGCGACGTGCAGGGTGTCCATCAGCTCACCATAGACATCGAGTTGCAGTTGCACGTGAGCGGCATTGCCAATGCGCACCGGCTTGCTGCGCTCGTAACCCTCGAGCCATGGGACCGTCCACTCGGTGAGGCGGCGCTCGCCGCGCAGGCCGTACATGATCTGGAGCTTGGACGGCTCGCCGGCCGCCGCGCGCACCAGCCAGCGGCGCCAGTCCTTCGCCTCGTCACGAAATCCCGAGACCAGCAACGCGTACAGCGTGAGTGTCGAGTCGCGGATCCAGCAATAGCGGTAATCCCAGTTACGCTCGCCACCGAGTTGCTCAGGGAGCGAGGTGGTTGGCGCCGCGAGAATCGCGCCCGTCGGGCTGAAGGTCGCGGCCTTCAGCGTGATGAGCGAGCGCAGGACTGCGTCGTTCCATTCATCGACATCCTCGGCCTGCGAGATCCAGCGTTTCCACCAGCGCTCGGTCGCGGCGAGCGCGCGCTGCGCGTTCACGGGCCTCGGCGCCGGGAAGTGCGAGGGAAACCAGGTGAGACAAAAAGCGCGCGTCTCGCCGGCACGCAGCGTGAAGTCCGCCTGTGTCGTCATGTCCTCACCGCGCAGTCGCGCTTCGGACTGAAACTGGATCGCGTCGGGTCCGGCGATCGCGACGATTCCCACGGCGCACTTCTGCACCCAGGGAATCACGCGCCCGTAGTCGAAGCGCATGACCAGACAGGAATGCACCGCGACGCGGCCCCGATCGCAGCGGACGATGCGAATCACATCGACCCGATCCTCCTGGGTATCGGGCGGCGGCATGAAATCGACGACGGTGAAAGCGCCGCGCTCACCCTCGAACGAGGTCTCGAGGATCGCGGTATTGCCGCGATACGCGCGACGCGTGGTGTAGCCATCCTCGGCAGGCGCGATCTTCCATGAGCCGTTGCGCGGATTGCCGAGTAGCGCGGCGAAGCAGGCGCCGCCATCGAAGCGCGGCAGGCACAGCCAGTCGATCGAACCGTCGCGGCCGACCAGGGCGGAGGTGATCGTGTTGCCGATCAGGCCGTAATCCTCGATTCGCATCCGCAGGTTCGACCGCACTGACAGTTGAAGTTCGCCGGGCGCGTCGGCGCTTTCCGACAGACAGTGAACTCGTGGCACGAATCCTGCTCGTCAACACCATGCGGCCGACAAAATCCCGCTCCTGGTTCTCGCGCTTCGCGAAAAGCACGGCGACCTTTGCCGGCAGGCCTGCCGCGTTCCTGACCGCCACGGGCATCGTGCTCGTCTGGCTGGTGACCGGGCCGCTGTTCCATTTCAGCAATACCTGGCAGCTGATCATCAATACGGGCACGACGATCGTGACCTTCGTGATGGTGTTCCTGATCCAGGCGACGCAGAACCGTGACTCGGAGGCCACACAGGTGAAGCTCGACGAGCTCATCCGTTCGATCGAAGGCGCGCACCTGGCGCTGCTCGACCTGGAAGAGCTGGAGGAAGAGGAGCTGAACCACATCCACGCGGGCTACCGCAAGCTGGCCCGCAGCGCTCGCCGGGACCTGCGTGCGGGCAAGCCCGACACGCACGCTCCCGAGGTGTCCCGGTGAGCACGCCGACGCCGAAGTTACAAAGGAAGCTGTAGTAAAGAGTGTTCTCAACCAAGGACGGAGTTGCAGCCATGAACAAGCTCATTGCATTGACCCTGTTGTGCGCGCCGGCGCTGGCGCTCGCCCAGTATTCGAATCCGGACAAGTCCTTCTACGAGCACGCCGCCGAGGGCGGCATGGCGGAAGTCGAAGCCGGCAAGCTCGCGCAGAAGAACGGCTCGAGCCAGGCGGTCAAGGACTTCGGCGCCATGATGGTGAAGGATCACAGCGAGGCCAACGACAAGCTCAAGAAGCTCGCCGAGTCGAAGAGCGTCAAGCTCCCGGAGGGGCCGAGCATGGCGCAGAAGACCAAGGGCAAGATGCTCGAGATGAAATCGGGCACCTCCTTCGACAAGGACTACATCGAAGGCCAGATCAAGGCCCACAAGGACACTCTCGAGCTGCTCAGGAAGGAAATCGACTCCGGCAAGGACGCCGATGCCAAGAAGTTCGCAGCCGAGATCCAGCCCAAGGTGGAAGAGCACCTGAAGAAGATCAACAAGATCGCCGCGGACGAAGGCGTGAAAGTGTCACAGAGGGACTAGAACGCGGAGGGCGCGATGCGAGTACATGAGTGCATGACCAGGAAGGTCAGTTTCGTCGATCCGGACATGCGGATCCCGGAGATCGCGCGCCGCATGCGCGATGAGGATATCGGCTCGGTGCCGGTGGCCGAGAACGAGAAACTCATCGGCATCGTCACCGACCGCGACATCGTGGTGCGCACGGTGGCGGAGGGCAACGATGCCCGTGAAGCCACCGCGCGGCAGGTGATGTCACCGAAGATCCTCTATTGCTTCGAGGACGACTCGGTGGAGGACGTGTTGCGCAACATGGGCGACAACCAGGTGCGGCGCCTGCCGGTGATCACGCGCGAGAAGCGACTGGTGGGCGTAGTGTCGCTCGGCGACCTGAGCAAGGCCGCGCAGACCAAGGCGGGCAGCGCACTCAAGGACATCTCCCAGTCGTTGCGGCATTGAGCGGCCGCCGGCGACTTGCACCGGGCCTGCGGCGGGTGCGCCGCGGCCCGTCGTCGTGTAACTATTGCCAGCTCCAATGCAGCGCCGCCGCGCGTACGCTGCATGGGAACCTTTTGGCGGCTTGCGGCATCACTCGCACATGTCGAGCTCGGTCGAACAACTCTTCCACGGGCGCGAGAACGCGGCGAGCACGCTGACCGACGCGGAACTCGTCGCGCGCATTCTCGGCGGCGACCAGCCGATCTACGAGCTGCTGATGCGCCGCTACAACCGGCTGCTGTTCCGGCTGGCGCGCAGCATCGTGCACGATGACGATGAGGCGCGTGACGTGGTGCAGGCGAGTTACGTCCGCGCTTACTACCACCTGGCGGAGTTCCGGGGTCCCACCGGTTTTCGTTCGTGGCTCGCGCGCATTGCCATCAACGAGGCGTGCGCGCGCACGCGACGGGCACCGAACTTCGCGAGCAATGACGAGGACGGCGACCTCGTGCTGCAGCTCCCGGAGATGGATTCGGCGCAGCCCGAGAACCTGGCGATCGGCGGCGAGATCCTGCACCTGTTGCAGACCGAGATCGACAAGCTGCCGGTGGAGTTTCGCGCCGTCTTCATGCTGCGCGGGGTGGAGCAGCTCAGCATCGCCGAGACCGCGGCGATGCTCGATCTCAATCCGGCGACGGTCAAGACGCGCTTTCATCGCGCGCGCCGCCTGTTGCAGGCCGCCCTGCATCGCCAGCTCGACGATCTCGCGCGCGAAACCTATCGCTTTGACGGCACGCATTGCGATCGTGTCGTCGCAGGCGTGTTCGAGAGGATCAAGGAAGTCTGAGGCCGGGGGCACCCCGGCTATGGAGGGAACCATGTCGCGGCGCTTGCTCATCCTGGTCAAAACTCTTCTCGTCACCGCCGTCGCGCTCACGCCTGCGTGGGCCGACGATGCGAAGAACGCTACGGACGCCTTCATCAGCACCGGCTGGCAGAACGCTGCCCAGATGTTCCTCAAAGGGCGTCAGACGTTCCGCTTCGACAACTTCGGGAACGAGGACTTCTGGGGCGGCCAGCTCGGGCTGCACCGCGCGATTGCCGGCGCACAGTTCGGCGGTGTCGGGCCGGGCGTGAGTCCCGCGACCGCGCTCGCCGTGGGCCTCAAGGTGGATCAGCGCGCGCTGCCGCGTTCGCTCGTCCAGGCGCTCAAGCACGGCGACGTCGATCTCAACAGTCCGGCGACGACCCTCGCGCTGCTGCGGTTGAACGCGGTGGTCGGTCTCAGGGCATTCTTCGACCCGCGCGGACAGATCCAGTCGGTCGGCATCACGTGTGCGATCTGCCACAGCACGGTCGACAACGCCTTTGCACCCGGCATCGGCAATCGTCTCGACGGCTGGGCCAATCGCGACTTGAACGTCGGCGCCATCATCGCGCTGTCGCCGAGCGTCGCGCCGTTCACGCAGCTGCTCGGCGTCGACGATGCGACCGTGCGCGCGGTGTTCAACAGCTGGGGTCCCGGCAAGTTCGATGCCTCACTCCTGATGGATGGCAAGGCAGTCGCGCCTTCCGGCAAGAGCGGGGCGACGCTGATCCCGCCGGCCTTCGGGCTCGCCGGCGTGAACATGCACACCTGGTCGGGCTGGGGCTCGGTCACGCACTGGAATGCGTTCGTCGCGGTGCTCGAGATGCAGGGCAAGGGCACCTTCTACGATCCGCGCCTCAACGACAGCACCAAGTTCCCGATTGCGGCGGCCAACGGCTTCGGCGACGTGCGCCACGATCCGGATCTCGTCACTTCCAAGCTCGGCGCGCTGCACTTCTATCAGCTCGCCTTGCCGGCGCCGGCGGCACCGCGCGGCAGTTTCGAGCGCAACGCCGCCGAACGCGGCAAGGCGTTGTTCGCGTCCGATGGCAAGGCGCATTGCGCGACCTGCCACGTGCCACCCTTGTTTACCGAGCCCGGCTGGAACATGCATACGCCGGAAGAAGTCGGTGTCGACGGCTTCCAGGCGCAACGCGGTCCCGAGGATCACTACCGCACCTCACCGCTGCGTGGCCTGTGGACGCACAGCAAGGGTGGGTTCTATCACGACGGCCGGTTCGCAACGCTGCTCGATGTCGTCAATCACTACGACAGCTTCCAGGCGCTCGGGTTGAACGATGCCGAGAAGAACGACCTGGTCGAGTACCTGAAGTCGCTCTGAGCCAGGTCGCCCTGTTGCGAGATCACGCGGCGGGGAACGTCGCCTCGATGGTTTCGCCATTCGTTTCCTGGCACTCGCCCGATCCGCCACCGGCCATGCCACTCGCGGGATGGGCCAGGTGGAAGCGGCAGCGCAGGTGGCCGTCCGGACCATCGAGATTGGCAACGACGCGTCCGGAATAGCGGATCGAGAAGTCAGGCTGCGGGTAAGCGCCCAGGTACGGCCAGTCGTACCAGCCGCGATGCCAGCCGATCCACAGCGGCGTGAGCGTTTCGTTGCGCGTTTCGCTGGTGATCTGGAAATACGGGCCCGAGTAGGTTTCGTCGCCGGCGAGCC
Organism: Steroidobacteraceae bacterium; assembly: GCA_035263105.1. Lineage (GTDB taxonomy): Bacteria > Pseudomonadota > Gammaproteobacteria > Steroidobacterales > Steroidobacteraceae > DATBVX01. The sequence goes on along the minus strand of DATFRO010000120.1, from coordinate 45,146 downwards.
TTGCGCTCATCGTGCCCGACACCGAGTCCTTGCTCGTCCAGTTGAACGCGACCGCGTGGTCCGACTCGCCGACTCGTCCGAAGCCGCTGCCGGTCGTGGTGCAGGCGGCGAGAGCGGCCAGGCCCAGGCCGATCAGCATTGCACTGCGCAGTTGATGATTCATGACACTCTCCAGCACCACACCGCTTCCTTGGCAGCGAGAACGCCTCGCTCTGTGCTGCTTGGATCACCGCATGCGATGCGAGTTGAGCGCTGAACGGGTGAAGTTGGGTTAACGGTTCAGACCGGCATGGGCTGTGGCGCCCACGCTTCAGGCTGGACTGAAGCGTCCTGCCGTGTGAGCATCCGCCGATGCCGAAAGAGGGGTCCGCTCTTCCGGAGTTGAAGATCAGGGCGTGGCGATCCACACGCGACGCGCTGCACGCCTACGCGCAAGTCGCGGGTGCGGTGCGTGCCACCTACTGCCCGCGCGAGAAGCACTGGTTTCACGTCAGCTTGCGCACCGATGCGCGCGGCCTGACGACGACGCCGATTCCCGCGCGTCACGGCACCTTCGAAATAGTCGTCGAGCTCGCGACCGCACGCTGGTGCGTTAATTTCAGCGATGGCAGCCAGTGGCACGTGCCGCTGCGCGGGCAGTCAGCGGCCGAGTTGTTTGCCGAGACCGCGCCGGTGCTCGCGCCGGTCGTGCGCGTGGCGAAAGTGAAACGCGGTGAGTTCGCTCGCAAGGCGTGCGCGGATTTCGACCTGGACGCCGTGCACCGGTATTGGCGCGTGCTGTCGTGGGTCGACATCGAGCTCAAGCGCTTCAAGGCCTCGCAGCACGCCGAGACTTCACCGGTGCAGCTGTGGCCGCACCACTTCGATATCGCGATGCTGCTGTGCTCGGGGCGCAAGATTCCCGACACCGATCACAGCGACCCGGACGTGAGCGATGAGCAGCTCAACTTCGGGTTCGTCCCGGGCGATGACGGCATCCATGAAGCCTATTTCTACGCGACCGCGTATCCCGACCCGATGAAGCGCATGAAGACACGCTTGCCCCCGGGCGCCTATTGGCACACCCGCGGCTGGGACGGGGCCGTGTTCCCGTACGCGGAGCTGCGACGGGCACGCGACCCGCAACAGCGGCTGCAACAGTTCTTTCATGCCTTCACGGACTGGAGCGAATTCCTGCGGAGGGAAAGCTGATGGCCAAAGAAACACCGGCTCCCGCCTGGATCGACCTCGGGTCGGTCGAAGAGCTGCGCGATCGGCCGCTGCGCGAAATCAAGGCGGGGTCGCTCCGCATCGCGCTGTCCTGCCGCGACGGGCAATTCGGCGCGATTTCCGGCATCTGCAACCACGTGGGCGGCCCGCTCGGCGAGGGCACGCTCGACGGCGAGTACGTCGTGTGTCCGTGGCATCACTACAAGTTCCACCGCAGCACCGGTGATGGCGAGCCCGGCTACGAGGCAGATCGCGTGCCGCAATTCGCGGTGAAGGTCGAGAACGGCCGCGTGCTGCTGAACCCCAAGCCCGTCAAGGGCCGCAATCACCTGCCGCATGCGCCGCATCCGCTCGCGCGCAAGCCGGAGCGCCTGCCGGGCGGGATTCGCATCGTGGGCATCTCGACCACCGTGATGGACGAGCACTATCCGCGCTATTCGACGTCCGAGATGCTGCTCGAGCACGCCCTGGCGCATGCCAAGGAGCACGAAGGGTGCGAGACGCGCCTGATCCGGCTCAACGCGCTGAAGTTCCGCCATTGCGAGGGCTATTACTCGAAGAGTGCCAAGGCCTGCACCTGGCCCTGTTCCATCACCGAGATGGATCAATCCGACCAGATGGACCAGGTGTATGAAGCGCTGGTGCATTGGGCCGACGTCGCGCTGATCGCGACGCCGATCCGCTGGGGCGCTGCCAGCTCGCTCTACTACAAGATGGCCGAGCGCATGAACTGCATCCAGAACCAGATCACGCTGCGCAACGAAGTGCTGATCCGCAACAAGGCGGTCGCGTTCATCATCACCGGCGGGCAGGACAACATCCAGGCCGTCGCGGGCCAGATGCTCGCGTTCTTCAGCGAGCTCGGCTTCGTCTATCCGCCGTTCCCGTTCATCGCGCATTCACTCGGCTGGACCGCGGAGAACATGGAGCGCAACGTCGAGTACGTGAAGCACAGCGCGGCGCTGCGCCAGGGCGCGAGCGAGCTCGTCGGGCGGGCGGTGCACATTGCGCGCGATCTCATCGAGCAGCACATGTCGAGCGAGCACATCGAGCGCGGCGGACGCAAGGCGCACAATCCCGCGCACCATCACGCCGACTCGCCGACCGAAAGCTGAAACTTCCGCTTGGCACTCGGCGGCGGCCGGGGCAATATCGCGAGGCGATGAGCGATGAGCTGCGGATCCGGTCCCTGGTCGAGTGCCCCGAGCATGCACCGCTCCTGGCGGACTGGTTTCGCGGCGAGTGGGATCAGCACTTCCGCAACTGGAATTCGCAACGCATCATCGCGGAGTTCTTCACGCCGTCGCGCGCCTCGGCGGGCCTGCCGGTCGTGCTGGTGGCGGATCTCGACGGCCAGCCGGTCGGCACGGTGATGTTGCGCGCGCAATGGCGCGAATCGCACGCGCACCTCGGGCCCTGGCTCGGCGGCCTGTTCGTATTGCCCGAATATCGCGGCCGCGCGATCGCGCGCCGGCTGATCGAGACGCTAGCCACGGAAGCCGGCACCCGCGGCTACACCGAGGTGTACGCCGGCACCAAGAATCTTGGCCGATTCCTGCGCACGCTCGGCTGGCAATTCCACGAAATGGTCGGCAGCGACAAGGACTCGATCGCCTTGTTTCGCTGGCGCCCGCCGCCGAGCGGCGGCGATTCCAATCCACAAAGGAGCACTCAATGAGTTCGAGAGTCACCGGGCTGCGAGTCGCTGGCACGATCTTCGCGATTGTCTGTATCGCCCACATCTGGCGACTCGTGGCTCACGCCGCAATTCTCGTGGCGGGCTACCCCATTCCCACGTGGCCGAGCATCCTCGGTGCGATCGTCGCCGGGTTCCTGAGTGTCTGGATGTGGCGCCTCGCCTCGAGCCCCTCGGGCTGACCACGCCGAGCATCGCTTCGCCGTTAGGCGGGGCTCAGGCGTGCCTGGCCTCGACGGGCAACGCGGTAGTGAACTTCATCCGCCGCAATACGAAGCTCGTGCTCACCGATCGCACCGAAGGATTCGGCAGCAGGTGCTTGGTGAGGAACTCTTCGTAGTGCTTCATGTTGCGCGCCACGACTTTCAGCAGGTAGTCGTACTGGCCCGACATCATGAAGCACTCGAGCACTTCGGGCCGCTCGCTCACCAGGTCGTTGAAGGCGCGCACCGAGTCCGGGTGATGATCGTCGAGTGACACGTGCGAGTACGCGGTGATCGTGAAGCCGACGCTCTCGGGCTCGAGGATCGCCGAGTACTGGCCGATGAGACCCGCCTGCTCGAGGCGCTTCAGCCGCCGCCAGCAGGGCGCGGGACTCAAGCCCACGCGCTCGGCGAGTTCCTGGTTCGTCAGTCGTGCGTCGCGTTGCAGCTCCTGGAGGATGCGGCAGTCGGTCTTGTCGAGGTCCAGCATTGCGGCAAGATTCTTGCGTGATAGTGGCTAAAGACGTGCATAGATTGCCCAATGTCTGCCTGACAGGCAAGAAAATAAAAGCCTATTGCTGAACCGCAGTCGTACCATCGCGCGCAACCACACCCCTTTCGATCCGAGGCAAGCGATGCGAGCCCGCTCCGGAGTCCTGCAACCCGTCACCCGCCAAGCCGACACCGAATCGACACGCATCGACTGGCCCCGAGTCGCGTACCGCGTGCTGCTGTCACGCGCGCTCGACGATCTCGAGCAGAAGCAGCTCCTGCCGCAACGCCAGGTGCTCTACCAGTTCTGCGCGCGCGGCCACGAGCTCGCACAGTCGCTCCTCGGCGAACATCTCACGGGCGCGCACGACGGCATCGGCGCCTATTACCGCGGCCGCCCGCTCATGCTCGCGCTCGGTCTCACGCCGCAGGAGGCCCTGGCCTCGACGATGATGCGCGCCGGCAGCATCAGCGGCGGGCGCGACGTCGGCGTGGTCTACAACATGCCGCGCAGTCGCAACGTGACGGTGCTGCCCGGCTGCGGCGGCGTCGGCACGCAGTACACACCGACAGTGGGCTGGGGCCAGGCGCTCGTCTATCGCGGGCGCGCGCTGCGCGAGAATGGCGTGCAGGGCTGCATAGCGGTCGCGCAGGGCGGCGAAGGATCGGTCGCGACCAATGGCTTCTGGGCGGCGCTCACCATCGCGACCACCGAACAGCTGCCGGTGCTGTTCTTCATCGAGGACAACGGTTACGCGATCTCGGTCCCGGGCATCAAGCAGACGCCGGGCGGCGATATCGCAGCGAACCTGGCCTCGTTCCGCAACCTCCAGGTCTTCGACGGTGACGGCACCGACCCGCAAGGCGCTGCGGCGCTGATTGCACAAGCGGTGACGCAAACCCGAACCTGGCAAGGTCCGGTGCTGATCCGCCTGCAGATGCCGCGCCTGAGCGGACACTCTGGCCAGGACACGCAGGCGTACAAATCCGCGGAAACCCTCGCGGCCGAACAAGCGCGCGACCCGCTCGACCGACTGAAGCAGTTCCTCGTTCCGCGCCAGATGACGAGCGATGCCTGGAGCACGCTCGAAAGGCAGGCGCGCCAGGATGTCGCGTTCGCGCTCATGGATGTGCAGAAGCAACCCTCGCCGGATCCGCGGCAGGCCGCGCGTCACGTGTTCTGCGAGACCGACGCCGACGGCCAGCCGGTCATGCAGCGCCAGGGCGGGGTGGTCCTCGCCGGACACGTGCATCCGATCGCCACGACCGAGGCCACGCCGGAACCCTCGCGCATCAACATGCTCACCGCGATCCGGCGCACGCTCGACCTGGAGCTCGCCGTCAATCCGCGCCTCGTCATCTTCGGCGAAGATGTCGGCCCCAAAGGCGGCGTACATGCGGCGACGCTCGGCCTGCAGGACAAGTACGGCGCCGCGCGCGTCTTCGACACGAGCCTGTCGGAGGAAGGGATCATCGGTCGTGCGGTCGGCATGGCGGTCGCCGGCCTGATGCCGGTGCCGGAGATCCAGTTCCGCAAGTACGCGGACTCCGCGGCCGAGCAGCTCAACGATTGCGGCACCATTCGCTGGCGAACCGCGAACCGTTTCGCCGCGCCGATGGTGGTGCGCATCCCGGGTGGGTTCTTCAAGTGCGGCGATCCCTGGCACAGCCAGACGAGCGAAGTGCAGTGGGTGCACGGCATCGGCTGGCGCGTCGCGGTGCCATCGAATGCGGAAGACGCGGTCGGGCTGCTGCGCGCGGCGCTGCGCGGCAACGACCCGACCATCTTTTTCGAGCACCGCGCCATGCTCGATGGCGCTTGGGCACGCCGCCCCTATCCGGGCGATGACTTCATCGTGCCGTTCGGGCAGGCCCGCACCCTCCGCGCGGGCTCGCAGCTCACGGTCGTCACCTGGGGCGCGATGGCGGAGCGCTGCGAAGCGGCGGCGACTCGCGCCGGCATCGATGCCGAGATCCTCGACCTGCGCACGCTGATGCCATGGGACAAGCCTGCGGTGCTTGCATCCGTGGCGAAAACGCGTCGCTGCCTCATCGTGCACGAGGACACGTTCACCGCCGGGTTTGGCGCCGAGATTGCCGCGGTACTCGCGAAGGAAGCGTTCTTCAACCTCGATGCACCGATCGAACGGCTGACGATGCCGGACATGCCGAGCCCGCACAGTCTCGCGCTGCTCGAAGCGGTCGTGCCGTCGGTCGAGCGCATTGCGCAGACCATGCGCGAACTGACGGAGCTGTAGCTCATGCCCGCGACAGTCGATGTGGTAACGCCGGCGGACCAGGAAGGCACGGAGGCGGTGGTGCTGCGCTGGTTCAAGCAGGTCGGTGAAACCGTGAAGCAGCACGAACCCCTGCTGGAGCTCGAAACCGACAAGGTGACCGTTGAAGTGCCCGCGCCGGCCTCGGGGACACTGCTCGAAGTGCTGCGCAAGGAGAGCGAATCCGTGGAGCCTGGCGCAATCCTCGGGCGAATCGCTCAGGGCGGCGCAGTGGCGGCTCCACGCGCACCGGCTGCAGCGGAGCGTCCTGTCGCCGCGACGCGCGCGAGCGCGGATGAGGGACTGCTGAGCCCGGCCGTGCGACGACTCCTGACCGAGCACGGACTCAAGGCCGGCGACATCCAGGGCACCGGCAAGGACGGCCGCATCACGGCGCTCGACATCGCGCGACACATCGAAGCGCGTGCGACGGCGCGACCGGAGCGGCCACCAGCCCCGCCGAGCCCGCCACGGGCGCTGGTCATCGATACGCCGCGCAATCGCGCCAGCGACACGTCGGCTCCGCGCGTGCCTGCAGCGGAGTCGCCGGTCGGCCGTGCGTTCGCCAGCCGCCAGGTCGCGCATTCACCGATCCGGCGTCGCATCGCCACCCACATGGTGGCGAGCATGACGGCCGCGCCGCACGTCACCACGCTGTTCGAAGCCGACATGACGCGCGTGAGTGCGCATCGTCAACGGCACGCGGCTGCGTTCGAGACGCGCGGCGCGAAGCTCACCTTCACGGCGTATTTCGTCGCTGCGGCCGTGAAGGCACTGCAGGTGGTTCCCGAGGTCAACAGCACTTTCCACGCGGACAGCCTGGAGATCTTCAGCGACGCGAACATCGGCGTAGGCACTGCGCTGGGTAATGAAGGTCTCATCGTCCCGGTGATCCACCGCGCGCAGACGCTCGACCTGTTCGGGATCGCCGCGCGACTCAATGAACTCGTCAATGCCGCGCGCGACGGCAAGCTCTCGCCCGATGCGGTGCGCGGCGGAACCTTCACGATCTCCAATCACGGTGTGAGCGGGAGCCTTCTGGCCGCGCCTATCGTGATCAACCAGCCGCAGATCGCGATCATGGGTGTGGGCAAGATCGAGCGCAGGCCGGTGGTGCTGCAGGTCGATGGCGCCGATGCCGTCGTCGTGCGACCGATGTGCTACCTCACCCTGACGATCGATCACCGCGCGCTCGACGCATTCCAGGCGAATGCATTCCTCAGCACCGTGGTCGGCACGCTTCAGAGCTGGCCGGAGAGCTGAAGTCCCCCAAAACGCTTGAGGATCGCGCGCGTCGGCTGTGGCAGCGCGCCGCGTGCCGTGCTCGCGTTCGCGGAGAGATGCTGCTCGGCGCCCGCAAAGACCGTGGCATAGAGCTCGCGGCACAGCTCGTAGGCATCGGTGCCTACCCAGTCGCGCGGCAGCAGGCTCACCGGGAGGAGGGGATCGCGCAGGTGGATCTTGCGGTACTCGTGGATCAGGAGCGTGCGCACCACGAACGCACTCTCGGGTCGCAGTGCCGTGGCGCGTGAGACGGAGTCGCGCACCGGCTCGAAGGCACGGACGAACCGCCGGTAGCGTGTGGCGAGCTCGTCGAGGTTCCAGCCCGCGCGCGCGAACTGCTGGTCGTGTCCTGCGTCTTCTGTTGCCGCCTCGAGCGCGATGACGCGCTCCACCACGCCAAGCTCGCGCAGGCGCTCGCGCGTGTCCTCGAGCGCGCGCGCCGGGTGCGCGAGCACCCCGGGCGCGACCTGCCCGAATCCCAGCCACGCGAGCTCATCGCGCACGCGCTCGCGCGTCTCGCCGAGTTCCGGCGGCAGCAGGATCAGGGTCCAGCGGCGGTTCCACGACTTCGGACTCTCCGTGTAGATGCGGCGCGTCGCCTCGGCGAAGCGGGTGAGGCCGAGCGGGGTGAGGCTGTAGAAGCTCACGCGTCCCCGGCGCTGCGAGACCAGCCAGCCGTCCTGCGCGAGCCTTGCGACCGAGGTGCGCACGAGCCGCTCGGTGAGCCCGAAAGGCCGCGCGAGCGCGATCAGGCTCGCGAGCGCGATGCTGCCGCCACGCGGGGCGATCGAGTCGCCGAAGATCGTGATGATCAGCGAGCCGCCGCGCAGCGGGCTCTGGCGCCGGAAGTGCTGCAGCAGGCCGGACGTGAGGGGGTCGCTGGACATCGCGCCAATATGACACAGGAATAATTGATTAGCACCACTTTCTGTGTCACATTGCCGGTCCTGCCGTTCATCTGGCGGAGCGTTCGCATGTACACCCAGGGCCTGGATTCACTCGGCAAGGACTGCCTGCACCCGGAGGGTGTGGACGGCGCCGCGCTGGAGGCACGCTTCCAGGGCAAGATCGACGTGGACGACAAGATCGAGCCCAAGGATTGGATGCCCGACGCCTATCGCCAGACGCTGATCCGCCAGATCTCGCAGCACGCGCATTCTGAAATCGTCGGCATGCTGCCCGAGGGCAACTGGATCACGCGCGCGCCGACGCTCAAGCGCAAGGCGGTGCTGATCGCCAAGGTGCAGGACGAGGGCGGGCACGGCATGTACCTGTACAGCGCCGCGGAGACGCTCGGCATCTCGCGTGACCAGATGTTCGAGCAGCTGCTCTCGGGCGCTGCGAAGTACTCGAGCATCTTCAATTACCCGACCCCGACCTGGGCGGATGTCGGCGCGATCGGCTGGCTGGTGGACGGGGCGGCGATCATGAACCAGATCCCGATCTGCCGCTGCTCCTATGGACCTTACGCACGTGCCATGGTGCGCATCTGCAAGGAAGAGAGCTTTCACCAGCGCCAGGGCTTCGAGATCATGCTGACGCTCGCGCGTGGCACCGAGGCACAGCGACGCATGGCGCAGGAGGCGCTCGACCGCTGGTGGTGGCCGTCGCTCATGATGTTCGGCCCGAGCGATGCGCAGTCCAAGCACACGGCGCAGTCGATGCGCTGGAAGATCAAGCGCTTCACCAACGATGAGCTGCGCCAGAAGTTCGTCGACATCACCGTGCCGCAGGCGGAATACCTGGGCCTGAAAGTCCCGGACCCGCTCGTCAAATGGGATCCAGCCGCGCAGCACTACGGGTTCGGGCCGATCGACTGGAGCGAATTCAACGCGGTGCTGAAGGGCAACGGTCCCTGCAACCGCGAGCGGTTACAGGCGCGGCGCACGGCGTGGGACGAGGGCGCATGGGTGCGCGAGGCCGCACTCGCTCATGCGGAAAAGCAGCGTGCCCGCTCGGCACGGGCTGCCTGAGGAGAGAGCCATGAGTGAACAGAAGCAGGAGTGGCCGCTGTTCGAGGTGTTCATCCGGGCGCGCTCCGGGCTCGAGCACAAGCACGTGGGCAGCATCCATGCGGTGGATGCGCGCATGGCGATCGAGCACGCGCGCGATGTGTACACGCGCCGCCAGGAAGGCGTGAGCATCTGGGTGGTGCGCTCGAATGACATCACGGCGTCGGACCCGGAAGAGGCCGAGGCGTTGTTCGAGCCGGCGAGAGACAAGATCTATCGCCATCCGACGTTCTACGCGATCCCGGATGAGGTCAAGAACCTGTGAGTGCCGCGACCGCACCGCGCCGCGCACCTGACGCCGAGCGCAGCCGCTACGTTCTGCGCATGGCGGACACGAGCCTGGTGCTCGGCCAGCGCCTGGCCGAATGGGTGGGGCATTCGCCCGCGCTCGAAGAGGATCTCGGGCTCGCCAACCTGTCGCTCGACCTGATCGGACAGGCGCGGCTGCTCCTGACCTATGCGGGTGAGCTCGAAGGCCGCGGTCGCGATGAAGATCGCCTCGCGTACTTTCGCGACGGGCCGCAGTTCCTCAACGTCGCGCTCGCCGAGCAGCCGAACGGCGACTTCGGCCGCACGATCGTGCGGCAGATGCTGCTCGACGCGTGGCAACTCGAGCTCTATGCCGGGCTCCAGTACTCGGCCGACACGCGGCTGGCGGAAATCGCCGCCAAGGCGCTCAAGGAGACGCAGTATCACTTTCGTTACAGCGCGAGCTGGCTGATCCGGCTCGGTGACGGGACCGAAGAGAGCCACGCTCGTGTGCAGACGGCACTCGATGAACTGTGGCGCTTCACGGACGAGTTGTTTGCGCCGGATGCGCTCGATAACGAGATGGCCGCGCTCGGCGTCGCGCCGAAGTTGTCGGAGCTGCGCCCCCGGTGGCTGGCGCGCGTTGAGGAAGTGCTGCGCGATGCGACGCTGAAGCGGCCGGCCGACGTGAGCTATCCCTGGCACGGCAAGCGCGGCCAGCATTCCGAGTACCTCGGCTACCTGCTCGCGGAACTGCAGTTCCTGCAGCGCACGTATCCGGATTCCGAATGGTGAGTGCGGTGGCGGTGAGCAGCCAGGAATCGCGCGCCGAGCGTCTCTACGCGGTGGAGCAGGAGATCTGGCGTGTCCTCGAGCGCGTGCCCGATCCCGAAATCCCGGTGCTGTCGGTCGTCGATCTCGGCATCGTGCGTCACGTGCGCGTCGAGGAGGGCGGCGTTCGCGTCGGCGTCTCGCCAACATATTCCGGGTGCCCCGCGACCGAGGTGATTCGCTCGCTCATCGAGCGTCAGCTGCGCGCCGCGGGCTTCGACGCCGTACGGATCGAGGACGTGTTGTCGCCGCCCTGGTCGAGTGACTGGATCAGTGCCGAGGGCCGGCGCAAGCTCAAGGCGTTCGGCATCGCCCCGCCGGAACAATCGGTGTCGCGTGTGCGTCACCTGTTCAGCGCGCCGCAGGTCTCTTGCCCACGCTGCGATTCGTCTCGCACCGAGCGCGTCAGCGAGTTCGGCTCCACGCCCTGCAAGGCGCACTACCGGTGCCTGAGCTGCGCCGAGCCGTTCGATCACTTCAAGTGCATCTAGCCCGAAACGCGCATGCTCAAGTTTCATCCCCTGAAGGTCGCCGAGCTGCGGGTCGAGCCCGAGGAGGCGATCTACCTGAGCTTTGCCGTGCCGCCGGAGTTGCGCTCCGAATACCGTTTTGAGGCGGGCCAGCACATCGGGATTCGCGCGTTGCTCGAGGGTGAAGAAGTGCGCCGCACCTACTCGCTGGTCAATGCACCCGGCGGCGATGAGTTGCAGATCGGCGTGCGGCTGCACGAGCAGGGTCGCATGTCGGGGTTCCTCGCGCGCAACGTCAGGGTGGGCGACAGTCTCGAAGTCCTCACGCCGAACGGCAGCTTTCACAGCCGCCTTGCGGCGGGCCATAGACACACGGTCGTCGCATTTGCCGCGGGCTGCGGCATTACCCCGACGCTCTCGATCGTCCGCACGCTCCTGGCTGCAGCGCCCGAAAGCCGCGCTCTCCTTTTCTATGGCAATCGCACGACCTCGCGCATCATGTTGCTCGAAGAACTGCAGGCGCTGAAGGATCAGTTCGTCGGACGACTGTCTCTGCATTTTCTCTTCAGCGGCGAGCCGCAGGATGTCGCGCTCCTCAACGGACGGATCGATGAGGCCAAGGTGCGCGAGCTGGCGCGAGCGCTGTTCGATGCGCCCGGCATCGATGAGTACTTCGTCTGCGGCCCCGGCGACATGAACGAGCAGGTGACGCACGCGCTGCAGAAGCTCGGTGTGGCAGCGGATCGCATTCACTGCGAACGCTTCAGCGTCACGGGAGCGTCCGTGGCGGTACCGGCTGCGCCGCCCCCAGCGATCAAAGAGGCTCCGACCGAAGCCAAAGCGGGATCGACCAGCGTCACCGTGCTCATGGATGGCCGGCGCCGTGCGTTCGAGATGGAGCGCGACGGCGAAACGGTGCTCGAGGCGGCGGAGCGAGCCGGTTTCGATCTGCCGTTCTCCTGCCGCGCCGGCGTGTGCTCGACCTGTCGCACGAAGGTGGTGAAGGGCGCGGTCGAAATGGCGCAGAATTACGCCCTCGAGCCGTGGGAAGTGGAGGCGGGTTTCGTGCTCGCGTGCCAGTCGCGTCCGACGACGCCACAGCTCGAAGTCAGCTACGACGAACGTTGAGCAAACTGCCGGCCGGTCCACGGCCAGTCCCGGAGCCCTGCATGGCCTACGACACCATCCAGTTCGAAATCGCCGCGCAGGTGGCGCGCCTCACGCTCAATCGTCCCGACAAGCTCAACAGCTTCAACACGGCGATGCACGCCGAGGTGCGCGAGGCGCTGGCGCGGGTGACGCGGGAGGGCGCGCGCGTGCTCGTGCTTACCGGCGCCGGCCGAGGGTTCTGTGCGGGCCAGGATCTCGCCGATCGGGCGGTCGCGCCGGGCGGCGAGCGCGTGGATCTGGGCGAGTCGATCGAACGCAACTACAAGCCGTTGATCCTGGCGTTGCGAGGCTTGCCGCTCCCGGTCATCGCCGCGGTGAATGGCGTCGCGGCTGGAGCGGGAGCCAATATCGCGCTCGCGTGCGACCTCGTGATTGCGGCGAAGTCGGCGAGTTTTGTGCAAGCGTTCTCCAGGCTCGGACTCGTGCCTGATTCAGGTGGAACCTGGACATTGCCTCGCCTCCTCGGCAACGCCAGGGCCTTGGGGCTCACGCTGCTGGGCGAGAAGCTGCCGGCGGAGCAGGCAGCCGCGTGGGGGTTGATCTGGCGCTGTGTCGAGGACACAGAGCTCAAGAGCGTGGTCGATGACCTTGCGACTCGCCTGGCACAGGCGCCGACGCTGGGCCTCGCGCGCACCAAGCAGGCCATCTACAGCGCGTGGCAGCACACGCTCGAAGAGCAACTCGATCTCGAGCGCGACCTGCAACGCGAGTTGGGGCGCTCGGCGGACTACGCCGAGGGTGTGGCGGCGTTCGCGGCCAAGCGCGAGCCGAAATTCGTGGGCCATTGAGCGGCGGTAGCAACCGAATGAACAAAGCCTCGAGTCAAAGCTCGGACCTGGAGCGTGCGTACCTGGCGGGCAAGAAACTCTACGAAGGTGACCGGGCTTCGCAGGCGCTCGGGATCCGCATGATTGAAACCACACCGGGCCGTGCCAGCGTTGCGATGCGAGTGCGCGCCGACATGTTGAACGGGCACCGCGTCTGTCACGGGGGCCTCATCTTCACGCTCGCGGACACCGCTTTTGCGTTCGCGTGCAATTCGTACGGCGCCAACACGCTGGCCGCGGCAGGCTCGATCGATTTCCTCGCGCCGGGCCGGGAAGGCGATGAGCTCACGGCGACGGCGAGCGAGCTCTGGCGTTCTGGGCGCTCCGGACTCTACGAAGTCGAAGTCACCAACCAGCGCGGCGAGCGCATCGCGCTGTTTCGCGGCCGCTCGCAGCAAGTGGCCGGCAACCTGCTCGATCCCAAGGCGTGATCCATGACTGAAGCGTTCATCTGCGATGCGATCCGTACTCCGTTCGGCCGCTACGGTGGCGCGCTCGCTCCGGTGCGCACCGACGATCTCGCCGCGCTGCCGATCAAGGCGCTGGTGTCGCGCAATCCATCGCTCGACTGGGCCGCGGTCGATGACGTGATCTACGGCTGCGCCAACCAGGCGGGTGAAGACAATCGCAACGTCGCGCGCATGGCGCTGCTGCTCGCGGGGCTGCCGATCGACGTGCCGGGCGCCACCATCAATCGCCTGTGCGGGTCCGGCCTCGATGCGCTCGCCACGGCGTCGCGCATGATCAAGAGCAGTGAGGCTGAGCTGGTGATCGCGGGCGGCGTCGAGAGCATGTCGCGCGCGCCGTACGTCATGTCCAAGGGTGAGGCGCCCTTCGCGCGCGACGTGCAGATGTTCGACACCACGATCGGCTGGCGCTTCGTGAATGCGCTCATGAAGAAGCAGTACGGCATCGATTCGATGCCCGAGACCGGTGAGAACGTGGCGGCCGATTTCAAGGTCTCGCGCGCCGATCAGGACGCGTTTGCGCTGCGCAGTCAGCAGCGGGCGTTGCGTGCGCAGGCGAGCGGTGTGCTGGCGGAGGAGATCGTTCCGGTCACCCTGCCGGCGAAGAAGGGCGAGCCGGTGGTCGTGGGTCGCGATGAACATCCGCGCGAAACGAGCCTCGAGGCGCTCGCGAAATTGCCGACGCCATTCCGGGCCGGTGGCACGATCACCGCCGGCAACGCGTCGGGTGTGAACGACGGTGCCTGCGCCTTGTTGGTCGCGAGCGAGGCCGCCGTGAAGCGTTTCAACCTCGAGCCGAAGGCACGAGTGGTGGGCGCAGCTGTCGCGGGCGTTGAACCCCGCATCATGGGCATCGGGCCTGTGCCCGCGAGCCGCAAGCTCCTGCGTCGACTCCAGCTGGACATCGGCGCGATGGATGTCATCGAGCTCAACGAGGCGTTCGCCGCGCAGGCGCTCGCGGTGCTGCGACAGCTCGGCGTCGCCGACGATGCGGCCCATGTCAATCCCAACGGTGGCGCGATCGCCCTCGGCCATCCGCTCGGCGCGAGTGGCGCGCGGCTCGCGACCACGGCGCTGTACCAATTGCGCCGCACCGGCAAGCGCTACGCGCTGTGCACGATGTGCATCGGCGTGGGGCAGGGCATCGCGCTCGTCATCGAAAGGACGTGAGGGACATGCAGCTCAAGAGTTTCGTTGCGGGACGCTGGCTGGGAAGTGATCGCAACGCCGTCGCGCTGCGCGATGCGACGACCGGCGAGGTCATTGCGCAGGCGTCCGCCGAAGGCATCGACTTCGCCGCCGTTCTCGATCATGCGCGCAGGGTCGGTGGACCGAATCTGCGCCGCCTGACGTTTCATGAGCGCGCCGCAGCGCTCAAAGCGCTCGCGAAATACCTCACGGAGCACAAAGAGGAGTTCTACACGCTCTCGTTCGCGACCGGCGCGACCCGCAGCGACTCCTGGATCGACATCGACGGCGGGATCAGCACGCTCTTCGTCTACGCCAGCAAGGGCGCGCGCGAGCTGCCGAACGGTCAGGTCTACATCGAGGGGGCGACGGAAGCGCTGTCGAAGACCGGGACGTTCCTCGGACAGCACATCTGCGTGCCACTGGAAGGCGCGGCGGTCCACATCAATGCGTTCAATTTCCCGGTGTGGGGAATGCTCGAGAAGCTCGCGCCGACGCTGCTCGCCGGCGTGCCCGCGATCGTGAAGCCCGCGACCTCCACCTCCTACCTGACGGAGCTGGTGTTCCGCCGCATCGTCGAATCGGGGCTGCTGCCCGAGGGCGCCGTGCAACTGGTATGCGGCAGCCTCGGGAATCTCTTCGAGCACCTCGAATGCCAGGACGTCGTGTCCTTCACCGGTTCGGCTTCGACCGCGCGCGCCTTGCGTCAGCATCGCGCGGTCATCGATCACTCGGTGCGTTTCGTCGCCGAGACCGACTCGATCAATTCCTGCCTGCTCGGGCCTGATGCGTCGCCCACGGCACCCGAGTTCGACCTCTTCGTGCGCGAAGTGGTGCGCGAAATGACGGCCAAGGCGGGGCAGAAGTGCACGGCGATCCGCAAGGCGATCGTGCCCGCAGAGCGCGCCGGCGATGTGGTTGCGGCCCTGCAGGGGGCGCTCGCGAAGATCGTGGTCGGCGACCCGCGGCTCGCGAACGTGCGCATGGGACCGCTCGCGAGCGTCGCGCAGCGGCGCGAAGTGCTGGAGCAGGTCGACAAGCTCCGCGGCGACGCGCAGCTGGTCGCGGGCGATGCGGAACGCTTCGAGCCCGCCGGCGCCGATCGCGAGCGAGGCGCCTTCGTGCCGCCGATGCTGCTGCTGTGCTCCGATCCGTCGAGTGCGCGCGCGGTGCATTCGGTGGAAGCGTTCGGCCCGGTGTGCACCGTGATGCCTTACCGGAGCGTCGATGAGGCGATCGAGCTGGCGCGACGCGGCGAGGGGAGTCTCGCGGGCTCCATATTCACTGCAGATGATGCGGCTGCTGCGCGCCTGGTGCTGGGGCTCGCCCCTTATCACGGGCGTGTGCTGGTCGTGAACCGACACTGCGCGAAAGAATCGACCGGGCACGGATCGCCGTTGCCACACCTCATTCACGGCGGCCCGGGACGCGCTGGCGGTGGAGAGGAGATGGGTGGCATTCGGGGTGTGCTGCACTACATGCAACGCACGGCGGTGCAGGGCACGCCGGATGTGATCACCGCCGTCACCAGTCGCTGGACGCGCGGCAGCGCACAGAGGGAACCCGGCGTACATCCGTTCCGCAAACCGTTCGGTTCACTCGCCATTGGCGACACGTTCAACTCGGCGGAGCGCGAGGTCACGATCGAAGACATCGAACGGTTCGCCGAGCTTTCGGGCGATCACTTCTACGCTCACATGAGCGAGCGCGACGCGGCCCGCAATCCGCTCTTTGGCGGACGCGTGGCGCACGGCTATTTCCTGGTCTCGGCGGCGGCGGGACTCTTCGTCGAACCGGCCTATGGTCCGGTGCTCGCCAATTACGGTATCGATGCGCTGCGCTTCACCAAGCCAGTGAAGCCGGGCGATCGCATCAAGGTGCGCCTCACCTGCAAGGAGAAGAGCCTGCGCATCGGTCAGGGTTACGGCGAGGTGCGCTGGGACACGGAGATCACCAACCAGCGCGGCGAAGCGGTCGCGAGTTACGATGTGCTCACCATGGTGAGCGAGCTCGAGATTCCAGATTCGGCGCCGCCGCGGCCCGCATGAGCGCGATCGATCTCGACCGCTACCGGCGCGACTACGCGAGTCTCGAGTTCGACGCGCCGAGTGCCGGCGTGCTCGGGATCATCCTCAGCAAGGGTCCGATGAATGCGGCCGACGCCGCGATGCACCGCGACCTCGCGCAGGTCTGGCGCACGATCGATACGGACGACGAAGTCCGCGTGGTCCTGGTGCGCGGCGCGGGCGAGAATTTCTCGGCGGGCGGGGACTTCACGCTCATTGAGGAGATGATCGCGGACGATGCGGCGCTGGTGCGCGTCTGGAAGGAAGCGAGCGATCTCGTCTACAACCTCGTCAACTGCTCCAAGCCGGTGGTGTCCGCGATTCGCGGGGCTGCGGTGGGCGCCGGCCTCGCGGTCGCATTGCTCGCCGACGTGGCGATCGCCGGGCGCACGGCGAAAATTCTCGACGGCCACACGCGGCTCGGCGTCGCGGCGGGAGATCACTCGGTGATCATCTGGCCGCTCCTGTGCGGCCTGGCGAAGGCGCGCTACTACCTGCTCACCAACGCACCGCTGAGCGGTGAGGAAGCCGAGCGCATCGGGCTCGTTGCGCTGTGCGTGGATGACGCGCTCGTTTATCCCACCGCGCTGGAGACGGCGAAGAGCCTCGCCGCGGGCAGCAGGACGGCGCTGCGCTGGACCAAGCACGCGCTCAACAACTGGTTGCGACTCGCGGGCCCCGGCTTCGATGCGTCGCTGGCACTCGAGTTTCTCGGCATGCGGCTGGGAGACGTGCGCGAAGGGCTGGATGCCGTCAAGGCGAAACGCCGGCCGCGTTTCGACTGACTCCCTTGGCCCGCCGCTCGCTGACAGTCCTGCTCGAGCGCATCGACCTCGATCGCGGCGGCCGGCCGATCCTGCGCAGTATCGATTGGCGCATCCGCCCGGGTGAACGCTGGGCACTGCTGGGCGCGAACGGTGCCGGCAAGACGCAACTCCTCAAGCTCGTCGGCGGCGATGTCTGGCCGACGCCGACCCGTCACGGGCGGCGCACCTACGTCCTGGGACGCGTGCGCCACCACGAGCCGCTCGACATCAAGGAATCGATCGCCTACGTCGGCGCCGAGCGGCAGGACAAGTACGAACGCTACGAGTGGAACCTCACCGTCGCCGACCTCGTGGGAACGGGCGCGCAACGCACGGACCTCGTGCTCGAGCGGCTGACGGCCGCGCAGAGGTCACAGGTGCGCCGGCTCCTGGCCCGCCTCGGCTTGCAGACGTTCGCCCGGCGCAAGTTCCTGACGCTCTCCTACGGAGAGCGGCGGCTCGCGTTGATCGCGCGTGCGCTGGCTGCAAACCCGCTGCTGCTCCTGCTCGACGAGGTCTTCAACGGGCTCGACGAGGAGCGACGCCGCATCCTGATGCGCTACCTCGATTCGAGTACGCGCTCGCGCCTGCCGTGGGTGCTGGCAGCGCATCGGCGCGAGGACCTGCCACGCTCCGTGACACATGTATTGATGCTCGAGCGCGGGCGCGTCACTTACGCCGGAGCGCGCGCGCGGGCGCCACTCGGACGCCTGATCCACACCGACGAAGGGCCACTGCCACCGGCACGCCGCTCTCTGACGAGCGGTCGCGGGCGCGCCGCACGGCCACTGATCACGTTGCACAACGCGGACGTGTTCGTCGATCACCATCCGGTGCTCGCCGGCATCTCTTGGCAGATCACGCCCGGCGAGCATTGGGCGGTGCTCGGACGCAATGGTGCCGGCAAATCGACATTGCTGAAGCTCCTGTACGGCGAGCTGTCGCCGGCGCTCGGCGGCATCATCGAGCGTCGGGGTCATGCGCAAGGAACGCCGCTCGAGGAGTTCAGGAAGAAAGTCGGCCTGTTGTCACCGGAGTTGCAGACGCTCCACGCGCGCGATGACCTGACCGTGGAAGAGATCGTGATCTCCGGCCGGCACGCCAGTGTGGGACTGAATGATCCGCCGTCGGCGGCCGAGCGGCGCGCTGCACGGCACTGGCTGCGCTTTTTCGGCCTGCAACCGCTCGCGCACTGCCACCCGCGCGAGATTTCCTATGGACAGATGCGCCGGGTGTTGCTGGCGCGGGCGATGATCAATTCGCCGCGGCTGCTGCTGCTCGATGAACCCTGCACCGGCCTCGATGCAGACTCACGGGCCCGCGTGCGCGCGCACCTGCAGGAACTGGCCGAATCCGGCGTGCAGCTGGTGATGAGCACGCATCATCGGAGCGACCTCGTGCCCGCGATCAATCGCACCTTGTGGTTGAAGGCCGGCCGCATCGAACGGCTCGGCTGACGTTAGTCGCGCGACGGGAGCGCGATGCGCGTTTCGAAGACGATGACGGCGTTGCCGGCGACCCGGACGCTGTAAGCCTCTCCACCGTACTCCTGCACTTCGACACGAACCTCGCCGGGTCTGCCGAGCGCGCGTCCCTGCGAGCCGCGAAAGCGCGCGATCCCCTCGTGCGTCGCCAGCAGGCCATGGCGCACCAGGAACGCCCCCAGCATCCCGTGCGCATTGCCGCTCACCGCGTCCTCCGGCACGCCGATAGCGGGACAGAACATGCGCGCTTCGGTCTGCGCTTGCGCACTTTCCAGGTTCAGCGCGAAGACGAAGTAGCCTTCCGCGCCGAGATGGGGCGTGAGCCGGGCGAGCGCCTCGAGGTTCGGGTGCAGAACGCTCAGCGAGTGCGCGGTGCGCAGGCCGAGCATCATGCGCGTGCTGCCGGTGACGAAGATCTCCGCGGGGCAGCGCGCGTCGAGATCGCCGTGGCTGACGCCGAGCGCGTCGAGCACCGCATCGAGCTCCGCGGGCTGCAGTTCGCGCGTACTGCGCGGCGGCGACAGACGCATGCCGACTTCGGTCGCACCGTCGCGCGGGGCGACGTCGATGGTGACGATCCCGGTCCCGGACAACTGGCGCAGCGGCTTCGCCGGGAGCACACCGAGTGTGCTGCGCACGAAATGGGCGGCGACGGTCGCATGGCCCACGAACGGCACTTCGCACTTGGAGGTGAAGAAGCGCATGCGCAGGTCGTGATCGTCCCCGGTCGCCCGCGAGATGAAGGCGGTGTCGCCGCGGCCGAGCTCGCGCGCCAGCTTCTGCATTTCGTCGTCGCTCAGGTCGTCAGCGTCGAGCACCACGCCCGCCGGGTTGCCGTTGAACAGCGTGCGGGTGAACGCGTCGACCTGGAAGGCTCGGTAGCTGCGTGACATGTGCGAATCCGTGGCGTGCGGAGCTTAACCGCATCGTCGCCGTGGCGAAAAGGCCTGATGGCATCTTGTCCGAGCCGCCGGGTCGCGTAGAATCCGCAGCCAACCTCGGGGTGGTCTGAATGGACCTGAGATGCTGACAGCCCGCCGGGCACATCAGCGAACCCGTTGAACCTGATCCGGTTAGTACCGGCGTAGGGAGTGAGGTTGTGAGCAATCCCAGTCGTCCTTCTTTCCATCGCCTCGGCGTCGGCGTCGTTGTCGGACTGTCGCTCCAGATGCCCGCAGTGCTTGCGCAATCCCCGAGCGCGCGCACGCCCGAGCCGCTGGGCGAGATCACCGTCACCGCGACGCTCCGCGAGGAGAGCCTCATCGATGTGCCGGCCAGCATCTCGGTGCTCGATCGCCAGACGCTCGCGGACGCGGGTGAGCAGCACTTCCAGGACGTGATCGGCCTGGTGCCGAATCTCAACTGGGCGGCGGGCAGCTCGCGACCGCGCTATTTCCAGCTGCGCGGCGTCGGCGACCTCGAGCAGTACCAGGGCGCGCCGAATCCCTCGATCGGGTTCCTGGTCGATGACATCGACTTCAGTGGCGTCGGCATGGTCGCGACACTGTTCGATGTGGACCAGATCGAAGTGTTGCGCGGGCCGCAAGGCACCCGCTACGGCGCGAATGCGCTCGGCGGATTGATCAAGGTCAAGACGCGCGAGCCCGAGCGCGACTTCGATGCGACGACCGAGGCGTCGGTCGGGCAGGACGACGAGTGGAGCATTGGCGCAGTGATCGGCGGGCCGATCGGCGGAACCGAGACGGGTGCGTTTCGCGTCGGCGTGCAGCAGTACGAGAGTGATGGCTTTCGCCGCAATGCCTTCCTCGGCCGCGACGACACCAACGGTCGCGATGAACTGACCGCGCGTGCGCGCCTGCGCTTCGAACCGACGGAGCGCTGGCAGGTGGATGTCAGCGTGCTCGCGCTCGATCTCGACAACGGCTACGACGCATTCTCCATCGACAACTCGCGCGTCACCGAGTCGGATCACCCGGGCAGCGATTCGCAGCGCTCCATCGGCGGATCGGTCGACCTGCGCTATCACGCCGACGCCTTCGATGTCGTCAGCATCACCGCCTACGCAGACTCGGACATCGATTACGGGTTCGACGGGGACTGGGGCAACAACGCCTTCTGGGGTGTGCCGTACGACTTCACCACCAGCATCGTGCGCAACCGGCACACCTTTACCCAGGATCTGCGGCTCGAATCGCCGCCCGCGGGCGCGGACCGGCCGTTGGCGTGGATCGCGGGCGCGTATGTGCGCCGCCTCGATGAGAGCAACGATCAGCTCGACCAGGGCGTCTACCTCACCGACGTCACCTTCAATCCGCTCGAGAGCGATTACTGGTCCACGAACTACGCGCTCTATGGCGAGCTCGATTGGGCGCTGACGCCGGCGTTCGGCCTGACGCTCGGCCTGCGCGCCGAGGGACGCGATGCGCAATACGAGGATTCGAGCGGCGAGCGCTTTACGCCGACGGACGACATGCTGGGAGGGAGCCTGACGACGAGCTATGCTTTTTCGGATCAGCTGCGCTGGTATGCGAGCCTGTCGCGCGGCTTCAAATCCGGCGGCTTCAACATCGGCGCAGCGATCACGCCCGACCGCCGGCAATATGGACCCGAATACCTGTGGAATCTGGAAACGGGCGTCAAGGCGCTGCTCGCGGACCGGCGGCTCGAAACGGACGTCACTCTCTTTTATATGCAGCGGCGCAACGAGCAGGTGGAAACCTCGTTCCAGTTCGATCCCACCGACCCGCTCACGTTCGTGTTCTACACCGATAACGCGGCGCAGGGCCGCAACTACGGCCTCGAGGCGAGTGTGCGCTGGCTCGCGACCGACACGCTCTCGCTCGACGCCTCGCTCGGGCTCCTGCGCAGCTACTACGTCGACTACATGTTCGGCGATCGCAACCTCGATGGCCGCGAGCAGACCAATGCTCCGTCCTACTCCTACTCGGTCGGCCTGACGTGGCGGCATCCGTTCGGGTGGATGGCGCGGCTCGGCGTCAACGGGCGCGACGCTTATTACTACAGCGCCAGCAACGATCAGCGCGCCCGGGTCGCGACCCTGGTGAATGCCAAGGCGGGATACGAGAGCGAACGCTGGTCGGTCTACCTTTGGGGCCAGAACGTGTTCGATGAGGACTACAGCCAGCTCGGCTTCTTCTTCGGCAACGAGCCCCCCGATTTTCCGGACAAGCGTTACACCCAGGCCGGCGATCCGCGCCAGCTCGGCCTGACGGCGCAGTGGCGCTTTCGCTGATCGCGCACCTCTGGAGGGCAGGCAATGGACATCGGTGTCGAGATCTCGCTCTATCCGCTCGATGCGGACTACATCCCGCCGATCCAGGACTTCATTGATCGGCTCAACACGCACGCCGGTCTCAAGGTCGTCACCAACAGCGTGAGCACGCAGGTGTTCGGTGAGTACGGCAAGGTGATGCAGGTGCTGACGCTCGAGTTCCGGCGCACCTTCGAGACGAATGAGAAGGCAGTATTCGCAATGAAAGTGCTCGGTCCGCTCGGGTAGCGCGGGTCGACTTGTGCGCACTCAGCGAACAGGCCCCTGACCCATGCAAGCGCTGCTCGGCGAGTTACAGGCCTGGTCGCCCATCGAGCTCGCCGCGGCCATCCTGGCCCTTCTCTACCTGGTGCTCGCAGCGCGCCAGAATGCGTGGTGCTGGCCGTGCGCGCTGGTCAGCACCGCGATCTATCTGTGGCTCTTCTTCGAACGCGCGCTGTACCAGCAGGCGCTGCTGCAACTCTTCTATATCGCGATGGCGGTGTACGGCTGGTGGCACTGGCGCGGAGCCGCTTCCGAGGGGGCGCTGCGCGTGTCGCGCTGGACGTTGCAGCAGCACGCGACGGCTGCAGCCGTGGTGATCACGCTCACGCTGAGCACCGGCTGGATCGAAGCGCGCGTAACGTCCGCGCCATTGCCGTACCTCGACGCCTTCACGACGTGGGGGAGTGTGGTCACGACCTGGATGGTGGCGCGCAAGGTGCTCGAGAACTGGCTCTACTGGCTCGTGGTCGATTCGGCGATGGTGTACTTGTCGTACCGGAGCGGCCTGCCGGCAACGGCAGTGCTGTTCGTAATCTACCTCGGCATCGTGATTGCGGGATTCTTCGCATGGCGGCGCAGCCTCCCAGCCTGAGCGGACAAGGGCAAGTGCGTGCGGCACTCGAAGCCGCGCTGGGCCAGTCGCTCGCCGATGTCCAGGTGGACGCGATCGGCGTCGGCGCGCGCAACGCGCTGTGGCGCGTGCGCGGGCCGAGCATCGACTGGGTGGCGCGCAGTGCGCAGCCGCGACCGCGGCTCGATCTCGACGTGCGGCAGGAATACGCGGCTCACCTCGCGGCGGCGGACGCCGGCCTGGCGCCACGTGTGCTGCTCGCGGATCCACAACGGTGCCTGCTCGTGATGCAGTACGAGCCCGGAGCGCCGTGGAGCGCTGAAGAAGTTCGAGCGCGGATTCGCGCGCTGGCAGCGCGGGTGCGCACCCTCCATGCACTGCCGGTGCCGAAGGGTCTCGGCACCTTCGACCTGGTAGACGGAATCCGGTCTCTGCTGGAGCGCGCCGGTGGGGGTTGCCCCGGACTCGACCTGGATGAACTGCGAGCGCGCATCGACGTGCTGGCGCAAAGCTATCGGCCCGCAGCGCGCGGCGTGTTCTGCCACAACGATCTGCATCATCTGAACCTCCTGGGCCGGCAACCGCTGTTCATCGACTGGGAATATGCCGCGGTCGCCGATCCGCAGATGGACCTTGCGGCGCTCGCCACTTATCACGACTTCGATGCTCGCCAGCGTGCGGAGCTGGTGCACGCCTACGACAAGGCACTGGAGCCGGTGCAGTTCGATGTCGCCTGCGCCTTGTTCGATGCGTTGCACCTCGCGTGGCTCGTCGCGGCGGGCGTGTGGGATGACACACCTGTGACACGTCGCGCGGTACTGCGGGCGCGAGTCGGACTGCGTCACTGAGCGGTGGTCAGTCACGCAGCGATTCGGCAGACTACGCGCCTGGCCACAGAGGTAACACGGGCACATGCCGGAGCTGAAGGTCGTCGATCGCGACGGGAACGAGCACAGCGTCGAGGCGCAGAGCGGCCTCAAGGTGATGGAGACGCTGCGCGAGCTGGAATTCGGCGTCGCCGCGATCTGCGGAGGCATGTGCTCCTGCGCGACCTGTCACATCTATGTCGACCCTGAGTGGCTCGCGAAACTGCCGCGCCGGCAATCGGACGAGCAGGACCTGCTCGCCGAACTCTCCCATACACAGGACAACTCGCGCCTGAGCTGCCAGCTCGAGATGACCGATGCGCTCGCGGGGCTGCGCATCACGATCGCGCCGGACGAGTGATCCGCTCAGCGGCGGCTATTTCTTCGCTTCGGTCTGGCGGCGCACGGCCTCGGCCGCGGCCTTGATCGCCTCGGGGTCGCCGAGAAAGCGGCTCGACCGTTTCTGCAGGCGCTCGTCCAGCTCATAGAGCAGAGGCACGCCGGTGGGAATGTTGAACTCCACGATGTCGACATCGGACAGACGATCGAGCATCTTCACCAGTGCGCGCAGGCTGTTGCCGTGCGCGACCACCAGCACGTTGCGATTCGCCTCGAGCTCGGGTGCGAGGCGGCTCTCCCAGTACGGCAGCACGCGTGCGAGCGTGTCCTTGAGTGACTCGGTGGCCGGAATTTCCGCGGGCTGGAGCTGCCGGTAGCGCGGGTCGAAGCGCGCGTGGCGCTGATCGTTCGCCTCGAGCGGCGGCGGGGCGATGTCGTAGCTGCGACGCCAGATCTTGACCTGCGCGGCGCCGTGGCGCTCCGCGGTCTGCGCCTTGTCGAGCCCCTGCAACGCGCCGTAATGGCGCTCGTTCAAGCGCCAGCTGCGCTCGACCGGGATCCACATCAGGTCCATCTCGTCGAGGATGATCCAGAGCGTGCGGATCGCGCGCTTCAGCACCGACGTGAACGCGACATCGAAGGTGAGCTTCTGGCGGATCAGTTCCTGCCCGGCCTGCAGCGCCTCGACTCGTCCGTGCGCGCTGAGATCGACATCGGTCCAACCCGTGAACAGGTTGTCGAGGTTCCACACGCTCTGGCCGTGCCGGACCAGTACCAGTTTGCCACTCAAGACGATGCTCCTTGCCGGGAGGCGAACATTAGCACAGCGTTAGCGGCGCGCGTGCTGCTCCAGGCCGCGAGCGCAGCGCACGCGCCGCTCGCGCAGCGTCTCAGCCAGAACCTGTTCGTTCCTGGCGCGGCGTTCGCGGCTCGCCGGCGGGTGCGCGAGGTGATACGCAATCGCGCCGAACAGCAGCGTGCGGCGTCGCACGCCGCTATGTGCGAGGCGTGCGGCGAGCTCCTTGTCCTCCGGTCCCCAGCCGATCATGTCCTCGTTGAAGCCGTTCACGCGCTCGAGATCCGCGCGCCAGGCGGCGATGTTGCAGCTCTTGGTCGCGACGAACGCATTGGCGAGCCGCGCGAGCGGTGAACCGAGAGCCGGACAACGCAGCGCGTACACGCGTCTCAACCCACCGAGACCCGCCGACCACGGCGCAAGCGTTCGCTCATCGCCGGCAATCACAGCAGCGGTGCGGCATTCATCGAGCAGGATGCGCGTGCCTTGCACCCAGGAGCCCGGGCGTGCAAAACCTCGATGATCGGCGATGAAGTGCGGATGCAGGAGCATATCGCCGTCGACGATCACCACGTAGTCACCCGTCGCCCGCGACAGCGCGAGATTGCGCGCGCGGCAAACGCGGAACCCGTCGTGCGGTTGCCAGCAATGCACCAGCGGGGGAGCGAAGCGCTCGCGGAAGCGCTCGAGCAGCGAACGGGTTGCGGGGCCGGAGCCGTCATCTGCAACGAGCAATTCGTCTGGCGGGCCGCTCTGCCGCGCGATGCTTTCGAGTACGCGGGCGAGCGCGTCGGGCCGCTCGAACGTCGTCGCGATCAGCGAGAGCTTCACAGCTCCGCGAGACGCCGGACCGCCTGGAGCGCCACCGAGACCGTGGGGAAGTCCGCGGTGAGGCCGCTGCGCATGTCGTTCACGATGCGGCTGATGTAGTCGGCATGGGCCTGATGAGCCGCGATCCATGCGTTGACGGCGGACAAGGGATCCTTGCGCCGGCCTGCGGTCAGTGCCTTCGCCGTGAGTTGCCGCTGCAGCGAATAGATATTGTCACGCAGTGTGCCGCGCGCCACCGCCTGCCAGTGACCCTCGATGGCGAGCCCTTCGATCCGTTCGCGGATCCAGTCGAGGCTCAGGCGCTCGCACAGGTGAAAGTACGCGCGCCCGGTGAAGTCCTCGTCGCGCCGCGCAGTCTGCGCGACCTCGACGATGTCGAGTGCCGCATGCATCGGCGCGAGACCGGCAACGCGCGCGGCGACCGCTTCCGGCACGCCGCGCTTGCGCAGCGCCGCCGCGGCCTCGTGGTAGCGGCTGCGCTCGTTGCCGACCAGCAGCTTGTCGAGATTGCGGCCGAGACGCGCGATGCCGGGCGCAAGACGCGAGACCGCCTTGTCGATATCGAGCCGCTCGGCATGATGCGCCAGGAACCAGTACGTCATGTGCCGCAGCAGGCGACTGGTCTGGTACATCATCTCGTACTGGGTCTCGGCCGGGACGCGGTTGTCGAGCGCCTCGACGTCCGACCAGAGATCGCGCATGTCGAACACTTCACGCGCGATGGTATAGGCGCGCGCGATGCGCCCGGTGTTCGCCCCGGTGTCTTCCTGCGCGCGCAGTGCGAACACGGGACCCATGCGATTGACGAGGCTGTTGGTCGTCGCGGTGGCGATGATCTCGCGGCGCAAGCGGTGACGGCCGAGCGAGCGTTCGTAGCGTTTGCGGATCGGCTCCGGAAAGTAGCGCTCGAGCTCCTTCGACAGGTAGCGGTCCTCGGGCACGTCGGAGTGGATGATCTGGTTGTTGAGCCAGATCTTGCTGTACGAGAGCACGATCGCGAGCTCGGGACGCGTCAGGCCGCGCTTCTGCTTGCGCCGCTCGGCGACCTCCTCGTCGTCCGGCAGGAACTCGAGCGCCGGGTCGAGCTCGCCCGACTGCTGCAGCACGCGGATCACGTGCACGTGCTCGTTGAAGCGCTCCGCGGCGTTCGCTTCGAGCGTGCTGATCGCCTGGCCCTGCAGGTAGTTGTTGCGCAGCACGAGACCGGCCACTTCGTCGGTCATCTGCACCAGCAGGCGATCGCGGGCCGCGCGCTTGAGCCGCCCGGCGTGCATCTCGGGGTTGAGCAGGATCTTGATGTTGACTTCGACGTCCGAGCAGTTGACGCCGGCGGAGTTGTCGATGAAATCGGTGTTGAGCCGCCCGCCGGAGAGCGCGTACTCGATCCGGCCGCGCTGCGAAAGCCCGAGATTGCCGCCTTCACCGATCACTCTGGCGCGCACTTCGTTGCCGTTCACGCGCACGCCGTCGTTGGTGCGATCGCCGATGTCGGCGTGAGATTCGCGGCTGCCCTTCACGTAGGTGCCGATACCGCCATTCCACAGCAGGTCCACCGGCAGCTTGAGTACGGCGCGGATGACTTCCTGCGGTGTGGCGCTGGCGGCGCGCAGCCCGAGGAGCGTCTGCGCCTGGGAGCTGAGCGAGATCGACTTCGCCGCGCGCGAGAACACGCCGCCACCCTTCGAGATCAGCTTGCGGTCGTAGTCTTCCCAGCTGGAGCGCGGCAGTTTGAACAGGCGCCGTCGCTCGGGGAAGGTGCGTGCCGCATCGGGATCGGGGTCGAGGAAGATGTGCAGGTGGTTGAACGCGGCGACCAGGCGGATGTGCGGTGACTGCAACATGCCGTTGCCGAACACATCACCCGCCATGTCACCGATCCCGGCGACCGTGAAGTCCTGGCGCTGCGTGTCGACACCGAGCTCGCGGAAGTGACGCTTCACGCACTCCCAGCCGCCACGCGCCGTGATCGCCATCTTCTTGTGGTCGTATCCCGCCGAGCCGCCGGAAGCGAATGCATCGTCGAGCCAGAAACCATACTCGGCGGAGATGGCGTTCGCGATGTCCGAGAACGTCGCGGTGCCTTTGTCCGCCGCGACCACGAGGTAGGGATCGTCACCGTCGCGCCGCACGGTGGAGGCGGGCGGCACGATGCGCTCGCCGACGATGTTGTCGGTGATGTCGAGCAGGCCGCGGATGAAGGTGCGATAGCACTCGACGACCTCACGCTGGACCTCGTCGCGGCCGCCCGCAGGCAGGCGCTTCGGCACGAAGCCACCTTTTGCGCCGACCGGCACGATCACCGTGTTCTTGACGTTCTGCGCCTTCATCAGCCCGAGCACTTCGGTGCGGAAATCCTCGCGCCGGTCTGACCAGCGGATCCCGCCGCGCGCGACGTGTCCCATGCGCAGGTGCACACCCTCGACGCGCGGGCTGTACACGAAGATCTCGAACATCGGTCGCGGCAACGGCAGGTCGGGCAGCTTGGCGGGATCGAGCTTGAAAGAGAAATAGCTCTTCGGCTGGCCGCTCGCGTCCGCCTGGTAGTAGTTGGTGCGCAGCGCCGCGTGAATCAGCGCGGCGTACGCGCGCAGGATCCGATCCTCGTCGAGACTCTTGACCGCTTCGAGCGAGGCATCGATGCGCTTCTGCAAACGCGCGTATTCGGCCGAACGCTTGCCGGGCTGAAGTGCCGGGTCGAACTGGGTCAGGAAGAGATGCAGCAGCAGACGACTGATCGCGGCGTTCGCGCTCAGCACCTGTTCCATGTAGGCCTGGCTGAACGGGATACCGGTTTGCAGCAGGTAGCGGCAGAACGCGCGCAGCACCGCGGTCTGTCGCCAGGTGAGTCCGGCGGCGAGCACCAGGCGGTTGAAGCCATCGTTCTCCGCCTGGCCCTGCCAGATATTCGCGACCGCATCCTGGAAGTCGCGAGCCACCGTCTCGAGGTCGATCGCGACGCCGGCGCGGTGCTCGAGCTCGAAGTCCTGGATCCAGAGCAGCCCGCCCGCCGGTGACTCGACCTCGTACGGACGCTCGCTGATCACCTTGAGTCCCAGGTTCTCCATCATCGGCAACACGTCCGAGATCGGGATCGGGCTCTCCCGGCGGAACAGGCGGAAGTGCAGCTGGCTGCTCGACTGCCCGCGTTGCCGGTGCAGGCTCATGCGCAGCGTCGCCTTGCCGTCGATGAGCGGCTCGAGCGCGTTCAGATCGTCGACCGCGAGCTGCGCCGAGGTGTCGTCCTGGTAGGCGGGCGGGAAATGGCTGGCGTAACGCTTGTAGAGCTTGAGCGCGGTCGCTTCGTCGTAGCGTGCGAGCAGCGCGTCCTTGAAGCCATCCGCCCAGGTGCGCACGGCGGCCGTGATGCGCTGCTCGATGTGCGCAGTTTCGGCGCGGTGCTGGTCCTGCGGATCGGTGCGCACCAGCAGGTGCAGGCGCGCGAGCACCGAGTCGGAGAGTTGCACCTGTGATTCGATCGCCTGCCCGTGAAACTCCTCGCGCACGATCGCTTCGATGCGCTGGCGGACCTGCGTGTTGTAGCGATCGCGCGGCACGTAGACGAGGCACGAGTAGAAGCGCCGGAAGGCGTCGCGGCGCACGAACAGGCGCACCTGCTGGCGCTCGTAGAGATTGACAATGCCGCGCACGATGCGGACCAGGTCGTGGATCGAGGTCTGGAACAGCTCATCGCGCGGGTAGGTCTCCAGAACGTGCAGCACGGCCTTGCCATCGTGACTCGTCGGCGAAACCCCGAAGTGCGACACCACGCGCTGCACCTTGTGCCTGAGCACCGGGATCTCGCGTGGGCTCATGCTGTACGCCGAGGAGGTCCACAGCCCGATGAAGCGCTGCTCGCCGCTGACCTCGCCGGACGCATCGAAGGTCTTGATGCCGACGTAGTCGAGGTAGGTCGCGCGGTGCACGGTGGAGATCGTGTTCGCCTTGGTGACGATGAGGAGCTCTTTGGCGTGCGCGTGCTCGCGGATCTCGCCGGTGAGGACCACGGGCTTGGGCTTGCGCCTGCGGCGTCCGGGACGCAAGACACCGAGGCCCGTTTCGAGGATCGGCTCCAGCAGGTCCTGGTGGCGGCCGCGGCGCAGGCGATACTCGCGATAGCCGAGCAGGGTGAAGTGGTTGTCCTCCATCCACTCGAGCAGTTCCTTGGTCTCGATGACTTCGCTGCTCGGCAGGCCTGGCGAGCGGCCCTCCAGCTCGCTGGCAATCACCCGCGCGCGCCGCCGCATCTCCATCCAGTCGCCGGTGGCGCTGCGCACATCGTCGAGCATGGCGAGAATGCGCTGCTCGACCGCCTCGAGCTGCTGCGCGTCGGTTATGCGATCGACTTCGAAGAACTGCCAGGACTCGCTGAGCGAGTGCTCGGGGCTGCTCTCATCGCTCACATCGCGCAAAGTCCCCGTGCGATCACGCTGCACGTACAGGATGGGATGGGCGATGAAATGGATCGCCAGGCCCGACTGGTTGATCGCGATGCCCATCGAGTCGACGAGGAACGGCATGTCCTCGGTGATCATCAGGATCAGCGTGTGCGGCGAGGCGAAGCCGTCCTGTGCAGCGTCGGTGTTGAAGACCTTGACGATGGGCCGGCCGGGACGACGCGTCGCGCCGAGTTGCAGGTGGTGCAACGCCGCGCCGGCCAGGTCTTCGGGCTCGTGAGCGCCGAGGTCCTCTTCGCCGACGCCGCGATAGTAGGCGCGGATGAACCGCGTGACATCGACGGGACGGCGACCGGCACGGCGTCGCGCCTGCGCGGCGATCCTGTTGATCAGCTCGAGCCGCGCAGCGGGGATCTTCACTCGGGCAACTCGAGGTCCTTGATGACGGCCGCGAGGAAGCGCGCGGCTTCCCCGCCGGTGACACAGCGGTGATCGAAGGTGAGTGACAGCGGCATGCGCAGGTGCGCCTCGATCCCGCCCATCACGGCGACGACATCGTGGCGCAACACACCGGAGCCGAGGATCGCCACCGCCGGCGGGACCACGAGCGGCGTGGCGTAGCGTCCGGCGAGCGTGCCGAAGTTCGAGAGCATGATCGTGTAGTCGCGCAGGTCTTCGGGCGCGGCGGTGCGCGCCACCGCGGCCTCCTTGAGTCCCTTGAGCTCCGTGCGCAGCCGCTCGGCATCCTTGTTGCCGACGTCGCGGATCACGGGAACGATGAGTCCTTCCGGTGTGTCGACGGCCACCGCGATATCCACGCGCGCAAACACCTTGCGCGTCGCGGCTTCGCCGTCGAAGTGCGCGTTCAGCGACGGCTCCGCCTTGCAGGCGGCTGCCATCGCGCGCATCAGCCGCACCGTGTAGTCGCCCTTGCGAATCCAGGCATGCAGGTCCGCATCGTCGAACAGTGTGCAGCTCGCGACGGCATCGCGCGTGAGCGACATGGTGTGCGCCATCCCGCGGCGCAGCCCGCGCAGGCGCTCTTCGTCTCCGGTCGGCGGCGCGATGGGCGCTCGCGTAGCCGGTGCCGGTGCGGGTGAAGGTGCTCGTGCCGATTGGGCGCGCGGAGCGGTCCCGGTGCCGGCCGACATCACGTCATCGACCGTGATGAGTCCGCCGCGACCACTGGCGCGGACGGTGGTGAGATCGACGCCGAGCCGCTTGGCGAGGGCCCGCACCGCAGGGGCCGCGCGCACGCGCTCGACCCTCGCCCCGCCGGCACCGCCGGCGACCGCGTTCTCGATCAATTCCTCGTCGCTGGTCGGCATGTTGCCGACCACGGTGCCGGAATCGTCGGCCTTCTTCGGGTTGACCTTGGGCGCGTCGGCGGTCGCGGGCTTGGCGGGCGGCGCACCGTTCGCGCCCTCGATCTGGAAGTCGACAAGCGGCTGGCCGGTATTGACCACGTCGCCGTTATTGGCGTGGAGCGCCGTGACGATGCCTGTATAAGGAGAGGGCACCTCGACCACCGCCTTGGCGGTCTCGACCGAGACCATCGGCTGATCGACCACGACGCGATCGCCGACCTTGATGTGCCAATTGACGATCTCCGCCTCGGGCAGCCCTTCGCCGAGATCGGGCAGGTTGAACGTGGTCATCGGTGAGACCTCTTCTTATTGGTCCACGAATGTGGCGCGCACGCCGTCGAGAATCCTTGCCACGCTGGGGATGTAGTCATACTCGAGCCGGAACAGCGGCATGATCGTGTCATAGCCGGTAACACGCTGGATCGGCGCCTGCAGGTCGTACAGGCCGCGCTCGGCGACGGTCGCGGCGATCTCCGCACCGATGGCGCAATTGCGCGCGGCCTCATGCACGATCACGAGCCTGCCGGTCTTCGCCACGGACTCGAGGATCGTGTCGTGATCGATGGGCGAGAGCGTCGCGAGATCGATGACCTCCGCGCTGATGCCTTCCTTCGCGAGCTGGTCGGCCGCGCGCATCGTCTCGAAGGTCATCGCGCCCCAGGTCACCAGCGTGACATCGGTGCCCTCGCGCAGGATGTAGCAGACGTCGAGCGGCAGCGCCTGGCCGTCATCGGCGACCTCCTGTCGCACCAGCCGGTAGAGCCGCACCGGCTCGAGGAAGATCACCGGGTCGGGATCGCGGATCGATGCGAGCAGCAGGCCGTAGGCTCGCGCCGGCGAGGAGGGACACACAACTCTGAGGCCGGGCACGTGTGCCAGCATCGATTCGGTGCTCTCGGAGTGATGCTCGGGAGCGTGAATACCGCCGCCGTGCGGCGTGCGGATCACCATCGGGCAGCTCATGCGTCCACGCGTGCGATGGCGCATGCGCGAGGCGTGATTCACGATCTGGTCGAAAGCCGGGTAGATGAAGCCCATGAACTGGATTTCGGCTACGGGCTTCAACCCCTGCACGGCCATGCCGACCGACATGCCGCCGATCATCCCTTCGGCGAGCGGCGTGTCCTGCACGCGGTCCTTGCCGAACTTTTCCTGCAGTCCCGCGGTGGCGCGAAACACGCCGCCATTCACGCCGACGTCCTCGCCGAGCACGACCACGTCCGGGTCGTGCGTCATTTCCCAGGCGTGCGCCAGGGTGATCGCTTCGATCATGGTGATCTTGGGCATCAGCGTACCTGGTCAGTGTCCGTGAGCGCCGGGCGCGGCGGCGTACTTGCGAGCCTGCTCGCGCTGTTCCTGCAGATGCTTGGGGAGCTTGGCGAACAGGTAGTCGAACATCGTGTCGGTCGACTGCTTGCCGGTGTGCGTGTATTCCTCGACCGCCGCCTCGACGCGCTTCGAGCACTCGGTCTTGAGTTCGCTCTCCTGCGTCTCGCTCCATGCGCCGGAGTCCGTGAGGTACTTCCTCAGGCGGAGCAACGGCTCGACCTTCCAGGCGTTCTTCACTTCATCGGCCGGGCGGTAGCGGCTCGCGTCGTCCGCGGTCGTGTGATCGCTCAAGCGATAGGTGATGGCTTCGATCAGCGCGGGGCCGCCGCCGTTGCGCGCGATCGCGAGCGCCTGGCCGACGACGTGTCGCACGGCAATGGCGTCGTTCCCATCGACCTGCACGCCCGGGATGCCCGCTGCGACCGCCTTCTGTGCCAGCGTCGCCGCCGCGGTCTGGCTTGAGATCGGCACCGAGATCGCCCACTTGTTGTTGACGATCAGGAACACGACCGGCAGCGAGCGCGCGCCCGCGACGTTCATCGCTTCGTAGAAAGCGCCCTGCGAGGTGCCGCCATCGCCGATGAAAGCGAGCACGCAGCGTTTCTCACCGCGCACCTTGAAGGCCATGGCTGCGCCCGCGGCATGCAGGGACTGGGTTCCGATCGGCACGCACCAGGCGAAATCCTGTTTCGCGACCTCGTAGTTGTTGCCGCGCTCATCGCCACCCCAGTAGAGCAGCACGTCCGACATCTTCACGCCGCGCCAGAACTGTGCGCCGTACTCCCGGTAGACCGGCACCAGCACGTCCTCGGACTTCATCGCCGCGCCCGCGCCGACATGCGTGGCCTCGTGACCGAGGCAGGACGCATACGTGCCGAGCTTGCCGGTGCGCTGCAGGTTCACCGCCTTGGTGTCGAACGTTCGCACCAAGGTCATGAGCTGGTACATGCGCACCAGCTCGGCGGGATCGCGTGCGAACTCCGGCAGCGGGCCGGTGAGGCGGCCGTTGGCATCGAGGAGCTGGTGATACTTGATCTCGAACTCGGCCACGGTGCGAACCGGGCTGTCGTCGGATTTGCGGACGGGGGCGGGCGCTGCGGGCTGTAGACGCGTATTCATCGGTTCAACCCCCGTTGGTCCTGGAAACGGCGCGCGATTATAAGCCGAAGAATCCGACAATCCAGCCTGTATCGTGCGCCGCAAAATCGAATCAGTCTATCGCCGTCGACGTTGGGTCTAGCTTGCATGAATCGGTCCCAACTCGACCGCCCTCCGTTTGAGGTGCGCGAGCAGCCGATCCAGGCGCAGACGTTCAGCGTCCGAGAGGTCCGCGAGCAGGTCGCGTTCATAGCGCCGTGCAAATGGTACAACCCGCCAGTAAACACTTTCGCCGCTGCGCGTGAGCTTGAGCACCGAGCGGCGCCGGTCTGAGTTCGCGAACGCACGAGCGACGCGCCGTGACTTGAGCAGCGTCGATACCGCGCGACTCACCGCCACCTTGTCCATCGCGGTGCGCTGCGCCACCTGCGCGGCCGACAATCCGGGCTCGAGCCCAAGCACGGCGATCACGCGCCACTCGGGAATGGACAGGCCGAAGCGCTTGGCATAGGCGCCGGCGATCGCGGCGCTCACGATATTGGTGAGCACCGACAGGCGGTACGGGACGAAGTGCTCGAGCACCAGGCGCCGGCGGCGGCCGTTGCGGTTTCCCATGTGAGACCCGGCAACTATAATGGTTGCAAGTGTAACTAATTGTTCCCGGAGGCCGCCATGGCCGCCCCTGCATCCCGCACCGACCTGTTCGAGAATCCGATGGGCACGGACGGCTTCGAGTTCGTCGAGTACACCGCGCCCGACGCCGAGCTCCTGCGGACGCTGTTCGAGCAGCTCGGGTTCCCGGTCGTCGCCCGCCATCGCAGCAAGAACGTGACGCTGCATCGGCAGGGCGACATCAATTTCATCATCAACGCCGAACCCGACAGCTTCGCGCAGACCTTCGCCCGCCAGCATGGGCCTTCGGTGTGCGCGATGGCGTTTCGCGTCAAGGATGCGGCCCTCGCTTTCAAGCGGGCGGTCGAGCTCGGGGCGAAGCCTTTCACCGGCCGGGTCGGCCCCATGGAGCTCAACATCCCGGCGATCGAGGGCATCGGCGGGAGCCTCATCTACCTGGTCGATCGCTACGGCGAGCACACGATCTACGACATCGATTTCCGCCAGGAGGCCGACGCCGGCGCGAAAGGCGCGGGGCTCACCTACATCGATCACCTCACGCACAACGTGAAGCGCGGCAACATGGACGTGTGGGCGGGGTTCTACGCGCGCTTGTTCAATTTCCGTGAAATCCGCTACTTCGACATCGAGGGCCAGAAGACCGGGCTCTTCAGCCGCGCCATGACCAGTCCGTGCGGCAAGATCCGCATCCCGATCAACGAATCACAGGACGAGAAATCCCAGATCGAGGAATACCTGCACGCGTATCGCGGCGAGGGCATCCAGCACATCGCGCTCGGCACCAACGACATCTTCGCGACGGTCGACGTGCTGCACGGACGCGGCGTGAAATTTCAGGACACGCCCGACACCTATTACGAGGGGCTCGACGCGCGCGTTCCCGGCCATGGCGAGAGCCTCGCGGCGCTGAAGCAGCGGCGCATTCTCGTCGACGGAGCGCCCACCCAGGGGCAGGGCACGCTCCTGCAGATCTTCACGCAGAACGTGATCGGCCCGATCTTCTTCGAGATCATCCAGCGCAAGGGCAACGAAGGGTTCGGCGAGGGCAACTTCAAGGCCCTGTTCGAATCGATCGAGCTCGATCAGATCCGGCGCGGCGTGCTCTGAGAGCTGGGGCGCTCGCTTGCTGCACGAGCGCCCGTCGCCTGGGGCCTAGAGCGAGTCGATCGCGTTGGCGTAGCGCCGCGCCTGGATCAGCGCCGCGAAATGCAATAGCGCGAGTCCAGGAACAAAGAACGCCGGGATGAGCACCATCGGCAGGTGACCCATCGGGACGATCGTGGCGTCGGTGACACCGATGACCCCGCTGGCGATGAGCGTCCCGGTGCCGACGGCAGTCACCAGGTCGAGCAAGCCGAGCACGTTCCACAGGACGAAGCCACGGCTGGCCGCGATCCGGGGATTGCGCGCGAGTGCGAATGCCACGAATGGCGCCGAGAGGCCGATGGCGATGTCACCCAGCCCCGCCGGCCACGCGAAGGCACCGGGCAGGATGCGGTAGGTCAGCAGGGCGATGAAGACGAAACCCGCGAAGCGCCAGGCCTGTATCCCGGTGAGCAGTCGCAGGTCCAACCCCAGCACGAAGTCACGAAAGCGCTCGGACCTCCGATAGCCAATCACGAAGAGGGCGATGGGAGTCGCGACGGCGAGAAAGATCGCCAGGGGCGGCGTGCCGGGTGCCGCAAGAAAGGCGCCCTGGCTGCCGAGGATGAACACCAGGGCGAGCCAGACAGCGATCAGGGCGCCGATCAGCGGGCCAAGCGACGATGAAGTGGGTGCATGCACGGAATTGGGGAGGGTTGCAGTAGACATGGCGGTCTCCTTGACCAGTCACTTGCATATTGCAAGTTAGTAGACACGCTAGCACTGTGACTTGTATTATGCAAGTGACTTACAGATTCCCGGGGGAGACACATGCCACGAGCCAAACGGACCAGGGACGATGCAGCGCGCCGCTCGGATTGCCCGGTGGCGAATACGCTCGACCTCGTGGGTGACAAGTGGTCGCTGCTGGTGATCCGCGACCTGCTGCACGGCAAGCAGACGTACGGCGAGATGCTGGCATCGCCCGAGGGCATACCGACCAACATCCTCGCGGACCGGCTGCGCCGCCTCGAGGACGCCGGGCTGATCGACAGCAGGCCTTACCAGGAGCGGCCCGTGAGGTATGCCTACGCGCTCAGCGCCAAGGGGCGCGAACTGGGCGAGGTGGTGCTGGCACTGGTACGCTGGGGCAAACGACACATTTCCGGCACGCGGACGTACAGCGAGCTCCCGGCCTCCGGCGGGCGCGCGTCGCCCGGCAGAACCAGGAGCACACGATGATCTTCGAAGCGATCGCGAGCGGCGGTTGCCGCTCATATCTCGTCGGCTGCGGCGACACGTGCGCCGCCGCGCTCATCGATCCCGAGATCAGCCAGGTCGATCGCTACACGTCCCTCGCGGCGCGCAGTGGCGTGCGCATCCGTTACGTCATCGATACGCATACGCATGCCGATCACTTCACCGCCACGCGGCAACTGGCGCGCCAGCTCGACGTGCCGGTGGTCATGCACCGCGCGAGTCCGGCGCCGTTCGTGGACCTGCGCGTCGACGATGGCGAGATGGTGGCGGTGGGGCGGCTGCGGCTGCAGGTGCTGCATACGCCGGGTCATACGCGCGATTCGATGTGCCTCATCGCCGAGGATCGCGTGTTCACCGGTGACACGCTGCTCATCGGGGCGACTGGCCGCACCGACCTGCCGACGGGCGAGGCGGAGGCGCTCCATGACAGTCTCTTCTCGCACCTGCTCAAGCTCGATCCCGTCCTGATGGTTTTTCCGGCGCACGAGTACAAAGGCCGCAGCCACACGACACTCGCGAACGAGATGAAAGAGAATCCGCGGCTGCAGCAGCGCGAGCGCGCGGCGTTTGTCGAGATGATGGGCAATCTCAATCTCTCCATGCCGACGCACATCACGGAGGCGCTGCGCACCAACATGAGCGGCGGCAAGACCGTGAACCAGATGCTGAGCGAAGCGGCGGCGGTCGTGCCCTTCATGTCGCTTGCGGAGCTCAAGGCGCGGATTGAGGCGAACACCTGCGACCTCATCATCCTCGACGTGCGCGAGCGCGACGCTTACGAAGCGGGGCACATCCCCGGTGCGCGGCTGCTGCCGCGCGGGCAACTGGAACTGCGCGCCAGCGAGGATCTGCCCGACCCGACCAAGCGCATCCTGGCCTATTGCGAGTTCGGGCGAATCTCGACCCTTGCCACGGCGACGATGCGCGAAATGGGCTTTCAGCGCGCGGTCGCACTCGACGGCGGCATGAAGGCGTGGCGTGACGGGGGCTATCCCGTCAGGAGTGGCAAGGAACCCTGAGGCTCGAGCGGCGGCGTGTCGAAGTGCGGCGTCGGATCGTGATTCGGCGTTGCGTCGTGGTTCGAAGTCGCGTCGTGGTTCGGCGGCGCTCTGCCGCGGTGGCGCAGTTCTCTGCGGGACGCTTCAGGCGTGCACCGGGCAACCGGTTTTCGCACGCACCTCTTCAAGGGTGACGCCCGGCGCCAGCTCCACCAGCTTGAGCCCCTGCGCTGTCACATCGAGCACGCAGAGCTCGGTGATGATGCGATCGATGACGCCGACGCCGGTGAGCGGCAGCGTGCACTTCTTGATGATCTTGTGTTCGCCGCCCTTCGCGGTGTGTTCCATGAGCACGATGATGCGCTCGACGCCGGCGACGAGGTCCATCGCGCCACCCATGCCTTTCACCAGCTTTCCGGGGATCATCCAGTTGGCGATGTCGCCCGAGTCGGTGACCTGCATCGCGCCCAGGATCGCCAGGTCGATGTGGCCGCCACGGATCATGCCGAAAGAGTCGGCGCTGCTGAAATAGGCCGCGCCCACGCGTGCCGTGACCGTCTGCTTGCCCGCATTGATGAGATCCGCGTCGACTTCGGCGTCGGCGGGAAAGGGCCCGACACCGAGCAAACCGTTCTCGCTCTGCAGCCACACATCCATCCCGGGCGGAATGAAATTCGCCACCAGCGTCGGCAGGCCGATGCCGAGATTCACGTAGAAGCCATCGCGCAGCTCCTGCGCGGCGCGCTGCGCCATCTGGTCGCGGTTCCAGCTCATGCGGATTTCCTCACCGTGCGCTGCTCGATGCGCTTTTCCGGGTGCGGGTTGTGCACCAGCCGTTGCACGAAAATCCCGGGCGTGTGGATGTGATCGGGCTCGAGCGTGCCGAGCGGCACGATCTCCTCGACCTCGGCGATGCAGACCCTGCCCGCGGTCGCGACCATCGGGTTGAAATTGCGCGCGGTCATGCGATACACGAGGTTGCCGGCCGGGTCCGCGCGCCAGGCCTTCACCAGTGAGACGTCGGCCGTGAGCGAGTGCTCCATCACGTACGGCTTGCCGTTGAAGTCGCGCGTCTCCTTGCCTTCGGCGACTACCGTGCCGTAGCCCGTGCGCGTGAAAAACGCGGGAATCCCTGCGCCGCCGGCGCGCAGCTTCTCCGCGAGCGTGCCCTGCGGCGTGAACTCGAGCTGCAATTCGCCGGACAGGAACTGGCGCTCGAATTCCTTGTTCTCGCCGACGTAGGAGGAAATCATCTTGCGGATCTGGCGCGTGCGCAGCAGCAGGCCGAGACCGAAATCGTCGACGCCGGCGTTGTTGGAGATCACCGTCAGGTTCTTGCAGCCGGTGTCGCGCAGCGCGGCGATCAGCGCCTCGGGAATGCCGCACAGGCCAAACCCGCCGACGGCGATGGTCTGGCCATCCTTGACCAGTCCCGAAAGGGCTGCGTCCGCTGAAGGATAGAGTTTCTGCACCGGATGGCTCCGCGTGTGGGAAGCGCAATTCTACGGCCGGTGAGCGCGCGCGAGATAGGCTTCCGTCTGCATCTCTATCAGGCGGCTCGAGGTCCGCTGGAAATCGAATCTGAGCTTCTCACCGCGATAAAGTTCGTGCGGCGCCGCGGCCGCGGACAGGATCAGGTTGACGTTGCGATCGTAGAGTTCGTCGACGAGCGCGATGAAGCGCCGCGCCGCGTTGTCGTGCGTCGCCTCCAGCAGCGGCACATTGGCCACGATCAGCGTGTGGCAGAGGCGGGCGAGCTCGATGTAGTCGTTCTGGCTGCGCGGACCCTCGCAGATTTCGCGGAACTCGAACCAGAGCACCGCTTCGGAGCGACGCACGCAACGGATGCGACGGTGCTCGATCGTCACGGCCCCATCGTCGGTCCCGGGACCACCTGCGACCGAGGCGAACCAGCGCGACAGTCGCTCGTGCGTATCGGCGGCGCCGGACGGCAGATAGATCGGCGCCTGTTTCAGCTGACGCAGGCGATAGTCGGTCGCCCCTTCGAGGTGCAACACGCTGGTATGGCGCTCGATCAGTGCGATCGCGGGCAGGAAGCGCTCCCGCTGCAGCCCGCCGTGGTAGAGATCGCGGGGCGCCACGTTCGAGGTCGCCACCAGCGTCACGCCGCGCCGAAACAACGCATCGAGCAGCGTGCCGAGGATCATGGCGTCCGCGATGTCGCTGACCTGGAACTCGTCGAAACAGACGATGCGCGTGCGCCGCGCGATGTTGTGCGCCACGGATTCGAGCGGATAGGTGCGATCTTTCAGCTTGCGCAGATCGTCGTGAGCGTC
Source organism: Steroidobacteraceae bacterium (assembly GCA_035263105.1). Classification (GTDB taxonomy): domain Bacteria; phylum Pseudomonadota; class Gammaproteobacteria; order Steroidobacterales; family Steroidobacteraceae; genus DATBVX01. Next base: position 5,037 of record DATFRO010000120.1, on the reverse strand, counting down.
GCGCATGAAGCGATGAAAGTGACGCCGCTCGCGGTCGGCGAACGGCAGTGCCTCATAGAAGAGATCCATGAGCAGCGTCTTGCCGCGCCCGACGCCGCCCCAGAGGTAGATCCCGCGCACCGGCGCGAGCGTGCTCTGCCCGGGCAGGAGCCGACGCAGGCGTCGCGCCCAATAGGTGAATTCGCGGGGATTGCCGATCAGGCGCGCGCGCAGGTCCTCGAGCTTGTCGGCCGCCTGTTCCTGGCGGCGATCGCGTGTGAAGCCCTCTTTGGCGGCGAGCGCCGCGTAGGCGTCGTGAACGACACCGCGACTCATGCGGCTGCGAAAGTGCGGCGAGAGGACGTCATCGCATCACAGCGACTGGTAATTCGGTCCGCTGCCGCCCTCGGGCGGCACCCAGGTGATGATCCCATACGGATCCTTGATGTCGCAGGCCTTGCAGTGCACGCAGTTGGCCGCGTTGATCTGCAAGCGCTTGCCGCCGGCGCCGTCATCGACCATCTCATAAACGTTGGCGGGGCAAAAACGCGTGCACGGATTTGCGTACTCCACGATGCAGCGGCCCGCACAGATCGAGGTATCCGCGACCTTGAGGTGCGCCGGCTGGCTCTCATCGTGCGAGGTGGCGGCGAAGAACACGGACGCGAGCCGGTCGCGCGGAGGCAGGTCGCGCGGGCCCCAGCCGCGGTCGGGCGATTCGTAGGCATCGACCTTGTCGAGCGCCACGTTCGATGTGTTGTGCAGCGTCCAGGGCAGGAGGCCGCAAGTGACGGTCTCGAGTCCCGCGTTGCACAGGCCGAACCACAGCCCGCGCTTGAAGCCGGGTTTGATGTTGCGCACGCGATGCAGTTCGCGGCCGCCGGTTGAAGCGCGCCAGCGCGCATCGAAACCCGTACTGCCGCCAACCTCTGCGATGTGTTCCGCAGCGATGACGCCCGAGCGGATCGCCTGGTGGATGCCCTTGATCTTGGGGAAATTGAGTGTGCCGCCGGCATCGCCCACGATCAGTGCGCCCGGCATCTCGAGTCTCGGGAGCGATTGCCAGCCGCCCGCGACGATCGAACGCGCACCGGCCGAGAGGATCTCGCCACCTTCGAGGAGCGGGTGAATCGTCGGGTGATGCTTGAACTGCTGGAAGGCTTCGAAGGGCTGCAGTCGCGGATCGAGATAGTCGAGCCCGACAACGTAGCCGACATAGAGCCGATTGCGATCGAGGTGATAGATGAAGCCGCCACCGTAGGACGCGTTGTCGAGCGGCCAGCCAACCGAATGCTGGATGAGTCCCGGCTCGACGCGTCCTTCGGGTAGCTGCCACAGTTCCTTCAAGCCGAGCGCGTAGGTCTGAGGATCGCAGTCGGCGTCGAGCTTGAATCGGCGCACGAGTTGCTTGGTGAGGCTCCCCCGGCAACCCTCCGCCAGCACCGTGAGGCGTGCGCGAATGTCCGCGCCCGGCGCGAAGTTCGGACCTTCAGTGCCGTCCTTCTCGAGTCCCATATCGCCGATCTGCACGCCGGCGATGGAGCCATCATCATTGGTGAGCGCCTGCGCAGCCGCGAACCCGGCGAACACATCGACGCCGAGCGCCTCGGCCCGGCTCGCGAGCCACGGCGTGAGCTGTCCCAGCGAGACGATGAAGTTGCCGTGATTGCGCATCTGCGGCGGCGTCGGAAAGCGCGTGCTGCCTGTGCGCGTGAGCAGCAGGAATTCGTCGCGACCGGCGGGCACGCAGATGTCGAATGCATTCTGGCGCCACTCCGGCAGCAGGGCATCGAGCGGACCGGGCTCCATCACCGCGCCGGACAGGGAATGCGCCCCGACCGCCGAGCCCTTCTCAAGCACGCAGACCGTGGTGTCGGGCTTGAGTTGCTTGAGGCGAATCGCGCAGGCGAGACCGGCAGGGCCAGCACCGACCACGACGATGTCGTACTCCATTACGTCCCGATCGGGCATGGAAGAAGAGGCCTCGGGCCTCAGGCCCCGGGCCTCGGGCATTGGAACGTGAGAGCGGACGTCACTGCAGGGAGAGACCTTTGAGCTGCGGGACCTTTGCGAGCTGCGGTCGCACCTTGGCGAGATCGCCGACGATGACCAGGGTCATGTCCTGTGGACGGACGTACTTGCGTGCGGCGGCGCTCACCTGGTCGGGCGTGATGGCGTAGATGCGCTCCACCAGGTGCGTGAGGTAATCATCCGGCAGGCCGTGCAGGTCCATGAAGGCGAGCTGCCCGATCAGCGCACCGCGCGTCGCGTTCTGCAACACGAAGATGCCCGCACGGTAATTCTTCATCCCGGTGAGCTCGGCGCTCGACGGAGGCTCGCGTTGCAGCCGCTCGATCTCGCCAAAGATTTCCTTGAGTGAATCGCCGGTGTGTTCGGTGGTCACGTCCGCTTCCTGCAGCCAGTACCCGTTGCGGTACTGCACGTTTACCGAGCTCTGCGGCGAATAGGCGTAACCCTTGTTTTCGCGGATGTTGCTGGTGATGCGCGAGGAGAACTCGCCGCCGAGGAGCGAGTTGGTCAGCGACAGCTGCAGGTAGTCGGCCTGGCTCGGGTCGATCGCCGGCAGGCCGAGGAAGATGGTCGATTGCGGGGCGCCTGGCCGGTCGATGAGCTTGAGCTGCCGCTTGCTGACTCCGCTCGGCGGATTCACGAGGGGCGCCGGCCCTGCCGGCCAGTCGGCGAACGCCCGCTCGATGGCCTGTTCGATTTTCGCCCGATCGAAGCGTCCGGCCACATAAAGATGAGTGCGTGCGGCGCCGAAGTTGGCTGAGTGATAGCCGCGCACCTGGTCGATGCTATAGCCGGCGAGCTGCGCATCGGTCGGGTACAACTTGCCGTAGGGATGGTTGGGATAAAGCAGTGCCAGGAACGCCTCGTTGGCGAGGCTGTCGGGTTCGCTGCGCGACAAGGCGAGCTGGCGTCCGAAGTCGCGCTTGATGCGCGGGAGCTCCGATTCGGGCAGCGTCGGCCGGCGCAGCAGGTCCGCAATCAGCCCCAGCGCATCTTCACCGTGCTCGCTCAGCACATCGAGCGATACGCTCGTCTGGTCCGGCCCGACCGACAGGTTGACGGAGCCGCCCATGCTGGCGGCGGCCTCGGCGATCTGGTTCGCATCGCGCTTGCCCGCGCCTTCCTTCATCAGCTCGCCGGTGAGATCGGCGAGCCAGGTGTTGTTGCCCTCGTTGAGGTTGCCGGTGCGCACCACCGCGGTGAGCGCGGTCTTCGGAATCGACCCGAATGCCACGAACGTGAGCTGCATTCCGTTCGGCAGGGTGCGCTCGCTCTTGGCGGGCACCTCAAAATTCTTCGGTGCCGAGGGGGCCGGCGGCGTTTCTACGGCCACCGCGGCTGCGCTACAGGCGAGGAGCAGGAGGGCGCTCACAACTCTCATGGCGCGGCTCCTTTGCCGCCTGCGGCTTTGCCGGGTTCGATGGTCAGCACCGTGCGGTTGGCGGGCACGAGGTACTTGCGAGCGGTCTGCTGGATGAGCTCCGGCGTCACGGTGCGAAACTTCGCGTCGAGCCCGTTGATGCGGCTCGGATCGTCATCGAACAGCGCGAACGAGGCGAGCAGGTCCACGAGGCCGAATCGCGACGCGGAGCCGATGACGTTGTAGAAGCCGGAGCGCATCTTGGTGAGCGCGCGATCGAAGTCCGCCGGACTCACCGGCTGCTCCTGAATCTGGCGGATGGTGGCGTCGATGTCGGCGAGAATCTGCTCGGTGCTGTGCTCCGGGTCATGGATCAGTGCCGCGGTCCAGAGCATCGGGCCCTTGTAGTTGTACATGTTGCCGATCAGGTTGATGCCGCCCGATACGCTGTCGGTGTAGCCGCGCTCCTTCACGAGCTTGCGCGTGAGCGCGCTGTCCTGGCCCTGCAGCAGCAGCTGGTCGATCACGCCGAACGCGAGCCACTCCGGCGTCCAGCGCTCCGGCACGTGATAGGCGATCGCGAGCGCCGGGCGGGGCGCGAGTGCGTCGACGCTGGAAGCGCGCCGCTCTTCGTTCTGCGGCGGTTCCGAAATATCAGGCTGCGCCGGGAGCGGCCGGCCCTTGATGCCGCCGAAGTATTTCTCGATCCAGGCACGCGCCTGCGCCGGGTCGAAGTCGCCCGCCACGACCACCACGGCATTGTTGGGCCCGTAGTAGGTCGTATGGAAATCGAGCACGTCCTTGAGCGTCGCCGCGTCGAGATCCTTCAGGTCGCCGTAGAAGTTGTGCGCGTTGTACCAGTTCTTGTTCGCGTACTGCGGCATGTCGAGCCAGGGAAAGCCACCGTACGGTCGATTGAGGACATTGACCTTCACTTCGTTCTGCACCACGCCGTTCTGGTTATCGAGATTCGCCTGCGTGATGTTGAGCCCGCCCATGCGGTCGGCCTCGGCCCAGAGAATCGTCTCGAGCGTGTTGGAAGGCACGACCTCGAAGTAGTTGGTGAAGTCGAAGCGCGTCGAGCCATTCAGCACGCCGCCGTTGTTCTGGATCAACCTCACGAATTCCATCTTGCCGAGGTTCTTCGACCCCTGGAACATCATGTGCTCGAACAAGTGCGCGAAGCCGGTGCGATCGCGCGGCTCGATGCGAAAACCGATGTTGTAGTACACCGCCACCGTCGCCACGGGCACGCTGTGGTCCTCGCTCAGCACGACGCGCAGCCCGTTGTCGAGCTTGTAGTACTCGACGGGAACGACCAGCGATGGCGCAGGCGTTGGTGCGGGCACCGGCGGAGCTGCGGCCGCCGTCTCCGGCGCGGGCCCGGAAGGTCGCTGGCCTGCGCAACCGGCCAGTGCGAGCCCGGCGAGGCTCGCGATCAAAAATTCGTGTCGCGACATGAGGAGTCCTTACTTGGGTTGCATGCGGATGGCGCCGTCGAGACGGATGGTCTCGCCGTTCAACATCGGGTTCTGAAAAATGCTGACCACCAGATCCGCGTACTCCTCGGGCTTGCCTAATCGAGAAGGGAAGGGGATCTGTGCCGCGAGTGATTTCTGCACCTCATCCGACATCGCCGCCACCATCGGGGTGCGGAAAATCCCCGG
>DATFRO010000119.1:0-4983 GCA_035263105.1 Steroidobacteraceae bacterium | reverse complement strand
CAGGGCGATGACATCGTGCCGATTCCCGGCACCAGCAGTAAGGCGCGGCTCGAAGAGAACGCGCGCGCCGTCAACGTGAGGCTGTCAGCCGCCGACCTCGAGGCGATCGAAGGCATCGCGCCGAAGGGCGCCGCCGTCGGACAGCGCTACGCGCCCGGCATGATGGAGATGGTGAATCGCTGACGGCGCACGCGAGAGGCCAGCTGTTTCCGGGCAGTCGTTCCTTGAGCCCGTTCGGAATTGATTGAGATCAATGGGCCGTTGACTGACAGCGCGAAAGCTAAGTCATGTGCACAGCTAACGCGTCGTTCGTGTCGGGCTCACGGAACGACTGGCCCGGGGACAGCTGCCCTCACTCTTGCACAGCCAGCTCAATCGGGCTCAAGGCACGACTGCCCGGGAACAGCTGCGCTCACTCCTGCGCGGCCAGCTGCTCGGCCTGGTACTCCTGCGTCAGCGGCCCGATGAGCTCGTCCAGCCGGCCGTCGATGATGTCAGGCAGCCGGTAGAGCGTCAGCTCGATGCGGTGGTCCGTCACCCGTCCCTGCGGAAAGTTATAGGTGCGAATGCGCTCGGAGCGGTCGCCGGAACCGATCTGGAGCTTGCGTGTCTGAGCCTGCTCGCGCTGCTGTTTCTCCTGTTCCGCGGCCAGCAGGCGGGCCTTGAGAAGTGACATCGCCCGGGAACGGTTCTTGTGCTGGGACCGCTCGTCCTGGCATTCGACGACAATGCCGGTCGGCAGGTGAGTGATGCGAACCGCGGAATCCGTCTTGTTGACGTGCTGCCCGCCGGCGCCCGACGCACGGTAGGTATCGATGCGCAAGTCCGCCGGATTGAGCTCCACCTCTTCGATCTCTTCCTGCTCGGGAAGGATCGCGACGGTGACGGCTGAGGTATGGATGCGTCCCTGCGCTTCGGTTGCGGGCACGCGCTGCACGCGATGCGTGCCGGATTCGAACTTGAGCTTCGAGAACGCGCCGCGCCCGACCACGCGGCTGATGATTTCCTTGTAGCCGCCATGCTCGCCCGCGTTCTCGCTCAGGATCTCGACGCGCCAGCCCTGCGCCTCGGCGTAGCGCGCGTACATGCGAAACAGGTCGCCGGCGAAGAGCGCGGCCTCATCGCCCCCGGTGCCGGCGCGCACTTCGAGATAGATGTTGTTGTCGTCCCGTGGATCCTTCGGCACCAGCAGCTGCTGGAGCGCTTCTTCTTCGGTTTCGAGCTTTGCGCCGAGCGTGCGGATCTCTTCTTCGCCGAGCTTGCGCGTTTCGGCGTCCGGATCCGCCGCCATCTCCTGCGCGGCGCTCAGGTCCTCCTCGATGCCGCGAAAGCCGCGAAAGCGCTGCGCCACCGGCTCGAGGCGCGCGTATTCCATCGACAGCTCGCGGAAACTCTTCTGGTTGGCGGTGGCGTTCGGCTCGGCGAGCAGGCGCCCGACCTCCTCGAAGCGTTCGGCGAGCCTGTCAAGTTTTTGTCGGATCGAGGGCTTCATAACGGCGCGCGATTGTGGGCCGGGCCCGAATGCAACACAAGACCGCGGAGTCGTGTCCGTAAGCTATAGTTACCGTATGCGCAACACGTTCATCACCCTGATCACGCTCGCCGGCTTCGCACTGGCGAGCGGATGTGCCACTGCTCCACCAAGCGGCGGCGGCACGAGTCACAGCACCGCCAAGAATGAAGCGGACGCGGACGCCCACCTCGTCATCGCGGAGATCGCCCTGCAACGCGGCGATTCGCTCGCAGCAGCGACCGAGTACCTCGCGGCCACCAAGGCTTCGCCGGATGTGAAGCTCGCCGAACAGGCGACCAAGGTCGCGTTCGACAACGACCAGGAAACGCTCGCGGCCGAAGCCGCGCGGCGCTGGCTGGAGCTCGATTCCGGCAGCGTTGCCGCGCATCGCTACCTCGCGGTGACGGCGCTGCGTCTCTACCAGTTGCCCGAGTCGATCTCGAACTTCCAGCCCGTGCTCGCGAGCTATGCAACGCCGGGCGAGGGCTTCATGGATCTCGCGAACACTCTGAGTGCTGAAGACAACTCGTACGGCGTGTTGCAGGTGACGCGCGGTCTCGCCTCGTCGCACTCGCGCCTGGCCGAAGCGCAATATGCAGTGGGCTCGGCGGCGCTTCGCACGTACGACTACAAGCTGGCCGGGGACGCGGCACGCAAGGCCGTGGCACTCAATCCGAAGCTCGTCGAGGCCCAGCGGCTCCTGGCGCGCGCGCTCGTGGTCAAGGGCGAACCAAGCGAGGGCATCGACATCGCGAAAGCTCGCATTGCCGAGGCCCCGGAAGATATCGACGCCAAGCTCGAGCTCGTGCTGCTCCTCTCCGCGGCGGGGTCCGAAAGTGAGGCTCGCGATGAGCTCACGAAACTGCTCGATGTGCCGGAAGCGCGTCCGGACGCGCTGCGCAGTCTCGGCGCGCTCGACCTGAGCCAGGGCAAGCTCGACGATGCGACGCAACGCTTCAACGACCTGCTGAGCACCGGACGCTATGTCGGGCTCGCGTTCTATTCGCTCGGCAACATCCAGGAGCGGCGGCGCGATTCGCTGCGTGCGATCCGCTACTACACGCGGGTCAGCGCGGGCCCCCTGGCCGCCGACTCGCAACTTCGCGCCGCGCGCCTGCTGCTCGCGACGGGTGCGCGGGACCAGGCGATCGAGCTGCTCGACTCCTACGTCGATGAGCATCCGGAGGACTACGTGCAGGTGACCATCGGCCGCTCGCGCCTGATGGCGGACGAGGGCGATGCGACCTCCGCGCTCGAAGTGATCGAACAGGCGCTCGCGCGTTACCCGGACAACCAGGCGCTGCAATACGCGCGCAGCCAGATGCTGGAGCGCGTCGATCGCGTGGACGATGCGATCACGGACCTGCGCGGCCTGGTCAAGGAACGGCCGGGGGATCCGGTCGCGATGAACGCGCTCGGCTACACGCTCGCGGACCATTCGCTCGACCTGCGCGAGGCGCGTTCGCTGATCACGAAGTCGCTCGACATGACGCCCGACAGCCCCGCGATCCAGGACAGCATGGGCTGGGTGCTCTTCAAGCAGACGCAGTACAAGGACGCGATGAAGTGGCTGACGCGCGCCTACAACGATGACAAGGACGCGGAGATCGCGGCGCATCTCGGCGAAACCCTGTGGGCGATGGGTCAGCAGACGCAGGCGCGCGCGGTGTGGGATGAGGCGCTCGCGGCCGAGCCCAACCATCGTTACCTGCTCAATACGATGCGCAAGTATCCGGATTAGAAGATGAGGCGTCGGGCCTCAGGCCTCGGGCAAGAGCAAGAAGGGCCTCGGGCCTCGGGCCTCGGGCCTCGGGCGGAAAAGAAAAACCGAAGCCCGCGGCCTTTTGCGTTCGCCGCGATTCTCGTGACCTTCGCACTACTTTCCGCGTGCGCCACCGCTCCGACAACGACCGCGCCGTCGGGCGATTGGTCGGCCGTTCGCACCGCTCGCCAGGCGCTGACGCACTGGCAGATGTCCGGCCGCGCCGCGGTCGCGACTGAAAGCCAGGGCTGGAGCGCGGGCGTGACTTGGAAGCAGGCGGATCAGGTTTCGGATCTCAACGTGCAGGGCGCGCTCGGCGTCGGCGGCGTGCACGTGCACAGTAACGGCGAGTCGCTCGACGTCGAGACCAGCAAGGGCGAGAAGGTGAGCGGCGATGAGGCGACCGATGCGCTCGAGCGATCGCTCGGCGTCGCACTGCCGCTCGCGAGCTTGCGTTATTGGCTCCTTGGCGTGCCCGCGCCCGGCTCGGAGGCGCAGGAAGATCTCGACCCGCAGGGCCGGCTCGCTTCACTCAAGCAGAACGGCTGGTCGATGACTTACGATCGCTATGCGCTGCAGGGCAACGACTGGCTTCCGGGTCGCGTGCGACTCGAGAGCGGCCCGGTGCGCGTGAAGGTGCTGGTCGAACACTGGAGCCTGTAACGTGGCCACAGAGTCCCGCGAGCGCGACCCGAGCGCCCGCCACTCGCAACCGAACGATGCGCCGTGGCCCGCGCCCGCGAAGCTCAACCTGTTCCTGCACGTGCTCGGCCGCCGGCCCGACGGCTATCACGATCTGCAGACCGCGTTTCAGTTCATCGACCTCTGCGATGAACTGAGCTTCGAAGTCCGTCCCGACAAGCTCATCGTCCGTCTCGAAGGCCCGTCTGAAGTCGCGCCCGCGGACGATCTCAGCGTGCGTGCAGCCGATCAGTTGCGCCGGCACGCCGCCGAACTCCTGCCGTCGCGCGCGGGCACCGAGGTGCCGGGTGTCACGATCCGTTTGCGCAAACGGATCCCGCTCCAGGGCGGGTTGGGTGGCGGAAGCTCCGACGCGGCCACCACCCTCGTGGCCTTGAACCACCTTTGGGGTCTCGAGCTGTCCAGCGACGAATTGGCACAGATCGGCCTCAAACTCGGCGCCGACGTGCCTGTTTTTGTTCAAGGTCGGGCCGCCTGGGCCGAAGGAGTGGGGGAGCGGCTCGAGCCCCTGGAACCGCCTGAAAGCGTGTACTTGGTCATTCGCCCGGGGGTTGCGATCAGCACCGCCGAGGTCTTCCAGGCCCCTGAATTGACACGAGATTCCCCCGCCATCACAATACGCGCCTTTTTGAAGTCGGGGGGACGGAACGACTGCGAGCCGCTGGTTCGCAAACGCTTCCCCGCGGTGGCCGAAGCGCTCGATTGGCTCGGCCAATTCGCTCCGGCGAAGTTGACGGGAACCGGGTCGTGCATCTTCGCGCCGTTCGCCAATCGCGAGCAGGCGCAGAAGGTCGCGAAGCAGGTGCCGACGCGCTGGCAGGGGTTCGTGGTTCAAGGACGCAATCGCTCGCCGTTGCTGGATCGCTTGGCGGCGGGAGATTAGAGACTGGACGTTCGGGCGGGCGCATCCTCAGCGCAATTGAGCAAGGTTTCGGCTGGGGTGTCGCCAAGTGGTAAGGCAGCGGGTTTTGATCCCGCCATTCGGAGGTTCGAATCCTTCCACCCC
>DATFRO010000118.1:0-26690 GCA_035263105.1 Steroidobacteraceae bacterium | reverse complement strand
GCGCAAAACGCCGGGGCCTTTTCATTTTTCCGCAATCGAGCAATAGCGAACGCTTGCGGTAGAGCGTCGTCAGCGTAGTGATCTGAACGCGGCGCGCAACTCACTGGAGAACAGTTGCGGCTCCTCCCAGGCGGCGAAGTGGCCACCTCGGTCGACCTCGTTGAAGTAGGCGAGGCCGGGGTAGACCGCCTCGGCCCAGCTGCGCGGTGTAGCCCAGATCTCGCCGGGGAACGTCGTGAAGCCGACGGGAACCTTGACCGCGGGAGGCGCATGCCCACTCGCAAGCGCTGCGGCCAGCGCTCGTGCGTCCTCCCAGTACGATCGGGCCGCCGACGCCGCGGTGCCGGTCAGCCAGTAGAGCGTGATGTTGTCGAGTATGTTGTCCCGGGTGAGATTGCCCACGGGTTTGCCCTCGACGAATGCGCGGGAGATCTTGTAGTAGCTGTCCGTGTCATGGTCGAGCAACCAGGCCGCGAGCCCGACGGGTGAATCCAGCATCGAGTAGCCGATCGTCTGTGGCCGCGTTGCCATCTCGAGGAAGTAGCCGAAGCCGTCTTCTCTGAATGTTGCGAACGCCTTGGCCGCTGCGCGTTCCTGTTCGGATTCCCTGGGCAGGTGATCGCCGATTGCGAGCACCGCGGTGAGCAGATTCAGGTGGTAGCCGGCCAACCCTTCGACCGCCTGGCGGCCCATCAGGTCTGTGACGAGGGCACCTACATCGCCGCCCTGGGCGACGTAGCGGGTGTAGCCGAGGCGCTGCATCAGCTTCGCCCAAGCGCGTGCGGTGCGGCCGGAATCCCAGCCGAGCTCGGTCGGCTCGGCCGAGAAGCCGTAGCCAGGCAAGGACGGCAGCACCAGGTGGAACGCATCGGCTGCTGTGCCACCGTGCGAGGTGGGATCGGTCAGGGGACCGACGGTCTCGAGTAACTCGATGACCGAGCCGGGCCAGCCATGCGTCATGATCAGCGGCAACGCGTTCTCATGCCGGGACCTGACGTGGATGAAGTGGATATTCACTCCGTCGATCTCGGTCGTGAACTGTGGCAGCGCGTTCAGCCGTGCCTCGCACTTGTTCCAGCTGTACTCCGTCGTCCAGTAACGAGCGAGCTCCCGCACCGTCGCCAGCTGCACGCCCTGGGATCGCTCTTTGACGAGTTCTTTGGTGGGCAGGCGCGTGGCCTTGATGCGCCGGCGCAGTTCGGTCAGGTCAGCTTCCGGAAACTCCACTTGAAACGGACGAAGAGCAGTCGGATCACTCATGGCCATACTCCCTTCTGAGAAAGAAATGCCAACCCAGCATGCCGGACACAAACGGTTGCCGTAGCTCCGCAGAAGAGAACGCGATTGGGCCCGGCCGTCATTCTGGGTGACGACTCATCAGCAACTCATGGCGAACGGAACGTCCGCCCAGGCCCAGCAACTCGCCGCGGATTGACAGCTGCAGACACAGCGGTCGCTTGGCTTATACGCCCGTTTGCCTGGTGTGTCGTCGAAAATATTGCGTGATCGCCCACAAGGACACTCCTTGTCGAACTCTGTTCTCCCTTGCGTTGATCCATTGAAAATTGTTCAGTACTGCACGAGCATCCGGCGCCGGGCCGCGAGTCTCAGACCCGAAAGTGACGTTGAGGTGACGAAGTGATGTCAACCACGCCATGAACGCCGCGCGGAATTCTTCGGCGGCCTGTCGAACCTCGTTCGTCGTTGTATTGATGGTAGCGCGGGCAGCCGCAAGCGACGACAGCGAGTCCACGACGGAGCTGCAGGCCACGCCGTATCGTCCAACGGTTTCCAATCCGGCCGCGCTTCCCGTGCCGCATCACCTGGAATGGGAAGCTGGCGGAATCTCTCTCCAGGGTCACGGTGACGATCGCCGCGCGAGCGTGCCCTATCTGCTCAAGTACGCCTTCAACGAAGACGTCGGCGTGCTGGTGAGTGGCGAGGGCTACGTGTCGAGCCGAACAGCCGGCGAGACCGCCGACGGTTTTGGCGATACGACCGTGTCACTCAAGCTGCACCACGCTGTTACACAACTCACGGCGCTTGGACTCGAGGCCGGCGTCAAGCTGCCGACGGCCTCGACGGCGATTGGCTCGGGTCACACGGACTACACGCTCAACGGCATCCTGAGCACGCAGGCGATCGGCTGCGACATCGACATCAATGCCGGCTACACGACGCTCGGTGCGACAGATCCCGGAACGCATCGGCACGTGCTCCTCTGGGCTACCGCGGCCTCGCGTGATGTCACGGAACGATGGGGCCTGGACGGAGAGTTTTCCGGCACGCATCAAGGTGGTGTGCCGAATCAAGCTCAGTTTCTAGGCGCCGTGACCTACAGCGCCGCGCCCACGGTGGTGCTCGACGCGGGCGCGCTCGCCGGACTCGACAGCGGCGCGCCTCGATACGGCGTGTTCGCAGGGCTTACTGTGCTGGTGCCCTGACAACTCGTCCGGCCCGTGAAATTCCCGTGAAACGCGGCTGCCGCGTGTCGTCGGGACATCCGAGCCGGTTCAAAGTACTATTCGCCAAAATAACAAGCGTCCGCCGATCGCCAAGAGCGCCATGCTAGAGCACGGACGAAAGATCGCCACCATCCTTGCGGCTGACGTCGTCGGCTACAGCCGGCTGATGGGTGTGGACGAAGCCCGCACGTTGGCGGCTCTCAAGATACGACGCGCGCTCTTTGACCAGCTGGTGCGAGAGCACGAAGGCCGCGAATTCGGCAGCGTCGGGGACAGCCTGATGGCGGAGTTCCCCAGCGTGGTGAACGCCGTCAACTGCGCGCAGGCGATCCAGCACGCCATCGCGAAAGAGAACGAAACCCTGCCTCCCGAACAGCGCATGTCGCTGCGCATCGGCGTCAATCTTGGCGATGTGATCGAGGAGAACGGCGCCCTCTTCGGAGATGGCGTCAATGTGGCGGCACGCCTGCAGGCACTGGCGGCTCCCGGCGGAATACTCATCTCCGGTGCCGTGTACGAACACGTCAGGAAGAAAATGCCCGCCCGGCTGAACTACACCGGTACGCGGCACGTCAAGAACATCGCCGAGCCGGTTGCCGTCTACGAGGTGCTGACTGCGGACCAGGGCTCGGCATTCTTGAGAAAGTGCATTCGTTTCGTGCGCCGCCCGGCAGTCGCAACGATCTCTTTGCTCGCGCTGCTGGCAGCGGGCGTTCTGTGGTGGGGCTGGAATCATGGCCTCTGGCAGGTCAAGTCCAAGGCTGGTACGCCAGCGCAAACGGCGGACGCCACCTCCCCGGAGCGACCTTCGCTCGCGGTGCTCCCGTTCGACAGCCTCGGCAGTAGTTCGGAGAACAGCTACTTCGCCGATGGCATGACCGACGACATCATCACGGATCTTTCGCAGCTTTCCGGAATCATGGTCATCGCGCGCAACTCCAGTTGGACCTACAAGGGCAAGTCCGTGAAGGTGCAGCAGGTGGCCGAGGATCTTGGTGTGCGCTACGTGCTGGAGGGCAGTGTCAGGCGCGAAGGCGACACGGTTCGCATCAATGCGCAGCTCGTTGACGCGCTCGGCGGCCAGCATCTCTGGGCGGACCGCTACGATGGGTCGATTCGGGATGTATTCGCGCTGCAGGACAAGGTCATCAAGAAAATCGTCGCGGCGCTTGCGGTAAACCTCACTCACGACGAGCGGACGAGAGTTGAACTTGCGGAGACTCAGAACCCGCAAGCGTATGACGCGGTGCTGCAGGGCTGGGCGCACTATCGCGAGGGTTCCGAGGACGAGACGAACAAGGCGATCGAACTCTTCGAGCGGGCGATTGCGCTCGACCCTGATTACGCGCGTGCGCATGCCGCCCTGGCGGCGGCGTCCTGGCGGATCGTCGTCTCCTTCTGGGAGTCGACCACCGAGGGTGGATACCAGCGTGCGTTCGACCGCATGCAATTGGCTCTCGCCCAGGCGATGCGTCAGCCGAATGCATTGGCTCACGCTGTGTCAGCCGAGGTTCTCTCGAAGCAGGGGCTCTACGCGGAGGCATTCGACGAGATCAACAGCGCAATGGCGCTGGCGCCGAACGATCCCGACAATTACCTCCGCAAAGCAAACATCCTGAATGCGACGGGGCAGGCGGCGGAGGCCGAGGAATCCGTGCGCTGGGCGATGCGGCTCGATCCACTCTATTCGCCGGACTACCTGCGCACTCTCGCGACTTCGCTTTTCAATCAGCAGCGTTACGCAGAGGCGGCCGCAACCGTCGAGAGGGTGATTGCCTTGCACACCGACGTCCCGGAGGACTACATCACACTGATCGCGAGCCTGGGGTACCTGGGACGCAAGAGTGACGTCCCCGCCGCTTTGAACACGTTCAATGAGATGAGCGTGTCGGCGGGTTACAACCTCATGACCGTGCAGATGTTTGGCGCCTGGTGGTGGTACGGCGACATTTTCAACTACGACCCGGTGTACCGCGACCGGCTGATCGAGGGGCTGCGCAAGGCTGGTGTCCCTGAGGGCGCGGGAACCGACCTCCCTCTCGAGAAATATCGCGCGCTCATGCACAAGAACGGCGCTTACTTTGAAGTCAGCGGCGCCACCACGATCGATCACAAGCAGGCCAAGGCGTTGCACGACCGCGGCGTCAAGTTCGTGGACGTGCGCGCTGCCAAGGGCTTCGCCAGCGGCCATGTTCCCGGCGCGTTCAATCTCGACGTCGCCACCGAGTTGTCACGCGACAGCCTGTCGCGCATCGTCGCCAAGGACGAGGAAGTCGTGCTGTCCTGTCACGGCAAGACGTGCCCTGACTCCGCCTATGCCAGCGCGAAGGCGGTGTTGTGGGGCTTCAAGCATGTGTACTACTTTTCCGGAGGCTTCCCCGCATGGAAAGAAGCGGGATACCCGGTCGAGGCCTCGCCGACGGGCTAGGAATTTCCACGCCGCCGGTGCTTTCTGCAACACGACCGGGTCGGCGCCAACTTCAGGAGAGATCAATGCGTCTTGTCCGGACGACGATGTGCGTCTTACTCGCGTTCTGCATGCAGATCGCCGTGGCTCAATCCGAACCCAAGCTCGAACACTTCGATCCCAATTTCGTGGATCGGAGCGTGGAGCCGTGCAACGACTTCTACCAGTTCGCGTGCGGCAAGTGGGAAGCGGCGAACCCAATACCGCCTGATCAGGTCGCCTGGGGCACGGACAGCCGCCTGCAGCTGTACAACGAGACGGTGCTTCGTGAAGCGCTGGAAGCCGCGGGTGAGGGCGGTGCGAAGCGCAGCCCCGTCGATCAGAAGATCGGCGACTACTACAAGGCGTGCATGGATGAGCAGGGCATCAACGCGGCCGGCCTGCGCGACCTGAAGCCTGAGCTCGCGCGCATTGCCAAGATCGAGCAGAAGGCCGGGCTCATTGACGAGATCGCGCATCTGCACATGACGCTTCCCGGCGCCCCGCAGTTCTCTGACAACCAGACCGACGCTGCATTCTTCGGCTTCGGTTCGCTGCAGGATTTTGACGACGCGTCAAAGGTCGTGGCGGCGTTCGATCAGGGCGGCATGAGCCTGTTCGGGCGCGATTACTATCTGAAGGACGACGCCAAGTCCGTCGAATTGCGCGCCAAGTACGTGGCGCACATCACGAAGATGTTGACGCTTTCAGGCGAGAAGCCCGCTCAGGCTGCCGCGGACGCCAGGATCGTGCTCGAACTCGAGACGGCGATCGCCAAAGCTGCGATGGACAATGTCAGCCGACGCGATCCCAAGAACCTCAACAACCGGATGACCCTGGAGCAGGCGCAGGGCTTGGCGCCGACGCTCAATTTCAAGCGCTACGTCGAGCTGGTCCGATCGCCGGCGCCGGACCACTACCTGGTCTTGACGCCGCAGTTCTTCACAGCGCTCGAGCAACTGCTGCAGCAGCACTCACTGGAGCAGTGGAAGGCGTACCTGCGCTGGCAGCTGGTGCATTACTCCGCGCCATACCTCAATCGCGACCTGGTCGATGAGAATTTCAATTTCTTCCGCCACACGCTGGCCGGGGCACAAGAACAGCTGCCGCGCTGGCGGCGTTGCGTGCGCGCGGCGGATCGCGACCTGGGTGAAGCGCTCGGGCAGGCATACGTCAATCGAGCCTTCCCGGGCGACAGCAAGACAGCAGCCGTCGAGCTGGTCCGGGCGGTTGAAGCCGCTCTACAGCAGGACATCGACAGCCTCGACTGGATGGCTCCCGCGACCAAGAAGGAAGCAGCCCGCAAATTGCAGGCAATCGAAGACAAGATCGGCTATCCCAACAAGTGGCGCGACTATTCTTCGGTGCGCATCGTTCCCAACAGCTACCTCGTCAACATCCACGAGGCCACCGCGTTCGAGTTCAAGCGGGTGCTGTCCAAGATCGGCCAGCCGGTCGATCGCTCGGAATGGCTCATGACTCCGCCGACGATCAATGCCTACTACGATGCGCAGCTCAACACCATCAACTTCCCTGCGGGGATCCTGCAACCGCCATTCTTCAGCAAGGACATGGACGATGCCGCGAATTTTGGGGGCATCGGCGCGGTGATCGGGCACGAAATCATTCACGGCTTCGACGACCAGGGCCGCAAGTTCGATGCGGCGGGGAATCTCCGCGATTGGTGGACGACAGCGGACGCCAAAGCCTACGACGAGCGTGGCGAGTGCATCTCCGATCAATACACGCAAGAGGTGCCCGAGGCGGGCGTCAAGCAGGACGGCAAGTTGACGCAAGGCGAGGATACGGCCGACAACGGCGGCACGCGCCTCGCGCTCGCCGCGCTCGAGCACAAACTGCGCAGCGACGGCAAGCAGTTGGACGCCAAAGATCAGGATGGGTGGACCGCGCAGCAACGCTTCTTTATTTCCTACGGCTTTTCCTGGTGCACCCAGGTCCGTCCAGAGGCCGCGCGCATCCGCGTACTTACCAATCCGCATTCATTGGCGCGTTATCGCGTGAACAACGTTGTCTCCAACATGCCGGAGTTCCAGCAGGCGTTCTCGTGCAAGAAGGGCACGCCGATGGTGCGCGCCAACGCCTGCCGCGTCTGGTAGAGCAAAGACAAGGCATGAGCACGGCGGTCACATTCGACGGCGCACCGGAGCGCGGCACGATCGACTTCAGCGTCGGTCAGCCTTCGGCCGACCTCTTGCCTCTGCAACTCCTCGAGGCGGGTTGCGAACGCTTCTTCACCGGCGCCGTGCCGTTCGAGCTCAATTACGGGGAGCGCCAGGGCGATGCGCGCTTTCGCGCGGCGCTTGCCCATTTCCTCAAGGGTGCGCTGGGCTTCGAAGCGACGCCCGAGTCGCTCATGCTGACCGGGGGCATCTCCCAGGCGCTGGACTTCGCCTGCAGCCGGCTCACGCGGCCGGGCGACATCGTCTTCGTCGAGGAGCCGACCTATCTCTACGCCTTGCCGATCTTCCGCGACCACGGTCTTAAGATCGTCAGCGTGCCGCTCGACGAGCGCGGGATGGATGTGGACGCGCTCGAGCGCGTGCTGGAGCGACACCGTCCCCGGCTCGTGTACACGATCCCATCCTTTCACAACCCGACCGGGCGCACACTCGACGCCGCGCGGCGCAAGCGTCTCCTCGCGCTCTCGCACCGGTATCGATTCACGATCGTCGCCGATGAGGTCTACCACCTCCTGCACCACGACATACCGCCTCCGGCCTCGTTCGGAACAATGATCGAAGAGGGCGGCGTCATCGCGCTGGGTACGTTCTCCAAGATACTCGCGCCCGGCATCCGCCTCGGCTGGATCCAGGCGAGCCCCGAGCCGCTCAAGGAGCTGCTCGCGAGCGGCGCGATGGTGAGCGGAGGCAACTTCAACCACTTCGGCTCGCACATCGTGCGACAGCTGATGGAGAACGGCGGCCTCGCGGCCTTCCTCGCGCAACTCCGCAAGAGCTATGCAGCGCGTGCCGAGGCCATGGATGCGGCGCTCCGTACGCATCTGGGCACGCGCCTGCGCTGGCAGAAACCGGACGGCGGCTATTTCTTCTGGCTCGAACTGCCGCAGAACCGCGATGCGGGCGCATTCACGGCGGCAGCACGCGCGGCGGGCACAGCGTTCCTGCCGGGTGCCGCCTGCTCGGCGGACGGAGGCCTGAAGCATTGCCTGCGCTTGTCCTTTTCACACTACTCGGTGGCGGACATCCAGGAGGGCATCGCCCGGCTCGCTCACGCGCTCGCGACGGAGCAGGGCGACAGTGAACGGTAGATCCTGGGCGCGAACCCGCGGCCGCGCCAATTGAACTGGGGTTGGCACCCGGCATCGATTCCATCCAATATTCGGCTCTCCATTTGGCTGCGATGCGGGCGTCGTTCATGAACGTCATCCACGGACTGAGGTTTGGTCGCGCCGCGCTCGCGTGCGCGCTCGGTGTGGTCGCCGCGCTTGCGACGGTCGCAAGCGCGCAAAACATGCCGAGCTACGGCAGCAACTACAACTACGTGCCGAAGCAGGTGCACCTCGTGAACGATGGCGACAAGCTGTTCGCCTCCAATGTGAAGTTCAACCGCTTCGATGAGCTCAAGTTCAGCGCACAGGAACGCATCCTCGACCAGCAGGTCGGTGCAGCGGTTGCAGTCGTGATCACGAATCGGCGCATCGCCGCCTACGGCCTGCTTACGGGCTGGCGTTCGCTGGATCGGATTCCGAACGAGAAGATCGAGAGCGTCACGGCCGAGGACTACGCCGGTCTCATCGTCACCAGCCTGCGGATGGTGAACTTCAACGGGCAGAACGGCGTGTTCGCGGAGCGCAAGCGCGCGGTCGCGGAATAGCTCGCGCGGCGAGCGCTCGTTTCAGCGAGGGCGCGCGTCCGGGCTACAAGCGGGACTTCGTCTTGATGCCCGGCATCGCAGTTTCCCATTGCTCCGGCGTCATCTCCTTGACGGTCTGCCCGAAGCTCCAGATGTGGCCCTCCGGATCGGCGGCGCGGTAAGTGCGATCGCCGTAGAACTGCGTCTCCGGCTCCTTGACGATCTTCGCGCCGGCCTTGCGCGCGCGCTCGCAGTGGGCATCGACATCTTCGTTCAACTGCACGTGCACGGTCTGAGTGTTCAGGCCATCGATGCTCGCCGGGCTCCTGTGCACGGCGGACCATTCACTGCCGACCATGATCACGCCGTCGCCGAAGCGCATTTCGGAATGCATCAGCTCATCCTTGTCGCTGAGGATGACCATGAACGGTTCGAAGCCGAACGCCTGCTCGAGCCACTTCAGCGCGGCCTTCGGATCCTTGTAGCAGACGGAGGACGATACCGAGGGAAAGGTGTGGGGTGCGCTCATGAGAGTTCTCCATCGTGGGAACGGTGTCTGACCACAAAAATCGCGATGTGTTCAGCGCTATGAGTGCGGCTCTTGTGATCGTGAATGCCGCGCGTTCACGACGCGTCCATCGGCTATGCCCGTGCGGCCAGCCCGCGCGTGACTTCGAGCACTGCGTCCACGTCTGCCGGACTGACATACATGTGCGCCGACAGCCGGACGCCTCGCTCGTCGTTCTGCGCACGCACGCGCACGTGTTGCGCCCACAGCGCATCCTGCAGCGCCTTGGCTTTCATTCCGTTGACGCGAAACGTCGTCATCGCCGCCGCGAGCCGTGGATCGGCCGGGGAGGCGACCCGCACGCCGGGCATGCTCGCCAGGCCGTCGCGCAGACGCTTGGTGAGGCCGGCGTCCCAGCGCTCGATCCTCTGCATGCCGATCTTCTCGATGAACTGCAACGCCGCCATGAAGCCCTCGACCACCGGGACGCTCCCCGTGCCGAACTGCATGAAGCGGAATGCACCGTCCTCGTGGTTGTCCCACTGGTAACTCGCCAGCGTCGTCCAGAATCGATCCTGCACCTCGCGACGCAGGTACAGAAAGCCGGTGCCCTTCGGCGCCATCATCCACTTGTGCGGGCTGCCGACGTAGGCATCGCAGCCGAGCGCTTGCACGTCCACCGCGATCTGTCCCACGGCCTGCGCACCGTCGACGATGACGAGTGCACCATGGTTGTGCGCGAGCGCGCATAGCTCCCGAGTCGGTAGCCGCGCACCGAGACCGCTCGTGATGTGACTGAACATCACGACCTTGGTCCGCGGCGTCATCGCGGACTCGAACAGCTGCACGATCGCATCCGGGCCGTTCGCGAGTACCGGCTCCAGGGGCAGCTCTTTGACCACGATGCCGCGCCGCTTCGCGAGCAGGCGCCACGGCGAGATACCGCCGCCGTGCTCCTGGTCGGTGCTGACGACCTCGTCACCCGCGCTGAGATCGAGGCCGTTGGCGAGGAAGTTCATGCCCATGGTGGCGTTCTGCGTGAGCGCGATCTCGGCGGCGGATGCATTGACGAATTTTCCCGCCGCCTGTCGGACCTCGAGCAGCTGCTGGTAACCGGTCAGCGGTTCGCCGTCGGGATGCTCGTACGGCCACGCCGCGAGATCGGTTTCGATGCGGCGAATGCCCTCGGTCAGCGCCTCCACGACTTCACGTGGCGATGCGCCGAGCGTGCCGGTATTGCAGTACGCGACCCCGGCTGGGATCAGGAACTGCGCACGGGCAGCAGCGAACAGAGCCGCATCGTCCGCGTGCGGGTCCGGCGAGAAAGCCGCGCCGTTGGAGAGCGCCTTGATCGGCGGTGCGGCGGCGAGGAGCAGTCCGGGGACGGCGGTGGAAACGAAGCGTCGTCGTGTAGTCACGAGTTCTCCACTTTGCGTTGGGGTCCCAATAGGCAGCGCGTCAAGGAGGCGGCAGTCGAGTCCGCGTTCGAGCCGGACAGCATGGTTTCATGACTCCCCGCGGTCTCGACAACGGACACCGTGAGCGCGTGCTTGCGCCAGATGTCATCGAGCGGCGGCAGGCCAGGATCACGCTGAGCAGGCGTGAACAAGGTCAGGTGCCCGCGATAAAAGCCGGGGCGATAGCTCGCCGAAGCGAAGAGGATGCTGAGCGCGACTCGCAGCGCGCGTGCGGAGAGCAGGAGTGGGTTCGGGCGCAGTCGCTCACCGAGTTGTCGCAGCCCGTGAGGCCACTCACGCAGCGGCGTGCGGAATGGACTGGAGGTCAATCGGACGATTCCTCCGCCGACGATGGAGACCCAGGTGCGCAACGGCCATCTCAGCGGGCTGCGCAGCGTGTCGATGAGACCCACGAAACCGACTTCGTCTCCCGCTTCCTGGAGCCGCCGCGCAATCTCGAACGCCAGGATTCCACCGAAGGAGTAGCCGCACAGCTGGTAGGGACCGCTCGGTTGGCGCACCTTGATCTCTCTCAGGTACTCCTCCGCCATCCCCTCGACGCTCGTGTGCGGTGATTCGCCGCTCGTGAGACCTCGAGCTTGAACCCCGATGACCGCGCCGGGACAGGTCATGCGTCGCGCCGTCGGCAGGATTTCAACGACGTTGCCGCCGACGCCATGGATGAAGAAGACCGGCGGCGCTCCCTCGCCAGGCTTCAAGGTGACGAACTGCGCATAGCCGGGTGCGCGATGCTGTCGCAGGAGTTCGCACAACTGACCGAATCGCGGCGCCTCGTTGAGGAGCGTCGGCGAGAGCTCCAGTCCCAGCGCGCGCTCCAGCTCGAAAATGAAGTTGATGGCTTGCAGCGAGTCCCCGCCCGAGTCGAAGAAGTCGTCCTCCGGCCTGGCCACCGGCACGCGCAGCACGGCTTGCCAGACCCGGGCGATGGTGAGCGCTATCCCATCTCCGAGAGCAGGCTCCTCGTCTCTGAAACTCAGGCGTTCGTTGCGAACATTGGCGTCGTCCAGGCCCGTGAGCGCACGAACATCGAGTTTCGAGCTCGGCAGGCGCGGAATCTCGCGCACCAGGTAGAAGCGTTGCGGACGCATCGGCGAGGGCGCCGAGCGCATCAGGTCGCGCAACTCTTCGATCAGCCCGAAAGGCGCCGCGTCGCGCGCGCTGACGTAGGCGCTGAGTGAGTTCGAACCATCGATACTGCTGGTTCGAGCGAGCACACCCACATCTCTTACCGACGCATGCTCGCGAAGCGCAGCTTCCACGCCATCGAGATCGACGCGAGCGCCGCGAATCTTGACCTGCCTGTCGTTGCGTCCGAGCCGCTCCAGGAGCCCGTCGGGTCGCTGACGTACCAGGTCGCCGGTTTGAAACAGGCGAGTCGAGTGCGTGGCGCGGCTCGCCACGCCTTCGCGCAAGCAACGTCCACCGACCCATTCACCCAGCGAGATGTAGGGGCTTTCGACCCAGAGTTCGCCCACTTCACCACGCCGTGTGGCAGCGCCGTCCGGGTCGACGATCGCAACGTGATTGCCGGGCAGCGGGTAGCCAATCGGAACGCGGCTGTCCTCGCCGCGACAGGCATCATCGACGAACCATTGGAGTATGGGTGCTTCCGTTGCCGCGTAGATCACCTGGATCGAAGCGCCGGGGCCGAGCCAGCCACGCAGCAAGTCGATGTCGCTCCAATACGTCGTGTCGCCGCCCACGCGAACCAGCCGCACTGCATCCGCAGCGTGTGCAGTACTGGCGGCAACGACCGATCGCAGCAGCGCCGGAAACGAGAACAGGATCGTGACCGCCTCCGTGCGGATCACGTTCAGAATGTCGCGCGCGCCCGCGCCGTGCGGATCGAGGATGCGAACGCTTGCACCGGCGAGCAACGCAGTCATCAGGTCGCGCACGGCGACGATCGTGCAGGGAGAAGCAAGTGTCAGCAGCCGGTCTTCGGCGCTGATGTGTGCTGCGTTGACGGACTGGAAGACGCGCTGCAGGAGGTTTCGCTGACTGTTAACGATGCCTTTTGGCCGTCCGGTGCTTCCGGAGGTGAAGAGCACGCAAGCGGGCTCATCGACCTCCAGTCTCGCCGGGCGCCAACCGTCCGGCGCCGGCTTCGGCAATCCCGACAGTGGAGTTACGCGGATCGTCGGCACGGCGGTTTCAAGTCCGATCGCATCTGCGTGTTGCGCAATGACGAGCGCCGGCCGCGCGTCCTTCAGCACTTGCTCGAGCCATGCCTTGGGATAGTGAGTGTCGAGTGCAACGAACGGCCGACCGGCAGCGAGACACGCGAGCATCGCGAGTGGAAACATCGGGCCCGCCGGTAGCAGGATGCCGATCAGGTCACCGGGGTTCGTATCGGCCGCGAGCGTCTCGGCCAATCCCGAGACGCCCTCCCATAACTGGCCATAGGTCAGGAGGGCGCCGGCCTCCCGGATCGCGATGCGCTCCCGGTGCTGCCGTGCCACGCGTTCAAAGTGATCGACGATCGGCTGATCGAGAGCGGCGGCGTGAAACGGGATGTAGGGTCGATCTGCCGGCCCGTTCCAGTCGAGCGGACGCGGATCGTCGGCGAGCCACGTGCGGCTTCGTGCAGCAAGGGGCGCCAGGATGTCGACGCTGCTCATCCGAACACGAGGTGCGCGAGGCGCGCTTCCAGATTCCAATAGATGATGCCGTAGGCGGCCAGGTCGAACGCCGAGTGCGCCACGATCGGCATCCAGAGGTTGCCGGTCACGGCATACATGGAACCGAAGACCAGCCCGGCCACGATGGCTTGCTGCACGCCGGCGGTGCCTTGGCTCGTGTAGTGGGCTGCGCCGAAGAGCGCCGAACTGATCAACACGATGGCAACGGTCGTCCGCACACTCCTTCCGAGCAACCTTCCGAGGCGTTCAAAGAGGAAGCCACGAAAAGTGGTTTCCTCGGCGAACCCGACGATCAGCATGCTCCAGAGCGTCGCGGGAATCAGCGTGCGATTGCCTGCGAGATGGCTGTACGCGTGGTTGATCGGGTCCGCGCCGAGGAGCGGCATCACGATGGCTTTCATTGCGAGCTTGAGCGATATGCCGAGAGCGATACCCACCGATACCGTGTAGAGCCAGCTTCGCGGGCGCGCATAGCCGATGTCCGCCCACGGGGTCCTCGACAGGCGCACCCACACGAGCACCAGCACGGCGCTCACGGGCAGCAGGAACTCGCCGACAAAGATATTGCCCGTGAGGACAATGACGAGGATCGCCAGCAGGCCGACCGGCCCGAAACCGCGCAGGCGCGCAGCAAAGACATCGTCCGTCGTATCGAGCACCCGCGGTGCGCTCACAGGCCCTGGCTCGTGTACAGGCATCGGCTGCTTCCGCTCGTTGCGCGCAGTATTGTGGCCCCTTGTTCTTCGGTTCTTGTCTGTGGCTCACGCGACCGGCAGATTAGGCGCTCAGTTCCGGACGCAGGCAAGAGGAAGTGGCCATGACACAGCCCGTGAGACGCGTCGTCACCGGTCATGATGCAAGCGGACGCTCCGTCGTCGTGTCCGCAGGCGCGCCGCCGCAGCGCCACGCGATGCGGGGCCCGTCGATCGGTGCCGACTTCAT
Organism: Steroidobacteraceae bacterium; assembly: GCA_035263105.1. GTDB lineage: Bacteria > Pseudomonadota > Gammaproteobacteria > Steroidobacterales > Steroidobacteraceae > DATBVX01. Next base: position 12,375 of record DATFRO010000118.1, on the reverse strand, counting down.
CGAGATCTGGAGCGTCGCAACGCCGGTGCCACGGCTCACCGCCGTCGAGCCACGCGAACCGAACGAGCGTGAGTTCACGATCATGCCGAGCGCGGGCCACATCCTGCGCGTTCTCGACGTCTATCCATTACAAGCAGGCGGCAAGCGCACGGTCATGCACCGGACGCAGACCGTCGACTACGTGGTGATGATCGAGGGAGAGCTGGTGCTGATCCTCGAGGACAGCGAGGTGACGCTGAAGCCGGGCGACGTTGTGGTTCAGCGCGGAACCAATCATGCCTGGGAGAATCGCTCAGCGACGACTGCGCGAGCGGCCTTCTTCCACATCGATGCACGCTTCAGCGAGGAATTGCTCGCCACGCTGCCGACGCCGCTGGAGCTGTTGCGCTAAGGCGGCGTTGGATCTGCCGCCGGAGGCTTCCAGCGCGAGTTGCGCGAGTCTCATGGCGGCCTCTCTAGCACATTTCGCGGCATGCGTCGCATTCGGCGGGCGCGAATGCGTGGCAGCATGCCAGGGCCATGTCCACGCTCACCCCTGGACCAGCGCCTGCTGCCGCTTCTGACAAGAAGCGCGTCGTGCTCATTGCCCGGATTGCCGTGGTCGCAGCGCTGGCGGCGCTTCTGTCAGTGCTTGCGGTGGTCGAGCACGAGGAACCGGCCAAGGTGCCGGGACGCGTCACACGAATCATCGACGCCGATACGATCGAGGTGCGGCTCAAGACCGGTCAGATCCGCGTGCGCCTCTATGCCATCGACGCGCCGGAAATGGACCAACCCTGGGGTCCGGAAGCGACCCAGGCGCTGAGCAAGCTGGTCTTGAGACAGACTGTCGAGATCGAGCCCGTCGAGGAGGACACGGACGGCCGCATCGTCGCTACCGTGTTCGTCGGTGACGACGACGTGAACGCCGATCTCGTGCGATCAGGTGATGCCTGGGCGTTCCGTCCGCAGATGACCAAGGCGGACGAAGGGCTCTGCGATCTCGAGAGCCAGGCACGCGCGGCGCGACGCGGCTTGTGGTCGCTCCCACCCGACCAGACCCAGGCACCCTGGGTGTGGCGCCGCATGACGCTCAAGTCGATCACCGACTACTCCCGCCAGAGTACGGCTGACTGCATCACCTCGATCGGTCAGCAATAGACTTCGAGCGCCGAGGCGCGCATTCTCGCCGCACCCGCAAGGCACATCGTCTGCGGTGCACTAGAACTACAAATCAAAGGGGGACTACATGAAGAAATTACTCTCGGCGGTGACGGTCGTCGCGGTGCTGTGCGCCGCTCCGGCGTTCGCCGCAGATCCGATCCTCGGCGCGTGGAAGCTCAACGTCGCGAAGTCAAAATTCGACGCGACGCCGCTCACGGCGGGTAGCCGCGTCTACACCGAGAAGGACGGCCTGTATACGCTGGAGCAGAAGATGACGAGCGCGAACGGCAAGGAGACATCGAGCACCGCCACCTACCGCGACGGGAAAGAAGAAAAGCAGGCCCCGGGCGGCGCCAGCGATACGACTCTCGCCAGGAAGAAGGATGCCAACACCTGGGACTTCGAGCTCAAGAAGGACGGCAAGGTGGTGGGCAAGGTTCACCGTGTCGTGTCAGCCGACGGCAAGACGCTCACCGTGCAAAACACCGGCGCGAAGCTGAGCGGCGGTTCAGGTGATGAGACATTGGTATACGACAAGCAGTGAGGCGATCGCGGGCTGGTGCACAAGGACGTGCACGCCCACTACACTGCAATACTCGGGCGGCATGAACTGGGGGACTTCGACATGGAACCGAATCCGCACATCCTGAAGCACCATCACATCACCCTGAATGTGGGCACTGCCCAGGAAGACTACGACTTTCACACCAAGGTGCTCGGGCTGAAGAGCGTCAAGAAGACGGCGCTCTACGATGGCGATGAGCCCATCTATCACCTCTACTACGGCAACGATCTCGGCGACGAGAGCACGCTGATCACGTGCTTTCCAATGCGCCAGTCGGGCCGCAAGGCACGACCGGGCACGGGTCAGATCAAGACGCTTTCATTGTCGGTGCCGCGCTCATCGCTCAAGTTCTGGTCGCAGCACCTGCGCCAGCATGGGGTCGAAGCACGCGACGACGAACGGTTCGGCGAGCGCATGCTGCGCTTCAAGCATCCATGCGGAATCGAGTATGCGTTCGTCGGCATCGACGACGACGCGCGCAAGCCGTATTCGAACGGCGCAGTGCCGTCGGAGTGCGGCATTCGCGGCACGCATGGCATCACCGTCTCGGTGCGCGACGCGGAGAACTCCGAGGAGTTCATTCATGACGGCTGGAGTGGCAAGAATCGCGGCGCCGACGGCGCGGCGATCCGCTACGAAGTCGGCGCGGGTGGCACCGGCACGATCGTGGACCTGCTGCGTGAGCCGAACGTTCCGCAGGGCAGCTGGGCGTACGGGGAGGGCACTGTGCACCATTGCGCCTTCAAGGTGGCGACGCTCGAGTTGCAGAGCAACGTCAAGTTCCGGCTCGAGGGCCTCGGATATACCGATACGTCGGATCGCAAGGATCGCGGCTATTTCGATTCGATCTACGTGCGCACGCCCGCCGGCGCGCTGTTCGAGGCCTGCGTCTCGAAAGCTGAGGGGTTCCTCGTCGACGAATGCTACGAGGACCTGGGGAAGAGCCTGCAGATTCCTCCGGTGTTCCGCGATCGCCAGGAAAGCATCGCCTCGTACCTCGAGCCCTTGAGGTACTGAGGGCGCTCATGGGAGCTGACCAACAGACCGGTCGCCTGGAGCTGCCGGCGCGTGCCATTGCTGCGCCGACGACGGTGAGTGCCGAGGCCCAGCGCTTTCTGTCGACGCCACGACCGCCATTCCCGCAGTGGCCGGCGCTCGACGACCGTGCCGGATGGCGCGAGGCGGTCGCGAGGAGCAACGCGATCTTCGCTCCGATCCACGAGGCTTATCGCCAGAACTTCGCGGGCGAGCTGCAGGAACGCAAGATTGCCGGCGTGACAACGTACGAAGTCGTGCCGCGCTCGATCCCGGAGCGCAATCGCAATCGCGTGCTGTTGTTCCTGCATCCGGGCGCCTACGTGTTCGGTGGTGGGCCGATGGCGGGAACGGGAGCGATTCCGATTGCGAGTGCGGGCGCGTACCGGACGTTTTCGCCGGACTATCGCAAGCCTCCAGATCACCCTTTCCCTGCGGCGCTCGACGACGCGGTTACTGTGTACCGTGCATTGCTCGAGAAGCACGCGCCTTCGTGCATCGGGTTCGTCGGCGTCTCCGCAGGAGGTGGGCTTGCGGCCGCGGCGATTCTCAAGGCACGCGATAGCGGCCTGCCCTTGCCGGGTGCGGCGGTGTTGCTCACGCCCGAGGCGGATCTCACGGAAACCGGAGACACGTTCGCCACCAACGAGGATCTCGACATCGTGCTGAGAAAGCCGATGCCGGTGCTCAATCGCCTGTATGCCGGTGGCGCGGATCTGCGCAACCCGTATCTCTCGCCGGTGTTCGGTGACTTCAGCAAGGGTTTCTGCCCGACGTACCTGCAGTCCGGCACGCGCGACCTGTTCCTGTCGAACACTGTGCTGCTGCATCGCGCGTTGCGGCGCGCGGGCATCGAGGCGGACCTCAACGTCTGGGAAGCGATGCCGCATGCCGGCTTCTTCGGCGCGCCGGAAGATGCGGAGTCCACCGCCGATCAGTTGCGCTTCCTGGATGCCCACCTGCGAGCGTGAGCAGGCACACGACCCTGATCGCCATCGATCCCGGGTCCTCTTGACAGCCCCCGGCTCGCGGGCGCATACGAAGCTGTCCGCGGCATAGCAAGACAATTCAAAAAAGGGGGATGCGTATGAAGGCCTGCTCGCGCCGCCTGCTGGCGGCGTCTTCCGCTTTTCTTTTCAGCTTTGCATCAGCACTCGCCGACGATCCGCCAGGCGTGCTCTGGGAAACCACCTCGCAGATGGTGATGGAAGGCATGCCAATGGCGATTCCGCCGCAGACGGTCAAGCTCTGCGCGGCAAGAGAATGGAAGAGTCCACCGCCGGGTGGCGATAAGAGTTGCGTGACGTCGGACTTCCAGCAGGTCGGCAACAAAGTGACGTGGACCATGCAATGCAGCGGCCAGATGCCGATGCAAGGCACCGGGGAGATCACCTTCGACGGCTCCGATTCCTACACGGGTGCGATCAAGGCTACGTCCCAGGGCATGAACCTGACGATCAAGCTCTCGGGCCACAAGATCGGTACCTGCGACAAGCCGGTCGGCTGAGGTACGTCGCATGAAAACGCGAGTCTTCCTGACGGCCGTCGTCGCCGGGTTTCTTGGCGCGCACGCGATCGCGACCGCACCGGCTGCGGCTAGTCTGTGGACAAAAGTGCCGCCGCTGCCAACGACCTGCTACGCCGAAGGCGATCCAGCGTACGCCAGGCTCGTCGCCGCACACGACTCAATCCAGCAAGATCACGAGCGGCAGAAGGAGGCCAACGCCGCTGTGGACCAGCAGTCGCGCAGCACCGATATGATGGCGGTGGCGGGCCGCATGCAGCAGCAGATGATGAGCGACCCACAAGCCGCGGCAAGAATGATCGAGGCCATGAGCAATCCGGATGCGGTGGCTCAAGGGCAAGCCGAGAGGACAGCCCAATCGGCCGAGGACGACAAGATCCGGCGTGACGACACCAAAGCATTGAAGGCTCGTTATGACGCCGCACTCTACAACGCGGAAGGTCCCGCCCGGGCGCGCTGGGACGTGCTCAGAAAAAAGCTGGGCCTGGCGCCCGATGCAAACGGCCCAGGCGAGATGGGCGTGCCGGAATGGGCGTGGGCCGAGTGGCACGCGATCCTCAGGATGCGCGACCAGGCGTATGAAGCGACTTGCCCCGCGTGGTTCGGCGCCGGCGGGCAGGTCCAGGCGCACCTCGCGCGCTACAAGGACTTCCTGGTCCAGAAGCGCATTCCGTCCGGCGACGAACTCGCCAAACAAAGGGTGGCGACGTACGAAAGCCTCTACAACACGTCCGCGACCAGCTACAAATCTCTCGCTACTCACGAGGCGGTCGAAGACTACATCGGGCTGGCACAGGAGCTGTATCAGTGGCGCCCGCAGAGGCCGAAGTGTCCCGACGGGAAGTGCACGGCTTAGGGTCGTAGCCGTCCACCGGGACGGCCCGATGACCGTAGCTGTTTATCAACAGCGGGCCACTGCCACAATTCATCAGAATTCCCCCAGCGCTGCGCCACGATGAGACGTGAAGCTTCCCTGCAAAAGGGAGGCATTCACGTGAGACCAGGTGCTCATTCGGCTTCATTGAAAGCCGCCATCTTGACGGCGATCGCGCTTTTGCTGCTCATCCCCCTGTCGATTCTGAGAAGTGTGATCGAAGAGCGGACGAGCCAGCGCGACGCCGCCGTGCAGTCCGTTGCCAAGGGGTGGGGCGATCAACAGTGGATCGGCGGGCCACTGCTCGCGATTCCAGTGACGACGGATTCCGATCCTGCGCGCACGTGCGACTGGTATGTCCTTCCCGATCGGCTGGATCTCACCGTGGACCTGCAGGTCCAGGAATCGCGACGCAGGCTCGGCCTGTACGACGTTCCTGTTTACATCGCACGAGTGCGCGCCAAAGGTGAGTTCGATCTCCCGCGCGAGATCACGCGCCTCACTCGCGGTGGAAGTTCCTTGCATCTTCATCTCGATCAGGCGCGCCTGCTGCTTCCCATCCAGGACCCGAGAGGTCTTCGCGCGCTGGTGTCGGAAACGCCGGAATTCCAGAACTTCGAGCCCTCTTCGGGCTTTCCGATCCCGGTGCTTGCGGCACCACTCAACATCGCGGCTGACGCTGCGGGAGCGCCGCGCGCGTTCGACCTGTCGTTCGATCTCGCGGGCACGCAAGCGCTGCAATTCCTGCCGCTCGCCCGCGTCGTGCACGTGCAGGCGCAGGGCAACTGGCCCGACCCCGGCTTCACGGCTGGCTTCCTGCCCACAGACCGCCGCATTGATGGCCACGGCTTTGCGGCGAACTGGCAGGTTCTGAATCTGAATCGCACCTACGGTGATCGCTGGTTCCAGGGTTCCATCTCCTCAGAGACGCTCCTCGCGAGTGGCTTCGGGATCGAGCTGGTGCAACCGGTCGACATCTATCAACGCAGCACGCGAGCAGTGAAATACGGCGGCCTGTTCATCGCCCTGAGCTTCCTCACCTTGTTTCTCGTGGAGACTCTGCAACGCCAGCCCGTGCACCCGATTCAGTACGGCCTGATGGGACTGGCGTTGAGCGTCTTCTACCTCCTGCTGCTGGCGCTCGCGGAACACATCGGATTTCTGTTGGCGTACGTGCTCGCGACCGGTGCGCTGTGCATCCTCATGAGTGTCTATCTCGCTGGCGCTCTGCGGAGTCCACTCGCCGGTGTGGCATCGGGTGGGATCTTCGCCGCGACCTACGCGCTGCTGTACCTGCTGGTGACGTCCGAGAGCTACGCACTCCTGGCCGGATCCATCGCATTGTTCGCTCTGCTGGCGACGGTGATGTTCCTGACCCGCGCGATCGACTGGTATGCGCGCGAGGCGTCGTCATAGGTATTCGTACTCATAGTGAGGTGCCGCAAACCTCCATAGACTCGTGATGTCAGCCGGCGTTGCCGCGCCGCTTGGCTGGAGACATCACATGGACGAGGAAATCCGCAGGAAGATCCTGTCACTGCTGGATCAGCACCGGATCATGACGATCGCAACCCTGCGACCGGATGGCTGGCCGCAGGCGACGACCGTCGGCTACGTGAACCAGGGGCTCACTCTCTATTTCCTGTGTGGTCTCGACAGCCAGAAGGCGGCGAACCTGGCGCGAGATGATCGAGTGTCACTGACGATCGATCACGACACGCCGGACCTGATGGCGATCACCGGCCTGTCCATGGCCGCACACGCGCAACCGGTGGTCGACATGGCGGAAGCGGGCAGGATCCTGAACATGCTGCCGCTGAAATACCCGGAGCAGGTCTCGCTGCCGATACCGATGCCGACGCCGGAGGAGGTACGAATCTTCCGCGTGACTCCGACAGTCATCTCCGTGCTCGACTACTCCAAGGGCTTTGGGCACACGGATCTCGTCACCTGCTGAGCGTGTGCGCTCCGATGACGGTGACGCTTCGCATCCTTGTGTCAACTGGTTGACAGTTCCCCGGCGCGGCTTTTGGCATAAGTGAGTCGCCGCCGAGACCTCGGCGGAATCCCACAGGAGCTGTACATGAAGAGATATGCCCACCTTCTGGTCGTCGCTGGTTCGTGCCTTGCGATGCTGGGCTGCATGACGACGCAGCCACTGACGGCGGAGCCCCGCCAGCTGTCGCAGACGGTTCATCCGAAAGATCGCGTCGAAGTCGTCACCAAGAGCGGTCAGACACTCAACTTCAAAGTGGAGACGATCGACGCGGCGGGCCTGCACGGCGCAGGACAGAACGTCGCGTTCGACGACATCCAGAGCATCAGTCGCAAGAAGGTCGACGCCGGACGTACGACGCTGCTCGCAGTCGGCGTCGCCGCCGTCGCGGCAGTGGCAGCCAGCGGCGGTGGTGGAGGAGGCAGCGGCTACTGATGCGCGACGTGGACTGACACTTCCGCAAGCGATAGCGATCGACGCCATGACGTGGAGGTGGTGCTCGGTCGCGCTCGCCGCGCTCGTGTCACATTCTGTCAAACCAAAGCTTGTCTTCAATCACCCGCTGTTTCACAGTCGCCGGCGCTGACAAGGGCAAACCCACCGAAAGGTGGGGACGCAAAGCCTCCGGTCTTCGGATACACCTTATCCATGACAGCGGGGTCGCCAGATGCAGAGCGGTACGAGCGACACAAGCGCCGATTTTCTGGGCGCGCTGACCGATGCCGGGCAATGGCTCTCTCGAGCCTTCTTCGCGCCCGGCGACCATGCCTTGTCGATTCTCGGCACACACGCGCCGCAGGTGTTGCAGGCGCTCGGCGTCAGTGCTTCTGATCGCGGGAGCGTCGCGTCCGGAATCATCTCCGGCATCGCTTGGTTTGTCGCACTGATCCTGATCATTCTCGCGTGCAAGCTGATTCGCGATCTCGACCGCGTACTGACGGCAGCTTGCGGTCGCCTGTATCAGGCATTTCTGCGCGCGGGACGGAACGTGCTGAGGCGGCTGAGTATCGCCTTTCGCTTCTTCGAGCTCAGGCGGCAAGCGCGGCAGGCGGGAGCCCAGGCCCCGGAGCACATCACGCTCACGGCACTCGAGTTTGCGGTGCTCCAGGCTCACGCGCGATTGACGCCCGGTCACTTGCTGACGGTGAGCGGCATCGTGAGCGCCCTCAAGGTGCGCTCAGCGACTCATGTCGAGAAAGCGCTGAGCCGGCTCGCGGGCTTGAGCCTCATCCACCGTACGTTCGGAGCGGGTGACGGCGAGGATGGCTTCCGGTTGACCGGGCCGGGCGAACTCTTTCTCGCCGCCTACCGGGCTCAGCTGCAGCGGGGAAACGCGACCTCTCTTGGGCCGGCCCAGCGGAAGTCGGCGCCTTTGACGACGACCGTCTCACCGGCGCGATTGGCGTCGAGCTCGAAGTAGTCAAGAGCCTGCCGCCTGCTTCAGCTCCTGTCGGTCGCTGTCGCTGAGATCGGGACTGAAGCGCAGCACCTGCTCGAGGACCTCATCCGTCTCGAAGTGAGCGCCGCGACAGCCGAGGTGGATGAAGCCGCCCGGGGCGAAGCGGCCGTCCTGGAAGTACACGAGCCGGATACGCCACGTTCCGCGTGCGATCGGCTCGTGACAGTGGCGGCACTTCGCTTGACCGCTCGGCGCGCGTTCGGCGCCGTCGATGCGAGGACGGCGCCGCTGCTCCGCACTGAAGCCCGCCGCGCGTTCGAGCTTTTCGCGCTCCGGGACGGTCTCGGACGTTTCACGCAACGCCTGCAGGAGCGCCTCGGGTCGCTTGTAAGCTGCGCACAGCGGGTGGAACCACACCGTCGTCTCGCCCTCCGCGAACGGATTGGGCAGCCGCTCACCGAAGCGCAACTCCCCACGCGCGATCGCGCGCGCACAGCCGCGGCATTTCGCTCGGCCGCTCGCCGCGGGTTCGAGAACCGGCTTCAGTTTCGCGTCGTCGTCGCCTTGCATGTCCGATCCATGGGCAAAGCATTGACGGAACGCTACTGAGCGGGTGGGGCCTCGGCCGTAGTCGGCGCTGCGTCTGAATTCCAGATGTCACGGTGCAAGCGCCAGCCGTCGGCGGTCTTGTGCCAGACCTCGACGTACTTTCCGGTCACAACCGGCGTCACCTGCACGCTGAAGGCGCCGGCTCGCCACGCCCATTCACCGGCGGTTCCGCCCGCATCGCTCGTGATCGTGATCTGGCCCCAGCCGGTCGCGATGTCATTCGCCCAGAAGTCCTTGATGGCGGCATGGCCGTTCACGACGGCGGCGCCGGGCGGCAACAACTGGGCGTCTTCGCTGTAGAGCGCGGCGACTGCATCGGCGTTCTTTTCGTTGTAAGCCTTCTCCCAGCCCGCCGCTATGGTGTTGACGGCCTCGATGTCAGAGCCTGCGCTTTCGGGTGCCTTCTGCGCGCAACCGAGCAGCGCCAGCGCACCGCCCAGGACCAACAAGAATCGCGTGTGATTGACGAACAGCATGATCGCTCCCCTGTTGTTCTGATTCCCGCAGAGGATAATCGCCGGTCCGGCCGGAAACCAGCAAGGCGTCCTGGCGCGGCTAGTCTCGGTAGAGGTACTGCAGGATGCGGAACTTGTGCGCCGTCTGCTGGAGCCACGCACCGAACTCTTCGACCCTGGCAGCGCCCGCTTCGCCAATCAGCCCCGCCAGCACCGCACGCCGCGTGCTCTCGACCACCTCGCGACGAATCCGCCGCTGCCACTGGTCGGTGAAGATCTTCGGCATGAGATGACTGAGCTGCAGCGCCTCGAGCAATTCCCATTCGCCGCGATCGAGCCACGCCTCATCGCAGAGCGAGCAGACATCGAGGCGATTGGCGACCGTTCCGGTGAGCTTGTACTTCATCATCACGCGGCCGCACTTCGGGCAGTTGAGCGCCGTGGTCGTGTCCGTGGTCTCGACCGAAATCGTGGTCACCTCCGGGGTGCTCTCGGCCGGGGGCTTCTGGATCTCGGCCCAGTGGCGGTAGTACACGAGCGACACGAGGCTTCCATGGCAGTCCGGACAACCCGCGGCGGGCAAGTACTCCTCGATCATGGTCGGCTGGAGGTCCGGGTTCTTGCAGCGCGGGCATTTCATGAGCGGGACTCCCTGCTGTCAGGCGGCTGCGCAGTTTAACGCTTCGCCTCGTCGACCTCGTGCCGGTACACTCTGGCGCGGCTACCAGTCGACAATTCTGCGGAGTGCGTCATGTCTGTCCTGGAGAAGCTGGCCAAGCTGAACAAGCAACTCAACGATGCACGCGCCATGGTGCAGGCTTCCGACCCGACCGCTGCACAGCAGGAGCACCGCGCGGCCGTCGCGCTGATCCAGCGCATCACCGGTGATGTGACGCTCAAGCACTACGACGTGGCGGCGAGCGCCGCGCGCGAGCTGCACGCGATCCTGGTCAAGATGCAGATGGGCTGGGCGATGGGCCAAAGCTCCGCGACCGGACGCGTGCTCACGCAGGTGGAAACCCTCGCGAAGGAGATCGAGACCGAGTTGCGCGCGCTGGCGAAAAAGTAGAACTAGGCGGCGATGCTTGGAGGAGGTTTGCGTATGAGCTTGTTCCACGATTGGCGGATCGTCTTCACCGTCACGTTCGGCGCGCTCCTGCTCGCGGCTTGCGACGTTTCGGTCCACAAGCAAGGATCCGGCAAGGACAAGGGCGTCGATATCCACACCCCGTTCGGCAGCATCGCGGTTCACGGCGGGGAGGGCGCGGCCGATACGGGTCTGCCCTTGTATCCCGGCGCGCAGCCGCTGCAAGAGAAGGACGACGATGACTCGCAGAGCGCCCGGGTCAACATCGGCACATCTTCGTTCGGCGTGCACTTGGCGGTCGCCAAGTTCCAGAGCAGTGACACACCGCAGGCGATCGTCGACTTCTACAAGGACAAGATGACGACCTACGGTGCAGTGGTGGAGTGCAAGGGCGACGTCGATTTCGACGCCTCCAGGCAACCCGTGTGCAAGGAGGAGTCGGGCGGGGGCGAGGTTCAACTGGTCGCCGGCACCGAGCAGAGCCACCGGCTCGTTTCCGTCAAGCCGCGCGAGGGCGGCTCGGAATTCGCCCTGGTTTCCATTCAACTCGGGGAGCGCAGCTGACCTACAGCTTCTGCGATGACAGCAGGATGCTGGTCTCGGTCCCGGAAATGCCCTCAACCAACCGGATGCGTGCGAGCACCTGGTCGAACGCCTCGAGTGTGTCGGCACGCAGCTCCGCCACGAGATCCCACCGTCCGTTCGTCGAGTGAAGCGCGGTCACTGCGGGATCGCCGCGCAGTGTATGGATCACCTGCGAGGCGCGATTGCCCTCGACCGCGATCGTCATCAGCGCCGCGATGCGGTGCACCTCCGTCTGCGGTCGCAAGCGCACCGTGTAGCCGAGGATCGTGCCGTCTTTCTCCAGCTTGTTGAGCCGGTTCTGCACCGTGCCGCGCGCCACGCGCAGTTTCTTGGCCAGGGCCGCGACCGGGGCGCGGGCATTGGTCCGGAGTTCGGCGATCAATTGGCGGTCCAGGTCATCCATACGGCTCCAATACCGATCACTTAGCTAGATCAGCTAGGTAGATATGCTCGGTTTATAGCACACTTTGTCCAGTATGCTGTCTTCTTGTTGGCTCCGGACCCCGGGATGATGCCTCCTGATCCCTTGCTAGCGCGGCGAGCACCGGAGCCCGGCCATGGTCGACTACATCGGCGTCAACGCCATTCAACAGCTCATCCAGGCCGTCGGCCTGGGTGAATTCATCGAGCGGCTGGCTGCGGAAATCGAGGCGGACTATCGACGCTGGCCCGAGTTCGAGAAGTCGGCCCGCCTCGCGAGCCACTCTCCGGTCGGGGTAATCGAGCTCATGCCGACGTGCGACGGCAAGCTCTACTCCTTCAAATACGTCAACGGGCACCCGAAGAACACCGCCGCGGGCCTGCTGACGGTCACCGCCTTCGGCGTGCTCGCGGATGTCGACACCGGATATCCGCTCCTGCTGTCCGAGATGACGGTGACCACGGCGCTGCGCACGGCGGCGATGTCTGCACTCGCCGCGCAGAACCTTGCGGCGCCGGGCGCGCGCGTGATGGCGCTCATCGGTAACGGCGCGCAAAGCGAATTCCAGGCGATGGCTTTTCATCGCATGCTGGGAATTCGTGAGCTGCGCCTGTTCGACGTCGACCCGCTCGCGACCGCGAAGCTGGAACGGAATCTGCGCGCGATGCCCGGGCTCGCCGA
>DATFRO010000117.1:0-34606 GCA_035263105.1 Steroidobacteraceae bacterium | reverse complement strand
ACGCGGATGACGTCGCCTTCCTTGAGCTTGTCGCTGACGCGCTCGACGCGCTCGTCGGAAATCTGCGAGATGTGCACCAGGCCGTCCTTGCCGGGCAGGATCGTCACGAACGCACCGAAATCCATCAGCCGCGCGACTTTGCCCTCGTAGACCTGGCCAACTTCGACTTCGGCCGTGATCAGCGCGATGCGCTTCTGCGCTTCGCGACCCGAAGCGCCGTCCACGGAGGCGATGCGCACCGTGCCGTCGTTCTCGATGTCGATCGTGGTGCCGGTCTCCTCGGTGATGCCGCGAATGACCGCGCCACCCTTGCCGATGACCTCGCGGATCTTCTCCGGGTCGATCTTCATCGTGATGATGGTCGGCGCCCACTCCGACATGTTGGCGCGCGGCGCGCTCAGCACCGCGTTCATCTTGTCGAGGATGTGCAGACGCGCTTCGCGAGCCTGGGCGAGCGCGACTTGCATGATCTCGCGCGTGATGCCGTTGATCTTGATGTCCATCTGCAGCGCCGTGACGCCGTCCTTGGTCCCGGCGACCTTGAAATCCATGTCGCCGAGGTGATCCTCGTCGCCGAGGATGTCGGTGAGCACCTGGAAGCGATCGCCTTCCTTGACCAGCCCCATCGCGACGCCCGCAACGGCGGCCTTGATCGGCACGCCCGCGTCCATGAGCGCGAGGCTCGAGCCGCATACGCTCGCCATCGAGCTCGAGCCGTTCGACTCGAGGATCTCCGACACCACGCGGATGACGTAAGGAAACGTGTCCATGTCCGGCATCACGGACTGGACGCCGCGGCGCGCCAGGTTCCCATGGCCGATCTCGCGGCGCTTGGGTCCCGTCATCATTCCGGTCTCACCGACCGAGAAGGGCGGGAAGTTGTAATGAAGCATGAACGGTTCTTTGCGCTCGCCCTCGAGCGCATCGATGATCTGCGCATCGCGTCCGACGCCAAGAGTCGTAACGACCAATGCCTGGGTTTCGCCACGGGTGAACAATGCCGAGCCGTGGGTACGCGGCAGAACCCCGGTCTTGACCGTGATGGGCCTGACGGTGCGGGTATCGCGTCCATCGATGCGCGGCTTACCCTCGAGAATACGGTTGCGAACGATGCGGCTTTCGAGACGGAAGATCTCGTCGTTGACGGCTTCCGCCTTCCACTTCGCGCCTTCGGCGGCGGCCAGCGCGGCGACGGCGGCAGCCTTGATCTCGCCCACGCGTCCGTAGCGCTGCTGCTTCTCAGTGATCTTGTAAGCCTCGGCGAGCGCCGCCTCGGCATGAGCGGCGACCGCGCCCTGCAGTTCGGAATGTGCGGTTGCGGGTTGCCAATTCCACTTCGCCTTCCCGGCCTCGCGCACCAGCTCGTTGATGGCGCGGATTGCGACCTGCATCTGCTCGTGGCCGAACACGACGGCACCGAGCATCACTTCTTCGGAGAGGCCCTTGGCTTCGGATTCCACCATCAGCACGGCTTCAGCGGTGCCCGCGACCACGAGGTCGAGCTGTGATTCTTTCAACTGGCTGCGCGGCGGATTGAGCAGGTACTTTCCGTCCTTGTAGCCGACCTTCGCGGCGCCGATGGGGCCCTGGAACGGCATGCCGCTGAGCGCGAGCGCCGCGGAGGCGCCGAGCAGCGCGGGAATATCCGAATCGATCTCAGGGTTCAGCGACAGGACCGTGGCGACGACCTGCACGTCGTTGTTGAAGCCATCGGGAAACAGCGGTCGTATCGGACGATCGATCAACCGGGACGTGAGGGTCTCCTTCTCCGAGGGTCGCCCTTCACGTTTGAAGAAGCCGCCGGGGATCTTGCCTGCTGCGTAGGTCTTTTCCTGGTAGTTGACGGTGAGCGGGAAGAAATCCCGCCCTTCGACCGCGGTCTTCTGTCCGACGGCGGTCACCAGGACCACCGTGTCGCCCATGCTCACGACTGCGGCGGCGTCCGCCTGTCGGGCCATTTCACCGGTTTCGATCGTCACTGAGTGTTCGCCAAATGCGAACGTCTTCTTAGCTGCGCTCACGCTGCCTGCCTTAAGGAATGAATGGGGTGCGGATGTCCTTTCGCGGGCGCCCGCTGGGGCGCCTCACCTCAGCGCCGCAAGCCGAGGCGTTCGACGACGGCCTGGTACTTCTCGGGCGCGCTGGCCTTGAGATAGTCGAGGAGCTTGCGCCGCTGGTTGACCATCTTGAGAAGGCCGCGACGCGAGGCGTGGTCTCGCTTGTGGGTGGTGAAATGATCGCTCAGCCCGTTGATGCGTTGGGACAGGAGAGCGATTTGAACTTCAGGTGATCCGGTGTCTTTGGCGCTGCGCCGGTGCTCAGCGACGATGCCGCTTTTCTGCTGGCTGTTCAGTGACATTGGCCTTGATTCCTCAACACTTTTTCATGGTCCTTTTACGAGGCCGCGCATTCTACCCGCTGACCCCAAGTGCCACAAGCTTCGTTCTCGGACCTAGAGAACCGGGCTCCCGAGGCGCGTGCGCTGGCTTGCGATCAGGCGCCGGGGAGCAAGCCGACCCTGCTCGTCACGCTGCGCGATGCCGAGGAAGGTTCCCGAAGGACCGTACAGCCTCACCGCCGCTTCGTTCCCGCAAGGCACCGGCAAGACGAGCGCCTGCCCATCGAGCACCCGCCGGGCATCCTCTGCTCCGAGGTCGACTCGCGGCCAGCTCTCGACTCCACGATCGGGCGGGAGCAACCAGCGCTCGAGGGCGCCTCGATCGTCCGCGTGCGCCTGCAAAGTCTCGATCGTGACCATCGGCTCGGCCGCGAAGGGCTCGACCCACAGCCGGCGCAGGCCATCGATGTAGCCGCAACTCCCCAGCGCCGCCGCGAGATCCTGGCCCAGCGTGCGGATGTAGGTGCCTTTCGAGCAGGTCACGCGGAGGGTGAGCCGCTGCCCCTCGAGCTCCAGGAGCTCGAATGCGTCGATCTCGATGGCACGCGGAGCGCGATCCACCTCGATGCCCCGCCGCGCCAGCTCGTAGAGACGCGCCCCCTTGTGCCGGAGCGCGGAGTGCATCGGAGGAACCTGTTCGCGCCGCCCGACGAATGCAGCCACGATGCTCCGCGCCGCCGCGACGCTGAGGGGCGGCACCGCGCGCGGTTCACCGACCACTTCGCCCTCGAGATCGCCGGTCGTGGTCTCGAGCCCCAAGTGCAGCTCGAATTCGTAGCACTTGCGGCCTGCGAGCATCGGGCCGGCGAGCTTGGTGGCTTCGCCGAGGCAGATGGGCAGCATGCCGCTCGCGAGCGGATCGAGGCTGCCGCCGTGCCCCGCCTTGCGCGCGCCAAACACGCGCTTCACCTGCTGCAGCGCTGCGTTCGAGCTCAGGCCCGCGGGCTTGTCGAGCAGCACGATCCCGTCGACCGCGTGTGCTGGTGGCACAGCCCTTCTCCCCTAGTCCTTGGGTGACGGACGGGTCGATTCCGGGGCAGACGGGGCGTCTTCGCTGTGCCGGCGTTCGTCATCGGCCACGGCCGAATCGATCAGCGAGGTCAGTCGCATGCCGGCCGCCAGTTGCTCGTCCGGGCGGAAGAACAACTCGGGCGCGACGCGCAGCTTGAGCGCCCGACCGACCTGTCCGCGCAGGAATCCTGCGACGCGCTCCAGCCCCGCCTGCACTTCGGCGGCATCGCGCTGCTCGTCGAACCGGGCGTAGAAGACTTTTGCGCTGGTGAGATCCGGCGCGACGCGCACGTCCGTGATCGTGACACTGCCGACGCGCGGATCGCGGACTTCACGCCGCAGCAGCTCGCTCACGACCCGCTGCAACTCGCCCTCGATGCGCCGGCTGCGATGTGGATCGCGCGGCATCGGATCTTCCCTCCCCCGCCGCTACTGCAACGTGCGGGTCACTTCGACGCGCGCGTAGCACTCGATCTGGTCGCCCACCCGCACGTCGTTGTAGTTCTTCACACCGATACCGCACTCGGTCCCGGCGCGCACTTCGTTGACGTCGTCCTTGAAGCGGCGCAGCGACTCGAGCGCGCCCTGGAAGATCACGACGTTGTCGCGCAGCACGCGGATCGGGTTGTTCCGGCGCACGAAGCCGTCCATCACCATGCAGCCGGCGACGGTGCCGAACTTGCTGGAGCGGAACACCTCGCGCACTTCGGCGAGACCCACGATCTGTTCCTTGACCTCCGGCGCCAGCATGCCGGTCATGATCTGCTTAACGTCGTCGATGGCCTCGTAGATGATGCTGTAGTAGCGCACGTCCACGTTGCCTTCCTTGATCGCATCGCGCGCCGCGGCATCCGCGCGCACGTTGAAAGCAATGATGCGGGCCTTGGAAGCGGCGGCGAGCGTGACATCGGACTCCGTGAGCCCACCCACGCCGCTGAAGATGACCTTGACGGCCACTTCGTCGGTGGAAAGGTTGGCGAGTGCATCGCGAAGCGCCTCGGCGCTCCCCTGCACGTCCGCCTTGATGAGCAGCGCCACGGTGCCCGCGCGGTTCTCGCCGATCTGCGAGAACGCGTCTTCGATCTTGGTCGGCCCCTGGCGAGCGAGCTTGGTATCGCGGAACTTGCCCTGGCGGTAGAGGGCCACTTCGCGCGCCTTGCGTTCGCTTTCCACGGCCAGCACTTCATCGCCCGCATTCGGCGTGCCGGACAGGCCGAGCACGACCACTGGCATTGACGGCCCGGCGCTCTCGATGGAGTTGCCGCCCTCGTCGAACATGGCGCGCACGCGACCGAATTCCTGACCGGCGAGCACCGGATCGCCGAGCTTCAGCGTGCCGCGCTTGACGAGAATGGTGGCGACCGCGCCGCGACCCTTCTCGAGCGTCGACTCGAGCACCACGCCGCCAGCCAGTCCCTCGAGCGGCGCGCGCAACTCGAGCACATCGGCCTGCAGGATCAGGGTGTCGAGCAGCTGGTCGATCCCCTGGCCGGTCTTTGCGGATACGTAGACGAAGAGATTCTCACCGCCCCATTCTTCCGGGATCACGCCGTGCTTGGCGAGATCCGACTTGACGCGCTCGGGATCGGCGTCGCTCTTGTCGATCTTGTTCACGGCCACGACGATCGGCACTTCAGCCGCCTTGGCGTGTTGAATCGCCTCGATGGTCTGGGGCATCACGCCGTCGTCGGCCGCGACCACGAGCACGACGATGTCCGTCACCTGGGCGCCGCGCGCGCGCATCGCGGTGAAGGCGGCGTGGCCCGGCGTATCGAGGAACGTCACCACTCCCTTGGCGGTTTCGACGTGATACGCGCCGATGTGCTGAGTAATGCCGCCGGCTTCGCCCGCGGCGACCTTGGTCCGGCGGATGTAGTCGAGGAGCGAGGTCTTGCCGTGGTCGACGTGACCCATCACGGTCACGACCGGCGGACGCGGCTCGCCGACCGCACCCTCTTCCTCGACGGTCTGCAGGTCGGCCTCGATGGCGTTTTCCTGGATGATCTTGGCCCCGTGGCCCATTTCCTCGATCACCAGCACCGCGGTGTCCTGGTCGATGGGTTGGTTTATGGTCGCCATCACGCCCATGTTCATCATGACCTTGATGACTTCGTTGGCCTTGACCGCCATCTTCTGCGCGAGCTCGGCCACGGTGATGGTCTCGCCGATCGCGACTTCGCGCTTCATCGGCGCGGTCGGCATCTCGAAGGCGTGCCTGGCCTCGGTCGCGACAGCGGTGCTGCGCGACTTCACTCTCTTCTTCTTCTTGTAGCGCGCGCTGACGTCGGTGGTGACGTGCAGTTCCGCACGTCCGTAGCGGGTATGACCGTCCTCGCGCTGTTGCTGCGCGCGCTGCGCGGCTTCCTGGGTGCGGCGCTGCTGCTCCGCCTCTTCGCGAGCGCGGTTCTCCGCCAGGCGCTTGGCGTCCTCTTCGGCGGCCTTGCGCGTTTCCTCCTCGGTCAGGCGCCGCTTGCTCTCGGCCTCCAGCCGCTCGCGTTCGCGCTTCTCCTGCTCGAGGCGCTCGGTTTCGGCGCGCTTCGCCTGCTCCTCGGCTTCGCGCTTGCGATCCAGCTCTTCCTGCTGCAGGCGCGCCTTCTCTTCCAGCACGTCGCGCTTGATGTAGGTGCGCTGGCGACGCACTTCGACACTGACGGTGCGTGCGCGGCCCTGCGCGCTCGCGAGCTTGAGCTCGCTCTGCGACTTGCGCTTGAGGGTGATCTTGCGCGGCGAGGCGCCGGCGTCTTCCCCGTGGCCATGACTGCGCCGCAGATGCGTCAGCAGCTCCATCTTGGCCTCGTCGCTGATGGTGGCATCCGCGCCCGCCACGGTGATGCCTGCCTGGTCGAGCTGGGCCAGGAGCCGCTCGACCGGCACTTTCAGGACTTCGGCAAATTGCGCAACTGTCACATCAGCCATGGTCACCCCGGAGCGATCAGCTCTGGTTGGCCGCTTCGAACCAATGGGCCCGCGCGGTCATGATCAATTTCGCGGCGCGGTCGGCATCGATCTTCCCGGCCTCGGTCAGCTCGTCCACCGATTGCTCAGCGAGCTCCTCGCGAGTGCGTACGCCGCCGCGCGCCAGGATCAGCGCCAGCTCCGGGTCCATGCCGTCGAGCATCAGCAGGTCATCCGACGGCAGCGCGGACTCGAGCGTTTCCTCGCTCGCGATCGCCTGCGTGAGCAGCACGTCGCGCGCGCGATTGCGCAGCTCCTTCACGATGTCCTCGTCGAACTCCTCGATCGCCGTGAGCTCGCTCGCCGGCACGTAGGCGACTTCCTCGATGGTCGAGAAGCCTTCCTGCACCAGGATCGTGGCGACGTCTTCGCCGACGTCGAGCTGCTTCATGAAGGTTTCCTTGAGCTCGCGCGCCTCGGTCTCGCTCTTCGCTTCCGCGGCGGTCTCGGTCATGACGTTGAGCTCCCACCCGGTGAGCTCGCTCGCGAGGCGGATGTTCTGCCCGCCGCGACCGATCGCCTGCGACAGCCGGTCTTCAGCCACCGCGATGTCCATGCTGTGCGCATCTTCGTCGACCACGATCGACTGCACTTCGGCCGGTGACATCGCATTGATGACGAACTGCGCCGGGTTGTCATCCGAAGGAATAATGTCCACGCGCTCGCCGGCGATCTCGTTCGAAACCGCCTGCACGCGCGAGCCGCGCATGCCGACGCAGGCACCCACCGGATCGATGCGTGGATCGTTGGTCTTCACCGCAATCTTGGCGCGCACGCCCGGGTCGCGGGCCGCGCCGAGAATCTGGATCAGCCCCTGGCCGACCTCGGGCACTTCGAGCTTGAAGAGCTCGATGAGGAATTCCGGCGCCGTGCGCGTCAGGAACAGCTGCGGGCCACGCGGCTCCGAGCGCACATCGCGCAGGAACGCCTTGATGCGATCCTGCGAGCGCACCGGCTCGCGCGGAATGAGTTCATCGCGCGGGATGAAACCCTCGGCATTGCCGCCGAGATCGACGAATACGCCGTTGCGGTCGACGCGCTTCACGATGCCGCTCACCAGCGTGCCGACGCGGTCCTTGTACTCTTCGACGACCTGCGCGCGCTCCGCTTCGCGCACCTTCTGCACGATGACCTGCTTGGCGGTCTGCGCCGCGATGCGGCCGAAGGCCACGGACTCCATCGGCACTTCCACGAACTCGCCCGGCTGTGCGTCCGTGCGGATGTCGACAGCGTCTTCGAGCCTGAGCTCGCGCTCGGGAAATTCGAGCTCCGTGGAATCATCCGCGAACACCTTCCAGCGGCGGAAGGTGTCGTAGTCGCCGGTCTTGCGATCGATTGCGACGCGCGCATCCATGTCCTCGCCGTGCTTCTTGCGGGTAGCCGAAGCCAGCGCCGCCTCGAGCGCCTCGAAGATGATTTCCTTGTCGACGCCTTTCTCGTTGGAGACGGCATCGACAACCATCAGGATTTCCTTGTTCATCGTCGCAACCTCTGAAACGCTTACAGCGTCGGCACCAGCCGCGCTTTCTGGATCTGCTGGTACGCCAGCAGCACCCTGGAACCATCGACGTCGAGCGTCACACCCTCGTCCCCGGCCTCGAGCAACGCCCCCGTGAACCGCCGCCGCCCTTCGATCGGCAGCGCCAACTGCACCTTCACGCGGCTGCCGACGAAACGCGCGAAATGCTCCGGCGTTCGCAGCACCCGGTCCAGGCCCGGCGAGGACACCTCGAGCCGGTAGTGACCCGGGATCGGGTCTGCCGCGTCGAGCGCGGCGCTCACCGCGTGACTCACACGCTCGCAGTCGTCCAGCGCGATGCCCGCCGCTGCATCGATATAGACGCGCACCAGCCCGCCCTCACCCGAGTGCGAGAACTCGATCTCGACCAACTCGTACCCGAGCGCCTCGACGGTCGGCTGCAGCAGGCGGATCAGCTCGTCGCGCATCGGACCGCCGAAGAAAAAAAATGGGCCCGAGGGCCCATCGATAGACAACAAAAAAGCCCCTCGGGGGGCCTTTTCGCGGTTAAGCACTTGTTTTCACAAGCCCCGATCCCCCGAGCGGATCGAGGGCGCGAAGTGTAACCGAAGGCCGGGACGGAGAAAACCCCGCGACGTGGGCGAGCCGATGTGTAGGCGTGAGCCGCGATGTCAACGCCGGGTTGAACTCGCGTGCGCTTTTGGCTCTCCATCCCTATTCGTGGCCAGGGAAGCGCCTATGACCGGTACCGTGAAAAGCCATCGGCGGCTCCGTCTTGCAGCCGGAGCGCTGCTGCTCTTGTTCGGCGCGAGCGCCTGGGCTGACGACCCGCAACCCGAGTGGCTCGGCCTGTTCCGCGTTCGCGACCTGACGCCCTTCGGCCTCACCCGACTCGATTTCCTGCCGGCGCATTCGGTGAGCGCACCGCCCCACACCTTCGGCGTGGAGCTCAGTGTCTCGTACCAGAACACCTGGGCCCGCTCGGACAACGTCGCCGAGTATCTCGGATCGCGTGGCAGCGGCCGTATACCCGTCACGCCGGGCGACATCAGCGCGATCGAAGCGCTGCCCGGTGACGCCTACCTCGTCGACGGCGAGTACGGCCTCGTCGATCTCACCCTTCACTACCGGGCGAGCACTCACTTCGGCACCTACATCACCATTCCGTACCTGTTCTTCGGCGGCGGCGATTTCGACGCGACGATCGAAGAAGTTCACAACGCGCTCGGCCTCGGCGACGCCGGGCGCCAATTCGTCCCGCGCAACCAGTGGATGATGCTGGCGAAGCTGCGCAACATCACCATCGTGC
Organism: Steroidobacteraceae bacterium; assembly: GCA_035263105.1. Taxonomy (GTDB): domain Bacteria; phylum Pseudomonadota; class Gammaproteobacteria; order Steroidobacterales; family Steroidobacteraceae; genus DATBVX01. Next base: position 25,453 of record DATFRO010000117.1, on the reverse strand, counting down.
AGGACTCGCCGCCGCGGGACGCGTTCGGCGACCCCGTGGTCGGCGTGCGCTACTCGCTGTTCGAGAAGCCCACCACCTGGAACCTGATTCTCGAGAGCGCGATCAAGATCCCGCGCGGCGGGGAGCGCTTCATGATCTCCACCGGTGAGACCGACTACGGCATGCAGGCGTCGTACCAGCGTTTCTTCCGGCGCAACGCCCTGTACGCGACCCTGGCGTTCGTCTACTACAACGCGCCCGACATCGCGCTGGCGCGCGATGAGTGGATTCCGACCGCGATCCTTGGCTGGGAAACGCGCCTCACCCAGCATACGGGCTTCGTTCTGCAGTTGTACGGCAGCCGCAGCACCGTGCTGCAGACCAATCTGCAGGAGTTGTCAGCGAACAAGTACCAGGCGACGGCGGGAGTCCAGTGGAACTATCGCGGCAATGTGCTGCGCTTCGGACTCACCGAGAACATCAGTAACTACAACAACACGCCGGACGTCGGAGCGAGCCTGTCGTTCGGCCGGATCTTCGCCGGTCGCAGCCGCTAGCCACTGCGGTCGCTGCCGCCAATCCTTCCACGGATCGCGCCGCCGCGCAGTGCGCGTGCTCAGGCGCGACGCGGTGTCTCGATGACCGCCACCTTGACCTCGGGCAGCGTGCGGTTGAGCGCCAGGAGCTTGCGCAGCACCTCGAGCGCCTCCCGCGCCGCCTTGAGCTCGGCGTCGTCGGACTGCGGCGAGGTGAGCAGTGTGCCGTTGCGCACGCAATAGCGGTGACGCACCAGGTACGCGCGCGTCGCGGGATTGCTGGTGTCCGAACCGACGTGCGCCGTCAGGTTGCTCAGGATCTCGTAGTTGGCGTCATCGGTGAAGGTGAAGGTCATCTGCGTCTGGCTGCCCTGCCCGGCCAGTTCCACGCTGATGCTGGAGAGATCGCGATCGCGATAGAAGGCGCTCGCGCGCACGATGCGCAGGGTCTCGAGATTGCCCACGGCGAGCGGATCGACCGACAACAGGTGCATGTCGCCGACGCCCGAGGAATCCGGTGCGGTGGTAAAGCACGCGGGAACCGCGGCGCTTCCCAGGCTGCAATACAGAAGCGACAGAATGGTCAGCCCGGCGCCTGCAATCTTCCAGCCGCTCCTGACGAACATGACTCAGTCCTCTGCAAGCCAGCGCGCCAGCCACGCGTGGACCTGCTCGTAGAAGTAACGGCTGTCTTCGCCTTTCATGATCCAGTGGTTTTCCTGCGGGAAGATGATGAAGCGGCTCGGCACCTTCTGGCGCTGGAGCGCGGTCCAGTACTCGATCGCATTGTTCATCGGCACCCGGTAATCGCGCTCGCCCACCGTCACCAGCACCGGGGTCTTGAAGCGCGCGGCGTAGCGGATCGGGTTCTGCTGGCGCCACACGGCTCCCTGCTCCCAGGGTGGTCCACCGTTCATTACCTCCCGACTGTAGACGAAGTCGCTGGTTCCATACTGCGACTCGAGGTTGATCAAGCCGGCGTGGCTGATGAGACAGCGGTAGCGCGTGGTGCTCGCCTGCAACCAGTTCGACAGGTGGCCGCCATAGCTCGCGCCGCCGGCGCACTGGCGCGAGGCGTCGATGAACGCGAAGCGCTTGATCGCCTCATCCGCCGCCTGGTTGATTTCATCCCCCGGCGTCTTGAGCGGATCGCCCTGGATGGCCTGCGCGAATTTTTCGCCGAAACCGGTCGACCCGGTGTAGTTCGTCAGCAGCACCACGTAGCCGGGCGCTGCGAGCAGGTGGTAATTCCAGCGCAGCACGAACTGGTCGCGCCACATGTTGGCGGGTCCCCCATGGATCACCACGAACAAGGGATACTTCTTGCTCGCGTCGAAGGCCGGCGGCAACACGACCATGTTGTGAATGTGGCGCCCGCGACGGCTGGTGAAGGTGAATTCCTTCACCGGCTGCCAGTCGATCTGCGCCGTGCGCTCGGCATTGAACCGGCTGAGTGCGGCGTGGTGGCCCGCCTCGGGGTCCAGCCGGACGATCTCAGCGGGTGATACGGCGCTTTCCCAGTCCGCGTAGAGGCGTACGCCGTCCGCGTTCGAGGCGATGCCGAGGTTTGAATACGCCCCGCTCTCGACCGGATAGACGAGGCGATCCGAGCCGCCCGCGGCCGGAAAGACATAGAGCTTCTCGTGCCCGGCGTCTTCCGCGAGCGCATACACCTGCGTGCCGTCCGGCGTCACGCCGAAGCTCGACACGGAACGATCGAGCGTGCGGCTCACGACCGTGACCGGGCTCGCCTGCGGCCACGGCATGGAGGCCACGCGCGTCAAGTTGTAAATCTTGCCGTTGTCCTGCTCGAAGGTGCCGTACAGCGTCTTGCCATCGGCGCTGAACGCCGGATCACCCCAGGAACCGTTGGGCTGAGTGAGCGGCTTCGGCTCACCGCCTTCGGCATCGACCTGCAACAGGACGCTGTGCGTGAACGCGTAGGCGGCGACATTGCGATCGGTGCTCGCGGCAAACACGACGCTCCGGCCGTCGGGGGCCCAGATCGCGTTGAGCTCCTCGCCCGAGTCCGTGCGCCGGCCCCCGAAACCGTTCGATGCCGCGAGCTTCGAGCCCGCCAGCAGGTCCTTGGCCAGCGCGCCGCTCTGCAGGGACTGGACGAAGATGTGCGATTGCCGGTCCGGATCGAGCCATTGGTCCCAGTTGCGGATCGGGAAGCCGTCGAAGGCGCGCGCGTCGTACTTGCGGGCTTTGCGCTCGTCCGCCATGCGCTTGTTGTCCGCATCCGTGAGCGCGCCGCGGTACACCGTGCTCACGAAAAGGATCCGTGTTCCATCCGGCGAGAACTGCGGCGAGCGCGCACCGGTGGAGAGACTGGTAACACGCGCCGCCTCGCCGCCCGCCGTGACGTCGAGCACGTAGATCTGCTCGACATCATCGCCTTCACGCTTGGTGGAGAAGGCGATGCGCTTGCTGTCCTCGCTCCACGCGATGCCATTCTCTTTCGCCTTGGTCGAGGTGAGGCGCCGCGGCTCCGCGCTCCCATCGCCGGGGACGATCCAGAGGTCCGCCACCTGGTCCTTCTCGTCGTAGGCGGGCTCGGTCACGGAGAAGACCACCCACTTGCCATCCGGGCTCGGCGCCGGACCTCCTACACGCTTCATCAGCCACAGGTCTTCGTGCGTGATCGTGTGACGGGTGGTGTCGGCGAAAGCCGCGGGGAAAGCCAGCAGCAGGCCGGCGGTTACGGTGATCACGCGTGCGAATCGCGAACTCATCGTTACTCCTTTGCAGGCGGGACTGGGCTTGGGATTACCGGACATCGAGCAGGATCTTGCCGATGTGCTCGCTCGATTCCATCAGCTCATGCGCGCGCCAGGCTTCCACAAGCGGGAACCGCGCGTGAATCGGCGGCAGCAGTTCGTGCGTGTCGAACAGCGGCCAGATGTTGGCGAGCAACGCCTGCGCGAGGCGTCCCTTGCTCTCGACCGATTGCGGACGGAGCAGGGAAGCCATCAACCGCAGGCGCTTCTGAAACAGGTGACGCAGGTCGAGCTGCGCTTCGTGACCTTGCAGGGTCGCGATCAGCGCGATGCGCCCCTCGACTGCGGCCGCCGCGATGTTGCGGGCGAGGTACGCGGCACCCACCATGTCGAGGATGACGTCCGCACCATGACCGGCAGTGACCTCGTTCACGACTGCGACGAAATCCTCGGTGCGATAGTTGATCGCGCGCTCGGCGCCGAACGCGCTGCACGCCTGGCACTTGGCATCGGTTCCGGCGGTCACCAGCACGCGCGCACCCGTCACCTTGCCGAGCTTGATCGCGGTGGTGCCGATGCCGCTCGAGCCGCCGTGAACCAGCAGCACCTCGCCCTTGCGCAACTGCGCGCGCTCGAAAGCGTTGTGATAGACGGTGAAGAAGGTCTCAGGGAGTGCGGCCGCTTCGTGCAGCGTCAGCCTCCCGGGAAGCGGCAGGCACTGCACGCCCGGAGCCGCGACGTACTCGGCGTACCCGCCGCCCGCGAGAAGCGCGCAGACCTCATCGCCCGCCTTCCAGGCGCTCACGCCGGCGCCGAGCGCAGCGATCTCCCCCGCGACTTCGAGGCCAGGAATATCAGTGACTCCCGGCGGCGGCGCATATTTTCCGGCGCGCTGCGCCACGTCCGGGCGATTCACGCCCGCCGCCGCGACGCGGATCAGCACCTCACCCGGGCGCAGCTGCGGCACGGGGCGCTGAACCGCTCGCAGCACCTGCGGTGAACCGGGCCCGGCGATCTCGATCGCCGTCATGGTGTGCGGGATGCCTGCCACGATGGCGGCGCATTATACTTTGGCCCCCGAGAATCACGGCCTGTAATTCCTGACCCACGAGGGAAATTCCCATTAACAGCAATGTCGTCGTGCGCGAGATCGCGCGTCCGGATCCCGGTGTCGTGAAGGCGCTGGGCGAATATGGCGTCGCCACCGTGCACGAGGCGCAGGGCCGTATCGGCCTGCTCGCCGCGTACATGCGGCCGATCTACCCCGGGGCCGCGCTCAGCGGCACTGCGGTGACGGTGCTGGTTCCGCCGGGCGACAACTGGATGATCCATGTCGCGCTCGAAGTTGTGAAACCCGGGGATGTCCTGGTCGTCGCACCGAGCTCGCCGTGCTCGGACGGTTACTTCGGCGACCTGCTCGGCACGTCGTGCCGCGCGCGCGGTGGCGTCGGTCTCATCATGGACGCCGGCGTGCGCGATGTGGCGACGCTGCGGCAGATGAAGTTCCCGGTGTGGAGCAAGGCGATCTGGGCGCAGGGCACGGTCAAGGCGAGCCTGGGCTCGGTCAATACGCCCATCGTCTGTGCCGGTCAGCGGGTCGAGCCCGGCGATGTCATCGTCGCCGACGACGATGGCGTCGTCGCGGTGAGTCGCGCCGACGCGGCCCAGGTGGCGAAGGCCGCAGCGCAGCGCATCGACGCCGAAGAAGAGAAGCGCAAGCGCCTCGCCGCGGGAGAACTGGGACTCGATCTCTACAAGATGCGCGAGAAGCTCGCGGCGCTCGGCCTCGAGTACCGCTGACCTCAAAGGCGCGATGTCCAGGGTCAGCCAGACAGCCATTCCCTGCACGCTGATGCGTGGCGGGACCTCCAAGGGCCCGTTCTTTCTCGCGACTGACTTGCCCGCCGACGCTGCCGTGCGCGATCGCGTGCTACTCGCCGTGATGGGCTCACCGGATCCACGACAGATCGATGGCGTCGGCGGCGCCGAGCCGCTCACCAGCAAGGTGGCGATCGTGTCGAAGTCGTCGCGCCCGGAGGTCGATGTCGACTATCTCTTTGCGCAGGTGTCGATCGAGAAACCGTTGGTTGACGTGAGCCCCAACTGCGGCAACATGCTGGCGGGCGTCGGCCCGTTCGCGATCGAAAAAGGCCTGGTGCCGGCACGCGATCCCGTCACGCCGGTGACGATCTACATGGTGAACACGGGGAACCTCGCCGTCGCCAGGATCCAGACGCCAGGTGGCGTCGTGCGCTATGACGGCACGACACAGATCGCGGGTGTGCCGGGCGCGGCGGCGCCCATCGAGATCGACTTTCTCGATACGGCGGGATCGGTGTGCGAAGCCCTCCTGCCCAGCGGCAAGCCGCGCGACCGCGTCGAAGGCATCGAGGTCACCTGCATCGACAATGGCATGCCGGTGGTCGTGCTCCCGGCCGCCGCTCTTGGCAAGACCGGGTACGAGTCGCCGCAGGAACTCGATGGCGATGCGGACTTCAAGCGCCGTCTGGAGAAGGTGCGCCTCGCGGCCGGTTCGCTCATGGGACTCGGGGACGTGCGCGACAAGGTGGTCCCCAAGATGACGCTGATTGCGCCACCGCGTGCCGGCGGGCACGTGTGCACGCGCACGTTCATCCCGCATCGTTGTCATGCGGCGATCGGTGTGCTGGGCGCGGTGAGTGTGGCGACCGCCTGCGTCCTGCCGGGCTCGGTCGCCGCCGGCATCGCGAAGCCGCCTGCGGGACGGCCGCTGATCTTTTCCGTCGAGCATCCGAGCGGCGAGTTCACGGTGACGCTCGAAGTGTCAGGCGAAGGAGCCAATTTCACGGTGGGCCGCTCGGGGATCCTGCGAACCGCGCGTGCCCTGTTCGAAGGCCATGCGCTCGTGCCCGCCACGATCTGGGGCGGACGCTAGACCGACGCCTTCAGTCGTTAATTGCCGAATTCACGCAGCCTGCCAGATCGAGCTCATCAATGAAGAAAGTCCTGCGCAGCAACTACGAACCCGGCTCGCCCCGCGAAGCCGTGCGACGCGCGCAATGGAAGGCGCTCGGCCTCTCCGACGCCGACATGCAGAAGCCGAAGATCGCGGTGGTCAACAGCTCTTCGGAGCTTGCGATCTGCTTCAGCCATCTCGACGGCATCGCGAAGGTCGTCAAGGAAGCGATCCGCGCGGCGGGCGGCCTGCCCTTCGAAATCCGCACCGCGGCGCCGAGCGATTTCATCATCATGGCGGGCGGCGGTGGCGGCTACATTCTCGCCTCGCGCGATCTCATCGTGAATGACATGGAGATCGCGGTCGAGGGCGCGCAGCTCGACGGCATGATCTGCCTGTCGTCGTGCGACAAGACGCCGCCCGCGCACCTGATGGCGGCCGGACGCTTCAATATCCCGACCATTCTCGTCGTGTGCGGCTATCAGCCGAGCGGCGAGCACCAGGGCAAGCACGTCGATATCGAAGACGTGTTCTTCGGTTCAGTGCAGACCGCCTTCGGCAAACTCTCCCGCGGTGAACTGCGCGACATGAGCGAGCACGCGATCCGCGGCCCCGGCGTGTGCTCGGGCATGGCCACGGCGAACTCGATGCACGTGGTGTGCGAGGCGCTCGGCATGGCCCTGCCCGGCAGCGCGCCGGTGCTCGCCAACAGCCCGAAGATGTTCGACAGCGCGCGCCGCTCCGGCGCCCGCATCGTCGAGATGGTGCTCGAGGACCTCAAGCCGCGCGACATCCTGACGCCCGGCGCGTTTCGAAATGCGGCCGCGGCGGTGCTCGCGGTGAGCGGCTCGATCAACTGCATCAAGCATCTGCAGGCGACGGCGATCGAAGCCGGCCTCGATATCGATGTGTTCAGGATGTTCAACGACCTCGGCGCCGAGATCCCAGTGCTGAGCGCCGTGCGACCGAATGGGAATGACTCGATCGAGGCCTTCGAAGCGGCGGGTGGCGCGCAAGCGTTGATGAAGCAGCTCGAGGCGAAGCTCGACACCAAGGCACTCACCGTGACCGGCGAGAGCGTCGCGCAGAACCTTCAAGGTGTCGTGGTCGCCGACCCGGAGGTCATTCGCCCGGTCTCCCGCCCCTTTTCCGACAAGCCGCCGATCGTGATCCTGCGCGGCTCGCTCGCGCCGGAGAGTGCGATCGTCAAGCTCGGCGTGCGCGATGGCAGCCGCATCACGCAGTTCACGGGCTCTGCACTCGTGTTCGAGGACGGAAACGATGCGATCCGTGCGATCGAGGCTGGGACAGTGCGTGCCGGGCACGTCGTCGTGGTGCGCGGTATGGGACCGAAGGGCGGTCCGGGCATGGCGGGTCCCGCCTCGATGGTCGTATTCGCAATCGATTCCGCGGGCCTGCAGAACCAGGTGGCGTTCGTCTCCGACGGGCAGCTTTCGGGCCTGTGCAACAAGGGCCTCACGGTCGCAGAAGTTTCGCCCGAGTCCGCCGTCGGCGGGCCGCTGGCACTGGTCGAGAACGGCGATCGCATCAGCATCGATGTCGATCAACAGAGTCTCGAGCTCGAAGTCGATCCAGCCGAGCTGGCAGCGCGGCGCGCGAAACGGGGCGAACCCGTCCTGCCCAAGGCGCGCGGCTATCTCTCTATCTATCAGCGCACAGTACAGGCGATGTCCACCGGCGCGGTGCTGGTCGGGCGCGACTGCGACTGACTGCCACGTATTGCCACGCAGCTCCGATGCCGGAAACCATCCCGACCCGAACCATCCGCCGGCCCTCCGGTCGCCCCATCAAGACGGTCGAAGCCGACATCTGCGTGCTCGGCGCCGGGATTTCCGGCGTGTCCGCCGCGCTGGAAGCCGCGAAGCTCGGTCGCAAGGTGGTATTGGTCGATGGCGCGCCGGCACTCGGCGGCCAGGCGATCGGGTCGATCATCGGCACGCTCATCGGGCTCTTCACGCACGGTCCGGATGCCTACCAGATCACGCATGGCGTCGCGGATGACCTGATTCGCGACCTCAGCGCCGAAGGCTCGCTCCTGCGGCTGCATCACTCGACGGTGGTATTTCAGTACGACGAGGTGCGCCTCGCGCGCTGGATGGAGAGCAAGGTCGAGGCCGCCGGCATCCATGCGATCGTCGGCGCGGTGCTCACCGATGTCGTCTTCAGTGACCGGCGCGTGCAGCACGTCGACTTCGCGACGCGCTTCGGTGCTGTGCGCGTGAAAGCGAACGGCTACATCGATTCATCGGGCGATGCGAGCCTGAGCTACGAAGCCGGCCTCGAGGTCCGCGAGCCCGAAGCGCCTGTCTTCGGCACGCTCAACTTCCTCATCGAGGGCTACGACCTGGCCGCGGTGGCCACGCTCGACATGAAAGAGGTGCACGCGCGCTTGATCGCGAAGGGCAAGGACTTCGGCCTGGTGCGTCACGACGGCTGGTTGATGCACTTTCCCGGCAAGAATTTCATGCTGGCGAATATCAGCCACATCGAGACGCCGCTCGACCCGCTGCGCACCGCCGACATGGTGTTCGACGGGCGGCGCCAGGCGGACAGCATCATCCGTTTCCTGAAAGCGGAGTTTCCAAAGCTCTTTGCGAATGCCCGCGTTCGTGTGTATGGCAATCCGGGATTGCGTCAGACGCGCTGGATCGTGAGTCGCCGCCAGCTCACGCTCGACGACATTCGCCAGACCGAGCGGCCTGCCGATGCGGCTGCGCGCTGCGCCTGGTGGGTCGAGCTGCACGACACGAAGGAACTCGTGCACTGGGAGCGCTTCAAGGAGGGCCACGTCTATTACATTCCGCTCAGCTGCATGATCCCGCGGGAGGCGGACAACATCGTCGCCTCGGGACGCTGCGTGGACGCGGATTCGCACGCGCTCTCAGCCATCCGTGTGATGGGCCCGTGTATCGCGATGGGCACGGCCGCGGCGCACGCGCTCGATCTCGCTGGAACGGGAGCGGTGCACGCGATCGACCTGAAGAAATTTCAGCAGCGGCTGAAGGACAACCTGGAGCGTACCGACTAGCCGGGCAGACTCGAGAGTGAGTCAGTTGCAGATCAATTTGCCGCCACCGTCGGGTGCGGCCATGCGCGCTCTTGATCAGTGGCAGACGATCCTGCCGTCCTTCAGCTCGCAGTTGTCCGGCGGGCCGTACTTGTTCCAGTAGTCGAACAGGCGCAACCGTTTGGCGAAGTCCTGGAAGCGCGGGTCCTGGCGGAAGGGAAGCATCTCGCGCATCCAGATGAATCCCCACGCCGTACCAACGGTCCCGTGTCGGGCGAAGGTGTCGAGCGACTGATTGGCAACCTCGTACGCCTCTGTCAAGCCACCGAGCAGCGTGTACCACAGTGTGAAGCGTCTGAAGCTGAGCGTCGTCAGGTTTATTGCGCCGACACGAGCGCGCAACTGGTTGAGGTTTTCAATCGCGCTCTTGTAGCCATCGCGCCCGGCCAGTGCCGCAAACGCGCTCTCGATCGCGGCCTCGCCACCGGCGTCGCGCAATGGCGGTGTCAGCGCTGCCACCAGGTGTTTGGCGGCCTCTGCATGTCGCCCGCCGTGCAGTGCCTCCATGGCGAACGCGTCGGACATGAAGAGAAAGTTTCTCGGCAGACCGAGCTTGATTGCCAGATCCATGAACTGGCGGCCCTCAGCATAGCGCCCGAGGAATTGATAAGTAGCCGCGACGCTCATGAGATTGACGAGCCAGGCGGGAGCCAGCCGGTAGATTTCGAGCAGTTGACTCAAGGACTGCTCGATGCGGCCCACCGATTGCGTGAAGTAGGTGGCCCACGGCGAGCGCAGAAGCGGCTCGCCAGTCGTGTCGCGCGCGAGCGCATTCCGGAATGCCGCGTCAGCTTCCAGCCATCGCGCCTGCGCGCAACAGAGAACGCCGAGCGCAGCATGTGGACCGAAGTCGTCGGGTCCCAGGGCCATGGCGAGCTCGATGTCGCGCTGCGTTTCGGCCAATGTGCCTGGCAAGCTGATCTCGACCGCAAACGCCTGCGCACGCATTGAGGCAAGAAGAGCCAGGGCACGCGCGAAATGCGGGTCTCGAGCGAGCGCCCGCTGCAGCAACTCGACCGCCTGGGGAAACTGGACCGCCTGGAACAGCGCCACGGCCTGCAGATACAGGTTATAGGCTTCGACGTCGTGCGTTGGCGGCGCCTGCGGTAGTGCACCCTGTGCTTCGCCCGAGAGGCTGGCACGCAGTGCGCGCACGATCTCGCGTGCCAGCTCGTCCTGCAGCGCGAAAAGATCGTCGAACTTGCGATCGTAGGTCTGCGCCCAGAGGTGGTAACCGCTCTGTGCGTCGATCAGCTGGGCGGTGACGCGTATGCGTTCTCCGGCGCTGCGCACGCTGCCCTCGAGAACCACACCCACATGCAGATCGGTTGCGATCTGCCGCAAATCCAGGTTCCTCGCCTTGTACGCGAAGGATGACGTGCGCGATGGCACGTGCAGTCCCGGTACTCTCGCCAACGCATAGATCAGCTCTTCGGCCATGCCGTCGCTGAAATATTCCTTGGCCGGATCGCCCGTGAGGTTCGCAAATGGCAATACCGCGATCGAGTTGCGTGACGCGGGGCTGGAGGATATCGCCGCAGTCGTAGCTGACGGGCTTGCCGTCGAGGTCGGCGCGGATGACGAAGGACCTGGCGCAACCACCGTCTTCACCGCGGCCACGAAGCGATAGCCGCGTCCCGGCTCGGTGACAATGAAGCGATGCTCGCCGGGACTCTCGCCGAGGATGCGTCGCAGGGCGGAGATGTTCTGGTTGAGGCTGTTCTCCTCCACGACGACGTTCGGCCAGAGGGTCTTGAGGAGCGTTGCTTTCTCCAGCAGCTCGCCGCGCCGCTCGACGAAATAGAGCAGCGTCTCGAACACCTTCGGTGGCAGCGCGATCGGCTGGCCGTCCGCGCCCGACAGCAATCGCTGCTGCGGATCGAGGCGGAAGCCGTGAAACTCGTAGCTGACTCTTGCCTCGGGCTCGGCCATGGATCAGTGACAGATGAGCCTGCCGTTCCTCAGTTCGCAAGCATCCGGGGGACCGTGTACCTCCCAGTACTCGAAGAGCCGCAGCTTGCGCGCGAAGTCCTGGAAGCGCGGGTCCTGGCGCAGCGGCAGCATTTCCGGCATCCAGATGAACGCCCACGCCGTGCCGATCGTGCCGGACTTTGCGAAGAAATCCAGCGACATGCTCAGAAGCTCGAACGCTTCGCTCAACCCACCCAGGCAGCTGTACCAGACGACGAAACGTCTCCTGATGAAGTCCGGCGCATCGCGCACCGGCAAGTCGGCACACAGGCGGTTCAGCCGCTCGAGCGCGGCGCTGCGCCGCGCAGGCTCGGCCATCCCGGCAAACACGCTTCTCACCGTGTCATCGCCGTTCCCGGTCCGGAACTGCGGCGGCGTTCCCGCGATCATCAGTTCCGCGGCCTCTTCATAGCGGCCGGCTCGCATGGAAAACAGGGAGAGCACATCGGGCACCGGTCCCGCGTTCCGCGCGAGCCCAAGATCGAGCGCGAGTTCCATGAACCGGCGGGACTCCTCCGTACGCCCGAGGATCGAGTAGGCAACCCCGATCGTGAACAGGCTGGTAATCCAGGCAGGCGCGAGTCGCTGCGCCTGCAACGCCGCCTCCAGGAAGCGACTCACCAGGCCCACACTTCCGGCCATGTGCAGTCCGTATGCCTGGTGCAGTTGCGGATCGGTATCGTCGCGCGCCAGTGCGATGTCGAATTTCTCCTGTGCCTCTAGCCAGCGGCCCTGGGCGGCATAGATGACGCCGAGCGCCTGGTACGTCGCCCCCTGCGTCGGGTCGAGCGCCAGCGCCTGCAGTGCATGCTTTTCCGCATCGGCGAGACTTCCAGGCACATTTACGCCGACCACCAGCGCGATCGCGCGCAAGGTCGTGAGCGAGCTATGGGCGCGGGCGAAATGCGGGTCGCGATCAATGGCGCGTTGCAGATCCTGCGCCGCGCGCGGCACGTTGGCGATCGGGTTGTCAGCCAGCTCCAGCGACCGCAGGTAGAGGTGATACGCCTCGATGTCGCGGGTTGGCGGCGCATGGGGCAGCGCTCCGGAAAGGTCGCCCCCCAGGCTGGAGCGCAATGCCCGAACGATCTCGGTGGCGAGCGCGTCCTGCAGCTCGAAGAGATCGTCGAACTTGCGATCGTAGTTCTGCGACCACAGGTGATAGCCGCTCTCGGCATCGATGAGCTGCGCGGTGACACGCACACGCTCGCCGGCGCTGCGCACACTGCCCTCGAGCACCGCGTTCACCTGCAGGTCATGCGCGATCTGGCGCACGTCGATGTTGCGCCCCTTGTAGGCGAATGAAGAAGTACGCGCTGGAACTCTCAGGCCAGGCAGCCGGGCGAGTGTGTGGATCAATTCCTCAGCCATCCCATCGCTGAAGTATTCCTTGGCAGGATCACCGGTGAGATTGGCGAACGGCAGCACTGCGATCGAGCTGCGCTTGCTCACAGTCGAGTTCAGCGCAGGTGCAGTTGGCGACAGTGCAGCGGCCACAGCGGCACGCGGCGTCGAGGCAGGCACGGTCACCGTTCTCACGTCCGCCACGAACCGGTAGCCGCGGCCCGGCTCGGTCACGATGAAGCGGTGCTCGCCCGGAGCCTCCCCGAGCACGCGCCTCAGGGCCGAGATGTTCTGGTTGAGGCTGTTCTCCTCCACCACGATGTTCGGCCAGATCGCCTTCAGCAGCGTGGTCTTGTCGAGCAGCTCTCCGCGCCGCTCCACGAAGTAGAGAAGAGTGTCGAATTGCTTCGGCGGCAATGGAATCGGCCGACCTTCCGCTCCGGCCAACAGCAGTCTTTGCTGCGGATCCAGCCGGAAGTCGTTGAATTCGTATTGTATTTTAGCCGCAGTTTCCGGCATCACACAGGCTCAGAAAGAATCACAACGGATCAGGTCGTGGCCAAAGATTCCTCAGGCGTCGAAGAGGATTCTACGCACCAAGGCTGCTGGATATCCCAGCAGACGTGAAACGGAACCCGAGGAGACCACCATGTTGAACCCGATGCTTGGATACTTCGATGCCACCGCGGACATGACCGAGTATGGCTTGATCGCCTTCGCTTCGCCCGAGTTCGTCGAGAAGTTCGTGCAGCAGCTGGTCCAGGCGCCGGCTTCCGGAACGGACGAGGCCCTCGAGCAGACCGCCGGCTCGGCCTGCAAGATCGCGGCGTAAGTCACCGGCACACCAGCCTGCCCTCGCGCAGCTCGAAATGATCCGGCGGCCCGAACTGCTTCCAGTACTCCATGAGCCCGAGCTGCTCGGTGAAGGTCTGGAAACGCGGATCGCGATGGAAGGGGCGCAATTCGGGAAGCCACATAGCGCCCCAGGCCCCGATGCTTCCGGAGCGCTTGCGTTGTGTCAGCGCGTCCAGTGCCGTGGCGAACGCGAGATCCAGGTTGCCGAGACACGTGTACCAGTCCATCGCGAGGAGAACCATGATGTTGGATTCCACGCCGGCCGCGCTTCCCCTCTGCTGCAGCTCATGCAGCGCGAGACACGCCTCAGCCTTCTTCCTGGGATCCCCCATCGCTGCAAAGACCTGCCGGACAACGTCCGCACCGCCCAGGTCTCGCATGACAGCCGGGAGCGCATCCGCCGCACATTCGCCTGCCTCCGCAAACCGGCCAGCGCGGCGATGGGCATGACTGCGAACCAAGGGCATTGCGCCTTGATCCTCGGATGCACCCAGGCTGATCGCAAGGTCGAGGTACTTGAGCGCGTCACTGTCGTTTCCGCTCAAGCTGCTGAAAATCGCCACGGTCGCCGCCGCCGCGGGAGCCGCCGGCGCAGCCTGGAACGCGGCAGCGGCCTCCTGGCAGGCGGCCCGAACGAACCCCACGCTCAACAGGAACAGTCCATGAATCGGCACGTCGACCGGCAGGGACTGATCTCGGGACAAAGCGGCCTTGAAGTGCACCTCTGCGGCCAGCCAGTTGCCGCGAAAGGCGTGGGTCTGCCCGAGAACAATTGCAGCCTCCGCCAGATTTTCGTCGAGCAGCAGCGCCGTTGAAGCCTCGCGCTCGGCGCTCTCGAGCGCTCCAGGCCAGTCATGCGATACGACCACGGCCATGGCGTAGGTGTGTGCCAGCGCACAGTGGGCACGCGCAAATCCTGGATCGAGTGCGATCGCCCTCTGGTAGAGCTCTTCCGCTCGCCGCAGCCCGCCGCCCACGCGGCCCCTGATCGCGTTGCCCTGCAAATAGAGTTGATAGGCTTCGAGACTCTCCGTCGGGCGACCCGGTAGTAGCTCGCCAGCGGGCAGCTTCACATTCATGCGGTTTCCCAACGCCTGCACGATGGCGGCAGCCAGCTCGTCCTGCAATTTGAAGAGATCCCCGAATTCGCGATCGTAGCTCTGCGACCAGAGCTGATACCCGGATCGCCCGTCAACCAGCTGCGCGGTCACACGCACGCGCTCACCCGCACCCCGTACGCTGCCTTCGAGCACAGCCGCGACGGCGAGATCGCGTGCGATCTGCCTCACATCGGTGTTGCGTCCCTTGTACGCAAATGTCGAGGTCCGCGCCGCCACCCTTAACCCGGGCACTCGAGCAAGGCGGTGAATCAGTTCCTCCGCCATCCCATCGCTGAAATATTCCTTTTCGGCTTCCCCCGTCAGGTTCGCCAATGGCAGCACGGCAATCGAGGCACGAACTTCACTGGCCGGCACGACCGTCAGCGGGTTGGGCGCCGCTTCCGCGGCTGTTGCCGCAGACGCAGCGTTTCGCAGCTCCTTCACCTCGGCGACGAAACGGTAGCCTCGTCCCGGCAGCGTGACGATGAAGCGATGCTCGCCGGGGTTCTCGCCGAGAACGCGTCGCAGAGCCGAAATGCTCTGGTTGAGGTTGTTTTCCTCGACCACAACGTTGGGCCAGATCGCGCGCATCAGCGCCGGCTTTTCGACCAGCTGACCGCGCCGTTGCACCAGGTGGAGCAGGATCTCGAATGCCTTGGGCGTCAGCGCCAGGGGTCGTCCCGTACCGCGAGACAGCAACAGGCGCTGCCTCGGATCGAGGCGAAACGCGCCGAACTCGTATGCGGCGACGCCGTCGGGTTCACTCATGGGCTACGGGAAGTCGAGAATATCCGGTGTTCGGCCAGGGATTCTTCAGGTTCGCGCCGCGATTCTACGCTGGAGCCTGAACCTGAGAAGGCCGGAACACGCGATCGAGCGACCCGGCAGATCGCATACACGACCACGCTTGGCCGGCCAGTGCGGCAACCGAGCGGTCGGAACGCTCGGCTCCGGAGTGCTTTGGCGCCGGGTGCTAAAACGCCAGCACGGACGCGCCGTTGATCATGGCCTCGACGACCATGGCGGCGGTCACGATCTTCGCGCCCGCGATGAGATGCTCTTCGGTGATGCCACGCGGCTTGGTGCACGCGCCGCAGGCCCAGATCTGGCCGCCGTTGGCGACGAAAGAGTCGATGATCTCGCGCAGCGGCTGAAAGCCTTCCTTGTGGATCCCCTCGGCGTAGCCCCTGGTGGCGATCCATGCGCCCTCGATCGTCAGCAGCACGATCGCGGGCCGGTCCGCACTCGCGGCCACATTGGCGACGATGAAAGCCAGTGTCGCACGCTCGGGGTTGTCCTTGCCGCAGGTGCAGTTCGTCATGATGGTCGTGGCCACGGTCCCCTCCTCTGCAGTCACGTTCGCTCGCGAGCAACTTCGCCGGCTCAGCGGCCGCCGGGCAGGAATCAACTATCGTGCGTTCTTGCGGACGAAATACCGGGCGGAACGCGAAGCCTCCTCCTTCTCGACGGCCACCAGTGTATGCCCGCTCAGCCACACCCAGGCGCGAATGCCATCGGCGGCTTCCTCGCGATCCGCGCGCACCTCGAGCACCTCGCCCGGTGCGAGGGCGCGCAGGTGCTTCGCCAGCAGCGGCTCCAAGATCCCGCAGGTGAGACCTGCGGCGTCGAGCGTCGCGGCAGCACCGGGGGGCGCATCTCGTTCAGCAGTGGGCTCGTGCATGTTGACTACCCTCTGGCCACAGTGTGAGTGCCGCGACGCCGACGTCTGTATCCAAGAACCTGTTCTCAGTGGTCTCCGCCCGGGTCCGGAGGAAGCACTGGATCCTGTGGCTGCCCTTCGCAGGTCACGTCGTTGTTCCAGTCGACGAACGCGCCCTGCGGATTGTCGCGCCACGCCCAGACGTGCAGCTCGAAGAACGCCGGCAGGTTGAAGCGGTTCGGGCTGTTGACGAGATTGAACACCTGTCCTTCGAGCACCGGCGGCGCACCGTTGTGACCGGCGAGCCAGCTGGCCGCGTCGACGATGAACTCGACGCCCACGAGCCGTCGCAGGTTTCCCTTCGGCTCGTAGATCAGCGCCGTCGGGTGCGTCGCATCGATGAGGCCCTGGCCGTAGAAAGTCAGGTTGACGTAATGAACACCCATCGCGCCGTGGTCCGGCCCGTTGACGCAGCCGAGAAACGCTCCGTACCCGGCCGGGCCGGCAGCGTTGACGTCCAGGAACTGGCGCGTGTTGTCGCGCACGATCTGCACCAGCTTCGCCGGCATGTGGTAGGTGGAATATCCGTAGCCCGTATCGGTGCCTGTCGCGAGCAGCGGAATGATCACGAGACCGCCAAGCAACGCAGGGCGCGCGATCCTACCCGCGCGGCGGATGCCCTTTGTGATTTCAAGCGTCATATGCGTTCCCTCGAAGAGTGTTGGGGGCCGCGGAACGACGCATGAGTCCTCACAAAGTTCCCGGCGCTCAGCGCTTGCGCAGGAAGAAGCGCGTGCGCTGCGCATCGACGTCGAGTGTCTTCAACAGCGTATGACCGGCGAGGCGGCTCCACGCGGGCACGCCAAGGCGCGCGAGCGGATCGTCGGCGCGCACTTCGAGCACCTGGCCGCTCGCTAGATTTCGCATCTCGTTACGCATCGCGGATTCGAGCTTGCCGCAGGGTTCGCCGTAGCCTGCAATCACGGCGTCAGCCGTGGGCTCATCGAGTGTCTCGGCATCCGGCGCGGCCGGCATCGCGCTCGTCGCGCGCTGAGGAGGCCATTGCAGTGGTGGCGGTAATGGCGAGCCCGGCGGCTTGAGGGCACGCAACACCATCGAGCAGGCATTGAACGAGCGCGCGATGGACCGCGTTTCCGCGCTCGTGCTCGCGCAGAAGTAATCGAGCCGGCCGAGCATCTGCACGTCGCTGAGCCCGGCGCCTTCGATGAGCGCGCGGTATGC
The DNA here is from genome assembly GCA_035263105.1 of Steroidobacteraceae bacterium. Lineage (GTDB taxonomy): Bacteria > Pseudomonadota > Gammaproteobacteria > Steroidobacterales > Steroidobacteraceae > DATBVX01. Next base: position 8,020 of record DATFRO010000117.1, on the reverse strand, counting down.
GTCCTCCTGCGTCGCACCCACGATGCATTCCGCCCATAGCTTCGGGTTGGAGAGACAGTCACCCGACAGCGGCTGGCCGAGCGCGATGTCGGCAATCTGCAGGCGACCGCCGGGTTTCAGCACGCGAAAGATCTCAGCGAAAGCCGCCTGCTTGTCGGGCACGAGATTGAGGACACCGTTGCTGGTGACGACATCCACCGACGCATCGGGCAGCGGAAGACTCTCGGCATTGCCCGAGAGCGTGCGCACGTTCGAGAGGCCCGCCGCCGCGGCGCTCGCCTCAAGCTTCGTGAGCATCGCTGCGGTGAGATCGAGAGCGATGACTTGCCCGTGGGCGCCGACTGCCTGTGCCGCGAGCAGCGCGTCGGTGCCGGAGCCGGCGCCGATATCGAGCACCGTCTCGCCGGTGCGCAGGACGTTCGCCGCGAAGGGATATCCCACGCCGGCAAAGGACTCCACTGCGGAGGCGGGTAACCGCGCGAGTGTCTCGCCCGGATAGCCGACGAACCGGCACGCCGCCGCGCCGACCGGCACGTGGTAATCACGCGCCGGGTCGCGCGCGATGTCCGTGTACATGCGGCGAACTGCCTCGAGAATCAGCTCGCGCTTCGCGAAGCCCGTGTACACCATGGCCTCATCCACGCGCGCCGCCCGGTCCTCCCGCGCGGCGCAGCGCCTCACCGCTTGAACGTATCGATCAACCCGCGGATGCGCTGTTCGAAGCCCGGCGCCACCGGTTCGCGGCGCAACTCCGCGGTGTAAGCCTTGAGCCGCCGCTCGAATTCGACGCGCGAGAAGCAGCTGCGGCAATGCTCCAGGTGCTGCTCCATCTCGCGCTGCGCTTCTCCATGCAACTCGGCGTCGAGGTACTCGAACAGCCGGCGCAGCGCCTCTTCGCAGTCGATCGTGCGGATGTCACTCATGTTCGGTGGTTGCCTTCAGCTGCTTGCGGCCGACGAGGCCCGCCTCTTGTGCATGCACCCAGAGCGCCTTCTGCAGCAGAGCGCGCGCCCGGGCGAGACGCGAGCGCACCGTGCCGATCGGCACCTGCAATGTCGCCGCGATGTCCTGGTAGGAATATCCCTGCATGTCGGCGAGCACCACGACGAGTCGAAACGCCTCCGGTAACTCGTCCACTGCACGCGTGAGATCCTCGCGCAGGAGCCGGTTGAGAAATTCCTGCTCCGGTGTCCCCCACCACAGCAAGATGGGAGCGTGCAGCTGCTCGAAGAGTGAAAACTCATCCTCGCCCTCGCAATCGAGCGACTCGTGCACACCACGCCGCGCCCGGGTGCGGCGGGCGCTCAGGAATGCATTCGTGAGGATCCGGAACAGCCAGCCGCGCACGTGCGCGCGATCCGCCAGGTCGTCGAGGTGAGTCCACGCCTGTGCCACAGCGTCGGCTACCAGGTCCTCGGCATCCGCGCGGTTGCGCGTCAGTCGCAGAGCGGTGCCGAACAGGTCCGACAGCAGTTCGACGATAGAGCGCTCGAACCACGCGCGATCGGCCTCGGATCGCGCGGCCGCGATCACATGCACAGGCATCCCGCGCTCCGGCGTCACGCCATCCCCCCGATTCGCTGTGGCGGTGCGAACACCCCGGCATCCGCCGTGAGCAACGACGCCGCGGGCCGGCAAAGAGTTCCCGCCCGTTGAAACTCACTGCGCTCAGCCGGCGCGCCGCCCGGTCGGGCTAGTCGGCCGTCTTGAGCGCCTGGTCGATGAGAAACAGGTCCGTCAGGAGCGCGCGCAGGTGCACCGAGGCGTTCAGATTGTCGACCAGGAGCGAGCTGATCGACGCTCGATCCAGCACCAGTGCGATCGCGCCGCTCGCCACGCGTGCGTCCTGAGCCACGGCCTCGAAGAACGCGGCACTCTCGCGCGCGGAGCCGGCAAAAGCGCGGCCGACCTCTGCACCGAGTCCATCGAGCGCCGTCTGCATCTGCGTCAGCATGCGCCGCGCGTCCGAGCCCGTGTCGTCGCGCCGGCCCTGCGCCGCATAGGCCAGCAGGTATTCGTAACCCGCTTCGATCCACTCGATGCGCTGCGCCAGGTCCGCGGTGCTCATTGCGGCGCCGACGGCCAACGCTCGGGGTCGTGTCGCGCTGCCGCCTCGCCGCGCGTCACCCAGCCGAGCAACATCGCACGCAGGTACATGCGGTTTTCCGGGATCAGCGCGAAGTAGACGTGCACGATGATGAGCGTCAGCGCGAGCAGCGCCGCGAGCCCGTGCAGCGTGTAGATGAAGCCCCAGGTGTCCGCCTTGAAGATGTAGGGGTTGCGCTTCCAGAACGGGGTATCGATCTTGAGGAGCATCAACACGCCGGTTGCGGCGACGGCGATCACGGCCGCCGTCATCGCCTCATGCATCAGCTTCTGCGCCAGGCTGTACTTGCCCGCGCGTAGCGGGCGTTTCAGGTCGCGCAGGCCGATCCACACGTGACGCATGCGTTGCCAGAACGCAGCGCGGACGATGTGGAACAACACCAGGATCACGGCCAGCACGCCACTGATCCAGTGGATCGTCAGCCACGGGAACCTGATGCCGACCACTGGCAGGAATCCCGTGAGCAGGAGAGTAAGCACCGTGAGCGCCGTCAGCCAGTGAAACCAGCGATCGGGCGCCGCATGCCGTTCGATGCGCTCGTCCGCATTGGCCACCGGCGCGGGAACTTCGGCTTTGCGGTGAACCAGTGAGTACAGCGCATGGCCGATGATCACGGCGACGCCGACGCCCGCCGCGACCGGCAGCAGGTCCCACGAGACCCCTTCGAGGACCCGCTGCCCCCAGACGTCCGTGCTGACGCGAACCAGGTGCATGGCTCAGGCGTCCCGGATCGCCCGCCGCACGAGATTTTCCATCAGCGGGATCTTGAAGTGATTGAAGTTGAGCGGCGTCGCACCCTGCACGGCGGTCTTGCCGGCGAGCAGCGCCGTGTCGGCGTTCTGCGGGCTGCCCGTCACCGCGTCCTCGACGGCCTTGAGCCGGCGGGGCACGCACTCCACGGCGCCGCAGGCGACTCGTACCTTCTTGATGATCCCGCCGTCGATGATCATCGCGGCGGCGACGCTGAGCAGGGCAAAGTCCCAGGTGTTGCGATCGGTCACCTTCTCGAAATAGAACTTCGCCCCCGCCCATTCCTTCGGCAAGCGGATCGCGGTGACGATCTCGCCTTTCTTCAGGACCGTCATGTGCGTGATGTCGGTGGCGGGACCGATGAAAAATTCCTCGGCCGGGATCACCTTCTCGCCCGCTGCGGAATGCACCACGACGCGCGCATCAAGTGCCACGGCGGCCGTTCCACAGTCCGACGGCGACACCGCGACACAGCGGCTCGCGCCATAAAGGCAGTGCTCGCGATTCTGGCCCTGCGGCGTGTCGGCGAAGCAGGAGTTGCCGCCGGCGCGATAGCAGTTCACGCCCGAGCGGTAGTACCAGCAGCGTGCGTCCTGGCACAGGTTCCCGCCGAGCGTGCCCGCGTTGCGGATCTGCGGGCTCGCGACGTGACCGGCGGCGCTCGCGAGCACCGAGTACTTGCCCTTGATGAGCGGATCGTTGGCGATCTCCGTGAGCGTCGTCAATGCACCGATCTCGACCCCTTCGGGCGTTTCGCGAATACCCTTGAGGCTCGCGATGCCGCCGATATCGATCACGGCTTCCGGGCGCTTGGCGCGATCCTTGAACCAGTCGAGGCTGTCGTAGCCGCCGGCGAGGATCCAGCCCTTGTCGTCGAGATCCTTGGCGAGCTTGAGCGCGTTCTCCAGCGTGTCGGGCTGGTAGAGCTCGAACTGCGGCATCATGTCGCGCAACATTCTGCTGATCTCCTAGAAGGTGTTGACCTGCAGCGGCTTGTGCGACTGCGGTCGCCCCGCGGTGAAGTTGACGATCATGTCGGGCGAGACCGGCGTGCGATTGAACACGTGGCCGCCGAGCGCATCGGAGATCGCGCACAGGAGCGCTGCCGCGGCGCTGCCGAGCGGCGGTTCGCCGACGCCCTTGGTGCCGAGCGGGCTCGTCGGATCAGGTTTGTCGACCGCATCGGTGTGCATCTCGAGCGGCATGTCGAGATAGGTCGCGGGCTTCGCCTGGTGCAACCCGACCGTCGCCGGCAGTCCGTTCTGCGGGTCGTAGACCATGTGCTCGAGGCACGCCATACCGAAGCCCTGCACCGAGCCGCCCTTGAGCTGCGTGGAGAGCCCCTGCGGATGAATCACGGTTCCGCAATCACCGACGCTCAGGAAGTCGAGAATGCGGTGCTGCCCCGTCTCGAGGTCGAGCTCGATCTGGATGAAGGCGGCGATGAACGCCGCGGGCTGGCCGTTCACCGGCAGCTTGTCCTTCGCGACACCGATGAGTCCCGTGCCCGCGAGCGCCGTGACGGATGACTTGGTGATCGGGTTGATGTCGTCCGGCATTTCCTTGCCGCAGTATTTTCCGCCGAGATCGATGGCGCGCTGTGCAGCCGCGCCGTACGTCAGGCTCTTCGACGGGTTCGCTTTCGCGAACACCTTGGTGCCGTCAATCTCGTAGTCGTCGGGCTTGCCGCCGAGGTCCTTGGCGGCGATCTCCTTGAGCTTCGCGACTGCGTCCGTCGCCGCGACGAAGTTCGTACGGCTCATGGTGTAGGAAGTGTTGCTGCCGAACTGGCCGAGATTCCACGGCAGGTGCTTGCGGCTGTCGCCGCGCTCGAGAATGCAATTGTCCCAGTCGCACTTGAGCACTTCGGCGGCAATGCGCGCCGTCCCGGAGTGCGAGAAGGTACCGAGATTGCCGACACCGTTGTGAATGTGAAGCTTGCCGTCTGGAGTGATGCGCACCAGGCCGTCGAAACCAAAGGCGCCCGCCGGGTGATAGGCCTGAGCGACCGCGACCCCGGTGACCTTCGAGCCGTTGCGCTTGCCGCTGAGCTTCTTCTTCTCATCCCACTTGAAACGCGCCGCGCCTTTGGTGAGCGCGTCCTTCAGGTAGCAGCTCGAGACCGTCTGCTGCCGGCCGCCGAACTTCGATCCGCCCTGCGGACAGTTCAGGAGTCGCATCTGCAGTCGATCGACGCCGAGCTCGCGCGCCGCGCGATCCATCAGCGGCTCGACCGCGCACATGATCTGGTTGTAGCCGGGGCCGCGCTGCGCCGTGCGCATCGGTGTGTTGCCGTAGACCGGCACGCCGCGCCAGCGCATGGCGAGCGGTTGATACACCAGCGAAACCGCATCGCCGGCATTGCGGTAGTCCCAGAATCCCGTGACCGGCCCGCCTTCCTGCACGACATAAAGGTCGGCGGCGAGGAGCTTGCCGTCGGCCCGGAAACCGAGCTTGATCCGGCCCTGGAAGCCGCTGCGCCCCGAGCCGGTGAAATATTCCTCGGCGCGGCTGATGCGCATCATCACGGGCTTGCCGATCTTTTTCGACATCAGCGCCGGGATCGCCATCACGGGATAGGCGTTGCCCTTCGAGCCGAAGCCGCCGCCGCAATATTCGGCGATGAGGACTACCTCTTCGGGCTTGATGCCGATGAGCCCGGCGAGCGTCGGGATGATGAAGGTATGACTCTGCGAGGAGCCGTGCACGAAGCACTTGCCGTTCTGCCAGTACGCCATGCAGGAGCGCGGCTCCATGCTGTGGTGTGAAATCGCGGCGGTGACGAAACTCTCGTCGTAGACCAGCTTGGCCTTCGCAAAGCTCCCCTCGACGTCGCCGTACGACCACTCCTCGACCGCCTTGCCCATCGGCATCTGGCCCTCGTTCGCCCTGGCGAAATCGGCCGCGGTCCACTTGAAGGTCTGCACCGGCGTCGCCGGCAACGGCGGGAACACCATGCCGACGTTGCCGTCGGTGCGCGCATTCGGACCACCGGGGAACAGGCTTTGCAACGGATCGACGGTGAACGGCAGCGGCTCGAGATCGACCTTGATCTTCTCGATCGCGTTCTGTGCCGTCGTCTCATCGACCGCGGCCACCGCGACGATCGGCTCGCCGACGTAGCGCGGCTCCCGGGCGAGAATCGGCGGCATCGGATCCGGTTGCGGCGTGACATCGTCCGGCGTCAGCACGCCGACTACGCCTTCCATCTTGAGCGCCTCCGAAGCGTCGATGCTGCGCACGCGCGCATGCGGCATCGGACTCAGCAGCAGGCGGCAGAACACCATGCCGTCCGCGCGAAAATCTTCCGCATATTTCGCCTGGCCCGTGACCTTGGCGATGACGTCGTGCGGGGTGAAATCCTTGCCGACGAGCTTGTAGGCCATCTCAGCCTCCCGCCGCGCGCATGACCGCGTTCAGATAGTTGTCATAGGCGCCGCAGCGGCAGAGATTGCCGGACATTGCCATGCGTGCCTCCTCGCGTGTGGGTTTCGGGTTGTGCTTGAGCAAGGCGACGGCCGACATCACCTGTCCCGGCGTGCAGAAGCCGCACTGCGGCCCGAGCTCATCGACGAACGCCTGCTGCACTGGATGCAACTCGCCGTTCGCCCCGGCGAGCCCCTCGATGGTCACGATCTTGCGGTTGCGCACGCTGTGCGTGAGCGTCGAGCACGAGTAGTGAGTCACGTCGTCGAGCAACACGGTGCACGCGCCGCATTCGGCGCGATCGCAACCGAGTTTCGTGCCCGTGAGCCCCAGCTTGTAGCGCAAGGTCATCGCCAGGGTTTCCTGCGCCAGTACGTCGACGCGGCGCACCTCGCCGTTCACGTTGAGTGAAATCAGTCGCTCGATGCCGCCGGAGAGCGAGGCCTTGCGACTGCAACCGCTCAGGCCTCCGTACACGTACGCGGCGGCGGATGCGACCGCGCCGGTCGCGATCACGCGCTTGATGAACTCCCGCCGGGTGTACCTGGAGACGGCGTCCTGTGCCGGGTCCGCGCCGGTCGCCGGGAGCGATGAGGAATCAGCCATCGCAGCCACTCCTTATAAGTGGTTCTTGAGCCGCGGATAGACGCGAAGCGCATTGCCCTCGAAGACCTTGCGCCGATTGGCGTCGTTCAACTGCAGAGCATCGAGGTAGCGCTTGGTGTCGTCGTAGTAGTGCCCGGTCTGCGGGTCGATGCCGCGCACAGCGCCCACCATCTCCGAGCCGAACAGGATGTTGTCGATCGGCACGACCTTGAAGAGCAGTTCGATGCCCGGCAGATGATAGACACACGTGTCGAAGAACACGTTGTTGAGCACGAGTTCGGCGAGCGGCGGCCGCTTCATGTCCTGCGCGAGGCCGCGGTAGCGGCCCCAGTGATAAGGCACTGCCCCGCCGCCGTGCGGAATGATGAAGCGCAGCGTCGGGAAATCCTTGAACAAGTCCGCAGTCAGGAACTGCATGAAGGCAGTCGTGTCCGCATTGATGTAGTGCGCGCCGGTCGCGTGGAAGTTGGCGTTGCAGGAGGAGCTCACGTGCACCATCGCGGGCACGTCGAGCTCCACCATCTTCTCGTAGAGCGGATACCAGTGCCGGTCGGTGAGCGGTGGCGACGTCCAGTGGCCGCCCGAAGGATCGGGGTTGAGGTTGCAGCCGATGAAGCCGAGCTCGCGCACACAGCGTTCGAGCTCCGCAGCGCTGTTCGAGGGCGGCACGCCGGGCGACTGCGGGAGCTGGCACACACCGACGAAATTCGCCGGGTACAGCGCGCACACGCGCTGGATCAGGTCGTTGCAGGCGCGCGACCAGTTGAGGCTCGTGACCTCGTTGCCGATGTGGTGCGCCATCGCGGAGGCGCGCGGCGAGAAGATCGTGAGGTCGGTGCCGCGCTCGCGCTGGAACTTGAGCTGCGCACCTTCGAGGCTCTCGCGAATCTGGTCGTCGCTGATGCGCAGGTTCGCCGGCTCTGGTCGCTGGGCCGGATCCTTCAGTCCCGCGATCTGGCTGTCGCGGTACTTCTGCAGCTCCGCCGGGGCCGTCGTGTAGTGACCGTGACAGTCGATGATCATGTATTTCTTACGTTCTCGCGCGCGGCCGACCGCGCTTCGCAGGCTGCATTATCCATGCGGCGCAGCTGCGGTCGATATACCTACAGCGAAGCAGGGTCGTACCGACAG
>DATFRO010000116.1:0-9639 GCA_035263105.1 Steroidobacteraceae bacterium | reverse complement strand
CTGCTGCGCAGAGGGGCGGATGTTCGTCCCTGCAGGCGGCGGCTCGGCATCAGGCCGCATCGTTTCGTCACAACGTTCCCTTGCGCCTGCGGCGCGCTGCCGATAATCGCGCCGCCTCAAGGCCTGTTGAGTCGAACCTCAATCGTGCAAGCAGGGGGACTATCGATGGACGCTTTCACTGTGCGGCGCGTGGCTGCGGCTGCGACGCTGCTTGGATTTCTGGCAATCGCGGGCAATGCGCTGGCGGCGGCGGCCAACGGCGAGATCCCGGTGACCACCAACTCGCAGTCCGCGCGCATGGATTTCATGGCGGGCCAGGCGGCGCTCGATCGCGGCGACGCGGCGCAGGCGAACGCGCTGTTTCGCGCGGCCGTAGCCGAGGACGCGGACTTCACCTACGGCTGGTTCAACCTCGCCACCGCGTCGTTCTCGACCGAGGAGTTCTCTTCGAATCTCAAGAAGGCGGCGGCCAGCGCCGGCAAGGCGAGCCACGGCGAGCAACTCCTGGTGCAGATCAGCCAGCGCTTCCTCGACAGCAATTTCGAGCAGCAGCTCGCGCTCGGCAACCAGCTGGTGCAGGAATATCCGAAGAGCGCGCGCGCCTGGCTCGCACTCGCGGGCGTGCAGGCGGGGCTCAACAAGTTCGCCGAGCAGCGCCAGTCGATCGCCAAGGCGATCGCGATCGACCCGTCGCTGGCGACTGCCACGCTGACGATGGCGAACTCGTACATGTTCAATGAGCCGAAAGACTTCGTGCAGGCGGAGAAGTACTTCCGCCAGACGCTCGCGCTCAACCCCGGCGAGCGCAATTACTGGTGGTCGCTCGGCGATGTCTATCGCGCCACCAACCGGCTCGAGGAGGCGCGCGAATACTACAAGCGCGCCACCCTGCTCGATCCGAACGACGGCATCGCGCAGCTCAAGCTCGGCCACGTGGATTCCTTCCTCGGGCACTACGACGAAGCGCGCGCTGATTACGATCGCGGCATCGCGACCGCGGAGCCCGCCAACAAGCCGTTCTACGAGAACTACAAGCTCTTCACCTTCATCCATGCCGGCGACAACGGCACGGCGGTGCGTGAGCTCGAAAGGCTGGCAAACGACACCAACACGATGAACCTGCCGGATGCTCAGCAGGCGGGCGCCAAGGTGTTCGCGCTCACCAATGCGGCGACGGTGTGTCTGCACGCCGGCATGAACGATGACGGCATGCGCGTGATCGATGAGCTCGCACAGACGCTGCGTGCCAATGCCAGGGTGGTCGGGACCGAGGACTTCTCGAAGATCCAGGAAGCGCAGATCGCCTACTTCCAGGGACAACTCGCGGCCCGCAAGGGCGAGTTCGCGCAGGCGCAGGCGCTCGCGAAGAAGTACTCGGACCTGGTCGCGGCACAGAAGAACCCGCGCAAGATGGAGAACTACCACGACCTGCTCGGGCTCATCGCCTACCAGCAGAAGAAGTATCCGCAGGCGGTGGCCGAGTGGCGCCAGGCGGATCTCACGATCATCTACAACAAGTATCACCTCGCGACGGCACTCGAAGCCGCCGGGCAGAAAGACGAAGCCCGCAAGCTCTACAAGGAAGTCGCCGCGTTCAATTTCAACACGGTCGGTTATGCACTCGTCCGCAAGGATGCGATCGCCCGGGCGGGATGAGGTCTCGATGACCTCGCGGAGCTCCTGACCAGGGCTCTGGCATCGGGGGGCGGGCATGGTGTTAGTCTGTACGCGCCATGTCCGCCCGCACACCCGCGCAGCTCGAGCCGATCGAACGTGCGAGCGTCGATGAGCTGCGCAGCCTGCAGCTCGAGCGCCTGCGCTGGTCCCTCGCTCACGCACACGAGAACGTAGCGCATTACCGGCGCGCCTTCGAAGGCGCCGGCGTGCATCCACACGATCTGCGTCAGCTCGCGGACCTGCGGCGTTTTCCGTTCCTCGTCAAGCAGGACCTGCGCGAGTACTACCCGTTCGGCATGTTCGCCGTGCCGCGCGAGCAGCTGCTGCGCGTGCACGCCTCGAGCGGCACCACGGGCAAGCCGACGGTGGTGGGCTACACCGCGAAGGATATCGACACCTGGTCGGATCTCGTCGCTCGCTCGATTCGCGCGGCGGGCGGGCGGGCCGGGGACATCGTGCACGTCGCTTACGGGTACGGTCTGTTCACGGGAGGGCTCGGTGCGCATTACGGTGCCGAGCGGCTCGGCTGCACGGTGGTGCCGATGTCGGGCGGGCAGACCGAGAAGCAGGTGCAGCTGATCAACGATCTCGAGCCCGACATCATCATGGTGACGCCTTCCTACATGCTCGCGATCTCCGAGGAGTTCCAGCGACAGGGCATCGATGCGCGGGAGTGCTCGTTGCGCGTCGGCATCTTCGGCGCGGAACCCTGGACCGAGGGCATGCGCGCGGAGATCGAGCGGCGCATGGGCATCGATGCGGTCGACATCTACGGGCTCTCGGAAGTGATGGGGCCGGGTGTCGCGAGTGAATGTGTCGAGACCAAGGACGGCCCGGTGCTCTGGGAGGATCACTTCTACCCCGAGATCATCGATCCCGAGAGCGGCGCGGTGCTTCCCGATGGCGAGATGGGCGAGCTGGTGCTGACCTCACTCACCAAGGAAGCGATGCCCGTGATCCGCTACCGCACGCGCGATCGCACGCGCCTGTTGCCGCCGACGGCGCGCTCCATGCGGCGCATCGACCGCATTTCCGGGCGCACCGATGACATGCTCATCGTGCGTGGCGTGAACGTCTACCCGACGCAGATCGAAGCGTTGATCCTCGCCGAACGCGGCCTCGCGCCGCATTACTATCTCGAGGTCAGCCGCGAAGGCCATCTCGATGCGCTCACCATTTACGTCGAGATGCAGGAGAGCGTCGCGGCCGCGGACTACGCGGCGGCATCCAGGGCGTTTGCGCACAGCGTGAAGTCCCACGTCGGCGTCAGCGCGAAAATCGTGGCGCGCGAGCCCGGCACCATCGAACGCTCGCTCGGCAAGGCCAGGAGGGTGATCGACAAACGCAGGATCTGAGACCCCGCGCACGCGGCCAGCCCGCAGAGTGGACGCAGCTGCACAAATTCTGTACAGTGCGCGCCGCTGAACCAGGGTCGCGCGGTCAACGCCCCCTTCACTCGCAGTCTGTCTCACCCGACTTACTTCGACTTTTTTCACCCTCGCTATTGACCGCTGCAGCGCTTGTCGCTGCCGTGCGAGTCAACCTCAAGGATTTTGTTCACATGTCATTTTCCAATCTCGGGCTGAAGCCCGAGCTGTTGCGTGCCGTGCTCGAAAAGGGCTACGACACGCCGACTCTCATTCAATCCAAGGCCATTCCCGCCGTGCTCGCGCGTCACGATGTTCTCGCGCAGGCGCAGACCGGCACCGGGAAGACCGCAGGATTCGTCCTCCCCATCCTGCAGCACCTCGGAGGGTCCTCAGGACGCACACCACGCGCGCTGGTGCTGACGCCGACGCGCGAGCTCGCGGCGCAAGTCGCCGAGAGCGCGCGCACGTACGGCAAGTACGCAGGCCTGCGCACGCTGGTCGTATTCGGCGGGGTCAGCATCAACCCGCAGATCGCGGCGCTCCGTAGCGGCTGCGACCTGCTAGTCGCGACGCCCGGCCGATTGCTGGATCTCGCGGAGCAGGGCGCGGTCCAGCTCAGAGATGTGCAGTACTTCGTGCTCGATGAAGCCGATCGGATGCTCGATATGGGTTTCATCCACGACATCCGGCGCGTGATCAAGCTGCTGCCGCCCGAACGCCAGAACCTCATGTTCTCGGCGACTTACACCGACGATATCCGCTCGCTGGCCGCGCGCATCCTGCGCAACCCGCTCACCATCGAAGTCGCGCCGCGCAACGCCGCCGCGGACGGCGTCGAGCAGCACGTCTATCGCGTGAGCAAGGACCACAAGCGGCACCTGCTCGCGCACCTGATCGACGACGGCGGCTGGCACCAGGTGCTGGTGTTCACGCGCACCAAGCACGGCGCGAATCGCCTGGCGAAACAGCTCGAGTCGTCCGGTATCCGCACCGCGGCGATTCACGGCAACAAGAGCCAGGCCGCACGCGTGCGCGCGCTCGCGGATTTCAAGGCCAACAAGGTCACCGCCCTGGTCGCGACCGAAGTCGCCTCGCGCGGTCTCGACATCAAGGAGTTGCCGCAGGTCGTCAACTACGAGCTGCCGAACGTCCCCGAGGACTACGTGCACCGCATCGGACGCACAGCGCGCGCCGGCGCGACCGGCCGCGCGGTGTCGCTGGTGTCGCCCGATGAAAGCTCACTGCTACGGGACATCGAGAAGCTGCTGAAGCGCAGCCTCCCGGTCTCGGCGTTGCCCGCGTATGAAGTGCGCGAGTCGCAGGCTCCGGCCCACACTGCGGATCGTCGCCTCACGCACTCGAATGACAGGACCTCATCGACCCCGGGTCGCAGGCAGCCGCATGGGCCGAGACGCTGGGGCCGGCGCAACCACCGCCACTGAGTATCAGCTGCTGGCGGCGAGGAGCTGCTGAATCGCGGCGCGCTCCTTCTCCTGCGTCGGCCAGCCGTCCGGGTGCGCACGGCGCTCGTCGGGTTGCTCACGCCACCACTTGAGGATCGCGGCCGCGGTATCGGGCAGCGGCCGATAGGTGAGATCCGCTTCGAGCGAGGCCTTGTTGTCGAAGTGGCGCGACGGTCGGCCGGGTGTCACCAGCGGCAGCTCGATGTCGAGCTGTTTCAGGAGCTCGACGGTCGACCAGCGGAACTTCACCATCTCGGTCGAGAGCATGCTGAGGCCGACCAGCGTCTCTTCCCAGGTGTAGCCCGGACCGGCGACATTGAAGATCCCCGTCTTGTCCTGCTCGGCGAGCGTGATGACCCACGGGCACAGGTCGCGAGCGTCGATCCACTGCAGCTCGTTCTGACGCGTGGGCGGTGCGAGCACATCGCCACCGCGCGTGACGCGATCCACCCAGTAGGTGAAGCGATCGGTGTCGTCCCGTGGGCCGACGATATAGGTGGGACGCACGATCGTCGCCTGCTTGCCGAGCGCCGCCTGCACGATGCGGTCGCATTCGGCTTTGAGCGGCCCGTAACGCTCCCAGCTCATCTGCTCGTTCTTTGGATCAGGAAGCGGCCGTAACGGCGTGGCCTCGGTGACCGAAGTCGCTGCGGGGTCGTAGACCGCCACGGAGGAAATGTAGACGTAGCGCCGGCAACGATCCTTGAGGAGCTTCACGGAGTCGCGCACGTGGCGCGGCAGGTAGCCGGAGTTGTCGATGACGACATCCCACTTGCGATCGCCTTTGAGCGCGCTCAACCCGGGGTCGAGCTTCGAGTCGCGATTGCCGACCAGGAGCTCGGTCTTGCCGTCGAATGCGACCGTGCTGTGGCCGCGATTGAACAAGGTGACGCGATGGCCGCGCGCCAGTGCGTGCTCGACCTGGTACGGGCCGATGAACCCCGTGCCGCCGAGAAACAGGATGTCGAGGGGCTTGTTGGCGGGCACGATGTCCTCCGCGCGCGCCAGCCGAGTGGCGAGCACTCCCATTCCGGCCGCGGTCCAGCCAAGGAGTTCGCGTCGTGTGGTCATTTTCAGTGCCAGGCGCGCGCCGCCGCGAATGCCTTGCCGTAAGGCTTGAGGCCTTTCCAGAAGAAATAGGTCGCGAGCGGCGCCAGCACGATGTGAATGGTCGCGATCGAGTAGCGCAACTTCTCTTCGGCGCCAAAGACGTACTGGGTCAGCGACGCGACCACGAGCGGCGCGAGCGCGAGGCCGATCATCCCGAAGCAGAACAGGAACAACGCGGTGATCTGGCCGCGCATCTCGTTGGGGACGATCACCTGCAGCGCTGCGTTCTGCGGGCCTGAGCCCATCGAGATGATGGTGTAGTTGATCGCATAGATCACGATGGCGAGATAGGGATTCGGCATGAGCGCATAGGCCATGGCAAACGGCACATGAAACAGGGTCGCGAGGTAGACCACACGCAGGTTCGCATCATCGCGACCCTTCCTGGCGAACCATTCGGCCAGGTAGCCACCCGCGAGTGCCCCGATCGGCGCCAGCACCAGCAGCATCGATCCTTGAATGACTCCGTATTTCGCCGGGCTCCAGCCGTAGGTGCGCGCGAAGAAGGGCGCATTCCAGAAAAACGCACCGGCCGCGAGCGAATTGGCGCACAGGCCGAGGAACATGGGTGCGAATGCAGCTCGATTGTCGTAGAGGAATTTGAACACCTCGCGCAACGGCACGACTTTGACCTTGCCGCCCGCATCGGCCGCGTAGGTGGTACTGCGTGCGCCGCGGCGCTTGGGCTCATGCAGCGTCGTGAGCGCCAGGATGCCGAGCAGCACATCCGGTATCGCCATGATCAGCAAAATGATCTGCCAGGGACGCAGCGCCCCCACCATGGGCGCGACGACGTGGAGTGTCGAGGCAAACCCGAGGAGCGTTCCACCGAGCAATAACGCGAGCGCGTTGCCGTAATAGAAGCCGATGCCCATCACCGCGAGTGCTTTGGGGAGTTTCGGGGCCGGGAAGTAGTCGGCGAGGATCGAGAAGGTCGCGGGTGCGTTACCGGACCCGCCGATGCCGCCGATCATGCGCACCAGGAACAACTGCGAGAACGTGCTGGACAGGCCGGCGAGTGCGGCTGAGATGCCACCGAGGATCAGGCCGACGCCGATGATCAGGCGCCGGCTGATGATGTCGACGAGTCTCGAGACCGGCAGCATGAAGAGTGCATTGAATGCCGCGGCGGCCGTGCCGATCGCGAGACTGGCTTGCACGTCACTCAACCCGAGATCGCGCTTGATGGGTTCGATCAGCAGGCCCGAGACGCTCGCGTTCATGAAGAGCACGAGCAGCGTGAGCCCGAAGAACACGACGCCGTACCAGGCGACCGCCGGCCGCGGCCAGCTGTCGTGCGCTTTTTCGGTCGGGACCACCACCGTGGTCGCGGTTTGATCGTTCATTGGGTTGGGCTCCCGCCGCGGTTCACTCGGGAACCATACCCGTTTCCCGATGGGTCGAGAACCGGTGCATCGAGGGCGCGGATAGTCGAATCTGGCGAGGAGCCTGTGCCACCCGGGCAGCAGGCCGCGCCCTCATCCCAGGGGAAGAATTACATGCTCGAGCTGTACCACGGCTCACCGGCCGCCAATTCGCTGAAGGCGCTGCTGCCGCTCAAGGAGAAGGGCGTCGAGTACACCAGCCACTACATGAACCTGCTCGAGTTCGAGCAGCACGAGCCCTGGTTCGTGAAGATCAACCCGAACGGCCAGGTCCCGGTGCTGGTGCACGACGGCCGCACTCTCACCGAGTCGACCGTGATCAACGAGTACGTCGACGAGACTTTCCCCGGTGCGCCGCTGCGTCCCGCGGACGCCTACGGCCGCGCACAGATGCGCATCTGGACCAAGTTCGTCGACGAGTACTTCTGCCCGGCGCTCAGCTTTCTCGGCTGGCACCGCATGATCAAGCACGCGGTCCAGCACCTGACGCCGGAAGAGTTCGAAGCCAGGGTGCAGCGCATTCCTCTCAAGGAACAACGCGACAAGTGGCGCGAATCCGCCGCCCAGGTATGGACCGACTCGCAGCTCGAGGACTGGCAGCGCCGCGTGCACGAATCGATCAGGAGAATGGAGCAGGGCATGCAGGGCCCCTGGATGCTCGGCTCGCAGTTCACGCTCGCGGACGTGAGCCTGTTTGCGATGCTGATCCGGATGCCCGATTACTACTCGAACATCGTCAACGCCAGGGACAGTCCGCGCGTCGTCGAGTGGTACACGCGGATGATGGAACGGCCGGCCGTCAAAGCGACCCTCGCAATACAGCCTCCTGCTAAATCTTCATCGGCTCCTGCCAGGCACGAGGGCGGGCGATCGACGGCCGGCCGCTGATCAAGGCGACAGCAGATCGCGGATCACGCGCGGGGCGAACTCGCTCCATTCGATTCCCAATCCGTCGGACGTGACGCGCACCACGAACGCCGCGATCCGCTCGCCCGAGAGCTCGAGCTCGATCTGCGACCAGGCCGGCACCAGCAGCCGCGTGTGGACGAACGCGCCACTCAGGCTCACATCCTTGAGGTGGCCCGCCGCATCCCACTTCGCACAGTGCAGGCGCACGTCCGCGCGTACTGAGATGCGCTCGCCCCAACGATGCTCCATGCGGCTGCGCGCCGCCGGCGCATCCGGCGCGGAGGACGGGGTGCGATGCAGGCGGGGGGTCCGGCTGCTGGTGGTGTCCGTGGATGAGGACTCAAAGGCGTGGTTCATGATTTCTTCCTCGACACGACCCCGCCGCGGAGCCCGGGGTTAGGGACAACGTCGAGCGGCCGCAGTTCGTTGATCGCGTGTCAGGAAATGCAAATGCGCCCAGCGCTGGATCGCGGCGGGAGTGGCGAGCCTCGATCGGCTCCGGTCCTGACAGTGAGGCGGGCCTGCGCTATTCTCACGCCGCTAGTCAAGTCCGCGAAGGGAGTAGCCGTCATGACGACACGCACCACGCATCGGAGCACCTCTGGAACCAAGTTGTATGCAGTGCGGGACGCGAAGGGCCGATTCAAGGACATCCAGACCTTCAAGCGCGCCCACAGCCGCGATATCAAGCGCGGCAGCCGCGCCGAGAGAGGCAAGTCCTAGCGTCGCAGCCGACAGTCCGGTCGACCGATCCGCCGACGAAGCGCCGGCGTGGAAGCCTGCGGCTGTGAGCAGGCCATCGTGAACAGCGTTCAATCCACAAGCGAGGTCTGATGGAGCGACAAAAACTGCTGGCATTGATCGCGGGTGTCGCCCTGGTGGTCATCGCGGGCGTCGTCTATTACGAGAACCAGAAGAGCAGCACGCCCGCCGAGGCGCCGCCACCGCCGGCCGCGCCGGCCCCGGCCGAACCGGCGATTCGCAACCCGGTTCCGGAAACACCGCCGGAACAGCCTCTTCCGGCCCTCAATGAAAGCGATGCGGCCATTCGCGCTTCACTCTCGGGTGTTTACAGCGCGGACGCGGTCAAGCAGTTCCTGACACCGAAGGATGTCATCCGGCGTCTCGTGGTGACCGTCGACAACCTGCCGCGCAAGAAAGTGGCCGTCGAACTGCGCCCGCTCGTGCCGACCGCGGGAAAGTTCGCGACCAGCGGCCAGGACGAAGGCCTGACGCTCGATCCGAAGAACTACGCACGCTATGCGCCGGTGGTGAAACTGGTCGAGGCGACGGACGCCAGGACGCTCAGCACGCTCTATTTCCGCTACTACCCGCTGTTCCAGCGTGCGTACGAGGACCTGGGTTATCCGAAGGCCTACTTCAACGATCGCCTGGTCGAGGTGATCGACGACATGCTAGCTGCCCCGCAGACCACCGCGCCGGTCAAGCTCACGCAGCCGCGCGTGTTCTACGAGTTCGCCGACCCGGACCTCGAATCGCGCTCGGCGGGGCAGAAGCTGCTGATGCGCATGGGGAACGAGAACGCGGCTGTCGTCAAAGCGAAGCTCACCGAGTTTCGGGCGCTGATTGCTAAGGCCAAGCCTCCTGCCTGAAGAGCAGTCCGGTTGGGGCGTTGGCTGGGTGTGCCGGATGACCTCGGCGTCCCGACACGAATGAAACGCCGTGGCACCGACATCCGAGCGATCGCGCTGTCCCTCGTCTTGC
>DATFRO010000115.1:0-63448 GCA_035263105.1 Steroidobacteraceae bacterium | reverse complement strand
TCGATCTGGCGGATGCGCTCGCGCGTGACGTCGAACTGCTTGCCGACTTCTTCCAGCGTGTGATCGGTATTCATGTCGATACCGAAGCGCATGCGCAGCACCTTGGCTTCGCGTGGCGTGAGGCCGGCGAGCACCGCGTGCGTGGTCTCGCGGAGCGACTCCATCGTGGCCGCATCGATCGGTGAATCGACCGAGGTGTCCTCGATGAAATCCCCGAGGTGTGAATCCTCGTCATCGCCGATCGGCGTCTCCATCGAGATCGGTTCCTTGGCGATCTTGAGGACCTTGCGCACCTTGTCCTCGGGCATCTCCATGCGCACGGCCAGCTCTTCCGGCGTCGGCTCGCGGCCCATCTCCTGCAACATCTGCCGCGAGATGCGGTTCAACTTGTTGATGGTCTCGATCATGTGCACCGGGATGCGGATGGTGCGCGCCTGGTCGGCGATCGAGCGCGTGATGGCCTGGCGGATCCACCAAGTCGCGTAGGTCGAGAACTTGTAGCCGCGGCGGTATTCGAACTTGTCGACCGCCTTCATGAGACCGATGTTGCCTTCCTGGATCAGGTCCAGGAACTGCAGGCCGCGGTTGGTGTACTTCTTCGCGATCGAGATCACGAGACGCAGGTTCGCCTCGACCATCTCTTTCTTCGCACGGCGCGCCTTGGCCTCGCCGATCGACACCTCGCGGTTGATATCCTTGATGTCGCTGATCGAGAGGTGGTGCACGTCCTCGAGCTGCTGCAGCTTCTTCTGCCGCTTCTCGATCTCTTCCTTCAGGCGCCCGAGGGCGGAGGAGTGCTTCTTCTTCGCCTTGAGGTGCTTGTGCAGCCAGCGCAGGTTGGTCTCGTTCTTGGGGAACGTCGAGATGAAATCCTTGCGCGGCATGCCCGCCTGGCGCACGCAGATCATCATGATGTCCTTCTCGAGCTGGCGGATCTCCGCCACGTGATCGCGCAGGTTGTCGATCAGCAGCTCGAACATCTTCGGCGCGAGCTTGAGCTCCATGAACTCGGCCGCGAGCTTCTTGCGGAGCTTCGCGGTCTTCGGATCCTTCACGCCCTTGCCGTGCAGCGCGTTGATCACCTGCGCGTGGTAACGCGCGAGGGTGGCGAAGCGGCGCGCCGCTTCCTCGGGATCGGGTCCCGTCTCGAGCGCCTCTTCCTCTTCCTCGCCTTCTTCGCCTTCCTCTTCTTCGGTCTTGTTCTCGGTGGCTTCGCGTGCGAGCTCGAGGCGCGCGTTCTGCGGCTGCGCAATCTCATCGGGCGCATTCGGATCGACGAAGCCGACGATGATGTCGATCAGGCGGTTCTGGCCCGTCTTCACCGGCTCGTACTGCTTGAGCATCAGCTCGAAGGTCGAGGGGTAGAGCGCAAGCGCGCCGCGCACCGCGTCGAGTCCTTCCTCGATGCGCTTCGCGATGCGGATCTCGCCTTCGCGCGTGAGCAGTTCCACTGTGCCCATCTCGCGCATGTACATGCGCACCGGGTCGGTGGTGCGACCGAACTCGGCATCGACCGCGACCAGCGCGGCGGCCGCTTCCTCGACTGCTTCTTCGTCAGGCTGCGCGGCTTCGGCGAGGAGCATCGACTCGGCATCCGGCGCTTTCTCGTACACCGGGATGCCCATGTCGTTAATCATGTTGACGATGTCTTCGATCTGCTCCGGATCGACGATCTCGCTCGGCAGGTGATCGTTCACCTCGGCGTACGTGAGGTAGCCCTGTTCCTTGCCCCTGGCGATCAGGAGCTTCAACTGCGATTGGCGCTCATCAGCGATGTGAGTCGCCTTCTTATCGCTCAAAGGTGCTGCCTTCATAGGGGTGGTTGGCCTGCGCGGTGCCAAAAGAACGCGCGAGTATACTTGGACAGACTTCGGGCGACTAGATTCGGTCTTTCGGGCCATTTTCAACCTTTGCTTCGGGCCGTACTGCGCCCGCCACGTTCAGCCAGAAGCCTTTGAAGTTCAAGCTTTTCCTGCGAGGTCAGACCGCTTTCCCCGGCCTTGCGAAGCAGCTCATCCGTACGTTTGGACGGTCCCGCTTCACTTCGCAACCGGTCGACGGTCATCTGAATGTCACGCGCTGCCGCCTTGGCGTCGGTGACCAGGCATTCGGCAGCCGCGAGCTTGTCGAGATGCACGCCCTCGGGTCGATCGCGCCAACGCTCCACGACTACAGCCTTGTTGAGTGCCGGTCGCGTTTTGAGTTCGCTGATGAGCTGCGCGAGGAGCGGCGCACCGGGCTGAGCGCTCTGCGAGAGTTCGTCCGCGCCGGTGATCGCCTTGGCGGCGTCAGGATGATTCAGCAACAGCGTGATCGCCTGTCGAACCAGGCTGCCGCGGCCCACGTTGAGTGCCGGCTTGGCCGTCGTCTTCGCGGTGCTGCGTGACTTCGCGGCTTCCGCAGGCTCGAGCAGCAACGCGGCGAGCTTCGCGGAAGACATGCCGACCTGTTTCGCCAGTCGATCGATGAGCAGTTCCTGGTAGACGCCGCCCGGAATGCGCCGCAGGAGCGGTTTCGCCAGCTCGGCGAGACGCGCCCGTCCGTCGATGTGTTCGAGAGCCACCTGCGATGCGAGTTGCTCGACCAGGTACTCGGACAGAGGCAACGCGCTCGCGAAGCGCTTCTCGAACGCCTCGCGTCCTTCTTCGCCCACGAGTGAATCGGGATCGTGGCCTTCAGGCAGGAACATGAACTTGATCTGCCGGCCCTCGCGCGCCTCGGGCAGCGCGTTCTCGAGCGCGCGCCACGCGGCGGCGCGCCCGGCGCGGTCGCCGTCGAAGCAGAACACCACTTCGGCCGTCAACCTGAAGATCCGGTGCAGGTGCTCGCTGGTCGTGGCCGTGCCCAGAGTCGCGAGCGCGTACGTCACGCCGGCCTGATGCAGACGAACCACATCCATGTAGCCTTCAACGATCAGCAGGCGCGTCAGGGCTTGGCGTGACTGACGCGCTTCGTAGAGACCGTAGAGTTCCTTGCCCTTGTGGAAGACGCTCGTCTCCGGCGAGTTGAGGTATTTCGGTTCGCCGGCGTCGATGATGCGCCCGCCGAATGCGATCACCCGCCCGCGCGCATCGCGGATCGGGAACATGATCCGGTCGCGAAACCGGTCGTAGAAGCCGCCGTCCGAGTCGCGGGCGCCCGCGCCGCTGCGCTCGATGATGAGGCCGGCGGCGAGGAGCTTGCGCCGTGCGGCGTCGTTCACGCCGAAGCGCTTGAGCAGCGCGTTCCAGGAATCGAGCGCGTAGCCGATTCCGAAGCGCAGCGCCGTGTCCTCGTCGAGCCCGCGCTTCTTCAGGTACTCAATGGCGCGCGCATTGTCCTTGAGACTGTCGCGAAAGAACTGCGCCGCGCGGCCCAACACCTCGTAGAGGTCATCGCCCGAGGACTCACGCTTCGCCCCGGCTTCGCGCGGTACATCGAGTCCGACGCGGCTCGCGAGCTCCTCCACCGCCTCGACGAAGCCGAGCTTGTCGTACTCCATGAGAAAGCCGATGGCGGTGCCGTGCGCGCCGCAACCGAAGCAGTGATAGAACTGCTTCGCCTGGCTCACCGTGAACGAGGGCGTCTTCTCGCCGTGAAACGGGCAGCAGGCCTTGAACTCCTTGCCTGCCTTCTTGAGCGGCACGCGGCTGCCGATCACTTCGACGATGTCGGCGCGCGCGATCAGCTCGTCGATGAAGTGCTGGGGAATGAGTCCGGCCATGAAGAAGGGCCCGGGGCCTCAGGCCTCGGGCCTCAGGCTGAAGAGAATACAGCGGATTGGAAACTGCATCTGGAGCCGCCGCCTCATTCGATGCCCGATGATAGGGCACATCGGATCTTCATCTTGTCCGGCTCGAGGCCTGAGGCCTGGGCCCCGAGGCCTTCTTCTTTTCTATCCTGCCAGCTTCGCCTTCAGTTTCGCGCCGACCACGGCCATGTCGGCCTTGCCCTGCGCCTTCGCCTTGATGAGGCCCATCGCCTTGCCCATGTCCTTCACGGTCGTTGCGCCGCTCGCCTTGATGGCTTCGGCGATCAAGGCATCGATCTCGGCATCCGAAAGTTGCGCGGGCAGGTAGCCCTGGATCAGGTTGATCTCGGCGGTTTCCTTGTCGATGAGGTCCTGGCGGCCGCCGCTCTGGAAGTGCACCAGCGATTCCTTGCGGCTCTTGATCATCTTCTCGAGCACGCTCAAGACTTGCGCGTCATCCAACTGGATGCGCTCGTCGACTTCGCGTTGCTTGATGCCGGCCATGATCATGCGGATGGTGCCGAGACGTTCCTTCTCGCCCGCCCGCATGGCGGCTTTCATGTCGTCCTGGATTCGCTCCTTGAGCGTCATGGCTCAAGGATCAGCGTGGTGCCCGCATCCCGTCGCGCGAGACGCGCTTCATGTGCCGCTTGATGGCCGCGGCCTTCTTGCGTTTCCGTTCCTGGGTGGGCTTCTCGTAGAATTCGCGCCGCCTGAGCTCGGTGAGGATGCCGGCCTTCTCGCAGGCACGCTTGAAGCGCCGCAGGGCGGCATCGAAGTACTCGTTTTCGCGGACACGAACGCTCGGCATCGAAACCTCAACTCGAATCAGATAATTTCGCCCGGGGCCCCAAGCGAAGGGGCGCGATTCTAAAGGTCCGTGATTCAAAAGGCAAAATCAGCCATGCGCGTGCTGGGCATCGAATCCTCCTGCGACGAATCGGCCATCGCCATCCTCGATGAGGCGAGCGGCCTGCTGGCGCACGGCCTGTTCAGCCAGACGGCCCTGCACGACGCGTACGGCGGGGTGGTGCCGGAGCTCGCCTCGCGCGATCACGTGCGCAAGTTGTTGCCGCTCTTGAAGGAAACGCTCAGGCAGGCGGGTAGCGGGCCGGGCGATATCGACGGCATCGCCTACACGGCGGGACCCGGCCTGGCGGGTGCCCTGCTGACCGGAGCGACCTTGGGACGGAGCCTCGCCTACGCCTGGGGGGTTCCCGCGGTCGCGGTTCACCATCTCGAAGGGCACCTGTTTGCGCCCCTGCTGGAACATCCCGCCCCGGAGCTGCCGTTCCTCGCACTCCTGGTGTCGGGGGGGCACACGATGCTGATCGAGGTCAGCGCGCTCGGCCGCTACCGGCTGCTCGGCGAATCGCTCGACGATGCGGCGGGCGAGGCGTTCGACAAGACCGCCAAGCTCCTGGGTCTGCCGTATCCGGGCGGCGCGCCGCTGTCGCAGCTCGCCGAGCGCGGCCGGGCCGGAAAGATCAAATTGCCGCGGCCGATGCTCGATCGCGCCGATCTCGACTTCAGCTTCAGCGGGCTCAAGACCGCGGCCATGCTCGCGATCCGTGAGCGCGCACTCGACGAGCAGTCGCGCGCCGATCTCGCGCTCGCCTTCGAGACCGCGATCGTCGATTCGCTGGTGGTGAAAACGAAGCGGGCGTTGGAGGCCACTGGCCTCAACACGCTCGTGGTGGCTGGCGGTGTGGGTGCCAATCGGAGTCTTCGGGAACGCTTGCGGCAGCTCGCCGAGGCGCAGGGCGTGGCGCTGCACTTTCCGCGCCTCGAGTTCTGCACCGACAACGCAGCCATGATCGCGGCCGCCGGCCTGTGGCGTCTGAAGAGCGGGCAAGCCGATGGGCTGCCGATCGAGATCCATGCGCGCTGGCCGCTCACCGAATTGGCCGCGCCCGGTGCTGTGCGCGCCCCAACGCACTGAGGCACGCTCGTCCATGGACCGCATTTTTCTGCGCGAGCTGACCACCGAAGCGATCATCGGCATCTACGACTGGGAGCGGCGCGTGCGCCAGACCGTCGTCATCGACCTGGAAATCCCCTGCGACGTGCGTCGTGCCGCGGCGGCCGATGACATCGACGCGACCGTCAACTACAAGAAGGTCGCGAAGCGCATCCTCGAGTTCATCGCGCGCTCGGAGTTCCACCTGGTCGAGACTCTCGCCGAGCGCACGGCTCTGATGGTGCTCGAGGAGTTCAATCTCGACTGGATCCGCCTCACGCTCAACAAGCCCGGCGCGATCCGCGGTTCCAAGGATGTCGGCGTGATGATCGAACGCAACGCCCGCGATCTCGAGAAGGCCCGCAAGCGCGGCGTCGCGGCCAAGGCGGCGGCCCTCGACAAGACGCGCGTCTACGTCGCGGCGGGCAGCAACGTCGAGCCCATGCGGCATCTCGCGCTGGTGCTCGAAGAGTTGGAGCGGCGCTTCGGGCCGCTCGCGGTCTCCACCGCGTATCGCAATCGCGCCTTCGGGTTCGAGGGGCCGGATTTCATCAACCTGGTGATCGGTTTCGATACCGCCGAGCCGGTCGAGCAGGTGGTCGACGAGTTGCGCGACGTGGAGCGCCTGTGCGGGCGGACGCGCGCCGCACCGAAATGGGCGCCGCGCTCGATGGACCTGGACATTCTTCTATATGGCGAGCTGACCTGCGACGAGCCGGACCTGACGCTGCCGCGGCCGGACCTGCTGCGCCGTGCCTACATGCTGGGGCCGCTGGCCGAGATCGCCCCGCTCCTCAAGCACCCGGTGTCCGGTCGTGCGATCAGCGCGCTGTGGGAAGCCTTCGATCGTGCGGCGCATCCGCTCGAAGCGGTCACCATCCCACGCTCCGACCCCCGTCCACCGCCAGAATCTGGCCGGTGACGTACGGCGCATCCTGCGCAAAGAATATCGCCGCTCTCGCCACGTCCTCAGGTGTGCCCATGCGCTTGAGCGCGGTTCGCTCCATGATCTCCTGCTTCACCTCGGGCTCGATGTCAGCGTCCGGCCACAGCACCGGCCCGGGCGCGATGCCGTTGACGCGCACTTCGGGAGCGAGCTCGCGAGCGAGCGAGCGGGTGAGCGTGGCGAGCCCCGCCTTGGCCACCGAGTAGACTGTGTGGTGACGGAGCGGCCGCAGTGCATGGATATCGATGAGATTGATGATCAGCCCATGATTACGCTTGAGCTCCGGCGCGGCGAGCTGCGAGAGGAACAGTGGCGCCCTGAGGTTGCTGCCGATGAGATCGTCCCACTGCTGCGGCGTGATCTGCCCGACACGTGTCGGGTAGAAGCTCGACGCGTTGTTGACCAGCACATCGAGGCGACCGAACGCGGAACGCGCACGTTCCACGAGCTGCGGCAGCGCCTTGAGATCCGTCAGCTCGGCGTGCACCGTGAGCGCGGACCGCGGGCGCTGCTCGTTGAGCGCCGCGCCGAGCGCGGCCGCTTCTGCGGCCGAACCACGATGGTGAATCACGACGTTCGCGCCCGCCGCATGCATCGCCTGTACGATGGCGGCGCCAATGCGGCGCGCGGCGCCGGTGACCAGGACGCACTTGCCTGACAGCGGTACGGCGGGATTCATGAAGAATCGTCTGGTGCGAGTGAGAGCCAGACTCAACGATACCGGAGATCATCCGGAGTGTCGCGCGTGAGCGGTGGTGTCGATCTGCCCGAAGTGACGCCGGAAGAGCGCACGCAGAGCGAGAAACTCCTGGCGCTGATTCGCCGCGAGATCGAAGGTCAGGGTGGCTGGATCAGCTTCGCGCGCTTCATGGAGATGGCGCTCTACGAGCCGGGACTCGGTTACTACACGGCGGGGTCGACCAAGTTCGGCGGTGCCGGCGACTTCGTGACCGCGCCGGAACTCTCGCCGCTCTTCAGCCGCTGTCTCGCGTCCCAGTGTGCCGACGTGCTCGCCGCGGTCGGCGGCGGTGACATCCTCGAGATCGGTGCGGGGACCGGCCGCATGGCGGCCGACATGTTGAACGAGCTGGAAGCGCTCGATCGGCTCCCCGGTCACTACCTGATTCTCGAAGTGAGTGCGGACCTGCGTCAGCGCCAGATCGCAACCCTGAGCACGCATGCCGCAAGACACCTGAAGCGCGTGACCTGGCTCGATGAACTGCCGGCAGCACGGCGCGGCGTGGTCGTCGCCAACGAGGTCATCGATGCACTGCCGGTCGATCGGTTCCGGATGCGGTCCGGCACAGTCAATGCGCTGGGAGTCGCCTGGCACTCATCGGAACTGGCATGGTCGGAAAAGCCCGCGGCGCCGGCGCTCCAGCAGAAGGTGCGTGCGATCGAACGCCAGCTCGGCACCGAATTGCCCGAGGGCTACACCTCCGAAATCAACCTGCGCCTCGATCCCTGGCTGCACGCTCTCGCCCGTGTGCTCAAGGCCGGCGCGATGTTCTTCATCGACTACGGCCTGCCGCGCGCGCAGTACTACCGCCCGGAGCGCCACGACGGCACTCTTCTTTGTCACTTCCGTCAACGATTTCATTCTGATCCGTTTATCCATGTGGGATTGCAGGACATCGGTGCCTGGGTGGATTTCACCGCGGCCGCAGAAGCCGCGACGGACGCCGGCCTGGAAGTGGCCGGATTCACCACGCAGGCGCACTTTTTGATGGGGTTGGGGATCGAACAGCATCTGCACAGTGCCGGCGAACGTGAGCTGGTCGAGCGCCTGAGTCTCGCCCGGCAGGCGATGCTATTGACGTTGCCGGGTGAGATGGGCGAGCGATTCAAGGTGCTGGGGCTGTCGCGCGGCGTGAAACAGCCCCTGCGAGGTTTCGCCATCCGCGACCTGGCGGCATCGCTGTAGCAAAAAGTTCAACAACCAACGGAACGCACGATGACCACCGTTCACGCCATCATTCTCGCGATCATCCAGGGCATCACCGAATTTCTGCCGATCTCGAGCTCCGGACACCTGATCCTGCTGCCGCGCTTCCTCGGCTGGCCCGACCAGGGCCTCGCGTTCGATGCCGCGATGCATATCGGGACGCTTGCGGCGGTCGTGTTCTACTTCCGCACCCAGCTGATGGCGATGGCCCGCGCCTGGATCGCCTCGGCAACGCTCAAGAAGCAGAGCCCCGACGGCCATCTCGCCTGGGCTGTGCTGTGGGGGACGGTCCCCGTTGGTCTCGTGGGACTCCTCTTCAACGACTACATCGAAGAGCACTTTCGCCGACCCCTGCTCATCGCGACGACCATGGCCGGCTTCGGCATCGTGCTGTGGCTCGCGGATCGTTTTGGACGCCGGCAGCGCGACGAATACACAGTCACCTGGGGCGACGCGGCGCTCATCGGTATCGCCCAGGCGCTGGCGCTCGTGCCCGGAACCTCACGCTCGGGCATCACGATGACGGCGGGTCTGGGCGTGGGACTCACGCGCGAGGCCGCCGCGCGTTACTCCTTCCTGCTCGCAGTGCCCGGGACGGCGATGGCGGGCGCCTACGAGACGCTGAAGATGGTGCGCGCGGCGACGCCCATCGATTGGCAGCCGGTCATCATCGGCATCGTGGTCGCGGCCATCAGCGGCTTCCTGTGCATCCATTTCCTGCTGCGCTTCATCCAGCGCATCGGCATGCTGCCCTTCACGATCTACCGTCTGCTGCTGGCCGCGGTGATCGTCTATGCGTTTGCGTGAGCTCCTCGTTGCGTGCGGCGCGTTTGCGGGTGGCATCGGCCCGGCCGCAGCTGATTCGCCAGGCGCGTCCGCGTGGCTCGTGAGTGTCGGTGCAGATGTGGATGAGGACGGCGGCTACCGGGCCGACGGCACGATCACCTGGGCGCCCTCGTCACTCACCGCGCTGACGCTGCAAGGCGGCCTCGCCGATACGTCCACCGATTTCGAGCGCTTCAAGGGCGATCTGGCCATCGTCAGCTTCGACCATTTTTTCGGTCCGCTCGGAGTCAATGCCGATGTGCGCTGGTGGGATCAGCACGATCTCTTCAGCTCGACGACGCTGGGTGGCTCTCTCTATTACAAGGCGGGCGGTTGGCGGGTGAGCGTGCGCGGCGAATCACGCAGCTCCGATCTCGACGAGTTCACCTTCGACACCGTGATCCCGATTCGCGGCGTGCAGGTGCCGATCACCGGACGCGGCGAATGCACGCTCGACAACCTGGGCTATGGCCTGACCGTGAGCCACACCGGCAAGGCCTGGACCGGCCTCGTCTCGGGAATCAATTACGAATATTCAACGGCCGACTGCAATCTCACCGGCGTGACGCTGCCGCCGCAGACTGGAAACCTGCCGACAATCTCGCGTGAGATCTTTCGTCGCATTGCCACGCGTGTCCTGCGCGCAGGCGCTGTGCTCGTGGGCAACGAACTCACGCGCGAGAACGGCTTTCTCGACTACTCGCTGTGGGCGGCACTCGGCTATCGCGACGGGCTCTACACCTTCGGCCTCGACTACTACCACGATCGCGAGGAGTTCGCGGGCCTGGAGGCGGACACGCTGATCGGTTCGATGAGTTTTCCGGTGAGCGACCGTCTCGATCTCGAGTTGCGGCTTGGAGTGAGCGACAGCGATATCGAGGGCACGACCGGATTCGCGGGCGTGACGCTCATCGCGTATCTCGGCAATCCTCCGTAGTGTCCGCGAGCGGTTTCGCAGCCGCGCCTAACGCTTGAGCGCGTCCACCGCCGCGATGCGCCGGCGGCGCAGGCGCTCGGCGATTTCAGCGCCACCGCTTCGCAGGTCGTCCTCGTCCGGCGCCACGGCACGGACCGCGCTCAGCGCTTGTCGCAACCAGGTCGCCTGCGGATAGGGCTGATCCTCGAGACCTTTGCGTCCGCGCGCGTCCGCCTCGCACGCCAGCAGGAACTGCTCGAACCGCTCGGGCCGGCGCAGCGCGTCCGTGTGGGCGAAGAGGTCCACGACCGTTGCGGCCCGCAATTCGAAGGCCCGGTGCACGACACCGTGGTGCCGTGCGACGAGCACCGCGAGGTCACGGTAGTCGTTGGGAATACGCAGGCGCGCACAAACCTGCTGCACGTGCTGCACGCTGGCGACTTCATGGCCCGCATGGCGCGGCCATTTGTCGCGCGGCGTATCGGCCTTGCCGAGATCGTGCACCAGCGCGGCAAAGCGCACCGTCGCGAGCGGCGAGAGCCGCGCCGCCATCTGCACCACCATCAGCGTGTGAACACCGGTGTCGATCTCGGGATGCCACTGTTCGGGCTGCGGCACGCCAAAAAGCGCATCCACTTCCGGGAAGACCTGCGAGAGCGCCTCGCACTCGCGCAGGACCTGGAAGAAGACCTGCGGCGCCTCTTCTTCGAGCGCACGCCGCGTTTCCTGCCACACGCGCTCCGCAACGAGCGCCTTGAGCTCGCCGCCACGGCTCATGGCTTTCATCAGTGCCAGGGTGTCGTCGGCCACGCGGAAACCGAGGCCGGCGAAGCGAGCTGCAAAGCGCGCGACGCGCAGAACGCGCAGCGGATCCTCGACGAATGCCGGCGAGACGTGACGCAGCATACGCACTTCGAGATCACGTTGCCCGCCGTAGGGATCGATCAGCCGGCCGTCGGCTGCGCGTGCCATCGCGTTGATCGTCAGGTCGCGCCGCGCGAGATCCTGTTCGAGCGTGACCGCAGGTGAGCTGTCCGTGGTGAAGCCGTAGTAGCCGGTTCCGCTCTTGCGCTCGGTGCGCGCGAGCGCGTACTCCTCGTGAGTCTCGGGATGCAGGAACACCGGGAAGTCGCGCCCGACCTGCTGCATGCCCTGCCGCGCCAGCTCTTCCGCGGTGGCGCCGACCACGACCCAGTCGCGTTCCTGCGGCGTTCTCCCGAGGAGTTCATCCCGGACTGCGCCGCCGACCAGATACACTTCCATGCGCAAGGAGCCTGTCAGACCGCTTCGCAGGTTACAACCTCAACCGACATGAATCGCACGCGCGCGCCGTGGCTCCTGGTCCTGTTGTGCTGCTGTCAATTGAGCGGCTGCTACCTGGTGCAGAGCGCCAACGGACAGATGGAGCTGATGCAGAAGCGTCAGCCGATCAGCAAGGTGATTGCAGATCCCGCCACCAAGCCCGAACTGAAATCACGCTTGCAGAGCGTGCTCGAGATGCGTGACTTCGCGGTGCGCGAGCTCGCGCTGCCGGACAATGGCAGCTATCGCAGTTACGCGGACGTCGGGCGTCCCTTCGTGGTCTGGAATGTGTTTGCCGCGCCCGAGTTCTCGGTGCAGCCCAAGCAGTGGTGTTTCCCCGTCGCGGGCTGCGTCGTGTACCGCGGCTACTTCTCAGAGGACAAGGCGCGCGCCTTCGCCGCGAAACTTGCGAAGCAGGGCAACGACGTGTTCGTCGGCGGAGTGCCGGCGTACTCGACGCTTGGGCATTTCGATGACCCGGTGCTCAGCACGATGATGACGTGGAGCGACGTGCGGGTAGCAGCGATCATGTTCCACGAGCTCACTCACCAGCTCGTCTATGTGCCCGGCGACACCTCATTCAATGAGGCCTTCGCCTCCGTGGTTGAAGTGGAGGGCGTGCATCGCTGGCTCACCACGCATCATCGCGAAGCCGAGCTCGCCGCGTTCAAGGCGGGGCGTGAGCGGCAGATCCGGATTTCGCAACTGCTCGATGCGGGCCGCAAACGGCTGCGGACGCTCTACGCGAGTGGCGTTGATGCGAGCGTGATGCGCGACCGCAAACGCGCGGAGCTCGATAGCCTGGTGAGCGACTACCAGGCACTGATCGCGTCCTGGTCGGGTGTCGACGAGCACATCGCCCAGGACCTCAACAACGCGTACCTCGCCTCGGTCGCGGCCTACGAAGAGTGCGTCCCGGGGCTCGAGCGCTTGTTGGCCGAGAGCGGCAACGACCTGCCGCTCTTCTATGAGCGCGTCAAAGTACTGGCGCGCGAAGAGCAGGCCGCGCGACATCGCGAAGTCTGCACCGCGTCGACAGCTGTGCCGCAGCCGTCAGGCCCGTGAGATCAGTTCACGCGTCCGGAGTGATGGCGGTACGCGTCGAGGAGGCCGTGAGCCGACGTGGCGCCGAGATACTGGCGCACGATCGCTTCCATGGGACGCGGCGCGATGGCCAGTTCAGCGAGACCATCCTGGCGGCACACGCTGTCCACGAGCAGCGAGCGGTAGTTGTCGCTGGAAAAAGGCTTTCCCGGGATGAAATCCATCACCAGGGCCTGCAGACGTCCGACGAAGTCGGGCAGGCCGAACACCCAGCGCCGCAAGCCCAGAGTCCCGGCGATGAAGCGCATGATTTCGGCGAGTGAGTAGCTCTTCGGCCCGCAGAGCTCGAACGTGCGGCCGCCGCCGACATGAATCGGCAGAGCGCGGGCCATCGCCTCGACGACATCATCGACGTAGACCGGCGCGAAGCGCGCATTGCTGCGCGCAAGTGGCAAGGCCAGCGGCAACCGCCGCAGGAGCCGTGCGAACCGGTTCGTGAATGAGTCGCCGGGTCCGAAGATCACCGAGGGCCGGAAGATCGTCCAGTCGACCAACCCTTCCGACTGCGCGCGCACCGTTGCCTCCGCCTCGCCCTTGGTGCGCAGGTACTGGCTCGGCCCGCCCTGCGCATCCGCGCCGAGCGAGCTCATGTGCAGCAGCCGCGGAACTGCGGACGACTTGCAGGCCTGCACGACCTTGGCGGCGAGCTCCGTGTGTGCGCGGCGAAAGCCGGCCCCGCTCCAGCCGCGCTCGTTCAAGATGCCGATCAGGTTGATGACGACGTCGAACGAAGCGAACTGCGCGGCGAGCTGCCCGGGATCGTGGACATCGGCCGTCGTCAGGTCGAGATCCGGCAGGACCAGCAGGTCACGGTGCGCTTCGCGATTGCGCGTCAGGACCTTGACGCGATAGCCCTCGCCGACCAGTCGCGTGACCAGGCGGCTGCCGACAAAGCCGGTGCCGCCGAGCACGCAAACCGATACGGATCGGGTCGCCACACGTCCTGTCAGCGTACCGGGATCGACAGGGTGTCGCTGCCGCGCCGGATGGTCAGGATGATCGCCTCGTAACCCTCGGAGGCGTCCTTCAGCTCCTTGAGGTTCGCCACGCGCGCGCGGTTGACGCCGATGATGAGGTCATTGGCGCGCAGGCCGTTCTGCGCCGCGGGACTGCCCGGCTCGATGGCGCGCACCGCTACGCCCCCGGCGTTGTCGGCATCGCTCAACTGCGCCCCCTCGAGACCTTCGTGAACGTCGGTCGCCGCAACCGTCTGCGCGGCCGCGTTCTCGGTGACCACGGCCGTGACCTTGCGCGGCTTGCCGTCGCGGACCAGCCCGACATCAACCTTGTCGCCGATGTGCAGCATGCCGATCGCGCGCTTGAGCTCCGGCGCTCCCTTCACGTTTTCGCCGTTTACCGAGCTGATGATGTCGTTGACCTTGATGCCCGCCTTCTCCGCCGCCGACCCGCCGACCACCTGCGTGACCAGGGCACCCTGCGTATCGGGCGGCGCGCCCATGGCCTGCACCACGTCCGGGGTCACGTTGACGATGTTGACGCCGAGGATTCCGCGCTTGACGGTCCCGAACTTGATGAGCTGGTCCATCACGTTCTTGACCATGTTCACCGGGATCGCAAAGCCGATGCCCATGTTGCCGCCGCTGCGGCTGAGAATCGCGGAGTTGATGCCGACCAGCTCTCCGCGCAGGTTCACCAGCGCCCCGCCTGAGTTGCCCGGGTTGATGGAAGCGTCGGTCTGAATGAAATCCTCGTAGCTCTTGGTAGGATCGCCGATGCCGACGCGGCCGAGTGCGCTCACGATGCCCGAGGTCACGGTGTGCTGCAGGCCGAACGGATTGCCGATCGCGACCACGAAATCGCCCACCTCGAGCTTGTTCGAATCTCCCAGTGCAATGGCCGGGAGCTTGCCCTGCTTGAGCTTGAGGACCGCGATGTCCGAGCCCTCGTCGGCGCCAACCACGTCGGCTTTGTACTCATGATCGTCCTGCGCAGTGATGGTGATCTCGCTCGCGTTCTCGATCACGTGCGCATTGGTGATGATGTAGCCGTTGGCGGCATCGACGACGACGCCGGAGCCCGCACTCTGGAAGGGACGATCGCGCGGCACGCCGCCGCCGCCGCCACCGGGCGGCAGGTCGAAGAAGCGGCGAAAAAACGGGTCCTCCAGCAGCGGATTGCCCTGGGACTTGATCGTGCCCTTGGTCGCGATGCTCACGACTGTCGGTCCGACCTTCTTGACCATCGGCGCGAGCGACGGCAGCGTCGCTTCCGTGACCGCAGGCTGGGCTGCCTGTCCATCGGCAGCGAATACAAGCAGAGCAGCCAGCGCCAGGCCGGTGCGAGACGGGATCAGCTTCATGCGCAGAGAGTCCTGAGGTAACGGGCCGAGAATTCTAGGGCGGGCCCAATCGCGCGTACAGGACAAGAAAAGGGGGCGGAAGTTCCGCCCCCTCGCTCGCTTGCAATGGCGCGAAGCCGCAGCGATTTAGTGGGTTTCGACGCTGACCCTGCGCGGCAGCACGGTCGGCTGCTTGGGGATCTGCACTTCGAGCACGCCATTGACGAACTTCGCCTTCACGGCACTCGAATCGGCGGTGTCCGGCAGGCTGAAGCGGCGGAAGAATTCGCCACTCACGCGCTCGACGCGCCGATAGCCGTCCTTCTCATCGCGCGACGCGGATGCGCGCTTGCCGCGAATCGTCAGCTCGCCCTTCTCCAGCGACACGTCGATGTCCTTCGCATCCACACCCGGAAGATCCGCGTGCAGCACGAACTGCTTGTCCTCTTCCTTGATATCGACTGCGGGCACCCAATCCACCACCGAGCTACGCGTTTCATCGCTGTAGTCAGCGGGTGCGTGGAACAGGCGCTCGAGATCGCGGCTCAGGCGATTCATCAGAACCCAGGGCTCGTATCTCACGACGTTCATCTCTTCACCTCCAGCTTTCACTTCGTTCAAGCGCTCAGCGCTCGTGGAGGGCGATGTAAGGACCGTGATTTCGTTTTCAACTTCGCCTAGCGCGCATCGATTTCGCGCGCAAGTGGACGAGCGGTGGAATTCCTGTGAGTGATTTGTGCTCGTTCGGTGGACACAAGATATTGGGTTCGGGCCTCTTAAGTGATTTTGAGGAGGCAGTCAGGGAAACTATTAGGAGATTTTTACAAGCGATTGAATCATATGGTTTTAATGGCATGATTTTTGACCCAAAAAATTCTTGACGCGCTCCGGGGTCGAGAATAGTCTTGCGCCCCTGACACAAGATGTTGTGTCCGCTACGAACGGACACACACGCCGAGTCAGAAGAACTGGATATCCAGCCGTATTGACGAAGCGAAAGGGGAGCGCCAGTCACGCAATGAATACGGTGGTCAAGCTAGAGCCGAAAGATCTCGACAGCATCGCCTTCCAGGAAGCCTCACTCGACATCTGGGACAAGAAGTACCGCCTCACCGCGAAGGACGGCACGCCCATCGATCGCACGATGGACGACACGTACAAGCGGGTGGCGCGCGCCTTGTCGGAAGTCGAAGGCCAGGAAGTTCGCGAGCATTGGTACGAGCAATTCCTGTGGGCGTTGCGCAAGGGCGCGATTCCCGCCGGCCGTGTCACGTCCAACGCCGGCGCGCTGGAGCACAAGCCCGCGACCTCGACGATCAACTGCACCGTGTCGGGAACCATCCGTGATTCCATGGATGACATCCTCAACAAGGTGCACGAGGCGGGACTCACGCTGAAGGCCGGCTGCGGCATCGGCTACGAGTTCTCGACGTTGCGTCCGCGCGGCGCATACGTGTCCGGTGCGGGTGCGTACACCTCCGGCCCGCTGTCCTTCATGGATATCTACGACAAGATGTGCTTCACCGTGTCCTCGGCCGGTGGGCGGCGCGGCGCGCAGATGGGCACCTTCGACATCGGTCACCCCGATGCCATCGAGTTCATCCGCGCCAAGCGCGAGAGCGGGCGGCTGCGTCAGTTCAACCTCTCGCTCCTCGTCACCGACGAGTTCATGAAGGCGGTGCGCGCGGATGCGGAGTGGCAGCTCGCGTTCCCGCTCAACGTCAAGGAATACGAGTCGGAGAAGCCCGACCTCGGCGATCACGCGCACTACATCTGGCGCGAATGGCCGACGCACGAGAACTACGTCGTGAACGACGCGGGCCTGGTCGCCTGCAAGGTCTACAAGACGCTGCCGGCGCGACGCCTGTGGGACGTGATCATGTCCTCGACCTACGACTTCGCGGAGCCGGGGTTCGTGCTCATCGATCGCGTCAACGAGATGAACAACAACTGGTTCTGCGAAAACATCCGCGCCACCAACCCGTGCGGCGAGCAACCGTTGCCGCCGTATGGCTCGTGCCTGCTCGGCTCGATCAACCTGACGCGTTTCGTGCGCCATCCGTTCACCGACGCCGCGGATTTCGACTGGGAAGAGTTCCGGCGCGTGGTGAAGACCTTCACGCGCATGCTCGACAACGTGGTCGAGGTGAACGGCCTGCCGCTGCAGGGCCAGCGCGAGGAAATTCATCGCAAGCGCCGCCACGGCATGGGCTTCCTCGGGCTTGGCTCGACGATCACGCTGCTCGGCATGAAGTACGGCTCGAAGGCCTCCGTCGCGTTCACCGAAAAGGTGTCGCGCGAACTCGCCATTTCCGGCTGGCAGGCGGCGCTCGAGCTGGCGCGCGAGAAGGGTCCGGCGCCGATCATGCTGGAGGAGTTCACGGTCACTGCGGAGATGCTGCGCAAGCGTCCGGAGATGGCGGTCGATGGCTGGAAAGTGGGTGCGAAGATCCCCGGCCGCGTCCTGCACGCGCGCTACAGCCGCTACATGCAGCGCGTGTCGGAAGTGGCGCCGGAGCTCGTCGACGAGCTGGCGGAATTCGGTGCGCGTTTCACGCACCACAGCTCGATCGCGCCGACCGGCACGATCTCGCTCTCGCTCGCCAACAACGCGAGCAACGGCATCGAGCCCTCGTTCGCGCATCACTACTTCCGCAACGTGATCCGCGAGGGGCGCAAGACCAAGGAGAAGATGGACGTGTTCTCGTTCGAGCTGCTGGCGTATCGCGAGCTGGTGAACGCGCGCGCGATGCCGGGATCGAACAATGCGGGAGAGAAACTCCCGGACTACTTCACGACTGCCGAGGACGTCACCCCTCAGGAGCATGTGGATATCCAGGCGGCCGCGCAGAAGTGGGTGGATTCGTCGATTTCCAAGACCGCGAACGTGCCGACCGACTACAAGTACGAGAACTTCAAGGACATCTACATGTACGCCTACGAGCAGGGGCTCAAGGGCTGCACCACGTTCCGCTTCAACCCGGAAGCGTTCCAGGGCGTGCTGGTGAAAGAGGACGACCTCAAGAACACGACCTACGTGTTCACGCTGGAAGACGGCAGCGAGATCCAGGTGAAGGGCGATGAGGAGATCGAGTACGACGGCGAGAAGCACACCGCCGCGAATCTCTTCGACGCATTGAAAGAAGGGTATTACGGGAAGTTCTAGCTGGGGGAAGGACGAGAAGGTTCATATGAGCGCCATCAAGGTCGACAAGAAGATCGTCAAGTACCGGGTGCAGAAGCCCGAGGACAAGGCGCGCGAGCAGAAAGAGAAGGAGCGCGACGAGGTCGTGCGCACGCGCGACGGGCGCGAGGCGAAAGTCATCCGGATGCACGAGAAGCTCGAGCGTCCGGAGATGCTCATCGGCTCCACCTACAAGATCAAGACGCCGGTCTCCGACCACGCGATGTACGTGACCATCAACGACATCGTGTTGAACGAAGGCACCGAGTACGAGCAGCGCCGCCCGTTCGAGATCTTCATCAACTCCAAGAACCTCGATCACTACCAGTGGATCGTGGCGCTGACGCGCATCATCTCCGCGGTGTTCCGCAAGGGCGGCGACGTCACGTTCCTGGTGGACGAGCTCAAGGCGGTGTTCGATCCGCGCGGCGGCTACTGGCAGTCGGGCGGCAAGTTCATGCCCTCGATCATCGCGGAGCTCGGCCACGTGATCGAGCGCCACCTGCAGGCCATCGGCCTGATGCCGAAGCCGCAGATCGATGCGCACCGGCAGAAGCTGATCGACGAGAAGCGCGCCGAGTTCGAGGCGCGCCGCAAGCAGACCGATGCTTTCGCCAAGACGCACTACCCCGAAGGAGCTCAGCTCTGTTCCAAGTGCAACACCGCGGCCGTGATCATGATGGACGGCTGCATGACCTGCCTGAGCTGCGGCGACTCCAAGTGCGGCTGAGGATTTGAAAGACCGGACAGCCAATCGCCAACCGGTTTAACCGGCGTATCAGATCCGGGTTCCCCGCCCGGTGACTCCCCCGCCAGGGAGGCGATATGCCGCTTTTCAAGGCAGCCTTCGGGCTGCCTTGTTTTCTGTGCCGCAAATAAAAAGGCCCCGCGGAGCGGGGCCTCTGTAGCTCTTCTTGTTGTTGTGCTGGTCCGCAGTCCCTTCCAGGCTTCTTGTTCTTCTGATTCTTCTTGTTCTTGCTGAGTCTTGTTGTTGTTCGCTTCGAGACGAAACGGTTCTTCTTGTTGTTGCGTTCTTCTGGTTCTTAAACCTTGACCGCGGCGCCGCGGCGGCGGCGCAGCGTCCAGCCGAGTCCGGCGAGGCCGAGACCGAACAGCGCGAGGCTGGTCGGTTCCGGGACCGCGTGCACCGACTCGATCATCACCACGAAGTCGTTGTAGTCGTAGTCCCAGCTCGAGCTCGCCAGGTCTTCCCAGCCGAGCACGTACTCATTCGGGTCCCAGAAGCCCGAGCTGCTCGGCAGCGACACCCAGTCGCCCTTGCCCGCGTAGGCCACCATGTGGTCCGAATTGTCGGAGTTCAGATCGTTCTGCGAGTACCAGGTGTTGGTCGGCGTCTGCAGGAAGAAGCCGAACTGGTTGCCGGCAAAGTCGATGCCGGTGTCATAGAAGGACCAGGTGGTGAGATCGCCGATCACCACGCTGCCGTCGTTCTTCAGAATCAGCAGCGACTGTGCGCCGGCGCCGTAGGGGCCGGTGAACATGGTCACGCGGCTCGACGGGTTGGCGGCATCGTAGACGCCGAAGCTGTTGGAACTGGCGTTGCCGGCGATCTCGATGATGATCTGGCTCATCGCGCCGCCCGAGGCGCCCAGCGCCCACAACTGATCAGGCGCCGCCTGGTCGTTGATGACGTCCACCGAGGAGTGACCACCGGCGGTGATGCCATCGAGAACCTGCTGCAGGTTCTCTTCTCCGCCGCTCAGGTTGATCGGCGTCGCCCAGATCTGGCCGGCAAAGAGTGCCGCCGCGAGTCCGACTGTGACTTTCTTGTTCATGATTAATGCGTTTCCTCTGACCTAAGGCTCAAGTGCTGCCGGCGAGCCGGCTTTGGACTGGAGAAGTGCAAGGCAGATGCCACTGGCGCCGCCACGCCGCGCGTGCCGTCCAAATCGGCGTTTCTGACCTCAGTTGTGTGACGCGATGCTCGCTTTGCGCTCGCATGAAAGGAGCATTGGTGCTTGCATCAGCGGCGCGTTCACCTGACAGAATGTGGCTGGTGTCAATTGCAGCGACGCGAACCTCCGGCGCGCCACCGGATCTATGTCACGGGCCCGTGCGTGAGGCGTTTTGATCCAATCACTTGGCAGCAGACAGCGGCCTGTAAAATTCGTCGACGGCTGGCGCCGGGAGCCCGGGGTCGAGATCGAGAGGGAAGATGCGGATGCACAGAGTATTGAAGAGCGTGTTGCTGGCGATCGTTGGCTTATCTGCCTGCAACAGCGTGTCGGCCGCCGAGAGCCCGTTCGCGCGGCGGCCCGAGATCGAGCCCGACATCCGCTTCTGGACCCGCGTCTACACGCAGGTCACGACCAACGCCGGGTTGATCCACGACGACCGCAATCTCGATGTGGTGTACGAGGTCATCAGCTTCCCGGAGAGCCTCTCACCCGCGCAGCGCTCCAAGATCGTGGATGCGGCGCGCGACAAGTACAGCGCGATCCTGAAGCGCCTCGCGAGCGGCAGCGAGGCGGACTCGCCGGAGGAGAAACGTGTGCTGGCGCTCTGGCCCGAGGGCACCAGCACGCGAGCGCTGCGCGAAGCGGCCGAACACGTGCGCTTTCAGCTCGGGCAGGCCGATCGCTTCAAGGCGGGCCTGGTTCGTTCGGGCGCGTACGAGGCGCACATCGCCGAGACGCTCGCCAACATGGGCCTGCCCGCGGAGCTCGCGGCGCTCCCGCACGTCGAGTCCTCGTTCGATCCGACCGCCTATTCGAAAGCCGGCGCGGCGGGGTTGTGGCAGTTCATGCGTTCGACCGGCCGGCGCTTCATGCGCATCGACTCGACCGTGGATGAGCGCATGGATCCTTACCGCTCGACGATCGCGGCGGCGCAGCTCCTGCAGTTCAACTACGACCTGCTCGGCACCTGGCCCCTCGCCATCACCGCGTACAACCACGGGGCGGCCGGCATGCGGCGCGCGAAGGAGCACCAGGGGACCGACGACATCGTGGCGATCATCCGCAATCACCAGAGCCGCACCTTCGGCTTCGCTTCACGCAACTACTACGTGGCTTTCCTCGCGGCGCTGGATGTGGATCGCGAATCCGAGAAGTACTTCGGTCCTCTCACGCGCGATACCGAGGTGAAGACACGTTCGCTGGGTGTTCCCGACTACGTGCCGGTGAGTGCCATGCAACGCGTGCTCGGCCTCGACCCAGCGACCCTGCGGGCGCTGAATCCCTCGCTCACGTCCGCGGTGTGGAACGGTGAGCGCTACATTCCGCGTGGTTTCGAACTGCACGTGCCCGAAGCGACCGCGACGCAGGATCTCACGGTCCGCTTCGCCAGTCTCACGCCGACCGAGCGCTTCGATCAGCAGAAAGTGGATCGAATTTACCGCGTGCGCAGCGGCGATACGCTGTCGACGATCGCCTCCTCGCATGGCACCAGCGTGGCGACGCTGATGCGGCTCAACGACCTGAAGAGCGCGCACCAGGTGCGTCGCGGGCAGGTGCTGCAGCTGCCTGGCACCGAGCCGAGGCCCGTGGTGGTTGCCGCAGCCAAGGCCACACCGGCTGCTCCGGCCGCGCCGGCGGCGCCGCCCGCTGCGCCGAGTGGCCAGCCGCCCGTCGTGCCCACCGAGGTCTATGTCGTGAAGCGTGGCGACTCGCTCTCCAACATTGCACGGCAGGCGGGTCTGACCGAGCAGGAACTGATGACGCTCAACGGGCTCAAGGATCGCAACTTCATCTACGAAGGGCAGAAACTCCAGGTGGCGAGCGCCGGCGAGAAGCTCCCGACCGGCATCGTCACCATCACCGACGTTACGCCGAAGGCCGTGGTCGCGGACGTGGAGGCGCAGCCGGAGGAGGTTCCGCAGTCGGAGCGTGAGATCGCGCTCGCACAGGCGGCGCAGCCCGTGTCCGCGTCGCAGGCCGAGGAGATCAGCCCGAACCTCGTGACCGGCGCGGAGACGACATCGATGACCGCCGATCCGAGCGATTACACCGTGGCCGACGATGGCACGATCGAAGTGCAGGCCGCGGAAACCCTCGGACACTACGCCGACTGGCTGGGCGTGCGCGCGAGCCGCCTGCGTGAGCTCAACGGCATGCGCTTCGGCACCCCCGTGGTTATCGGTCAGCGGCTGAAGATCGATACCTCGACCGTTCCCGCCGACCAGTTCGAACAGCGCCGGCGCAGCTATCACCAGAAACTGCAGGAGGACTTTTTCACCGCGAATCGCATCGTCGGTACCGAGGTTCACATCGTGCGCCGCGGCGAGTCGTTGTGGTCGATTGCGCAGAAGTATCCGAACGTGCCGATCTGGCTGCTGCGCCAATACAACCCGGACGTCAGCTTCGATGATGTGCGGCCGCGTACGCAGCTCGTCATGCCGCTGATCCAGGCGGCCAACTCGGCGGCCGCAGGCGGCGGTACGTCATGACGGCCGCCCGCCGGACGCTCGGCATCGTGCTCTGCACCCTGCTCGCGGGGTGCGCGACGTTCCAGGCCTACGACGGTGAGCGCCGCGCGACGAGCGATGTGGCGGTGATCAGCGGCGATGCCAAGCTGCGTGCCACGACGCCGTTCGCGCTCGTGATCCGCTCGGTCGATGGCCGCAACGTCGATGTGCGCTATAGCAGCGTCGCGCTGCTCCCCGGCAAGCACTCCTTGTTGATCGACTGCCAGGTCGGTACGAGCGGTACGACGGCGAGCCGGCACGAGCTCGACGTCGAGGTCGAAGCGGGGGAGCACTATCGCCTGCAGGCCGAGATGCGCCCCGGCAATCAATCCTGCGAGCGGGTGGACCTCGAACCTTCGTGACCGCTCGAACGTCCTGGCGCGGAACCTTGCTGATGCTTACTCGCCGGGTGGCGCGATCTTGGCGATGAACGCCTTCAGGCCATCCAGCTCGGCCTTCCACGGATCGTAACGTCGAACCTCGCCGCCGCCCGAATCGATCTCGAGCTTGAGGCTCGATGCTCCTGCCAGTTGCGTGAGCAGCTCGGGTGTGGCGGCAAGATAGACTTCGCGCGCCCAACTCGCGGGACGTGGGTAGGCGCGGCTGCCGAGGTCGATCTGCTTTCCGGCCGTAGCGGCGACGCCCAGCTCCACACTGGCATCGTCCACCAGCAGAACCACGCGCGCGTTGGCGTCCAGCTCGGTCGAGGGCAGCACGCTCAGCCACAGGTAGCTGGTGCGCGTGCCCATCCGGTTGACCTCGAGCGGTCCGAGGTAGGCAAAGGCGGTGGCATCCAGTCCCTGCTCGGGACGCGGCGAGTAGAACTCGAGCGCCTTGTCCATGCGCGTGACGGTGACCCCGGTGCGCTCGTCGAGCTGCTCGCGCACGTCCTGGTCGGGCGTCGTGGCACAGGCAGGCAGGAGCCCGCACAGGGCTGCAAGGATCCAGCGGCGGGCAGGCGCGTGCATCGATCCCCCTCGGTGCATTTCCGCAAGCATAATGTCAGCGACCATCCGGCGGGAGTCGAGGTTCCACCAGGCATGAGCACGGTCATCTTCGTCGTGCCCTTCTTCATGGAAGCGACGTTGCGCTTCGTCGCCGGCGCGGCGCAGCTCGAGGGCGTGCGGCTCGGGATCGTGAGCCAGGACCCGCTCGAGCGGCTGCCGCCGGAGGTCCGCGAGCGCATCGCGGGGCACTGGCGGATCGCCGACGGTCTCGATGCGGGCCAGATCGCCGGCGCGATCGAGGGCCTGTCGCAGCAGATCGGGCGACCCGAGCGCATCATCGGCTCCCTCGAGCAGCTGCAGGTGCCGCTCGCGAAAGTACGCGCCCACTTTGGGCTGCCCGGCCTGTCGGTGCAGGCGGCGGAGAATTTCCGCGACAAGTCGACCATGAAACGCGTGCTCGAGGCGGCCGGACTCCCCTGTGCGCGTCACAAGCTGGTCGCGCAGGTGGCGGATGCCGCCGCCTTCATCCGCGAAGCGGGCTTCCCCGTGGTCGTCAAGCCGCCGGCCGGCGCCGGCGCCGTCAACACCTATCGGCTCGAGAATGCGGCGCAGCTCGAGTCCTATCTCGCGCACCACCCGCCCGACGCGCGCCGCCCCGCCTTGTTCGAGGAGTTCCTCCAGGGCGAGGAGCACTCCTTCGACAGCGTCGCCATCGGCGGGCGCATCGTGTGGCACTCGGTGTCCCGTTACCTGCCGGCGCCACTCACGGTGCTCGAGAACGCGTGGATCCAGTGGTGCGTGCTCCTGCCACGCGAGATCGACGGGCCGGAGTACGCCGAGATCCGTGCGGCGGCCGGTCCGGCATTGCGTGCGCTCGGGCTCGAGACCGGCATGACTCACATGGAATGGTTCCGGCGCTCGGGTGGCGGCATCGCGATTTCCGAGGTCGCCGCGCGGCCGCCGGGTGCGCAGTTCACGACGCTCATCTCCTATGCGTGCGACTGCGACTTCTATCGCGCCTGGCCGCGGCTGATGGCCAGCGATCAGTTCGTGGTGCCGCGTCGCGACTACAGCGCGGGCGCCGCGTACCTGCGCGGCATGGGGAGCGGGCGCGTGCGGACGATTCACGGGCTGGCGCAGGCGCAACGCGAACTCGGCTCACTGGTCGTCGAAGCACGGCTCCCGCAGACCGGCCAGGCGCAGCCTGCAGGCTACGAGGGCGTGGGCTACCTGATCGTGCGTCACCCCGAGACTCGCCTGGTCGAGCAGGCTTTGCGCCGCGCGGTCGAGCTCATTCGCGTGGAGCTCGGGTAGCCGGCACGAAATGTTCTTGTCTCAAGTGAGCGACAGAACTCAAGGTTTGCGCCATCCGTGTGACGCATTGCCGATCACGTCTCGCGTCGGGCACCTCTATAATCGGCGCCGGTCCAATGATCGCAGAGGATGCGCAGGCTGAATGCATAAATTACTTTCAGGGTTGTTCGCATGCGGCGCACTGTCGTTTGCCGCCCAGAGCGCCATTCCCCTCGCCACCTTCGAGCGCTGCGACCAGGTCATCGTCTACAAATCCGAGCGCCGGATGGATCTCGTGCGCGACGGACAAGTCGTGGGCACCTACCGCGTGGCGCTCGGCCTCGATCCGAGCGGCCCCAAGCTGCGCGAAGGCGATTTCCGCACGCCGGAGGGCAGCTACCGGCTGGCGCGGCGCAATCCGAACAGCGATTTCTTCCTGTCGATCCAGATTTCCTATCCCAGTGACCAGGACATCCGGCGCGCGCGCAGCCAGGGTTATCGCCCCGGCGGTTCCGTCATGATTCACGGCCTGCCGAACCGCCTGAAACATCCGCCGGAGTACTATCAAGCGCGCGACTGGACCGACGGCTGCATTGCCGTGACCAATTCCGATATGGTGGAAATCTGGCTCAGCACTGGCGAGGACACGCCGATCGATATCCGGCCTTGAGCCGCAGGCCGCGCGGGGCGGCCTTCTGAAGTGGAAACCAGCATCGTCATTCCCGATTTCGTCGACGCCCGCGTCACTCCCAAGGGCAGTCTCGAAAACCTCTCGCAGGCCGAAGTCGCGCAGCTCCTCGACACGGGGCGCGGCGGTCTCGGCGAGTTGTTCCGCAAGTGCGCGCTCGCGGTGCTCAATTCCGGCAGCGAGATCGACAGCGCCAAGGACGTGTTCGAGCGCTACCGCGACTTCGACATCCGCATCGAGCACCAGGCGTGGGGAATCAAGCTGGTGCTGCGCAATGCGCCGGCGTCGGCCTTCGTCGACGGCGAGATGATCCACGGCATCAAGGAGCACCTGTTCGCGGTATTGCGCGACGTGGTGTACACCGCGAGCGAGATCATCGAGAGCGGGCGCTTCGACCTCAAGGATCCCGCGAGCATCACCAACGCGGTGTTCCACATCCTGCGCAATGCGCGCATTCTCGATGCGCGCGGCAAGACCAACCTGGTCGTGTGCTGGGGCGGCCACGCCATCAGTCGCGTGGAGTACGACTACACCAAGAAAGTCGGCTACGAACTCGGCCTGCGGGCGCTGGACGTGGCCACCGGTTGTGGACCGGGGGCGATGAAGGGCCCGATGAAGGGCGCGACCATCGGCCACTCCAAGCAGCGCATCCAGAGCGGCCGCTACATCGGCATCACTGAGCCCGGGATCATCGCGGCGGAGCCGCCGAACCCGATCGTCAGCCACCTCGTGATCATGCCCGACATCGAGAAGCGCCTCGAAGCGTTCGTGCGCGTGTCGCACGGCATCGTCGTGTTCCCCGGCGGCGCCGGGACGGCCGAGGAAATCCTGTACCTGCTCGGGATCCTGCTCGACCCGGTGAACGACTCGCAGCCCTTTCCGCTGATCTTCACCGGGCCGCCGGAGAGCGTCGGCTACTTCGAGCAGATTCATCGCTTCATCGGCGCGACGCTCGGGCCGCAGGCGCAGAAGCGCTACCGCATCCTGCCCGGTGATCCCGCCGGAACGGCGCGCGCCGTGGCGAGTGCCACCGAGAACGTGCGCGAATGGCGCCGCCAGTCGAA
Organism: Steroidobacteraceae bacterium; assembly: GCA_035263105.1. Classification (GTDB taxonomy): domain Bacteria; phylum Pseudomonadota; class Gammaproteobacteria; order Steroidobacterales; family Steroidobacteraceae; genus DATBVX01. The sequence goes on along the minus strand of DATFRO010000115.1, from coordinate 36,819 downwards.
CGATTCCTACAACTTCAACTGGCTGCTGCGGATCCCGCCCGAGTTCCAGATGCCCTTCGAGGTCAACCACGAGAGCATGCGCGCGCTCGAGCTCGGCAAGGATCAGCCGGTGCACCTGCTGGCTGCGAACCTGCGGCGCGCGTTCTCCGGCATCGTTGCGGGCAACGTGAAAGAGGCGGGCGTGAAAGCGATCGAGAAGCACGGCCCGTTCGAGATCCGCGGCGACCGGGCGATCGTCGCGGCCCTCGATACCCTGCTCACGGGTTTCGTCGCCGAGCGCCGCATGAAGATCGCCAATGGCCAGTACAAGCCCTGCTATCGACTGGTGACGTGAAGATGGGCCTCAGGCCTCAGGCCTCAGGCGAAGCACGAGAAGCAGGCTCTTCAATTTCTAGCCCGAGGCCCGAGCCCTGAGGCCCGAGGCCTCATCTTCTGTCATCATTGCCCTATGGGCCCGCTGCGCGTCCGCTACCGCTTCCAGCTCCCGGATGGCAGGCGCGAGGTTTTCGACCTGTTCTTCGATGCGCGCGACTTCCGGCTGCTGAATCCCCATCCGACCGAGCTCCCCTTCTGGACAGCGCTCGGGTTCAACCAATGCGAGAACTGCCCGCTTCAGGCGAGCGAGCACCCGCAGTGCCCGGTGGCCGTGCAACTGGTGTCGATCATCGAGCGGCTCGAGCGGCTCGTGTCCTATGACCAGGTGCGTGTGGACGTGCACGTCGTGGAACGCGTGGTGACGCAGGAAACCACGGCGCAGCAGGCCCTGAGCTCGCTCCTCGGGCTCATCATGGCGAGCAGCGGCTGCCCGCGCACCGAGTTCCTGCGGCCGATGGCGCGCTTTCACCTGCCGCTCGCCAACGAGCTCGAGACCATCTACCGCTCGGTGACGATGTACGCGCTGGCGCAACTCTTGAAGGCGGGCAACGGGACCTCGCCCGATGTCAAACTCGAGGGGCTCAAGCAAGCCTACGCCGAGCTGCACAAGGTGAATCGCGGCCTCGCGAAACGCATCGGTGGCGCGACCCCGAATGATCCGGCGCGCAACGCGGTCGTGCTGCTCGACGCTTACACGACGCTGCTGCCGAGCGCGATCGATCATTCGCTCGCCGACATGCGCCCGCTCTTCGCGCCATTGCTGGGCGAGAAGAGCAACGAGCAGCAGAGCGGCGAGGAAAAGAGCGGCGATCGCGCCTGAGCGCAGCGTGTGTGACGTCACGCGCGCGGCATCGCGGACATAACACGAATCTGCATTATCGCGAGACGCCGGTCGCAGTCGCCCCCTCCCGCAGGACGTTGCCGCGCGGTGCCCGGGGGCGTGTGAACCAGTTCCTGTCGTGGGGTAGGGGTGGGCAGTACTGTCGCCCGCATATCCGGCATGGGGCTTCGGATGAGCGACAGCAAGACCTACAGAAACGACGCCACGCCTTCGCGCCGCAGCGGTGCGGAGGAAGGCGCTCAGCCGCGCGGCAAGGGCGAGGGCTGGGAAGCGTATTCGAGCTGGCTCAACCGCGCGCAGCAGAAGAGCGGCGGCCGTCATTCGGCCATCACGCGCAACCTCAACAGCTGGAACAACTACAAGAGCTGGGCGGACAAGGTCCGCGGCTCGTTCGACAAGAACGAGAAGTAAGCCTTCAGCTCGCCAGGCTCCCGTCCGGGGCCGGCGCTTCCTCCAGGATCGTCGCGGGTTCTTCGCCCTCGGGCTGAGCGGGCTCTGCGGGCGGGGCGGGTTGCGCGAGCACCGCGCTGAGCGACTCCACCGGCTGGGCCACTTGGCCCGCAACCCCGCGCGTATCCAGCCATTTCACCAGCGGCTCCCACTGGTCGGTGTCCTCGCGCACCAGGTACGGCTTCATCTCGTGGATCCCGAGACCGAGCTCGGCGCCGCGGATGTAGTTCTGCGAGTCACGGAAGGTCGCGACGATGGGGATCTGCAGCGTCCCCAGGAAGCGCATCAGTGACTGGTAGATGAGGGTGTGCTTGCGCACGCGATTGGCGATCACCGCGATGCGGTTCTCGCTGCGCTTCACCTTGGCGACCAGCAGCAGGTCAGCGATGCACTTGGAGCAGGCGTGAATGTCGATGTCCGAGGGCAACACGGGCACCAGGATCGCATCGGCGCCGCGCACCAGCTCGGGCATTTCGTGGGAGGAGATCGCAGCCGCGGTGTCCATGACGATGCGCTGCGCATCCGCGGGAGCCCGCAGGTGAAAGCTGCGCGTGGTGCGGTTGTTGCGCTCGTAGGCGGCGATGCCGTGGATAGCCGGCTGCTGCATGCTGCGCTTCTTGAGCCAGCGCATCGTGGAGCCCTGCGAATCGAAATCCATCAGCACCGGGCGCAGGCCCTGCACGGCGTAGTAGCTCGCGAGATTGATGGCGATGGTCGTTTTGCCGGATCCGCCCTTGGGGTTGAGAACGACGATGCGCTGCATGGAGGAGCAAGTGTGCGCTGGAGCACGCTGTGCGCCTAGGAGCCTACGCAGGCACCCCATGGCGTGCAAGCGATTGCTGACGCCGTTTGGCGACTCGATGCCGGCTTGTGATGGTCCTCACGTCTGCCGAATGCGGCGTCCGCCTATATTGCGTTCGCCATTTCCGGCGCAGGTTTGTCTCTAATGGAAGTACTGCTGCTGCTCTGGGACGAGATCGACGACTGGTTCGGCGCGCTGCGCCACAAGCTTCTCGGCCTGCGCCACGACTGGCCGGAAGACATCGACTTCTCGGCGACCAGTATCCTTCGTTAACACGCCGTTCACTGCGCACCCCGCGACCTGACGCCGGCGCCCGCGCGGCGGCGTTCCAATTCCTACAACCCTCGCGCTGCAGGTCGGCAAGCGGCAGCACGGCTTCTCGCGGTAAGCGCGTCGGACGTCGGCGAGCTGTCCGGGTTGTCCTTTCGGAGCCTCCAGGGATGGATTCACGGCGTTCCCGAAAGGACAACCCGGATAGCTCGCCTTGACATCGCCGCTTGCAGCCCCAGAATCCGCCGCCTGCAAACACATCGAGGCGAACGCGGGTGGCTACTGTCGTTGAGCGCGAAACGCTCGGCTTTCAAGCGGAGGTCAAGCAGCTCCTGAAGCTGATGATCCACTCCCTGTACAGCCACAGGGAGATCTTCCTGCGTGAGCTCATCTCCAATGCATCGGATGCCGCCGACAAGCTGCGCTTCGAGGCGCTGTCGCAGCCGGAACTCCTCGGCAGCGAGACGGAGCTGGCGATCACCGTCGACTATGACGACAAGGCAGGGACCGTCACGGTGACCGACAACGGCATCGGCATGAGCCGCGCGGAGATCGTCGAGCAGCTCGGTACCATCGCCAAGTCGGGCACCGCCGAGTTCTTCAGCCGGCTCACCGGCGATCAGCAGCAGGACTCGCGTCTCATCGGGCAGTTCGGCGTCGGCTTCTACTCGGCCTTCATCGTTGCGGACCGTGTCGATGTGCGGTCGCGCAAGGCCGGCAGGCCGGCGCAGGAAGGGGTGCGCTGGGAGTCGACGGGCGAGGGCGAATTCAGCGTCGAAACCCTGACCCGCGAGCAGCGCGGCACCAGTGTGGTCCTGCACCTCAAGAGCGATGCGCGCGAGTTCGCCGACGGTTTCACGTTGCGCAGCCTCGTGCGCCGTTATTCGGATCACATCGCGTTGCCGGTGCGCATGCTCAAGGAAGGCTCGGCCGCGAACGACTACGAGACCGTCAATCACGCGCAGGCGCTCTGGACGCGTCCGCGCACCGAGATCACGGACGAGGAGTATCGCGAGTTCTACAAGCACGTCTCGCACGACCACGCCGACCCCGTGGCCTGGAGCCACAACAAGGTCGAGGGCAAGCGCGAATACACGAGCCTTCTCTACGTTCCGTCCCACGCGCCGTTCGACCTGTGGCAGCGCGAGGCGCCGCGCGGCGTCAAGCTCTACGTGCGCCGGGTCTTCATCATGGACGATGCGGAGCAGTTCCTGCCGCTCTACCTGCGCTTCATCAAGGGCGTCATCGATTCGGGCGACCTGCCGCTCAACGTGTCGCGCGAGCTGCTGCAGGAGTCGCCGGAGATCGAGAGCATGCGTTCGGCGCTGGCGCGCCGCGTGCTCGAACTGCTCGCGAAACTCGCGAGCGACGAGCCCGAGAAGTACCAGAACTTCTGGAATGAGTTCGGCCGGGTGCTGAAGGAAGGATTGGCCGAGGATCCCGCCAACCGCGACCGCCTGGCAAAGCTGCTGCGCTTCGCGAGCACGCACACTGAGAGTGCGGAGCAGACGCACTCACTCGACGACTATCTGAAGCGCATGCCGGCGGGCCAGGAACGTATCTACTACGTGGTCGCGGACACCGTCGCCGCCGCGCGCTCGAGTCCGCACCTGGAAGTGTTCCGCCGCAAGGGCGTGGAAGTGCTGTTGCTCGGTGATCGCGTCGATGAGTGGCTGCTCGGCCAGCTGCGCGAGTTCGAGGGCAAGCGGCTGCAGGATGTCACCCGCGGCGAGCTCGAGCTCGGGACGCTGTTCAGCGAGGCCGACCGAAAAGTGAAGGAGGCGGACCTCAAGGAGAGCAAGTCGCTGCTGCGGCGCGTGAAGGATGCGCTCGGCGAGCGCGTCAGCGAAGTGCGGGTCAGCGCCCGCCTGACCGATTCGCCGGCGTGCCTGGCGATCGGCGAGCACGACCTCAGCCGCTCGATGCGCCGGCTCCTCGAGTCGACGGGTCAGAAGGCTCCTTCCAGCCAGCCGGCGCTGGAGATCAACGTGCAGCATCCGCTCGTGAAACATCTCGACACCGTGACCGATGCCGAGCAGTTCCGGGAGCTGGCGCTGCTGCTCTTCGATCAGTCCGCGCTCGCCGACGGCGCACAGCTCGAGGATCCCGCCGATTTCGTGCGGCGCTTGAACCGGCTGCTGCTATCGCTGGGTGGCGGGGCCAAACCTCTGACATAATCGCGACGCCATCACTCGGCTTCGCCCGCCAAGATTCAAGTAACTCCTGCGAGGGCTCACCATGAAAATGAATGCCGTGCGGTTCGCCTGGCCGCTGATCATCCTGCTGTGCGCCGCGTGCCACGATGACGGCGCGTCGAAGCCGGCGGCGAGCGCTGCCGCCGTGCCGCCTCCGACGCAGCTGCAGGTCGAGGATCTCGCGGCGGGCACCGGCCCCGCGATCGAGCCGGGCAAGGTCGCCGTCATGCAATACACGGGCTGGCTGTACGAGGCGAGCGCGCCGGATCACAAGGGCAAGAAGTTCGACAGCTCGCTGGATCGTCACGAGGCGTTTCGCTTTCAACTCGGCGCGGGCCAGGTCATCAAGGGCTGGGACCAGGGGGTCGCGGGGATGCAGGCCGGCGGCAAGCGCCGTCTCACGATTCCTCCCGAGCTGGGCTATGGCGAGCGCGGAGCCGGCGGCGTGATTCCGCCGGGCGCGACGCTGGTGTTCGACGTCGAGCTGGTCGGAATCGAATAACCCACCCCTCGAGCGCAGGGAGAATCAACATGCACTTCAACTGGCGTGCAGCAGCGCTGCTGGGCGCGTGCTGCGCGATGCCGCTGCACGCTGCGGTGCTCATCCAGGCCGGCCACCTGATAGACGGCGTCGCCAACCGCACCACCGGCGAAGTCACGATCGTCGTCGAGGGCAGTCGCATCACCGCGATCGAGCCGGGCTTTCGCAGCGCCGGGGCGCAGGACCAGGTCATCGACCTGCACAGCGCCACCGTCCTTCCCGGTCTGATGGACATGCACGTGCACATCACCGAGGAGGCGAGCCCGGGGTACGAGCTGGCGCGGTACAAGAAGTCCGAGACGGACTACGCGCTCGACGGCGTCGTTTACGCCAATCGCACGCTGCAGGCCGGCTTCACGACCGTGCGGGACTGCGGCGACGTCCTGTACAACGTCGCGTTCAGCCTGCGCAACGCCATCAATGCCGGAAAGATTCCCGGCCCGCGCATCTTCGCGGCGGGCCGCATCATCTCGAGCACCGGCGGACACGGCGATGTCACCAATGGCTGGGGCCCGCACCTCATTGCCGGCCCGGGTGTCGAAGACAACATCGTCGACGGGCCGGCCGAGGCGATCCGCGCGGTGCGCGAGCACTACAAGGAAGGCGCCGACGTCATCAAGATCACGGCGACCGGTGGGGTGCTCAGCATCGCGAAGAGTGGCCAGGCGCCGCAGTTCAACGACGAGGAACTGCGCGCGATCATCAACACGGCGCACGACTACGGGATGACGGTCGCGGCCCACGCGCACGGCCTCGAAGGCATGCGCCGCGCCGTGAATGCCGGGATCGATTCGATCGAGCACGGCACCTACATGGATCACGAGCTGATGCTGCTCATGAAGAGCAAGGGTACGCACTACGTGCCGACGCTGAGCGCGGGGCGCTGGGTGTACGAGCAGGCGCAGAAGCCTGATGCCTACCCCGAGGTGGTGCGCGTCAAGGCGCTCACCATCGGACCGCAGCTGCAGAAGACCTTCTCGGAGGCGTACAAGGCCGGCGTGCGCATCATGTTCGGCACCGATGCGAGCGTGTTTCCCCACGGGCTGAACGCCCGTGAGTTCCAGTACATGGTCGAAGGCGGCATGCCGGCGATGGAAGCCATCAAGGCCGCAACGATGGTCCCGGCGAAATACCTCAAGATCGATGACCGGCTGGGCAGCATCGAGAAGGGCAAGCTCGCCGACATCATCGCGGTGCCCGGCGATCCGCTCGCCGACATCACGACCCTGCAGCACGTGTCCTTCGTGATGAAGGAAGGGATCGTGTACAAACAATAAGGCGCGAGTGCGCGCCAAGATTGCCTTTGCCGCAGCTGTGCAGTTTTGCACAGCTTCTGAGCTGACTTCCCAGGTCAACCGAGCGGCGCGCGGCGCGTTGGAAATTTCTTGGGCTCACGATTTCTGCGTCGGCCTTTCGCGACAGTTGCGCAAGGTCCAGAGCGGTCATCACACTCACGCCCAATCAGCAAACGGTGGTGACCATGAAAGCCTTTTACTTATTGCTCGCTGTCAGCGGTGCGGCACTGCTTGTCGGCTGCAGTGGTGGCGGATCTTCGAACGGCACGGGGACACTCAGCCTGGGCCTGACCGACTCGCCAGTGGACGAGGCGACGAGCGTCATCGTTCAGTTCAGTGGTGTCGCGTTCAAGCGCGAGGGCCAGGAGCCCGAGATGGTACAGAGCCTCTCGCCCACGCCGCGCCAGATCGACCTGCTGCAGTTTCAGGACGGAAGGGCCACGTTGCTGCTGGATGGTGTGACACTGCCCGCGGGGCACTACGAGTGGCTGCGTCTGATCGTCGACAATGCGCCGAACGTGCGCGACTCCTACCTCGTGACGAACACCGGGGCGGAGTGCGAACTGCGCGTTCCCAGCGGCGCGGAGTCCGGGCTCAAGCTCAACCGCGGCTTCAATCTGCCGGCCGATGGCAGTGTCGCGCTGACCATCGACTTCGACCTGCACCAGTCGCTGCACGCGCCGCCCGGCCAGCAGGGGTCGGGCCTGGATTGCACGCAGGCGGTACTCCTGCGCCCGACGCTGCGCATCGTGGACAACGCCAATGTAGGAGCCATCGCAGGAGACGTGGACGCGAGCCTGGTGGGTGCGGATTGCCTGCCCAAGGTCTACATCTTCTCGGGCGCGAACGTCACGCCGGACGACATCGAAGACTCCACACCGGGTACCGATGTCGACCCACTGACCGTGGCGCCCGTGCAGGTCGTCAGCGGTGCCACTCAATTTCACTACCAGGCTGCTTTCATTCCGGCCGGGGACTACACGGTCGCCTTTACCTGTGGTGACGATGACCCCACGAACGATGATGCATTGACGTTCTCCGCACCGCAGAACGCCACAGTGCAGGCCAACCTGATCTCCACCGTCAATTTTGCCCCGCCGCCGCCATCCTGAGCGGTGCACCTTGGGAGGCAGAGCGTGAAAATCGTGATCAGCGTTGCTCGATCAGTACAGCTGTCTGCGGGCGCCTGCATGCTGCTGGCGCTCGCCGTGCTGGCAGACCCGCCACCGCATGCACCGGCACACGGCTGGCGCGCAAAGCACGATTCCTACTATGTGGGCTACACAGGTACGCGCTGGCCGCGCGACTACGAGATCACTTCGGGGCGCTGCAATCGCGAAGAGGTGGGCGCGGTGTTGGGGGGAGTGGTGGGTGGCACCATCGGGCATGAAGTCGCCAAGCCGGAAGATCGCGTGATCGCGACCATCCTCGGCGCAGCGGTCGGTGCGCTCGTCGGTTCCAAGATCGGCCGGGATCTCGATGAGCGTGACCAGGGCTGCATCGGGCAGGCACTCGAGCTGGCCCAGCCCGGCCAGAGCGTTCAGTGGCGCAACGATCAATCCGGCGTGAGCTACGTGCTGACGCCGACCGGCACGGCGCAGATCGACGGTCGGAGCTGCCGCGTGTTCAAGCTGCGCTCGAGCGTCAGCGGCAAGTCCCAGACCGTCACCCGCCGCGGCTGCCCCGTGGAGGAAGGCCAGTGGGAGATTCGCTGAGGCCGCTGCGGCGATCTGCGTAACGCCCGCGGGCCGTGCACAATGCACGGCATGCCGTTCCGTCCACCCGCGGCGCTGCGCGTCGAAATTCCCGGTCCCGCCGGCACGCTGGAGGCGGTCATCGAAGATCCCGGCCCTGCGACCCCGACGCGGATCGGCGTCGTCTGTCATCCGCATCCGCAGTTTGGCGGCACGATGGACAACAAGGTCGTTCACACGCTGGCGCGCAGTTTCCAGGAGCTCGGCCTGCCCACGGTGCGCTTCAACTTCCGCGGCGTGGGGAAGAGCGCGGGCGCCTTCGCCGAGGGCGTCGGTGAGACCGACGACGCGGTCGCCGTGATCGACTGGAGTCTGGGGCGCTGGCCCGGCGCAGCGTTGTGGCTCGCGGGGTTCTCGTTCGGCGCTTCGATCGCGGTGCGGGCGAGTGCGCAGCGGCCTGCCAAAGTCCTGATCACGGTTGCACCCGCGATACAGCGGCTCGAGACCGGGCCGACGCCGGGCCCTCAGACGCGCTGGCTATTGATACAGGGCGATGCGGATGAACTCGTGAATCACGAGGACGTGATCGCCTGGGCTCGCAAGCGTTCGCCGCCGCCGCAGGTGACGGTGCTCCCGGGCGTCACTCACTACTTTCACGGACGCCTGCAGGAACTGAAGACCGCGGTCGCGGCGTTTGTAGGACGGGAAGGGCTGGAGGACTGAAAGCTCCGGAGCGGCCGGGCCGCTCCGGAGTGCTCGACGGTGAACTCTTAGTTCACGAATCCCTTGAGGTTCTTCAGGGCCATGATCCGCACCTTCTTGCTGGCGGGCTTGGCCTTGAACATCATCTTCTCCCCGGTGAACGGGTTGACGCCTTCGCGCGCCTTGGTGGCGGGCTTCTTGACGACCTTCATCTTCAGCAGGCCGGGCATTGTGAACAAAGAGTGTGAGCGCAGGCTCTTCTTGACCTGCCCCGAGAGGGACTCAAACACGGCACCGACTTGCTTCTTGGAAAGATCGGTCTCCTTGGCGATGTTGGCCAGGATCTCGGACTTGGTCGGTGCAGCATTCTTTTTCGCCATCTCTGAAATCTCCTGTGGTTCTTAGGGTGCTCAAGCGCCCCCGGTTGGAAAGTCGGGGCGCAAAATAGCACAAAAAAACCCGAGCGGAAGGCTTCGCGGCAATTATTTTTTCCCCCTGAAGATGCGCGAATGCCTAGATTTCAAGCCCCGCGCGCACCTCGCGAGTTTTCGCCGGCGTCGTCGATCGCCGACGCGCGCGCCAAGATTCTTGCTTCGCACATCGGCGTAAGCCATTGCGCGTTCACAGCGGATGCGGGTTTTCGCGCCTACAGCAGGCGCAACAGCGCGCCGAGCAGGATCATCACGAACACCACCGAGAGGTCGAGACCGCCGATCGGCGGCACGATGCGGCGCACCGGCGCGACCAGCGGCTCGCAGATGCGATCGAGCAGCGCCGCTGCGGGACTGTAGGTTCCGGGCGCGATCCAGCTCAGCACCACGTAGATGAAGAGCGCGATGATGTAGAACCAGATGACGCTGCGCGCCAGGTCGAGCAGCGCGGCGATAAACAGCCCACGGGCGGGCGGCAGGCTCCCGGTGTAGAGCCACAGCTGAATCGCGATCACGGCCAGCTCGACCAGCAGCACGGCGACGATCGAAGCCAGGTCGACCTTGCCGAGCGGCGGGATCACGCGGCGCAGCGGCAGCACCAGCCAATTGGTCACGCGCACCACGGCCTGGGCGATGGCGTTACGAAAATCGGCGCGCGCGAGCTGCAGGATGACGCGCAGCAGGAACGCGAAGAAGACCAGCGAAAGCAGTGAATTGATGATGAAACGGATCGCGTCCATCGTGTGCGGACCTGTTGGTTGTTGTCAGCCGGATTGCCGCGCCAGCTCCGCTGCGCGGCGAGCCGCTGCCGTCACGGCGCGCGTCACGATACCACGCAGGTCCGCGCTCTCAAGTTCCTTGAAGGCGGCCTCCGTCGTGCCCCCTTTCGATGTGACCTGCGCGCGCAGTTCGGCCGGGTCACTGGTGCCCTGGTGCGCCATGCAGCCCGCCCCGTAGGCCGTCTCGATGCTGAGCGTACGTGCGACTTCGGCCGGTAGCCCGAGGCCGCGTCCCGCCTCCTCGAGCAACTCGATCAACCGGAAGAAATACGCGGGACCGCTGCCCGAGACTGCCGTCACCACGTCGAGCAGATCCTCGCGTTCGAGCCACACGGTGCCGCCGACGCTGCCGAGGATCGCGGCCGCCAGCTGGCGATCCGCAGCCGGCACGAGCGCGTTGGCGTGGAGCGCCGTCACACCGCAGCGAAGCAGCGCCGGGCGATTCGGCATGGCGCGCACGATGCGCTCGTGCCCACCGAGCCAACCGGCCATGGCCTCGATGCGAACCCCGGCCGCGACCGAGATGAGGAGTGGACGCTTCTCCTTCACCGTCGCGGCCAGTTCTCCCAGGGTGTCGCGCACGACCTGCGGCTTGACCGCGAGGATGATGACCTCGGCGTCCTGTGCCGCCTGCGCGTTGCCGTGCAGCGTGAGCACGCCGAATTCCGCGCGCACGCTCTGCAATTGCGCAGCGGACGGATCGGCGACCCGGATGCGCGCCGAATCCGCGCCGGTGCGCGTCAATCCGCCGATCAGGGCCCGGCCCATGTTGCCGGCGCCGATGAATGCGATTTGCGGCAGTTGCATCAACGTTCACCTCTGTCTGGAAGTCGCGCGCGGGCCGAAGATCGCCGTGCCGATGCGCACGTGCGTCGCACCCTCGGCGATCGCCGCCTCGAAGTCATCACTCATGCCCATCGACAGCACGTCGAGTGCGAAGCCCTTGCGGTTGAGCGCGTCGCGCAATTCGCGCAGCGCGCGAAAGCGCTGACGTTGCACGGGCACGTCCGTTGTCGGCGGCGGCAGGCACATGAGGCCGCGCAGCCTGAGTCGCTCGAGACCTGAGACTTCGCGTGCGAGCGCCTCGGCTTCGGCGGGCGGCACGCCGCCCTTGCCGGGCTCCTCTGCCAGCTTCACCTGCAGGCACACGTGCAACTGCGGCGCATGGTACGGACGCTGCTCGTTCAAGCGCCGCGCGATGGCGACACGATCGAGCCCGTGCACCCAGGAGAAATGCGTGGCGATCGGGCGCGTCTTGTTCGATTGCAGCTGGCCGATGAAATGCCAGTTCGCCCGCGCACTCGCGAGGGCCTCGATCTTGGGCAATGCTTCCTGCGGGTAGTTTTCGCCGAAGTCCTGCACGCCCAGCGCCTGCACGGCCCGCACCGCTTCGAGGGGCTGTGCCTTGCTGACTGCCACGAGTGTGACCTGCGTCGGGTCGCGGCCCGCGTCCCGGGCCGCTGCAGCGATGCGTGAACGCACCACAGCCACGTTTTCGGCCCAATTCTGCGGAACAATTAACATATTGGCTGTGTTGGGGCTCCGTTATACTGACGCCGCTTTTTTCGACCGGTGAGCGGCTGCCGGGCGCGTAGACGCGTCCGAGCCAAACCCGGATTCAGGGAGCTCGAATGGCAGTCGACATCGCGCAACTGCTGGCGTTCGCCGTCAAGAACAATGCCTCGGACCTGCACCTGTCCGCGGGCGTGCCGCCCATGATCCGCGTGGACGGCGACATGAAGCGAATCAATATGCCGGCGCTGACGCACAAGGAAGTGCACAGCATGGTGTACGACATCATGAATGACAAGCAACGGAAGGCTTACGAAGAGTTCTTCGAAACCGACTTTTCGTTCGAGATTCCGAAGCTCGCGCGCTTTCGCGTCAACGCGTTCAACCAGAACCGCGGCGCGGGCGCGGTGTTCCGCAATATTCCCTCGCAGATCCTGACCCTCGACGACCTCGCGGCGCCGAAGATCTTCAAGGACCTGTGCATGCTGCCGCGCGGCCTGGTGCTGGTCACCGGTCCCACGGGCTCGGGCAAGTCGACGACGCTCGCCGGCATGGTGAATCACTGTAACGACAATCGTCCCGACCACATCATCACCATCGAGGACCCGATCGAGTTCGTGCACGAGAGCAAGCGCTGCCTCATCAACCAGCGCGAAGTGCACCGCGACACGCTCGGCTTCAGCGAGGCGCTGCGCTCGGCGTTGCGCGAAGACCCGGACGTGATCCTGGTCGGCGAAATGCGCGACCTGGAGACGATCCGACTGGCACTCACGGCCGCGGAGACCGGCCACCTGGTGTTCGGCACTCTGCACACGAGCTCCGCGGCCAAGACCATCGACCGCATCGTCGACGTCTTCCCGGCAGCGGAAAAGGAAATGGTGCGCGCGATGCTCTCCGAGTCGCTGCGCGCCGTGATCTCGCAGACGCTCCTCAAGCGCATCGGCGGCGGCCGCATCGCGGCGCACGAGATCATGATCGGCACCCCGGCGATCCGGAACCTGATCCGCGAAGGCAAGATCGCGCAGATGTACTCATCGATTCAGACCGGCCAGGCGCAGGGCATGCAGACGCTCGACCAGTGCCTGCAGGAGCTCATGCAGAAAGGCGTTGTCAGCAAGGAAGAGGCTCGCTACAAGGCTCAGCACAAGGACCAGATCTGAGGCGCTCCGCGCGCCGCACCTGAGGTCAGCCCATGGATCGCGATCAAGCCATCAAGCTGATGCAGGACCTGCTCAAGCGCATGGTCGACAAGAAGGGGTCGGATCTCTTCATCACGTCCGGTTTCGCGCCCGCGATCAAGATCGACGGCGAGATCCGCCCGCAGAGCGATCGGCTCCTCACCCCGGAGCAGAGCGCGACCCTGGTGCGCGCGATCATGAACGACAAGCAGACGCGCGAGTTCGACTCCACCAAGGAGTGCAACTTCGCGATCGCGCCGCCCGGCATCGGGCGTTTTCGCGTCAGCGCGTTCGTGCAGCAGGGCCTGATCGGCGCGGTGCTGCGTACCATCAACGCCAAGATCCCGACCTTCGAGGAACTGGAGCTGCCTCCCATCCTGCGCGAGGTGGTGCTCTCCAAGCGCGGCCTGGTGATCGTGGTGGGCGGCACCGGCTCGGGCAAGTCGACGACGCTCGCGGCGATGGTCGGTCACCGCAACGAGAAGACGCGCGGCCACATCGTCACCATCGAGGACCCGGTCGAGTACATCCACCCGCACAGCGGCTGCGTCATCACGCATCGCGAAGTCGGCGTGGACACCGAGTCCTGGCACATGGCGCTCAAGAACACCTTGCGCCAGGCGCCCGATGTGATCCTGATCGGCGAAATCCGCGATCGCGATACGATGGAATACGGCATCCAGTTCGCCGAGACCGGCCACCTGGTGCTTTCCACGCTCCATGCCAACAGCGCCAACCAGGCGCTCGACCGCATCATCAACTTCTTCCCGGACGAGCGGCGCGAGCAGCTCCTCATGGACCTGTCGCTCAACATGCGCGCCATGATTTCGCAGCGCCTGATCCCGCGCGAGAGCGGCAGCGGGCGTATCGCCGCGATGGAAATCATGCTCAATTCGCCGTTGATCCAGGACCTGATCTTCAAGGGCGAAGTGGCGCAGATCAAAGAGGTCATGTCGCGCTCCAACCGGCTCGGCATGAAGACCTTCGACCAGGCGCTCTATGAGCTCTACGAAGCCGGACTGATCTCCTACGAGGACGCGCTGCGCAACGCGGACTCGAAGAACGAGCTGCGCCTCAGGATCAAGCTCGAGAGCAAGCGTGAGATGAAGGCCGAGACCGAGGGCGCCGCATCGCTGCGTATTCTCGAAGAGACTGAAGGCAAGGTGTTCTGATGAGCAACGAGGCTCCCATGCAAGAAGCAGAAGACGCAGGGGCAGCAGGAGCCCAGGCACTCAATACCAAGCCGCTCTTCAAGCTGATGGTCGAGAAGAAAGCCTCCGACCTCTTCTTCACCTCCAATGCGCCGGTGAAGATCAAGATCGAAGGCCAGATCATGCCGGTGAACAAGCAGATCCTGAGCCCCGAGACGGTGCGCCAGGCGGCCTACGGTCTCATGACGCCGGAGCAGGTCGAGTACTTCAACGAGGAAATGGAGATCGACTTCGCGATCTCGGAGCCCGGCCTCGGGCGCTTTCGCGTGAACGTGTTCCACCAGCGCGGTTACCCGGCGATGGTGCTGCGCTACATCACCGCCGACATGCCGCGCCTCGATGTGCTCGGCCACCCCGAGATCCTGCGGGAACTCGTGATGGTCAAGCGCGGGCTGCTGCTGATGGTCGGCGCGGCCGGCTCGGGCAAGTCGACGACGCTCGCCGCGATGATCAACTATCGCAACGAGACCTCATCGGATCACATCCTCACCATCGAGGACCCGATCGAGTTCCTGCACACCAACAAGAAGTCGATCATCAACCAGCGCGAAGTGGGACTCGACACCAAGTCCTACGCCCGCGCCTTGCGCGGCGCGATGCGCGCCGCCCCGGACGTGATCCTGATCGGCGAAATCCGCGACCGCGAGAGCATGGAAGCGGCGCTGACGCTCGCCGGCACCGGGCACCTGTGCATCGCGACGCTGCACGCCAACAACAGCTCCGAGACGCTCGATCGCATCATCAACATGTTCCCGCGCGATCAGCACGCCCAGGTGTTCCTCGATCTCTCGCAGTACATGCGCGCGATCATCTCGCAGCGCCTGGTGCGCACCCGCGAGGGCAAGCGCGTCGCTGCCATGGAAGTCATGCTCAATACGCCGCACATCTCCGAGCTCATCAAGAAGGGTGACATCGTGGGTGTGAAGGAAGCGGTGCGCAACACCACCGAGCGCGGCATGCAGAGCTTCGACGTGTCGCTCTACGCGCTCTTCAAGGCCGGCAAGATCGAGCTCGAGGAGGCGCTCATCAACGCTGACTCGCGCACCAACCTCGAAGCCAAGATCAACTTCGGCTGAAGCAGGGGAGGATTTCCATGGGCAGATTCCTGGCCGCCGCCGTCCTGGCGCTGGCGGCGCTGCAGTGTGCGATCGCAGACGAGAAGCCCAGCGAGGATTCGCTTCGTGAACTCATTGCAGTGACGGGCGGGAAGAAACTCGTCGATGGCGTGTTCGGGCAGGTCGACGCGATGATGCAGAAATCCACCCAGGAGGCTCTCGCCGGCCGGCAGGTCACGGCGGATCAGCAGCGGATCCTCGACGACATGCGCGCCAAGGCGCTCGCACTGTTCAAGGACACCGTGGGCTGGGAGACCCTCGAGCCCATGATCATCGAGATCTACGCCAAGACCTTCACGCAACAGGAAATCGACGGCATGCTGAAGTTCTACAAGTCCGAATCGGGCCAGGCGGTGATTGCCAAGCTGCCGCTCGTCATGCAGCACTCGATGACGCTGATGCAGAACCGCATGCAGGTGTTGATGCCGAAGCTCCAGGAACTGCAGCAGGAGACCGTGGCCGAGCTCAGCGCGGCCGCGAGCAAAAAGCCGTCTGGAACCTAGAGCTTCCCTAAGGTCGCGCGGCCGGGATTCCGGCCTTCGGCATCGGGTACTTGAGGCCGGAGGCGCAGTTGAAGAGCACGACGCGCTCCGCGCGCTGCACCAGCCCCCGCTCGAGGGCCACCAGATACGCGGCGTAGGTCGCCGCGCCTTCCGGGCAGAGCAGCAGGCCTTCCTTCACACCGACTTCTGCACGCGCGCGCTCGATGGCGTCATCGTCCACGGCGAGCGCCGTGCCGCCCGAGGCGCGCACCGCGCGCAGGATCAGGAAATCGCCGAGCGCACCCGGCACGCGAATCCCCGCGGCGATCGTGTGCGCGTTGATCCACGGTTGCGCACGTTCGCGGCCCTCCTCGAACGCCCGCACGATCGGCGCGCAGCCGGACGCCTGCACGGCGAACATGCGCGGGCGCTTCGCACCGATCCAGCCGAGCGCCTGCAGTTCCTCGAACGCCTTCCACATGCCGATCAACCCGGTGCCCCCGCCGGTCGGATAGAAAATCGCATCGGGCAGTTCCCAGTCGAGCTGCTCGGCCAGCTCGAGCCCCATCGTCTTCTTGCCTTCGATGCGATACGGCTCCTTGAGGGTCGAGAAGTCGAACCAGCCCCGGGTGCGTGCGCCTTCGCCGACGAGCTTGCCGCAATCGTTGATCAGTCCATCGACGAGGAACACGGTTGCACCCTGCAACGCGATCTCGGCCACGTTCACTTCGGGCGTATCGGCCGGGCAGTACGCGGTGACGGTCATGCCAGCGCGCCTGCCGTACGCGGCGAGCGCCGCACCGGCGTTGCCGTTGGTGGGAATGGCGACATCGCGCACCCCGAGCTCCTTCGCCATGCTGACGGCGACCGCGAGGCCGCGCGCCTTGAACGAGCCGGTCGGCAGCCGACCCTCGTCCTTCACCAGCACGTTCGCATCGTGCAGCGCTGTCAACGCCACCAACGGCGTCATCACCTCGCCGAGCGCGACGATGTCCTGCACCTTGCGGATCGGCAGGAGCTCCCGGTAGCGCCAGAAATCGCGCGCGCGCTCGGCGAGCGCGTCGCGTTGCACGGCGCGGCGCACCGCTGCGAGATCGTAGCGCACCAGCAGCGGGAAACCGGCGCTCGACAGCCGCTGCAACCGGTCGGCCTCGTAGCGCTCGCCCGTCATCGAGCATTCGAGATGCGTGACGAACGTCGGCCGTTCGGTCGTCAGGTTGGACCGTTCGCTCATCGGAGGGGCCGACTAGGCGCAGGGCGCGACGTGCGTCACTGCGAACACTTGAAGCGCGCGTTGGCGTCGCGGAACGATTGCTGTGCGGCCGCGAGCTCGAAGGGATGCTCCTCGAGCGTCTCCGCGTCCCACTGGCTGCGCGGCACGGCGAAAAAGTCGCCACCGTAGATGTGAATCGCCCCCGTCAGGCGCGTGACCGGGTTCACCACGGAATGGATCACGGTGTCGGGCAGGTCGAGGCACTGGCGCTCGAGGACGGCGCGCGCGCCGCTGGCCTGTAGCCTGGCGCCATCGCGATCCCACAGGATGTTGTCCTCGCGCCCGGTGTAGATGCCGATGGTGGCCCACATCAGGTGATTGTGGGGATAGAGCACCATCATCGGCGACCAGATCACGTTGAGGATCGTCAGGTCCGCCGAGCGATACAGGCTGTGGATGCCCGCTTCGGAGGGCTCGCCGAGCCCTGCGAGCACTGAGCGCGGCTCCGAGATCGCCCGCGCCAGCACTTCGTGAACCGCCTTCTGGCGGTCCGCCTCCCGGTTCGCGGCCCTGACCTCATCGATGAAGCGCTCGAGATCGAACTTTGCGCTCGCGGGGGTGCTGCTCTCGGCAAACGATTTCGCGGCTCCCGCGGCGGCAACTCCGGCAGCGGCGGCGAGGAGCGTGCGACGCGACAGTGTGCTGCTCATGTCTACCTCCCTATAAGATTCGGCTACGATGCGCGCCTCGCCCAGTTTGCGGGCGCTTCCGTGCAGGCATGCATGCTTTCTCCCGCGAACATTCCCGTCAAGTCTGAATCGCGCACGTGAGTCGTGCCTGAGGAGGCTCAATGACTCTTGAACTGCCCACGACCGACGATCGGCCCATCTGGGACCTGTGGCTGGCGAATTTCTGGCTGCCCGCGGTCACCGCCGCCGTCGACATGGACGTGTTCGAGTCGCTCGCCCAGGCGCCGGCCTCGCACGATGCGCTCGCGGATCGGCTGGGCCTGAGCGAGCGCGGCATGGAAATCCTGCTGCCGTTGCTCCTGTCGCTGCGCCTGCTCGTGCGCCACGACGGTCGCTACCAGCTGGCCGAGCTGGCGCGCCTCTACCTGCTGCGGGATAGCCCGTACTTCTGGGGCGGACTGCTCGGACGCATGGGCACCGGGCCACAGTACGAGGCGATCAAGGAAGCCCTGAAGCGCGGCGAGCCGACCTCGACCACCGGTCGCAAGGACGATCGCCCGATCGATGCGTGGGAAAGCGGCCAGGTGCAGATCGACCAGGCGCGCATGATCGCCGCGTTCATGCACAGCCACTCGGTGCCCGCCGCGCTCGGCATGGCGCGCAACGTCGACTTCTCCGGAGTGAGCCGGCTGCTCGATGTCGGCGGCGGCTCGGGCTGCTTCTGCATCGCGCTGGCGCAACGGCATGCGAGCCTGCGCTGCACGATCATGGAACTGCCCGCCATGTGCGAGGTGGCGAAGGAATACGTCGCCGCCGCGCAGCTGAGCGAGCGCGTCGACACGCGGGCCGTCGACATGTTCCGCCACGACTGGCCGCGCGGCTACGACGCATTGTTCTTCTCGAACATCCTGCACGACTGGAGCTTCAAGACCTGCGCGCAGCTGCTGGCGAAGGCGCAAGCCGTGCTGCCCGCCGGTGGACAAGTCTTCATTCACGAAACCCTGCTCGACGAATCCGGCACCGGCCCGCTGGCCGCGACGACTTTCAGCCTGGTGATGCTGCTCGGCACGCAGGGCCGGCAGTTCACCTACGCGGAGCTGGCGCAGCTGCTGCAGGGCGCCGGCTTCGTCGACGTCAGTGTCACACCGAGCTACGGCTACTACTCCGTGGTGCGCGCGCGACGACGCTGAGCGACTGCGGAGCACCAAGGTGCAATTGACGCTGGGCGGCGGGGGGTTAGGTTATGTCCAGCGCGGCAAGTCATTCCTAATGACGTTGCAAGTGTGAGTCTTCCCGGACACTAACCGCTGCCCGTGCCTGAACAGGGAGCACCGATGAACAAGACAAACGCAGTGTCTGCGCGTCCCCTTGTGGCGCTTTCCTTCTTGCTGCTTGGGACATCGGCCGTCGCTGCGACGCAGTCGCTGAGTGCTGGCCTGTCGTCGGCGGCCGCACAGGCGAAAGCGCGGGAGACGGAAGCGAAGATGACCGATGACGAGCGCTTCGGTCTCATCAGGAACCTGATGGTCGTCAACTTCAAGACGAAACAGCGCGACGACAGGGTGCCCGCGGATATTCCGCAGTTGGCGGGTTGGACACCCGGCGTGCCGCGACTCGGCATTCCCGACCTCGCCATGACGGACGCGAGCCTCGGCATCACCAATCCCGGCAACGGACGCCGTAGCCCGGACGGCACACCGGACAGCGGCACTGCGTTTCCCGCCGGCCTCCTCATGGGATCGACGTTCAACCCGGAAGCCGCGCGCAAGGTCGGAGTGGCACTCGGGGAGGAAGCCCGACAGCGCGGCTTCAACGTTCACCTGGGCGGTGGCATCAACCTCATGCGCGATGTGCACAACGGACGCAACTTCGAATACTTCTCGGAAGACCCCTTCGTCTCCGGAGTCCTCGGCGGGGAAGTTGTCGCAGGCACTCAGTCGACGGGCGTCATGGCAATGTTGAAACACCTGTCGCTCTACGCCCAGGAGACCAACAAGTTCCGGCTCGATGCGCGCATCGACCCGGCAGCGCATCGCGAGTCCGACTTGCTCGCGTTCCAGATCGGAATCGAGCGCGGTAATCCCGGCTCGTTGATGTGCGCCTACAACAAGATCAACGGCGCCTACGCCTGCGGTAACGAGCCGATCCTGGTTGGCGCCATGACGCAGGCCATCGGGTTCAAGGGTTTCATCATGTCGGATTGGAAGGCAGTCTACGGATGGGACTACGCCGCCAAGGGTCTCGACATGCAGTCCGGCGCTCAGCTCGATGAGCAGGAATGGTTCGACCATCCGCTGCGCGAACAGTTGGTCGCAGGGAAGTTCAAGCGTGAGCGTCTCTCCGACATGGTGCGGCGGATCCTCTACGCGATCTATGTCTCGGGTATCGATCACTGGAAGGGGCCGCAGGGCACGCCCGACCTCGCCGCGCATCGCGCCCTGTCGCTCGACATCGCGCGTCAGGGGACGGTGCTGCTGAAGAACGACGGCATTCTTCCGCTTGCGCCCACCGGCAAGAAGACCATCGCCGTGATCGGCGGTTACGGCAACCTGGGGACCATTCTCGGCGGCGGTGGATCAAGCCTCATGCAGCCAACGGGCGGTACGACGCTCGACCTCCAGCTCGGTGGCGAAGGACAGCTCGCGGGAATTTTCCGTCTCAAGCTGATTGCACCTGGCCCGGTCGACGCGATCAAGAAGGCCTGGCCCGACGCGGAGGTGATCTACAACGCCGGTCTTTATCCCGCGCAGGCCGTTTCGCTTGCCAAGCGGGCCGACATCGTCATTCTCAATGGTGTCCGCTTCGAAGGCGAGGGATACGACCTGCCGGACATGAGTCTGCCGAACGGTCAGGACGCGTTATTCGATGCAGTTCTGAGCGTGAACCCGAATGGCATCGTGATCCTGCAGACGGGCAACCCGGTGGCGATGCCGTGGCGCGACAAGGCCAGGGCGATCATCCAGGCCTGGTACCAGGGACAGTCGGGCGCGACCGCGATTGCTGAAATCATCACGGGCAAGGTCAACCCGAGCGGACGCCTGGCGATGACCTGGTATGCGAGTGTCGAGCAGACGCCGCATCCCACACTGGTTGGCGCCGACATCGCACCTGACTCCGCTGAGAGCGTCGTCGATTACAAGGAGGGCGCGGAGATCGGCTATCGCTGGATGGCGAAGACCGGGCAGAAGCCCCTTTATCCTTTCGGCCACGGGCTGAGCTACACGCGCTTCGGCTACAGCGATCTGAAGGTGACCGGCGGCAAGACTGTCACGGCGAGTCTCACGGTGACCAACGCAGGACAACTCGCGGGTGCCGATGTCCCCCAGCTCTACCTGACAGAAGCCGCCGGCGACAGGCGCATGCGACTGCTGGGATTCGAGCGAGTCGAGTTGGCACCCGGCGCCTCGCAGCGTGTGACGTTCGTTGCGGATCCGCGCCTCCTGGCCCGGTTCGACGCGCAGGCGGGCCGTTGGCGGATCACCAAGGGCGTCTACCAGGTTGCCGCAGGAAAATCCGCAGGGGACCTGCTTTTGCGTTCTCAAGTGCAACTCTCGGCGCAACTCTTCGGGCGCTGAGACGAGCGGCGAGACGACTGAGCTCAGACAAAAGGAAAGCACCATGTCAGGACGATCGATGCGCTTCATTGTCTTGCTGGCCGCACTCGCATGCGGCACGGCGCAAGCCCAGGCGACGCAGGCCGAGGCCTCTCGGCCGTGGCAATGGGAGGTTTCCGCCTACATGCTGGGGGCCGGCATGGACGGCAAGACGGGGATCCGTCCCAACGTCGCCGATGTGGACCAGTCGTTTGGCGACATTCTCGACAACCTGCAATTCGGCTTCATGGGCCGCGCGCGCGCGACGCATGGTTACTGGTCATTTGGCACCGACATCATCTACATGGGTCTCGGCGGCAGCTCCGATCGCCCCAACGTGGATGTCGACGTCGATCAGTGGGCGGTGGAGCTCAACGTGGGCTTCCAGCTGACGCCGACTTTCATGTCCCTGGTCGGTGCCCGCTACAACCAGCTGAGCGCCAAGATCGATTTCCAGACGATCGGGCGCCAGGCGTCGGGCAAGGTCGACTGGTGGGACCCGATCATCGGCGGGATTCTCACGCTGCCGATCGGTGAACACTGGAACTTCCAATTCCATGGCGACATCGGCGGCTTCGGCGTCGGCGCCGACTTCGTCTGGCAGGCGGAAATGCTGTTCAACTGGTTCGTGACGCCGCGGACCTCGATCATGATGGGCTATCGCGCCATCAGTACCGACTACGACGACAACGGTTTCGTGTACGACGTCGTGTCACAGGGCCCGCAGCTCGGTATCACGCTGCATTTCTGAGCTGCTAGCGATCCCAGGAAACAGGACTGGCCAGCGCGTCGGGCCGGTCAGGATTCGGGAGCAAACACGGCGCGAGCGTCGAACACCGGGCCGTCCACGCACACGCGCTTCATCGCGGGGCCCGCATCGGTCTGCACGAGCACCGTGCACCCCGCGCACCCCCCGACGGCGCACGCCATGAATTCCTCGAGGGATACCTGGCAGGCGATGTCGAACTGCCGCGCGACGGCCGCGGCCGCCTTGAGCATCGGCGTCGGCCCGCAGGCGAACATCTCCACTTCCGCGAGCTCCTCGCGCGAGAGCGAGGCGAGCCAGGTCGAGGCGAGGCTCGTCACGTAACCGTGATGACAGCCGGGGAACTCGGCGAAGCTCGCGAGGCGGCTCGGGATGCCCCAATCCTCCAGCAACGGCATGCAGGCGATCACGCCGGCCGGAATGCCCGGCACGATGATGGTCGAGGGCCGCGCCCGGAATGGAAACGGGACCTCGGAGCCCATCAGCACCAGCGGCCGCCACTTCGTCTCGCGCGACTCCCGCAGCCGCTCCGCGAGGAAGATCATCGGCGGAATGCCCACGCCGCCGCCAACCAGCAAAGTGCGTGGCCGGTTCGGGTGAGGCGTGAAGCCGACGCCGATCGGGCCGAGCGAGCTGACGACGTCGCCCGCGCGGCGCGTGGAGAGGTGCCTGAGTCCGGGACCCACGACCTTGTAGAGCACCTCGACCCAACCCGCCTGCGCATCGACGCGCATGATCGAGAGCGGGCGTCGCATCGGCACCGACGGATCACAGGTGAGATGGATGAAACTGCCGGGCGTCGCCTGCGCGGCGCACTTCGGCGCCTTGATGCGCAGTACGAACTGGTCCGCGGCGAACGCCGCCTGCTCGAGCACCGGCGCTTCCTCGACGAAGATGGTGTTGCGATGGGGGCGCGTTGCGCTCGCCGTCGAGTTGAGGGGCGCGATCTTTGCGCTCATGCCCGCTGCCTGAGCCGTCGCAGGCCCTCGGTCACCGCTTCGAGCACCGCCATGCGCACGGCCACGCCGTTGGTGACCTGCTGACGGATCACCGACTGCGGCCCGTCGGCGACGCTCGAGTCGATCTCGATGCCGCGATTCATCGGGCCGGGATGCATCACGATCGCATCCGGCTTCGCGAGCCTGAGCCGCTCGGGCGTGAGGCCGAACTGGCGGAAGTACGCCGCATCGTCGAGCGCGCTCGCATCCGCGAGCCGTTCCTTCTGGATGCGCAGCATTATCACGACGTCGGCGCCGCGAATGCCCGCGTCGATGTCTTCGAAGCGCCGCGCGCCCGCGAACTCGCCCGCTCGGGGCATGAAGCCCTTGGGGGCGACGATGCGCAGCTCGCCGACGCCGAGGATCTGCAGCGCCTGTGCGGCGGAGCGAGCGACGCGCGAGTGCGCGACGTCGCCGACGATCGCCACGACCAGCGCGCCGAAGCCGCCCTTGCGCTGGCGGATCGTGAGCGCGTCGAGCAATCCCTGGGTCGGGTGCGACAGATGCGCTTCGCCCGCGCTCAACACGCTCACGTGCGAGTCGACATGCTGCGCGACCAGTCCCGGGACACCCGGCTCGGCCTCGCGCATCACCATCACGTCGATCTGCATCGCCTGGAGCGTGTAGACGGTGTCGAGCACCGTCTCGCCCTTGCTGCGCGAGGAGAGGTGCACTTCCAGGTTCACGACGTCGGCGCCGAGACGGCGCGCCGCGAGTTCGAAGGAGCCGCGGGTGCGCGTGCTCGGCTCGCCGAACAGGTTCGCCACCGTGATGCCGGCGAGCGAGCTGGAACGCATCGGTGGCGCGCCCAGCGGACGGATGAACTGCTGCGCCCGACGGAGCAGTCGCTCGATCAGTTCCCGGTCCAGCCCCTCGAGCGTGATCAGGTGCTGGAGCGAGCCGTCTTCACGTACTTGTCGTAACTTCTGGGTTGCCATCACTCAAGTCCGGGCGTGGGGCGCTTCCTCGAACCAGCGCTCGAGGATCACGCAAGCCGCCGCCGCATCCACGTCTTCCTTCTTCACCCGTCGCACCCGCTGCCCCGATTGGCGCGCCCACTTCAGGCGCGCCGAGGCCTCGAGCGACGACCAGCGTTCATCCATCAGCTCCACCGGCACCTGCGCGTGCACACGCAACTCCCGCGCGAACTCTCGCGCCGGTTCGGTCAATGTGCCGGGGGAACCGTCCGAATTGTACGGCACTCCGACCACCAAAATCGCGGGGTGCCACTGGCGCAGCAGATCCGCGATCGCCCGCCAGTCGACGCGCTCGCCGGGGCAGTCGAGGGTGGTGAGCGCTGCCGCGCGGCGCGTGACCGAGTCACCCGTCGCGACGCCGATACGCTTGAGGCCGAAATCAAAGGCGAGAGCGACCCAGGTTGCGCCTGGTTCCCTCGACTCAGGCATGTCCCGCTTCGGAGCTGATCTGCGTCAGGTCGATGCCGAGGAGGCGACCCGCCGCATGCCAGCGCTCTTCATAGGGGAGATCGAAGATCACGCTCTCGTCCGCCGGCGCGCTCAGCCACGCGTTCGCCAGGATTTCCTGCTCCAGCTGGCCGGCATCCCAGCCGGCGTAGCCCAGCGCAATGAAGGCATTGGGCGGCCCCTCGCCGCGCGCCATGGCGGCGAGTACATCGCGCGAGGTGGTCACCTCGATGTGCTCGGAGACCTTGAGAGTCGAGTCCCAGCTGCCACCCTGGCGGTGAACCACGAAGCCGCGATCGGTCTGCACCGGACCGCCGCGCAGCACGACCTGCTGGCCGATGCGTGCGTTCGCCGCGTCGAGCGAGAGCTGCTCGAACACATCGCTCAGCTTCATCGGCAGTGGACGATTGAGCACCAGGCCGAGTGCACCTTTTTCACTGTGTTCGCAGATCAGGCTGACGGTCTGGGAGAAATTCGGATCGGTCATCGCCGGCATCGCGATGAGCAGCTGGTTGGTCAGAAACTTGTGTTCGGCCACGGCAGCAAGTATCCGGCGACTACCCGGGCCGCTCAAGGCGGCGAGACGACCTTGACGCTCGAATCGACCAGCTCGCCGCTCAGGAACTGCCATTCGTACGCGAACCGGATGGAGCCGTGCTGCTTGCGCAGCTCCGCCGGGAACGGATCGAACGGTGTGGCGAGCTTCAATATGGCAAGGGCCGCCTGGTCGAGTTCCGGGTGGCCGCTGGTGCGGCGTACCACGATGTCTTCCATCTCGCCGTTGGCATTGATCGCGACTTCGAGCACCGGGTTGCCCGAGAGTCCGCGGCGCCGTGCTTCGTTCGGATAGTTGAGCGTGCCGATCCGCTCCACCTTGCGCTTCCAGGCGTCGAGATAGACCGCCACGCCGGACTCGCGCGTGTTGGGCGTGATCACGAGCTCGCGTTCGTTGCGGCCCTTGAGGACCACCTCGGCATCGTCATCGCTCGAAGGGATGGGCGAGACCGGCCCCGCATGCATGAGCAGGGCGGTCTGCTCGGTCTTGCTCTCGGTCTCGGCACTGTCCGAAGAGTGCGTCGCCTGGGTGCTGTCGCCGCTGGTCGCGAGCAGGTCGGTGCTGGCCTGCTGTTCGCGGCCGGCATCCTCGCTCACCAGCGCCTGGCCCTGCGGAATGCCGGCGTTGTCGAATGGGACGAGGGAGGTCTGGGGACTCTCGGCGCGCCGATCCTCGGTCGTGTTGCCGGCGCCTTGCTGCGTACGGTTGGCGAGGTAGTTGGCATCGGGGTTCTGGGCGCTTTCCGGCAGGTTGTTGCCGACCAGCAGCACCTCGAGGGTCGGCAATGCCTTGTTGGCGACGAAGGCGGGGGCGCCGAAGGAAACGCCGAGGATGACGATGCCGTGAAACAGGGCCGCGAGGAACAGCGTGATCTGCAGCCGGTCGCGCACCGGCGCCTCGCCTTCGTTGCCTAGCGTCTGCTCGTCCACTCGCTACTTCATCGCGATCCGGGGCGCTGCAGGCGGCGCTCGATCGCATCCATCAGCATTCCACCCACGTCGATGTGGAACTGCTTTTCCAGCTCGCGTGCACCGGTGGGGCTGGTGACGTTGATCTCCGTGACGTACTCGCCGATCACGTCCAGCCCGACGAACATCATGCCGCGCTCGCGCATCGCCGGTCCGATGCGGCCGGCGAGCCAGCGATCGCGCTCGCTCAGCGGCCGGCCCTCGCCACGAGCGCCCGCCGCCAGGTTGCCGCGGTTGTCGCTCTCGGTCGGGATCCGGGCCAGCGCGTACGGCACCGGCTCACCGTCGATCAACAGCACGCGGGCGTCGCCCCGGGTGACGATCTCGGGCAGGTAGCGCTGCACGATTGCGAAGCGCTGACCGTAGTCGGTGAGTGTTTCGAACACCACGTTGGTGTTCTTGTCGCCGCGCTGGATGACGAAGATCGAGCGTCCGCCCATCCCGAAGAGCGGTTTCACCACGACTTTCTGGTGCTCGTGCAGGAAGGCGGCCATGTCGACCATGCTGCGAGTGATCAGGGTCGGGGCACAGCACTCCGGGAACCAGGCGGTGTACACCTTCTCATTCATGTCCCTGAGGCCCTGCGGCCGGTTCACGACCAGGGCGCCGGCGGCTTCGGCGCGCTCCAATATATATGTGCTGTAGATGTACTCGGTGTCGAAGGGGGGATCCTTGCGCATCAGGATCACATCGAGGTCGCCGAGCTTCTCGGTCGCCTCATCCCCCAGGGTGAACCAGTCGTCGAGATCCTTGCGGACCGCCAGGCGGCGGGTGCGGCCGAAGGCTGTGCCGTCGCGCAGCCAGATATCCGGAAGCTCCATGTAGGCGAGTTCCCAGCCACGCGCCTGGGCCGCCAGCAGCATGCCGAGCGTCGTGTCCTTGACGGGCTTGATGTGGTCGATGGGATCCATCACCACCCCGAGGCGCACCCGGTCGGCCATCAGGAAGCTCTGCTACGGGAAACCATGATTCTGATACTACCTGCTGGCGATGAAGTGAGGGAAAGGCCTCGGGCCTGAAGCCTCGGGCCTCAGCAAGAAACCAGGAAGGCTTGCCATGGACGGTCTCAGGCGGCTGGGTGACGCAAGAAAGATCGCCGTTGGCCCGATGCCCGAGGCCTCGGGCCTGAGACCTCTCTTCTTGTGATCTGCATCACGCTTCGATGTGCCGTCGAAATTGTGAACTGTGCGCATTAGCGGACCCGAAACTGATATGTTAAAAGGCGTCCCGTTGCGTGGGCTGCTTCGTAAGCGCGCTCACCGGCGAGGCCGCCTTCAGCAACCACGCGAGGCCTCGTTGGGGTCGCTGGGGAGACACAGCACGTGTTGGATGGCAAGTCGAAGCTGAGCGGACTGAAAGTACTGGTCATCGACGACAGCAAGACCATTCGGCGCACCGCCGAGACGCTCCTGACCAAGGAAGGCTGCGAGGTCTACACGGCGGTCGACGGGTTCGACGCCCTCTCCAAGATCGCCGATCACCAACCCGATATCGTTTTCGTCGACATCATGATGCCGCGTCTCGACGGCTATCAGACCTGTTCGCTGATCAAGCACAACAAGGTCTTCAAGTCGATCCCGGTCATCATGCTCTCGAGCAAGGATGGGCTGTTCGACCGCGCACGCGGAAGAATCGTGGGCTCGGAGCACTACCTCACCAAGCCCTTCACCAAGGACGAGCTGTTGAATGCGATCGAGACGCACGTAGGCAAATGACCGGTCTGCAGCCTGGAGGCTCGGGCATGGCGCTCATATTGATAGTCGATGACTCGCCCACCGAAGTGCACGTCATGCAGATGGCACTCGAGCGTAGCGGCTTCCAGACCGCGGCGGCCGCCAACGGCGCCGAAGGCATCAAGAAGGCGAAGGAGATGAAACCGGACCTCATCTTCATGGACGTGGTGATGCCGGGCATCAACGGATTCCAGGCGACGCGCACGCTGGCGAACGATCCGGCGACGCGCACCATCCCGATCATCATGGTGACCACCAAGGGCCAGGAGACCGATCGCATCTGGGGCATGCGCCAGGGCGCGGTGGATTACCTGGTCAAGCCCGTCGCCCCACAGAAGCTGGTCGAAAAGGCACAGGCGGCACTTGGCGACTGAAGCGCAAAACGTGGTCGCGCTGCGCTCGCTGCGTGGCCGGCCGTTCGACCTGCTGCTCGAGATGGAGCGGCGCGGGCGCGCGGCCGCGACGGAGCAGGGGCGCGACGTCGGCGTCGGTCGCGAATGGGTCGGGGTCGCCTTCCGCATGTCGGGCGAGATCTTCCTGGTGGCGCGCGAAGAGACGCGCGAGGTGATGGGCATGCCCGCGTCCGTCACGCGCGTGCCCGGTGCGCGCGGCTGGGTGAAAGGGATCGCGAATGTTCGTGGCCAGCTGCTGCCGATCCTGGACCTGCGCCAATACCTCGGGAGTGGCGTCACGCAGTCCGGGCGCAATACGCGCGTGCTGGTGGTGAACCACCGCGAGGTGCCGGCCGGGCTGATGGTCGATGAAGTGCTCGGCTTCCGGCGCTTTGCCGACAAGGAATTTTCCGCGGATGTGCCGCCGACGGTGGTGCGCGTCGATCGCTACCTCGCGGGCGCGTTCCGGCGCAACGACGAAGTGTGGCCGGTGCTGAGCCTGCGCACGCTGGTGGAGAGTGAAGGGTTTCTGCAGGCGGCATCGTAGGGCGCCGGCAAGGTTGAAAGGAAAGTAATGACGAGTTCCACGGTACCCAAGCTTCGCGGCGTCCGGCTGCTGCCCGGCCTGATGGCCATCGCGCTCATCTGCCTGCTGCTGGCAGCGGCGCTGCTGTTCTTCGCACCGCAGTCCTCGGAATCCGTCGCGGGTTCGCCTGCCACCGCGGGACGTCTCGCCGTGTTGTCGCAGAGCCTGCCACTCAAGGCACAGGCCGCGGTGCACGGCAATTCGAAGGCGTTCGACGCGCTCAGCAAGGGCCGCAAGGAACTCGATGCGACGCTGAAGAGCGTGGCGGCCGCCGATCCGGCGACCGCCGGCGACGAGCGCTGGAAGAAGCTGCTCGATGCGGCCGACAAGGTGCTCGACGGCCGTGAGCCCGCCGAGGTGGTGGGCAAGTCCGCGGCCGAGGCACGCGAACTGATGCCGAAACTCCTGGCGGAGATCGGGAACCTCTCGGGCGTCGTCGGCGGCAACAAGATCGACGCCATCGGGCGGCAGCTGGAGCGCTTCGAGCTCAACGGTCAACGCCTGCAGCAGGATCTCGATGCGCTGGCGGTCGGCGTCGGCGATCCGACCTCGACTGCGCAGCGCATCGCCGACAGTGCCGACTTCCTCGGGCAGGTGCTGGGCGGGTTCGCCGGCGAGGATGGCTCGCTCGGCTTGCCGAAAGTCACGGGCGCGGAAGGCGAGCAGCGGCTGAAGAGCGCCCAGGGCTTGTACTCACAATTGAACGAGCGTGCGCGCGAGGCGGTGTCCGCGACACAGGCGCTCACTGCCGCACAAGCGGCGGCCGGCGACATGGCGACGACCGCCGAGGCGCTCGCCGGGCTCACGCCCGCGGTGCGCGCGGTGGCCGGTCAAACCGGGCCCAACCTGCTCGGCTCGATGATCCCGCTGATCCTGATCGGCATCGCGGTGCTGGCGCTGATCGCCCTCGGCGTCATTTATCTCTCGCTCGCCAACATCCGGCGCGCGGCCGAGATGCATGCCAAGCAGAACGAGCGCAACCAGGAGGCGATCCTGCGCCTGCTCGATGAGCTGAGCAGTCTCGCCGACGGCGACCTCACCGTGCAGGCCACTGTGACCGAGGACATCACCGGCGCGATCGCGGACTCGATCAACTATGCGATCGAGGCGCTGCGCGAGCTGGTGACCACGATCAACGATTCTGCGATCCATCTCGACGGCGCGGCCCGGCAGACGCAGGCCCTCTCGGCGCATCTCACCAAGGCGGCGGGCGCGCAAGCCAAGCAGATCGCCTCGGCCACCGAATCGAGCAGTGCGATGGCGGCCTCCACCGAGGAAGTTTCCGGCAACGCCGAACGCGCCTCGGACGTCGCGCGCCATTCGGTCGACGTCGCGCACAAGGGCGGCGATGCCGTGCGCCGCACGATCGACGGCATGAACGCGATCCGCGAGACCATCCAGGAGACCTCCAAGCGCATCAAGCGCCTCGGCGAGAGCTCGCAGGAGATCGGCAACATCGTCGAGCTGATCAACGATATCGCCGAGCAGACCAACATCCTCGCGCTCAACGCCTCGATCCAGGCGTCGATGGCGGGCGAGGCCGGCCGCGGCTTCGCGGTTGTCGCCGATGAAGTGCAGCGCCTCGCCGAGCGCGCCGCCAATGCCACCAAGCAGATCGAGGTGCTGGTGCGCACGATCCAGACCGACACCAACGAGGCTGTGGTCTCGATGGAGCGCAGCACCACCGACGTGGTGGGAGGGGCGCTCCTCGCCGAGAACGCGGGCGCCGCGCTCGAGGAGATCGAGCAGGTCTCCAACCAGATCGCGAGCCTGGTGCAGAACATTTCCGCGAGCGCGCGTGGACAGTCCTCCGCTGCCGGCAACGTCTCGCGCAACATGCAGGTGCTGCGCGAGATCAGCTCGCAGACCTCCGAAAGCACCAGCGCCACCTCGCAGTCGATCAGCAAGCTCGCCGAACTGTCGGCGCAGCTGCGCAAGTCGGTGGCCGGCTTCCGCCTGCCGAACTACACGCCACCTCCGGCAGCGAATGTCACGCCGGTCGCCAAGGCGTCCGGGCCGAGGCCGGCGCCGGATAGCAGCCCCACGGGTACGATGCGCAAGGTCAGCGCAGGCGCATGAGAGACTCCGAGTGCCGGCTCAGCTGCGTGCCACAGCCAGGGTTGACAACGAGATGAGCGATCTCTCGTCGCAAACGTTGCACGTCGTCAACAGGGAGTTGACCACGACGCTCAACGAAGCCCGCGTCGCCCTTGAAGGGTTTGCCGAGCATCCGGATTCCAGCGCGCTCCTCGAACAATGCGCCGCGCATCTGCATTCCGCACACGGCGTGCTGCGCATGGTCGAGGTGTATGGCGCGGCACTCCTCGCCGAGGAGATGGAACAGGTCACGCATTACCTCGCGCAGACCGCGGGCGAGAAGAAGAACCAGGCCGAAGGGCTCGATGCGCTGATGCGCGCGATGGTGCAGCTGCCCGCGTACCTCGAACGCGTGCTGGGCGGCGGCCGCGACCTCGCGCTGGTGCTCCTGCCGCTGCTCAACGACCTGCGCGCCGTGCGCGGCAGCGCGCTGCTGTCGGAAGGCACGCTCCTGCTCCTGAACCTCACCTCGGAACAGCAGCCGGCGCCGCTCCCGCCCAAAGCGGGCGAGCCGCCGATGACGATCGTGCAGTGGGCGCGGCGTCTGAGGCCGCGCTTCCAGGTGGGGCTGCTCGGCTGGATCCGCGGCGAGCGCGTGAAGCAGAACCTCGAGATCCTGGGCCGCGTCGCCGAGAAGCTCGAACAGGTGGCGAGCAAGCAGCCGGTGTTCCAGCTGTGGTGGGTGGTCGGCGCGGTCCTCGAAGCGTTGCGCGACGGCGGCATCGCGGAAGGCGCCACCGTCAAGCGCCTGATGGGTCTCGCGGATCGCGAGATCAAGCGGCTCTACACGATGGGTGAGAGCCGTTACGCCGACGGCGCGCCGCTCGACCTGCTCAACAATCTTCTCTACTACGTCGCGCGCTCCGGCACTTCCGGTCCGCGCGTCATGGCGGTTCGCGCCTCCTTCAAGCTCACGGATCTCCTGCCGGTCGATCCGTCGGTCGAGCAGGAGCGCGAAAGCCTCTCCGCGCCGAGCGTCAAGCTCATGCGCACCGTGGGCGCCGCCATCAAGGAGGACCTCACCAAGGTCAAGGACGTCCTCGATATCTTCGTGCGCAAGGGCGGTACCGGCATCGATGAGCTCGCCCCGCAGCTGGAGCTGCTGCGCAAGATCAGCGACACGCTCGGCGTGCTCGGTCTCGGCGGCCTGCGCACGCGCGTGCAGGGCGAGATCCAGCAGCTGCAATCGCTTGTGAGCCAGGGCGCGCCCGCGAGCGACGGTGTCCTGGTGCAGATGGCGGCGACGCTGATCAGCGTCGAGGACAGCCTCGACGATCAGCTGGTGCGCCTCATCATGCCCGCGGCCACGGTCGAGCGCGGCGAGGACAGCCAGTTCGAGATCGGCGACGAAACCGATTACCGCCAGGTGACCGAAGCGGTGATGCGCGAGTGCATCGTGAATCTCGCGCGCGTCAAGGATGCGATTGCGCTCGCAGTCACCAAGCCCGGCGAAGGCCAGGGCCTCGACGCCGTGCCGGCGCTCCTGCGCGGCATCACGGCGGGCCTGCTGATGCTCGGCAAGAGCCGCGCCGTGGAGATCGTCGAGCAGATCGGCCGGCACGTGAAGGCGATGCTGCAGCCCGGGAGCGGGCGCGCGGCGGCCGACCGCCTCGATCGGCTCGCGGACTCGATCGTGAGTCTCGAGTACTACATGGAGACGGTGCAGACCGGGAGGAGCGACCCCTGGTACATGCTGGACAACGCCGAGCGTTGCCTGGGCGCGCTCGAGGCCATGCATGCCAGCGTCGTCCCGGCTGGATTGCCCGCCGACTCCGGCGTCCATACGCGCACGCTCGCCATCGAGCCCGCGAAGCGTGGCGCTGTCACGGAAGACCTGCCCGCGCACGCCGACACGATTTCGACCGATGCCGCTGAGCGGCAGGCTGCCACGCATCCGGGCGGCGCGGCGCCCGAGCCGCGCGCGCCGGATCCCGAGTTCGTCGCGATCTTCATCGAAGAGGCGAAAGAGGAGCTCGCGTCGATCGAGCGGCGCTTCCCGGTGTGGGAGCAGAACCCTGCGGAGATCGACTCGCTCGTCGGCGTGCGCCGCTCGTTCCACACGCTGAAGGGGAGCGGTCGCATGGTCGGCGCGCAGCAGCTCGGCGAGTTCTGCTGGTCGATCGAAAACCTGCTCAATCGTCTCATCAACAAGACGCTGACGCGCACGCCGGGAATGATGGCGGTGCTGCGCGAAGCGGTGCAAACACTGCCGCAGCTCATCGCGCACCTCGAGGGCGGCGCGGCACCGACGGCGGACCTGCATGGCATCATGAGCCGGGCCGAGGCCTATGCTGAAGGGCGCGAGCCCGAACAGCACGGCGCCACCACGACCGCGTCCGAGGACCTGGTCGGCGGCGCTGATTCACTGGTCGATTCCGCCAGCATGCGAGTGGCGGGCCCGGGACGGGAAAGGGAGGCTCCCCGCCCTACCACGCCGGCACGGCCGGCGATGGATCCCGTACTCCACGACATCTACAGCCGAGAATCCGCGGAACATCTCGCGACCATACGTGACTTCCTGGCGCGCTCGGCGTCCCTGCCGCCGCCCTGGACCGTCACCGAAGCGCTGTACCGCGCGTGCCACACGCTGAGCGGCAGTTCCAAGATGGCGGAGGCGCGCCAGGGCATCAAGATCGCCGAGCCGCTCAACCACTACATGCGCAAGCTCTTCGAGAGCGGCGTCGGCCTCAACGGCGACGGGCGTGAAGTGCTCGGCACCGCTGCCGACGCGATCGAGAACGTGGTCGCCAACATCAACGAGTCGACCGGCTTCTTTGGTTCGCACCCGGCACTGATCGAGCGCATTCAGCAGCTCGACAAGGCGCTGGACGCGGAAATCGCCGCGCGGCCGCTCAACATCGAGGCGTCCGCGATCATCCATGCGCCCGTGATCGAAGCGCCCGCTGAGCCCGAGGCCGACACGGAGGAGAGCGGCGAGTTCGATGCCGACATCGCCGCGATTTTCAGCGAGGAGGCCACCGAGCTCCTCGAGGCCGCCGATCGCGTGCTCGGCAATCTCAACGGCGACCGCGCCAACAAGGACCTGGTCGTCGAGCTCAAGCGTCACCTGCACACACTCAAGGGCGGCGCACGCATGGCGGGGATTGCCGCCATGGGGAACCTGAGCCACGAACTCGAGACGCTCGTCATCCAGATGGAAAACGGCATGGTGGGCGCCGACGATCGCGCCTACGAGGTCCTGCAGGCGAGCCTCGATGAGCTGGGCCACATGCGCGATGCCGTGGGCGCAGGCCGGCAGGTGGAACCGGCCCGCGAGCTGATCCAGCGCATTCACGCCTTGTCCGGGAGCGCGCCGGCGCCAGCGGCGGCTGCGGCACCGCCGGCTGCGACGAAGGTCGCGGCACCAGCACCCGCACCGCAAGCGCCACCGCCAGCACGTGCGACGCCTGCCGCAGTCGCGCCGCCACCACCGCCCGTGCGTGCTCCCGAGCCGCCGCGCGTCGAGAAACCCGAACCCGCGCCGTCGCGCTTCGTCGCTCCGCCTGCGCGCGAGCCGATCGCGACGCAGCTCGCCGCAAGAGAGGAGCCCGAAGACGACGAGCCCTCACCGGCGATCGCACTGCCACCGGGACGCGAGCCGCAGCAGGCACCGGAACGCCAGGAGCTGGCGCGCGTCGATGCGGAACTGCTCGATACGCTCCTCAACAACGCGGGCGAGGTGAGCATCTTCCGCTCGCGCCTCGAGCAGCAGGTCAGCTCCATCGACTTCAACCTGGTGGAGCTGTCGCGCACCGTCACCCGGCTCAAGGAGCAGTTGCGCAAGCTCGAGCTCGAGACCGAAGCGCAGATCCTGCACCGCCACCAGTCCACACATCCGCGCCGCGAGGATTTCGATCCGCTCGAGCTCGACCGCTATTCGGCGATCCAGCAGTTCTCGCGGGCACTCGCCGAATCGGCGAGCGACGTCGCGAGCCTGCAAGGCCTGCTCGAGAACCTGACCCGCGAGGCGCACAACCTGCTCACGCAGCAGTCGCGCGTCGTGACGGAGCTGCAGAACGGCCTGATGCGCACGCGCATGGTGCCCTTCCAGCGTCACGTGCAGCGCCTGAGCCGCCTGGTGCGCCAGGTGGCGAACGAGACCGGCAAGCGCGTCGAGCTGGGCGTCGAAGGCGCGGCGGGCGAGCTCGACCGCCAGGTGCTCGAGCGCATGCTGCCGCCGTTCGAACACATGTTGCGCAACGCGGTCGTGCACGGCATCGAGTCGCCGAGCGAGCGCGTCGCGAAGGGCAAGCCGGAAACCGGCCGCATCGGCGTGGTCCTGCATCGCGAAGGCGCGGAAGTCGTCATCGATGTGGCGGACGACGGCGCGGGCATGAACGTCAAGGCGATCCGCGACAAGGCCGTGGCGATGGGTCTCGTCGACCCGCGCCACACGCTGAGCGACGAGGAAGCGATGCAGCTCATCCTCGAGCCCGGATTCAGCACCGCGGGCTCGGTCACCAAGGCGGCCGGCCGCGGCGTCGGCATGGACGTGGTCGCCAACGAGGTGAAGAAACTCGGCGGCGCGCTCTTCATCGAGTCCACCCCGGGCGCCGGCACCAAGTTCACCATCCGCCTGCCGTTCACGCTCGCGATCAGCCAGGCGCTGATCGTGCGCGTCGTCGATGAGCTGTATGCGTTGCCGTTGCCGACGGTCGAAGGTGTGGTGCGGCTCACGCGCGAGGAAGTGCAGCAGCACCTCGAGAACGAAGGACCGTCCTTCGATTACGGCGGCCAGAAGTACCGCTTCCAGCATCTCGGCGCGTTTCTCGGCAGCGGCCCGTCACTCCTGCCGGAGGGCGATGTTTCAGTGCCGGTGATCCTGGTGCGCGCCGGCGAGCACTCGACCGCGCTGGTCACCGACGAGCTCGTCGGCAGCCGTGAGATCGTGGTCAAGTCGGTCGGCCCGCAGATCTCCGGCATCCGCGGCATCTCGGGCGCGACCATCCTCGGCGACGGGCGCATCGTCATCATTCTCGACGTCGGTGCGCTGGTGCGCTCGGAGTGGCGCCGCGCCGGCTTCGATCCGGCGCAGGGCCGCGATCGCGAGGACCGGCGCACGTTCGCGCTGGTGGTCGACGATTCGATCACCGTACGCCGCGTGACGCAGCGCCTGCTCGAACGCAACGGCATGCGCGTGATGACGGCGAAGGACGGCGTGGATGCGGTGTCGATCATGCAGGAGAACGTGCCGGACGTGATCCTGCTCGACATCGAGATGCCGCGCATGGACGGCTACGAAGTCGCCGCGCACGTGCGCAACGATCCGCGCCTCAAGGACGTGCCGATCGTGATGATCACCTCGCGCGTCGGCGAGAAGCACCGTGCGCGCGCCATCGAGCTCGGCGTCAGCGACTACCTCGGCAAGCCGTACCAGGAAGCGCAGCTGCTGGATGCGATCGAGCCGCTGGTGAGGAAGAGGACCTCAGGCCTCAGGCCTCGGGCCTCAGGCTGAGGAAGCGAGGCCCATCCTATGGACAACGTCCCTGTCACCGAGCTCTACAGTCTCCTCATCCCGCTCGCCGATGAACGCCTGATCGTGCCGCGCGCCAGCGTGGCCGAGGTGATCAGCTACCAGGCGCCGGAAGAGATGACGGGAGCGCCCGTGTGGTACCTGGGCACGATCAGCTGGAACGGACGCAACGTGCCGGTGGTGTCGTTCGAGGGTGCCTGCGGGCACGCGCTCCCGACTGCCGGCGGGCGCACGCGCATCGTGGTGTTCTACTGCCTCGGCCAGAAGCTGCAGGCCGGGTTCTTCGGCGTGCTGACGCAGGGATTTCCGCAGCTGGTGCGCGTGAATGCGGACGTGGTCAAGGCCGATGCCAGCCGCACCTTCAACGAGCGCTCGCCGATTCTCTGCCAGGTGCGCATGATCAACGAGACGCCGCTGGTGCCCGACCTCGAGCGCCTCGAAGAGATGATCAGCGAAGA
>DATFRO010000114.1:0-23834 GCA_035263105.1 Steroidobacteraceae bacterium | reverse complement strand
ACTTCGGCGACGATCTCGCCGGTCTCGTCGCGGATCTGCACGGTGAAGGTGGGCTCGATCTTTTCGTGAGCTTCGAGCTGCGCTCGTAACGCGTCGAGCTGCTCCTGCGTGACGCGGAACTCGGCGCGCACCGTGCCTTTGCCGGGCTTGCGGAAGCGGATCGACGCGAGCTTGTCCCACACGATGTAGGCTGAGCCGAGATTGGCGAGCAGCATCAGCATGTAGAACGGGTCGGCCATCGAATACAGCGACCCGCCATAGTGCGTGCCCACGGCATTCGCGTTCCACCAGTGCTGTTTCATCTCGACGTCGATCTCGCGCAGGTCCGCGCTCATGCGCGTGACACGGATGCCGGCGCCACGAAACGGCGGATAGAACCTGAGCAGCCACTTCAGCGAACGCTGCTTGAGCTGCATCAGATCAGGAACTCCGGGGCGGGCGCACGCAGGTTGTAGCTGGAGCTCATGGCGTGCCCATACGCGCCGGTGTTCGCGATCAGGAGCACATCGCCCTCGCGCGTCGGCGGCAGGAGCCGATCGTTCCCGAGCTGGTCCGCGCTTTCGCAGATCGGCCCGACGACGTCCACCATCTCGGTCGCGGGCTCATCGAGCCGCGTCAGGTTCACGATCTCGTGGTGTGATCCGTAGAGCGCCGGGCGAATGAGCGAATTCATGCCGGTGGCGACACCCACGTAACGCACCTCGCCCTTGCCCTTGAGCTGTGTGACCTGCGCGAGCAGGACGCCCGCTTCGGCGACGACGAACCGACCCGGCTCGAGCCAGATCTCGATGCTCGGGTGCTGCTGGCGCACGTGCGCGAGCGCGGCATCCAGCGCCTGCAGGTCGAGCGCCAGCTGGCCGGGTCGCTCCGGGATCCCCAGGCCGCCGCCGGCGTCGACGACACGCACCTCGCGAAAGCGTTGCCGGAGCCCGGTGAGGAGCTCTGCCGTCTCGATCCAGTTGCGAGCGTTGAAGATGCCGCTGCCGGTGTGCGCGTGCAGCCCGATTACGCGGGCCTCGGCAGCCTCCGCCAGCCGCGCCAGCTCCTCGAGCTCGAACAGCGGCACTCCGAACTTGGTGCGTGCGCCCGCGGTGCGGACGTGATCGTGGTGGCCGCGTCCATGCCCGGTGTCGATACGCACGAACACGTCGCGGCGCCTGAACAGCTCCGGCCACTCGCGCAGCGGATGAATGTTGTCGAGCGTCACCCAGACGCCCTGCTGGAAGGCGAACTCGTATTCATGGCGCGGCGCGAAGTTCGGTGTGAACAGTACCTGTTCGCGTCCGAGGCTGGGCAGGTTCGCGAAGACGTGCTCGAGCTCGCCCTGCGAGACGCATTCGAGGCCGGCGCCGCCCGCCACCACGCGCTGCAGGACGCCCGCGTGCGGGTTGGCTTTGACCGAGTACAGCACACGGTCGACGGACTTCATGCCGCGCAGGTCCGCGACACGCCGGTCGATCGTCTCTGCGTCGTACACGTAGGCGGCTTCATGTTCCGCGCCGATGCGCAGCAGCAGCGCGCGCTTGTTGCGCCACCAGCGCTCGGCCGTGTCGCTGCGCGGTTTCGCCGGCGAATAGATCTGTTCCCAGGTCGGCCCCATGACCGGGTCGTTGGCAGCGGCGCGAATCAGCAGATCGTGCAGCTGCTGCACCAGGCGCTCGCCCTGCCCTTCGTCGATCACGAAGGTGAAGTTCAGGTCGTTGGCGGCCTGGCTGACGAGGTAGATCTTCTGCTCTTCGAACAGCTCGAGCGCATCGCCGAGCCGGTGCAGGATCGCGCGGATGTTGCGGCCCAGGAGGCTGAGACACGCGCAGGGACCGATGAGCCGCGCGCGACACAGGCGCCCGAGGTCCGACAACAGGCGCTGCACGTTGTGCGGGTCCAGCGTGTTGGCGCCGGGGTCGAGCGACACGGTGACGTTGGTTTCGGAGGTCGAGACCAGGTCGACCGACATGCCGTGATCCTTGAACACGCGGAAGGCGTCGGCCAGGAAGCCGACCTCGTGCCACATGCCGGGACTTTCCATCGAGATGAGCGTGATGCCCTTCTTCATCGCGATGGCCTTCACCTGCGCGGCCCCTTCGCCCGGCGCAGCGCTGATGATCGTGCCCTCCAGCTCCGGCGTCTGCGTCGCGTAGACATGCAGCGGGATCGCGTATTGGCGCACCGGCAGGATGCAGCGTGGATGCAGCACCTTGGCGCCGTTGCTCGCGATCTCCTGGGCCTCGTCGTAGTGCAGCGCCTTGAGCAGGCGCGCGCTCGGAATCGTGCGCGGGTTGGCCGAGAACATGCCCGGCACATCGGTCCAGATCTCGAGTCGGCAGGCCTGGAGCTTGGCCGCGAAATACGCTCCGGACGTGTCCGACCCGCCGCGGCCCAGCAGGACCGTGTTGCCCTCCGCGTCGCCCGCGATGAACCCCTGGGTGATGAAGACGTGTCCTGGCGCGGAACAGCGCTGTTGCAGCTCGGGATCGGGCTCGAAGACACAGGTCGCCGACAGGATGCCGGAGCGCGCGTTGGCGCCGCGCCGGTGATCGCTCTTGAGCACGGTACGCGCATCGACCCAGGTGACTTCCATGGCTTGGGAGCGCAGGTACTCGGCGCCGAGAAGCGTCGCCAGCAACTCGCCCATCGCGAGCAGGCGCGCGCGCACGCGATCGCTGACCTCGCCGACGAGCGCGATCCCGGAAGCGATTTGCCTGAGCTCCGCGACGTGACGGTCGAAGTCACTACCCGGTGCAACGCCGAGCTGGGCTGCCAGCTCGCGGTGCCGGTTCTCGATCTGCGCGAGCAGTGCGCTCTGTCCGCCGTTCATCGCGGCTGCTGGAAGGGCTTCGAGCTGATCGGTGATGCCCGACAAGGCGGAATGAACCACCACCGGCCGCAGGCCGGCGTCGAGCCGTGCACGCAGGACGCGCGCGATGTTCTGCCAGTTCGCGACCGAGGACACGCTCGTGCCGCCGAACTTCAGCACCACCCAGGGTGAGTCATTGCCCACGGTTGAGGACCTCTGCGCCTCGGTGCGAGCCACTCGACAGTGCGCCGCAGCGCCCTGCTGACGCGCTGGCGCCAGTCTACCGACGGATCAGGTGGTGACTCGACCGTGTTCCCGCTTGCGGCGGGATCACTTGTCGTCTTCGAAGATGTCGCGCAGTTCTTTTTCGAGTCTGCGCTCAGCCAACACGTCCTCGAGCCGGCTCCACGCGGCCTTGCCCCGCTTCACGCTGGCGGGCTTGGCGCGGCGGTCGACTCGATCGATGAGCAGTCGGTCAAAATCGGATGACTCTTCCTGCTCGTTGAGGAATTCGTCATCCAGCTCGAAGTGGTCGTCGTCTCGTTCGGACATGGTGGCCTTCAGAAAAGTCCCGCTGGATCAGTGGCATCCAGCTATTTGGCGCGACGAAGAGGTTGCGAAATATATACGATCTACGTGGCCGTTCAACTCCCTTTTTGCGCTGCCGAATGATGCCCCGGCCGTTGGCACAGGGCCTGCTGTCCGCTCTCGAGCGTGTGCAGTTATCTTTTATTATTCAATGAGTTAAGCGCTATCCCTCAGTCACGCTGACCGGCGCGCCGCGACCCAGCCCGAGGCCTTCCGCGGCGCTCTGCTCGGCCCGCGCGATCTCGACCACACCGAAAGAATTGATGAGCGCCAGGTACTCGCCCGGACGCACATCGCCGTACGTGTGTCGCAGCGGGAAGCGCTGGTTGGCGGCGTGCACCACGGGACGCGTGAAGCGGCGCAGCAGCTCCTGGTCGATATTCGTCACCAGGTTTCCGAAGTGGTCCAGCGTCATCACGGCGCCCCGGATCGCTTGCCCGATCAGTTCCGGTTCGTCCACCCATGCCGGAACGAACTCCCGCGTCTGACTACCCAGGTCCGCCGGCTGACAACGGCCCGCGGCCAGCTCCGCAGCGATGGGTGCAAAGATGTCGCGCCCGTGAAAGGTCGCGCTCGGTCGACCCACTGCGAGTCTCTCGAGCCCGGCGGGCGCCAGCCGATGAATCGTCACGCCGGGCACGCGCCCGATGATAGGCGCGAGGAGTCCATTGTCCGGCGCAACGAAGACGTGCTCCGGTGCGCTCACCACAATGATGTCGCGCCTTGTGCCTACTCCCGGGTCCACGACTGCAACGTGCACGCTTCCCGACGGGAAGTACTGCCAGGATCTCGACAGCCAGAAGCCCGCTTCCGCGGGCCAGTGCACGAGGATGTCGTGCGTCACATCGATG
The DNA here is from genome assembly GCA_035263105.1 of Steroidobacteraceae bacterium. Classification (GTDB taxonomy): domain Bacteria; phylum Pseudomonadota; class Gammaproteobacteria; order Steroidobacterales; family Steroidobacteraceae; genus DATBVX01. The sequence continues at coordinate 19,601 of DATFRO010000114.1, read as the reverse complement.
ATCCGCGCTGCGGGGAAACGCGTGAGGATGCGACCCTTCATGGTTGCCACGAACGGTCCCTCGGCACCGAAGTCGGTGGTGAGCGTGATGACGCCACTTGGCGTGAACAAGTTGTTGACCTCGCGCTGGCGGAGCGATGACTAAGTTATCCGATGCGATTGGCGCGCGTCACTCCTGTTATCCTGCGCGCCCATGCCTGAAGCGAGCCGGCCCGACATCATCGGCACAACAACGGGCCCGAAAGCTGCGACTCAACCCGGATTGTGGTCCCTCCTCGGGATCACGCTCTGTTTCGCGCTCTCCGGCTTTGCCGCGCTGCTCTACCAGACTGCGTGGACACGGCAGTTCTCGCTGGTCTACGGCACCTCGGAGCTCGCGGTTGCGACAGTGCTGGCAGCCTACATGGCCGGGCTCGCATTCGGCGCCTGGCTGATCGAGCGCTTCCTGCCGCGCATCACGCGCCCGCTCCTCGCGTACGCCTGGCTGGAACTTGGCATTGCGGCGGCGGCGCTCGCCGTGCCCTTCCTGCTGCTCGCCGCCGAGAAGCTGATGGTGCTGCTGATCGGCGGCCACCCTGAACCTCCCTCGAGCGCCGGCGGAGCACAGAGTGCGTACTACCTGGTCACCGCTTGCGTCGTGCTCGCAGTGCCCACGGCCTGCATGGGAGCCACGCTGCCGCTGCTCGCGCGGCAGGTAGTGACGACGGGCGCGCAGATCGGCGCGCGCATCGGCATGTTGTACGCCATCAACACGCTCGGTGCGTGCGTGGGCGCACTGGGCGCTGGTTTCGTGCTGCTGCCGATGCTTGGCCTGAGCGGAACGGTGCTCGCCGGCGCCGTCGTCAACCTCACTGTGTTCTTCCTGGCGTTTGCGATTTCACGCGCGACTTCGCCCCGGCGCCCGCCGCCGTCCTGGGAAGACGCCCCGCATGTCGGCGCACCAGCAGCGCGTGCCACCCCGGTTCGGTCTCCGCTCTCAGCGCGCCTCGCACCGGGACGAACGTGGATCCTGCCCGTGATGCTGTTGTCGGGCGCCGCGTCCTTCACCTACGAAGTGCTCTGGACCCGGATGCTCGGCTACATCCTCGGCAGCAGCATCTTCGCCTTCGCGACTATGGTTGCAAGTTTCCTGCTGGGTATTGCTGCCGGAAGCGCGATCGCCTCACGTCTTGCACGATCCCAGGGAATCGCCCTCGTCGCTTTCATCATTTGCCAGGTGGCGACGGCGCTGGTCTCGGCCGGCATCTACCTGGGACTCGATGGGTTGACCCCCGAGCGTGCCGGCCTCGCGGGCAACGTGGGCATCGCGATCATCGTGCTGCTGCCGGCGACGCTGTTCATCGGCGCAACCTATCCGCTCGCGGTGCGCATCCTGGTCCATGAACCGGAACGGGCCGCCGTGGCGAGTGCACGCGTATACGCATGGAACACCGTCGGCGCCATCCTCGGGGCCCTGCTCGCGGGGTTCGTGTTGCTTCCGGCGCTGCGCTTCGAGGGCGCGATCCAGGTCGCCGTCCTGGTGAACCTCGGTCTCGCACTCCTCACGTGTCTCGCGGTCGCCAAGGCACCGCTCAAGTATTCCTTAGCCGCACTCGTCGTGGTCATCGCGGCCGCGGCGCTCTTCCGTCCGCAGCCTCCGGACCGGCTCCTGCACAGCTCGCCGCTCAACATCGCCGCGAGCGGCACGTTGCGCTATTACGCGGTCGGCCGCTCGGCGAGCGTGGTCGCGCTGGAGCAGAACGGGCTGCTGGCGTTACGCACCAACGGCCTGCCGGAAGCACTCATTGAGATGACGGGCACGGTGCCCAAGTTCAGCGGGGAATACTGGCTGTCACCGCTCGCAGTGCTCGCACGACCCGCCGCCCGCTCGATGCTGGTCGTGGGCTTCGGTGGCGGCATCGTCATCGACGGCGTGCCGCCCTCGGTGAGCTCCGTCGACGTCATCGAGCTCGAGCCGCGCGTGATCGACGCCAACCGGGCTCTGCGCAGCGCGCGCAAGCGCGATCCTCTCTCCGATCCGCGCGTGCATATCGTGCTCAACGATGCCCGTGGCGCGCTGGCCCTGACCACGAAGCGCTACGACGCGGTGGTCTCGCAGCCCTCGCACCCGTGGACCGCCGGCTCTTCGCACCTCTACACGCGCGAATTCATGCAGCAGGTGAAGGCTCACCTCAATGCGGACGGCGTGTTCGTGCAATGGATGAACATCAGCTTCCTGGACGAGACGCTGCTGCGCTCGCTCACCGCGACACTCCTCGACGTGTACCGGGAACTGCACATCTATCGCCCGGACCCGAATACGCTGGTGTTCGTGGCCTCGGACGGCCCGCTCGATCCAATCGACACTCTCTCCGCTACGCGCGCCACGCTGGCAGCCGCTCCGGCGCACTACGCGCGTTTCGGCATCGAGGTGCCGGAGGACGTGGTCGCCGCACTGGTGGTCGATCAGCAGGGCGCTGAAGCGCTGGCACGCGGCTCGGACCTGATCACGGACGACCGCAACCGGCTCGCGACGGACACGGTCTACGACCGCGGACTCGGGTTCGTGCCGCGACAACTGAGCGCCATCCTGACCGCCTATGACCCGTTGCAGCGCCCGGGCTTTCGCCTCTACTCGTCCTCGCGCGCACAGCTCTCGTTCAGTTACATCGCGCGTAGGCTCGGCCAGTTCATCGTGACGGACCCGGCCAACGCGAACCGGATCCAGCGCATGTCGCAGCTGATACCCGATGCGTCCGTGGCTGCCTATGTGCGCGCCGTGGCGGAAGGAAGCCGCGGCGATGCTCCAGGCGCGACACGGCTCTTGCGCGAATCCCTCGGGATCGATCCGGACAACCAGGACACCCGTTTCGACCTGTTGCGTGGCGCGCTCCCGCGCCTTGCGCGCGACAGCGCCCCCGCTGAAGTCGCGGCCGATGCCCAGCAGCTCGCGCCGGTTCCCGCGGCGCTGGTCGCAGCGGCCCGTCATGCCGCGCGCGACGAATGGCAGCAGGTTGTCGCGCTCGATCCGGTGCTGGCGCAGGCGCGCTGGACGGACTCCTGGTACCAGGATTGCGTGCTGATGCGCATCGACTGGCGCATGCACGTCACGACCAGAGAAGCGCGCGCGCGTTTCGCGCGCGATGCGCTGCTCCTGATCGAGGAGCTGGTGCTCACCCAGCCGACCATGACGCTCCTCAACCTGCGTGCCCGCGCCGGCATCGCGATCGATCGCCCGGACATCATGCTCGAGTCGATCAATGGTTATGCGGAAGCCGTCAGCCATGGCCTCGGCGCCTTCAGCGGCGCGGACCTGGCGAGACTCAGCGGCGCCCTGGAGGCTCTCGGCAAGCAACTCGCGAGCACGCGCTCCGATGCGCGGCTCGACAGCGCGCGGGTCGATGAAGTGCGCGACAAGGTTCTCAAGACCCGCGCCGCCGTCGACGCGCGGGCCAGCGCCGACAACCCTTCCTAGCGAAGCTCTGCAGAGCTTCCCTGCGCTCAGTCGCCGCGCACGAAGATCTTGCCGGGATTGAGAATGGCCTTGGGATCGAGCGTCTGCTTGATCTGGCGCATCAGCGCCACGCCCTCCGCGCCCGCCTCCTCGAGGAGGAATTGCTGCTTGCCGACGCCGATGCCGTGCTCGCCCGTGCACGTGCCACCCATGGCGAGCGCGCGATGCACCAGCCGCTCGTTGAGGCGCTCCGCCAGCTCGATGTCGGCGGGGTCGGCGCGGTTCACGAGCAGCACCAGGTGGAAGTTGCCGTCACCGACGTGACCGACAATCGGCGCCCACGCCTTCATGGACTCGACGTCGCGGCGCGTCTCGAGAATGCAGTCGGCGAGCCTCGAGATCGGCACGCAGACGTCCGTGGCGAGCGAGGTCGATCCCGGGCGCATCGCGAGCGCCGCCCACGCAGCATCGTGGCGCGCTTTCCACAGGCGGGCGCGCTCCTCGGGCTTCAGCGTCCACTCGAACCCATGCGCGCCGTGCTCCTGCGCAATCGAGGCCACGGTCGTCGCCTGTTCCTCGACGCCGGCCTGCGAGCCGTGAAACTCCAGGAACAGCGTCGGCAGCTCGCGCAACGACAGCTTCGAGTACTGGTTGACGGCGCGGATCATCATTTCGTCCAGCAGCTCGATTCGCGCCACCGGCACGCCCAGCTGAATGGTCTCGATGACCGTCTCCACGGCACCGGCCAGGTCCTCGAAGGCGCAGATCGCCGATGACATCGCCTCCGGGACGCCGTACACGCGCAAGGTGAGCTGCGTGATGATGCCGAGCGTGCCCTCGGAGCCGACGAACAGGCGTGTCAGGTCGTAGCCCGCGGAGGACTTGCGCGCTCGCGTGCCGGTGTGGATCACGGAGCCATCGGCCAGCACCACTTCGAGCGCCAGCACGTTCTCGCGCATCGTCCCGTAGCGCACGGCGTTGGTGCCCGAAGCGCGCGTCGCCGCCATGCCGCCCAGGGTCGCGTTCGCGCCGGGGTCGATCGGGAAGAACAGGCCCGTGTCGCGCAAATGCGCGTTGAGGCTCTCGCGCGTCACACCCGGCTGCACGACGACGTCGAGGTCGCGTTCGTTGACCGCAACCACCTGATCCATCCTCCCGAGGTCGATGCAGATGCCGCCCTGTGGGGCGAGCACGTGACCCTCGAGCGACGTTCCGACGCCGTACGCGATCACCGGCATCGAGGCGGCGTGGCAGATGCGCACGATGGCCGCGACTTCTTCGGTCGTGAGCGGGAAAGCGACCGCGTCGGGCGGTTGCGCGTCCGGGTGCGCGATATCGGTGCCGTGCTGTGCGCGAATGGACGGCGACGTCGACAGGCGGTCGCCCAGCAAGGTCTTCAGCTGCGTCAACACGCCCTGGCGTTCAGCGGACAAGGCATTCAAGTTGAGGCTCCCGCGGTCGTTCATGCCGCGCGCCCATCTTCCTCAACACGCAGGACAAAAAAAAGGCCGCCACACCCTGCGGGGTGGGCGGCCGCCTTTCGGTAGTGGTTGAAGGAAATCGTGTTAGGCGCGGACCCGCCGGCGCCGCAGGAGTGTCATCGCCAGCCCGCACAAGGCCAGCAGAGCGCCCAGGACGGCGAGCCAGGGCAGGTTGCTCGCGGTTTTCGGAAGCGAGGCTGCCGCACCGCTGGCGGGCGCCGGAGCCGGTTCTGCCATCCCCGGTGCCGCCGGGAGCTCGATGATGTCGATCACCTCGGGCTCAGGCTCATCGCCGAGGCTCGCTGCGAAGCGGGTCGACGGGACATAGAACGTGAGCTCCTGCCCGGGCTCCATCTCACGCGCCTTGAAGGTCTGCCCACCAATGGCCACCTGCTGGCTGGAGGTGGGCTTGATCAGCACGGACTCGTCGGTGCCCTTGAACTTCATGCGCAGCCCGACGGGCGAGTTGTTCTGCACTGTGCCCACGAACTTCACGTAGGTCTCGCCGCCCTTCTGAACGACGCCCTGGCAGGCGTCGGACACGTGCGGATACTTCGCCAGCACTTCGGGTTTCCAGGTGATGTCGCGGCACGTGGTCCCCGACGCGCTGAAACTCCCGGCTGCCTGCGCGAGCGCCGCCCCCAGTGCTCCAACAACTACCAGCGATCCCATGAGCGCGTATCGAAGCTTGACCATGTTGGCTCTCCCCATGCTCTGCTGAAACGGTGACACGGACCGTCCGAGGTCCGGATGGGGCAATCGTGCGCTGCCCGGTGCGGCGCCCACAACTGACCTAAGGTGCAATAGGCTCCGCGCGGACGATGAAGCGCTGCGGCGCCGAGCCCACGAAATAGAAGGGATAGCACGTGACGAGGGTGAGAGCCGCGGTGGGGCTGGGAGCGATGACAGACACGTCTGTAGGACGAGTGATCCAGAGCCGCGTGACCCGGTAGCGGCGATCGGCACGCCGCGTCTGCACGGTCAGCTCCTCGCCAACCTTCAGGTCCTTCAGGCTGCGAAAGAACCCGTCCCGGTGCGCGGCGATGCCGACGTTGCCCTCCTCGTCCAGTTGCGCCGTTCCCTCGATGCGCCCGGCACCGCGGTCCAGCGTCGCGTCATCGGTACCCTCGTAGATCGGCACGGCCAGCCTGATCGATGGAATGCGCAGCACGCCGAGCGGTAAAGCCGCCGCAGCACCGGCTGCTTCATAAGCGCGAATGCGCTGCGCGGACCACAGGGTCCGGTCCGGCTCCGGTGTAGCAGGCGCCGCGCTGCGATCAGGCGCGGAGCTGATCCCGTCGGCCGAGAGCGGCGAAGCAACGGTAGCTGAGGCGTCTCGGCTTCCCGTGGCGTTGACCGACTCCGCTGTCCCGCGCAGTGTCGCGAATTGCTCGAGTCCTTCCTGCTGCTGCTGCCGCGACCACATCCGCGCAGCGCCATACGCGAGCAGCAAGCCGAGCCCGGCGATCCAGAAGAGGGCTTCGAACGTGCGCCACCGGGGACTTGCTTCTCGCGCGCTCACGATGCCGCGCAGTGTATCGCGCGCCGGAAACGGCGGACACGCAGTGAGATCGCGCGTCAGGCGGCGGTCGCGGGATCCTCTTCGATCCAGGCTTTCAGCAACGTGTAGGTGACCGCGAGGATCACCGGGCCGATGAACAGGCCGATGACTCCGAAGCTAACCAGGCCACCGATGACACCGGCGACGATCACGAACAGCGGCAGGTTCTGTACGCCTCGCTGGATCAGGATCGGCTTCATCACGTTGTCCACGATGCCGAGGATCACCATCAACACGATCATTCCCACGCCCACGAGTGCCTTTCCCGACCAGAACGCCCAGATCACGACGCCGAGCATGGGGAGTACCGGACCCAGCTGGGCGATTCCGAAGATAAAAATGATGGCGACTATCAAGCCGGTTTTGGGCACTCCGGCCAGCCACAGACCCGCGGCGCCGATCAGGGATTCGACCAGCGCGGTGACCACGACGCCGAGTGCCACACCCCGGATGGCTTGCGCAGCGAGGTGCATGCTGTGTTCACCACGGTCCCTGCCGATCCGTCGCGCAAACGCAATCACTCCGCCCGCCGCCGCTTCGCCGTTGGCGTACAGGATTCCCGCGATGATGATCGTCAGCAGGAAATGCAGAATCGTGGCGCCCAGTCCGCCCGTCAATGCGAGCGCCCAGGCCGCCGTCGTACGCAGGTACGGTCGCAGGAATTCTGCGAGTCCCTCGGGTCCTGCCGCCGCGAGCTCCTGCCATTTGGCCGCGAGCTTCGGACCCGCCCATGGAATGCCCGTGAGCCATGCGGGCGGAGGCTCCAGGCCCTTGGTCATCAGATCCTTGACGACATCGGCCCCTTGCGTCGCCGCGTCGAATAGCACGCCGATCGCCAGGAACATCGGGAGGATGAAGATCGCCAGCATGACGAGCGTCATGACGGCGGTCGCAATTGAGCGTTTGCCGCCAACCCGGCGTTGCACCTTGAGCATCAGCGGCCAGGTTGCGATGACGATGGTCGCTGCCCAGATCAGAGCGCCGAGAAACGGCAGCAGTGTCCACAGGCTCCCGACGATCAGCATGGCGATGATCAGGATCACCAAGAAGATGCGCGTCAGATCCGCTCGGTTTGGTTGTTGCATGCATCCCCCAATCGAACCAAGGTTTGCTCAGGCTGACGAGTTTCGCATCATCCGCCGAGCGCAATCGTCATGCCCACGATAAGAACCCCGAAGACCACCATTGCCATTCCCATCAGCAACGGCCGGTAGCCGCTGATCCGGCCGAACGCCCAGCCCGTCACGAACAACAGTGCGATCGCGACAGCATTGGAGACCCGCATCGCGGGTTGCACGCTCTGCATGAAAATGAACGGAACTGCCACCGGAAAAGTGGTCAGGAATACCCACCAGAACGACTCCCAGGCGCCTCGCCAATCCGCCCAGCTCAGATGCGCATGCCGCGGCGGCTCCGGCAGTCGGCTCAGACGCTGGTGGATGCTGTCCAACTCCGCGGGCTCCAGAACGGATGCGACCGTCTCCGGCAGTGCATTGGCGACGAGTTGTCGCGCCCGCTGCGCATCGGTCGTACCGCGCGCATCAAGAAGGGTCCGGATGCCCTGGCCTTTGTCGGCCAGGCAGGCCATCAAGTAGAACACTGCGTCGATGATCCCCCAGGCGAGGTTGCAGCCGAGGGCACCAATCAGCATCTCACGCACATCGGAACGGCCCGCGTCGGCGACACTGAGCGAACCGGTAAAGGTGAGCACCATGATGAGCCCGAAGAGCGCTTCGGATACACGATCAATCGGCTCCAGGACGCGCCTGGAAGACTTGCTGGGTACGTTGCGGGTCACGTGGATATACCTATGGTTGGTGACGAGCGGCTGTTACTTTGGCGGCAGCAGGTAGAGCGTCATCGCAAAGATCGCGTACACCATCAGCGCGAGAAGGCCGACGTACCAGGCCGAGCGTCCGCTGTTCGTGATCAGTGATGAAGTGAGGGCGGCGATGAGCAACATCACCACCGCGCCCGGCCAGAAGGTCAGGTCCATCGGCGTCGGTCCGACGAAGTAGCTGACGAACACCAGCACCGGCGCGACGAACAGCGCGATCTGCGAGGCGCTCCCCAGGGCGATGCTGACGCTCATGTCGAGCCGATTCTTGCGCGCGCCTGAGAACGCTGTGGGCATCGCGGAGGCGCCGCCGACCAGCGCCACGATGATGAAGCCCACGAAAGCGGGCGTCATCCCGAACGCCTCTGCTGCCGCCTGTACGGATTCGACGAAGATCTCGCTGACCAGTGCGATCAGCACCGTGACGATGCCCAGCGTGGTCAAGGCCAGGCCGATGGGCCAGGGCTTCTCGTGGTCCTCCCCCGACTTTGCGCTGGCAAACAGCTCACGGTGGGTCTTGAGCGAGAACAGCATGCCCAGGCCGTAGGCCAGGATGAGCAGCACCGCCAGCCCCAGGCTCAACTTCGGGAGGATCGCTGCGCCCGCCGTGAGGTCGGCTTGCGAAATCGCCGAAGGAATCAGCAGTGCGACCGTGGCCAGGAACAGCATGGCCGCCTGCAGGTGGGCGCTGACCCGGTTGTATTCCTGCACATGGTGCTTGAGTCCGCCGATGAAGAACGACGCGCCGAGAATGAACAGGGAATTGGTGACGATCGGGCCCGCGATCGACGCCTTCACCAGCATGTATTGCCCGGAGCGCAATGCGGCGAGCGCGATGACGAGTTCCGCCAGGTTGCCGAGCGTGGCGTTGAGCAGGCCGCCAACGGAATCGCCGGTCTTGGCCGCCACGGACTCGGTCGCTTTCGCCAGCAATACGGTCATGGGCACGATGGCCAGCACCGAGAGCACGAACAGCAGCGTGTGCGAATCGGGTTTGAGCTTCGCAAACACGAACACGATCGGCACGAACGCTAGCAGCCACAGCAGCGGGTTGTGGCGAATTTCCCTGAGTACTGGGTTCATGGTCAGCCTCTTCTAGGTGGGCCGTTCAAATGTGCCGCCGAGCGCGAGATGCAGGTTGACGCGCTGGACGCGTCTTTCGGTCTGCACCCGCAGCAGTGTCATCCTCGAAGTGTGATAGGCGAGTTGCTGTTGTTCGACGCCGCGCAGGTCACCCGATCCCACCCGGTAGCGGATCTCAGACAGGCTCAGCGCCTGCTTCGCATCGGTGACCGCGGACGTCAGGATCTTTTCACGTTCCTGCAACGCAAACTCGCTCGACAAGGCGTTCTCGACATCACTGAAGGCCTTGAGCGCGGTGTTCACGTACTGCGCCATCGCCTGCTTTTGCTCGGCGCGGCGAATCTCGGACTGCGCCTTCAGCGCTCCGCCCTGGAACAGCGGTGCGAACACGGATCCGCCCGCGCTCCACACCGGGTTGTCACGATCCTGCAGCACGAAGAAATCGCTGGTGAAATGTGAGGCGCTGCCGGTGAGCGAGATCTTCGGCAGGCGCGCGGCCTGCGACTCCTTGTAGAGACTGAATGCCGCCGCGACGCGATTCTGTGCGGCGATCAGGTCCGGGCGCCTCTCGAGCAGTTGCGATGGCAAGCCGGCCGGCACATCCGCCGGAAAGTTGTCGAGCTGCGAGGGCGGCACAACCTGCGCGGCCGGGTAACGGCCCACCAGCACCTCGAGCGCGCGCTGCGCCTGCTCGCGCGAGAGTTCCACCTGCCGCAGGCTGTCGCGGTACGTCTGCTCGTTGACGCGCGCCGACGCGACATCGAGCTCGCTGCCGATGCCGGTCCGGTAGCGCTGCTCCGCCAGCCCCGTCAGCTTGCTCGCGGAATCGACCATCTCGAGCAGGATCTCGCGCTGGAGCGAGGCTTCGGTCAGCAGGAACCAGGACTTGGCGACCAGCGCCGCGAGGGACTGCCGCGCAAAATTGAAGTCCGATTGCACCGAGTAGTACTGCTCCGTCGCACTGCGTTTGCCGTAGCGCACGCGTCCCCACAGATCGAGCTCCCACGAGGCACTCACGAGGTAGCCCTCGAGACCTGAGCTGTCGCCGCTCATCTTGCCGCCGGCTTTGCCGAGTGCGCTGACAGTCGGGTAGAGCTCACCGCCCGCGACTTTCACGTAGCCCTCGGCCTGCTCGACGCGCGCCGCCGCCGCGCGCAGATCCGCGTTGTGCTCGATCGCTTCAGCGACCAGCGCATCGAGCTGCGCATCGCCGAACGTTCCAAGCCAGCTGTCCTCAACGTCCCCCGGCTTCGCGCCCTGTGCGGTCCATTCGCCGGGGAGCGGCGTGCTCGGCAAGGTTTCCTTGAGCAGGTCGTCGGAAGACGGCGGCGGCTTCAACACGCAGGCGCTCATCGCGAGCGCGACACACAACGGCAGTGACGAGCGCTTCGCCGCCGCCAGTACGCGCCTCGTGGTGCGAGTTCGCGTCATGTCAGTGGAGCTTGAGAATGAGCCAGTTGAGGTACGAGCCGACTCTCAGGATGACCTTGCGCAGGATCTGGATGTGGTGGCCATGCTGCGTATAGATGGCGCCGTGGCCGATCGCACCCGCCGCCAGGAACAGATCGTGGTCCTGCGGCGCGATTGTGAGCCGTACCGCGAACCGACCCGGCGCGATGGGCCGGGCGCCGGTCGTCGGTATCGTCCCGCTCATCTGCACCTGGCCTTGCCCTTGCGCCCACACGATCGAATCCACCTTCGCCTTGATGATCTTTCCCGGATACGTTTCCAGCGCGATCTCGGCTTCGTCCCCCGGCGCGACCTCGTGCAACTCGTTCTGGTCGAAGAGCGCGATGACCTGGAAGTCATCCTCCACGAAGGTCATCACCGGCTGGAAGCCGAGAGCCGTCGCGAGCTGGCCGGGCCGCAGCTGCAGGTTGATGATCGTGCCGTTGGCGGGCGCGTAGAACACGCTCTCGCTCAGCTCCCACTTGGCGTTGGCGAGTTTCGCCTTGATCTCCGCGATCTCCGCCTGGTCATCGCCGGCCGTGGCACCCAACCGTGCGCGCACCTGCGCTTCGGCAGCGACGTTTGCACCGAGCTCGGACTCGAGCTCCTTGAGATCCGTCTCGGCCTGCTCCAGCGCGAAACGATCGCCGGCGCCGGTATTGGCGAGCTCGCGGTTCTGTTCCACGCGCTTGCGGGCCAGTTCCAGCTTGGCGCGCGTGGATTGCGTGTTGTTGCGTGCCGATACCAGCTGCTCATCCAGCTGCTTCACCGAGCCCTCGGTGCTCGCGAGTTGCGCCTCGAGTGTCTTCACCTGCAGCTCGAACGGCGTGGGGTCGATGCGGAACAGCACGTCGCCCTTGTTGACCCGGCTGTTGCCTTCGACCGGCACATCGATCACGCGGCCGCGCACCGTGGGTACGACCTGCACCACGTATTTGATCACGCGCACATCGGACGAAGACGGTGCGTACACGTTGAGACACAGGATCAGCGTCGTCAGGCCCACGATCGGAATCACGACCACGGTCACCTGTGAAGTCGTGTTCCACGGCAGCCACTTGAACTTGAAGAAGATCAGCCAGACGAAAAAGCTGTAGATACCGAGAAGTAGTGCTTCCATCAGCGGCTCCCCCCGCCCGCCTTCGTGCCCGGACTGGCACGGTGCTCGAGCCTCGCGAGACGCTCACGGATCCCTTGCAGAGCGTCGGGCATGTCACTGCGCTTTTCGAAGGCCTCCAGTTCCTTCCTGAGGTGCGCGAGCTCCTCATGCATCTCCAGGTTCTGCGTCTTGGTCTGGTTCGCGCTCTCTTCCAGCTCCTTGTAGTAATCGTCGTGCTTGTCCCTGCCGTAGGCCGCCTTGTGCAGCACCGGCTTGGTGTACGCCCACAACCACGCCAGCGGCCAGAGCAAGCCGCCGAAGACCAGCGACAGCAGGCACAGCACCTGGATTGCGTCCTTCTGCGGATGGTGGCGCTTCTCTGCCGCCTTCTCCGGCAGGATGTGCACCAGCCAGAACAGGACCACACCGCCGATCGGCATCGCGATGATGATGAAGATCGCCAGATACTTCGCTGCCGTGTCCTGGAAGCCACCGCTGGCGGCGACGCATGGCGCTGCCAGAAGGGACGCAAGTATCAGGGACAGCGCCCGCGCGTAGGCTGAGATCGATGATTTCACGATTGCCACTTGTCGTTAGAAGGTGTAGGCGACAAAGATCATGCCATAGGTGAAGTTGTCGGTGCGCCCCGACGACTGTTCCACCGCCTGGCCGGGATCCGCATACGCCGCCACGAAGCTCACGAGGAAGTGATCGTTCAGGCTCCAGTCCATGTACCAGTCGACCTCCCAGGCCACCTTGTCGGACGTCACCGGGGCCACCGGTCGGTCGAGCAGGAAGTCATAGAAGATGAGCCCGGTACCGATGGAATCGGTGGGTTTCGTATGCACACGCACCTGGTGCGAGATCAGGTTGGAGTTCGAGACGAAATATTCGCCGGCGATCTCGCCCTGCCACCAGGTGCCCCAGTCGTAGAAGCCGGTGAACAAGCCGTCGAAAGCTTCGTTCTTCACCGTGCCGGGATTGTCGCCCTGGAAGTAGGCGTAGCGGTACGACACCTTCGGCTTCCACATCACGGTGTCGAACTGATATGCGACCAACGCGTTGTACGCTTCGGAGTCGAGCGCGTCGCCATTGTCCTCCTTCGCATACTCGAACTCGAAGGACAGGGCCTGGAGACTCGGGATGGGCGCGACGAAGGCACGCACGTCGTAGACGTCTAGACCATCGCGCTGCGGAGCGTTCTCGTTCGCCGACCACTTCATGTACGTGGCGCCGACGGTGTTGCTCTCGTTGAACGCGTACTCGTAGTTCACGCCCCAGAGCTTGCTGTCGGTTTGCGACTCCGGCAGCTCGTCGCGCTTCAGGTAGAACGCTTCGAGCGTATTCTTGCCGGGCTTGAAACGCCCGATCGCCGCGAACTCGAACGCCTTGCGCGCGTTGGTCCAGTAGCCGCCGCGCGAGCCCCCTTCCGACGAGCCATCCCACAGCAGCATGCCGTGGCCGAGCTTGTATTGCGTCCGACCTACGGTGAAGTCGAGCGCGTTTTCGCCGAGATCGCCGAGCATCTTTCCGGAACGCCACCCGACGTACAGATCTTCCACGTCGTACGATGAATGCTCGTCGCCGACGAGCGATGGCGGGCTCCCGTAGGTGCGCTCACCGACCCCGCTCACCTTGCCATAGAGCTGCGAGGAGTTTCCCAGTGTGTACGTACCGCCGATACCTGCGGTGATCGAGCCTTCGAACCAGTTGTCGCTCAGGTCTCCCGATACGTCGTCAGGCTTCGGGTTCGTATACAGCGAATTGGAGAATCCGAACGAGCCCCAGCCCGCGCTGAAGTCGAATTTCCAGTCGATTCCCGCCGGGAGGCCTGGGGGTGGCGGTGGTGACGGCGCCGCCTCTTCCTCGGCAACGGCCAGCGAGGCGAAAAACACCAGCAGACTTCCTGCCGCGAGCGCGCTCAGTCGGGCGCTGCGGGCTGCGGATGAATGAAGCGGCATGACTGAATTCCTTCTGTTCACGGTTGATCCCTCATTGCGTAGCGCGCGCAACGGCCGGCGAGCCCGCGGAAGCAGTGGCTGCACGCGCCGCGTGCGGCAGCCCTTTGCGCTTCTTGGCTGCCTCCATGGAACGGATGAAGAACGGGTACAGCGGCACGCTGATGAGCAATGCCACCATCGCATCGACCACGGTACCCGGATCGCCGCCGATGATGGCCCACAGGCAGTACGCGACCGCGGCGATGGCGATCCACTTGTAGAGCTGGAACGTAGGTCGCGGCACGTTGTGGTCGTGCACCACCTTCACCATCGCGACCGCGGCATAGATGTACGGGACGATGATCAGGATCACGGCCAGGTCGACCAGGTGACTGAATTGGCCCGCGAGTGTCGGTGACATGGTCGCAAACAGCACGATCGTCATCAGCACCCCGACGATGACGAGACCCTGTCCGGGAACACCGTGCCGGTTGAGGCGCGCAAACGCCTTGGGGAACATGCCGTCGTCGGCCGCCGCCTTGGCCGATTGCCCGACGAGCAGCATCCAGCCGCCGAGCGAGCCAACAGACTTCAGGACCGCGCAGACGCTGATCACGATCGCACCCGCGGGACCGATCGCGAGACGCGCCGCTTCGGCGAACGGCGCATGCGAGGTCTGCAGCTCGTGATTGGGCAACATGCCCATGATGACTGTCGAGCTCAGGACATAGACGACCGCAGCCAGTGCCAGGCCGATCAGCGTCGCGAGCGGGACGTTGCGCTTCGGGTTCTCGATCACGCCGGCCGACACCGTCGCACTCTCGATCCCCATGTACGCCCAGAGCGCCATGGATGCCGCGCGCGAAATCGCGTGCATGTCCGAGCCGCCGCTCACGTTCCATCCCGAGAGGAACGTTTCGGTGCTGAACCAGAACCAGCCGAAGAACGCGATCCCGAGGATCGGGATCAGCGCGAGCGCCATGGTCCAGGTCTCCAGCAGGCCGACGGCACGCGCACCGAGGACGTTCGCGAAGGTGAGTACCCAGATCACTACGGCGGTGGCGATGACACTCGCGGGAGGGCCGCTGATCCCGGGGATCAGCTCGGCCAGGTATCCCACGGCGGCGATGGCGATCGCGATATTGCCGATCCAGTTGCCGAACCAGTAGACATAGTTGGTCTGGAAGCCGGCAAACGGTCCCAGGAAGTCGCGCGCGTAGGCGTACGGCCCGCCCTCCTGCGGATCGAGCTCGCCGAGCTTGGCGAATGCGAGGCCGAGCGCCGCGACGCCGATGGTCGCGATCACCCAGCCGAACACCGCGATGCCGCCCACCTGCGCGAGATTCACCGGCAGCAGGAACACACCTGTTCCGATCATGTTCCCGGCCACCAGCATCGTCGCCTGTGGCAGCGACATCTTGCGGCCGGTAGTGCTCACGCCCGGCCTGCTCCGCGCTCAGCGCCTTTCTTGAGACACTGCACGTAGTACACGCCGTCACGATTCTCGACACCGTGCGTGTCGTGGCCGAAGCCCGGGAAGCGCTTGTCCCAGGCGGCGAGCGCGCGCAGGTAGCCGAGGTACGGTCCGTCGTCAGCCCCGGTCGATTCGCCCGGCATCAGCATCGGAATGCCCGGCGGGTACGGCACGACGCTGGTCGCGAGAATGCGATCCGCCAGCTCCGGCAGCGGCACGTGCTCGATGTCGTCACGCACCAGGTATTGGAACGCCGCGTTCGGCGTCATCGCCGGTGTCGGCAAGGTCGAGAAGGCCTCGGCCAGCCAGTGCGTCTGCTTGCTCTCCTTGAGCTGCGCGAACATCTGGTCGGCGACGTCCCGCAGGCCGAGGCCGGCGTAGCACTCGGCGGTCAGGTGCGGCAACACCTGCGCCACCGGCGTGTTGCCGTCGTAGTCGCGCTTGAAGTCGAGCAGTGCGTTGAGGAGCGTGCCCCACTTGCCCTTGGTGATGCCGATCGAGAACAGGAACAGGACCGTGAAGTCCGTGGTCTTCTCGACCTCCACACCCCGATAGTGCAGGTACGAAGTGACCAGGCTCGCCGGAATGCCGCGCTTGTCGAGGCCGCCCTTGTCGGCGACTCCCGGCGTGACGATCGACACCTTGATCGGATCGAGCATGCAGTAGTTGTCTTCCAGTTTCCCGAAGCCGTGCCAGTTCTCGCCCGGGTGCAGGACCCAGCACTGCGGATCGGTGGCGAGATGCTCTGGCGATGCATCCTCGAAACGCACCTTCTTCTTGCCCGCCTTGACGGTGTCGGCATTCCAGGTGCGGAAGAACCAGTCCTTCTTGCTGGTGAACTGCCGATGCACGCGGCACATCGTCTGGCGGAACGCGACCGCTTCCTGGATTGACTCGTTGGTGAGCGTCGGGCCGCCCGGCCCGTCCATCATCGCCGCGGTGATGTCGTTCGACACGATGATCGGATAGAGCGGCGAGGTCGATGCATGCAGCATGTAAGACTCGTTGAAGCGCGAGTGCGGAATCGGGCTGCGACCGTCGCGGATGTGCAGAAGCGAAGCTTGCGACAGCGCGGCGAGCAGCTTGTGCGTCGAATGCGTGGCGAAGAGCGTCGGGCCCTTGTGGTCCTTCGGGTCGCCGTGCATCGCGTGGCGCTCGCGGTAGATCGGGTTGAAGCGCGCGTACGCGTACCAGGCCTCGTCCCAGTGGATGCGATCGACCGTCGGGTCGAGGAGCGCATTGACGCGCGTCACGTTGTAACAGAGGCCGTCGTACGTGGAGTTGGTGATGATCGAGTGCACCGGACGCGAGTCGATGCCGCGAGTCACCAGTGGGTTCGACTTGATCGCGGCCTTGAGTGCTTCCTTGCTCAGTCGATCCGGCGGGATCGGACCGATGATGCCGTAGCGGTTACGGAGCGGTACGAGGTAGTTGGGAATCGCGCCGGTCATGACCAGGCTGTGCTCGATCGACTTGTGACAGTTGCGGTCGCAGAGCGCGATCTGGTCGCGCGCCACCGCCGCCATGAAGATCACGCGGTTCGACATCGAGGTGCCGTTGGTCACGCTGTAGCTGCGATCGGCGCCGAATACGCGCGCGCAGTAGCGCTCGTGCTCGCCCATCGGGCCGGAGTGATCGAGGAGCGACCCGAGGCTCCCGACGCTGATCGAGAGATCCGAGCGCAGCAGGTTCTCTCCGAAGTAATCGAAGAAAATCCTGCCCACCGGAGACTTGAGGAAGGCGGTGCCACCCGTGTGTCCTGGCGTGTGCCAGGAGTACTCGTACTCCTGGCTGAAACGCATCAGGGCTGCGGCGAGAGGAGGCATCATCACTTCCAGGTAGCGGCGGATCGCCGCAGCAATACGCCCGCCCACGAACGCTGCCGTGTCCTCCAGCGTCCAGATGAACTCATCGACCATTTCCATGACTTCGACCGGAATGGCGGAGGCCTCGCCGCGCTCCGCCATCAGGAAAATCGGAATCTTGTCGTTGCGCGAGCGCAGGAACTCGAGGAAAGCTCGCGCCCGCGCATGATTCCGGTCATCCCCCAGCGTCCAGTCAATCAGCACCGCATGAATCGCCGAGTCCGACGTGATGACCGAGGTGCCATCCTCAGCCGAGGTCGCCTCGACCACCTCGATATTGCGACCCTGCATTTCCTGCACGAGCTGCCGTGCGGCGCGCCCCTCGGCGGTCGCAGTGCCGAGCTCATCGTCCACGATGAGTGCACGCATGCTCAGGCGCTTGATGCTTCTTTGAATCATCTCGGCGGCTCCTTGTGTCCTTCTGATCTGCTTCCGCGACTCGACATCGTTCCCTGGCCCGTCACTGCGGCGGGCTGTTCCACAGGAAGAAAATGCGCGTGTCGTCGTCGTAGTTGTCGAACCACTTCTTGTACAGGTCCCGGAATCCGTTGGTCGGATAGAGCTGGCTCAGGCTCCGGTCGACCAGCAGTCGAAAGTCGTCATCATTGCGCGGCAGCGCGAGCGCATACGGTTCACGCGTGAACAGCCGATCGGTGACCACGAAGTCCGCAGTGTTCCCTTCCATGGCGCCCACCAGCACCGAGCGGTCGCCAAACACCACATCGACCTTGCCGGCGCGCAGTTGCTCGATGGCCGTCTTGTAGTCCGGCACCGTCACGGTCTTCGCATCGATCTGCAGCGTGGTGAGCGCGCTCGTCAGCCATTTCTCCGCCGTCGAGCCCTCCACCGTCGCAAACGTCTGCTGACCGAGCACCTTGGCCGCGGGTGAGCCGCGCCACACGGGCTTCGCGGTCGGGTGATCGCCGAGCGCCTGGCGCAGTTGCGCCGCGGTGTCCGCGCGCACCACTGCCCGCAGGCCGCCCGGGAATACCGGGATCGAGAACGCCGCATCCTGTCGACGCGTGAGTGCCGCGCTCACCGGCGTGCACAGCACGTCGACGTTGCCCGCACGCACTTCGCGCAGCGCGTTCTCGCCCGTGATCGGCACCCAGTCGACGGTCAGGTCGGACAGCGACAGCTGGGTCTTCACCGACTCCGCGATCACCTTGCAGAGCGCCACGCCGTAGCCATCGGCACCCGCCTCACTCTTGAACGTGAAGGGACGCGCCTCGGCGAGATAGCCCAGCCGGATGTGGCCGGTCTCCTTGATGTGGTCCAGCGTTGCCGCCGAAGCGCGCTGAGTCGCAAACGCGGCACAGAAGAACAGCGCCAGCATCGCGACGGCTTTCGCGACTCGAGCGGCCCCCGCACCCGCCGCGCCGGAGGTCGCGGCCGTAAAGCGTGGCGCCAGGAAGCCCCACACGACGTAGGCGACGGCAAGCACCAGCATGCCGCCCATCACCGCGTCTTTGCCCGACGCATAGATCGCGTAGATGCTGTAGAGCAGCGCGATCATCAGCACGAACACGTTGCGCCCGAAGATCGGCTGGCCGACATTCGCGGCCTTCATCATGACGACCAGTGCCGAGAGCGACACGATGTACGGCACGACGTTGGTCACGACGGCCAGGTTCACCAGCGCACTGAACTGCTCGCTCAAGGACGGCGAGATGGTCATCAGCGCGAGTCCCGACTGCACGAAGCCGAGCACGATCATGCCGGTGATCGGCGCGCCCATGCTGTTCACCTTGGTGAAGAACTGCGGGAACATGCGATCGTCCGCCGCCGATTTGCCGGTCTGTGCGATCGTGAACTGCCAGCCGAGGAGCGAGCCGAGGCACGCCAGCACCGCGAGCGCCATGATCACGCGGCCAACGCCGGGGCTGAACATCTTCTCGTACGCAAGGCCGAAGGGACCCGTCGAGGCCGCGAGCTCCGGATTCGGCACGATGCCCTGGATCACGGTCGTCGAAAGCACGTAGATCACGGCGGCACCCAGCGTGCCGAACAAGCACGCGAGCGGCACGTTTTTCTTCGGGTTCTCCACAGCGGAGGAGTTTTGCGCGGCGGACTCCATGCCGAGGAACGCCCACAGCGTGAGCGCGATGCTCGAGCCCATGCCCTCGCCCAGGCTCAGCCCTTGCGGATTCCACGCCGCTGCAAACGTGTCCTTGCTGAACCAGAACCAGCCGATCAGCGACAATGCGCCGACCGGGATGATCACGCCCCACACGGTGATCGAGCCGATCTTGCCGGTCACGCTCGGGCCGCCGAAGTTGGCAAAGGTGGTGAGCCAGAGCAGTGCGATCACGCTCATGCAGGTCGAGATCGGTGTCGCCTTCAGTCCCGGGACGAACGCGGCGAGATAGCCGACGGCCGA
>DATFRO010000113.1:0-2788 GCA_035263105.1 Steroidobacteraceae bacterium | reverse complement strand
CAACAAAGTGCTGTTCGAGAATCTGACGCCGTTCCATCCGACCAAGCGTCTGAAGCTCGAGCGCGGAAACGGCTCGACGGAAGACCTCACCGCGCGCACCATCGATCTCGTCGCGCCCATCGGCAAGGGGCAGCGCGGCCTCATCGTGTCGCCGCCGAAAGCCGGCAAGACGATGCTGCTGCAGAACATCGCCACGTCCATCACCGCGAACCATCCCGAGGTCTATCTCATCGTGCTGCTCATCGACGAGCGGCCCGAGGAGGTCACCGAGATGCAACGCACGGTGAAGGGCGAAGTGGTGTCGAGCACCTTCGATGAGCCCGCCAGCCGCCATGTGCAGGTCGCCGAGATGGTGATCGAGAAGGCCAAGCGCCTGGTGGAGCACAAGAAAGACGTGGTGATCCTGCTCGACTCGATCACGCGCCTGGCGCGCGCCTACAACACCGTGGTGCCGTCATCCGGCAAGGTGCTGACGGGCGGCGTCGATGCCAACGCGTTGCAGCGTCCGAAGCGCTTCTTTGGTGCAGCTCGCAACATCGAGGAGGGTGGGAGCCTGACGATCATGGCGACCGCGCTCATCGATACGGGCTCCAAGATGGACGACGTGATCTACGAGGAATTCAAGGGCACGGGCAATTCGGAGATGCATCTCGATCGGCGTATTTCCGAGAAACGAGTGTTCCCGGCGTTCAACATCAATCGCTCGGGCACGCGCAAGGAGGAGCTGATCACCGCACCGGATGAGCTCGCAAAGATCTGGATCCTGCGCAAGCTCCTGCATCCGATGGATGAGCTCGCCGCGGTCGAGTTCCTGCTGGACAAGATGAAGGATACGAAGACCAACGCTGAGTTCTTCGATTTCATGAAGCGCTAGTTGAGGCCGGTGGTACGCCGGCAGGTCAACAAGAAGAACGAGCACCTGGGAGGCTCCTGATCCGTGCAGAGCTCGGCTAAGACCGCGGCTCTTTCAGTCGCGGCCATGGGCGTTGTGTTCGGCGACATCGGCACGAGCCCGCTGTACGCGCTGCGCGCCTGCTTTTCCGACGTCGCGGGGGTCAGTGTCAGCACGTTCAGCGTGCTCGGCATCCTGTCCCTGATCTTCTGGTCGCTGGCGCTCGTCATCTCGGTCAAGTACGTCAGCATCATCCTGCGCGCCGACAACGACGGCGAAGGTGGCGTGCTCGCGCTCACCACGCGCGTCTTGAACGAGCGGCCGGTGCGCGGCGCCGCAGCGATCGCGACGCTCGGCCTCATCGGTTGCGCGCTGTTCTATGGCGATGGCGTGATCACCCCCGCGGTGACCGTGCTCGGCGCGATCGAGGGCATGAGCATCGCGACCCCGGAGCTCGGCCACGCGGTGTTGCCGCTCGCGATCCTGGCATTGGTATGGCTGTTTGCATTCCAGAAGCGCGGCACGGGTGCGATCGGCAAGCTCTTCGGGCCGATCATGCTGCTCTGGTTCGTGGTGCTCGCAGGTCTCGGCATCCACCGGATCGTGCTGCACCCCGTGGTCCTGCAGGCGGTGAACCCGGCCTACGCGGTGTGGTTCTTCGTCGAGCACTCGACCGTCGCGTTCGTGGTGTTCGGCGGCGTATTCCTGACGGTGACGGGCGGTGAGGCGCTCTATTCCGATCTCGGCCACTTCGGTCGCAAGCCGATCGCGATGGCCTGGTTCGTCGTGGTGTGGCCGTGTCTGCTGCTCAACTACTTCGGCCAGGGCGCGCTCCTGCTCGAGCGCCCGGACGCGATCGTCAACCCGTTCTACCTGCTGGCGCCGGAGTGGGCGCTGATCCCGCTGGTCGCGCTCGCCACGGCGGCGAGCATCATTGCCTCGCAGGCTGTCATCTCCGGTGTCTTTGCGATCACGCAGCAGTGCCAGCAGCTCGGTTACATCCCGCGGGTGAAGATCATGCATTCATCTGACGCGCTCATCGGCCAGGTGTACGTTCCTTCCGTGAACTGGCTGAGCTGTGTCGCGACGGTGGCGCTCGCCATCGGGTTCGGTTCCTCCGCCCGCATCGCCCACGCGTACGGAGTCGGCGTCTCGTGCACCATGCTGATCGACACGATCCTGATTCTCATCCTGCTGTGGGGCGCGACCCGCCGCCGCGAGCGGCTGCAGTTGTTCGTGATGTGCGCCCTGCTGGCGCTCGACAGCGCTTTCGTCCTTTCGAACCTCGACAAGGTTCCGACCGGCGGCTGGTTCCCGATCGTCTTCGGTATCTCGGTCTTCGCCCTGATGAAGACCTGGCAGCGCGGCCGCACCATCGTCATGGAGAAGATGCGGCGCGAGGAGCGCCCGGTGGCCTCCTTCCTCGAAAAGATCGAGCGCGACCCACCGCTGCGCGTGCCCGGCGTGGCCGTCTTCCCGACCAGCAATACGATCGGCATTCCGCGCACCCTGGTGCGCAACCTCAAGATGAACGGGGTGATGCACGAGGACACGATCATTTTCTCGATCGTCACCGAGCGGGTGCCGCGCGTGAGCGAGGGCGGTCGCATCAAGGTCCAGACCCTGGGGCCGGGCCTCTACCGCGTCGTGGCGCGCCTCGGCTTCATGGAATTCCCGGAAGTGCCGAAGCTGTTGCGCCAGGCGCAGCAGTGGCTCCCGGTGCGCACCGAGGATGCGGTGTATTTCCTCGGTCGCGACGACATCGTCATCGCGACGACGCGCGGCATGCACCGCTGGCGCAAGAAGCTGTTCCTGTTCCTCGCGCGGAACTCGCAGTACGCGGCCTCGAGCTTCGCCATCCCGGCCGGGCGTCTCATGGAAGTCGGCGGGCAGGTG
>DATFRO010000112.1:0-9588 GCA_035263105.1 Steroidobacteraceae bacterium | reverse complement strand
CGGCCACGCATGATCTGGCTGAGAGTGGGTTGCGGAATATCCAGGTGCCTGGCGGCAGTGATCTGCGACTGATTGCTCCGCTTGAGGTGGCGCGCAATCTGCAACGCCACATCACTGCGCAGCGCCTGTACCGTCGCCATATCAGGAGGGCTCATAGTTAAAGAACTATAACATAAGCAGATTAACTCACGGATGCCCGATGCCGCTGAGGAGCACGAAGCCCCGGTCGAGTTTCAAGGCATGCGGATGACGACCTTGCCGAAGAGAGTGCTGGAATCCATGTAGGCGTAGGCCGCGGGCGCCTCGTCGAATTTGAACTCCTTGTCGATGACGGGCTTGATCGGGTGCTCCGCCAGGAAAGCGTTCAGCGCTTCGAAGTCAGCGCGCGAGCCGACGTAAATGCCGCTGGCGCGCACGCTGCGCATCGCGAGGAGTCCTGCCGGCAGAGTGCCATTCCAGCCCGACAAACCGCCGATGAGCGCGATATGCCCGCCGAGCGCGGTGCTGGCGAGCGCCTTCGGAATGGTCTGCTCGCCGCCGACTTCGAGCACGAGGTCGGCGCCGTGGCCTTCGGTGAGCCGCAGCACTTCCTTGTCCCAGTCGGCGTTGGTCTTGTAGTTGATCGTCTGCCACGCACCGAGCTTCTTCGCGTGCTCGAGTTTCTCGTCGTGGCTGCTGGTGATGATGGGCTTGGCGCCCGCGGCCGCTGCCAACTGCAGGCCGAAGATCGAAACGCCGCCGGTGCCTTCGAGCAGCACGTAGTCGCCGGGTTGCAGATTCCCGCGCGTGAACAGTCCGTTCCACGCGGTGACGCCGGCGCACGGGAGCGTCGCCGCCTCTTCGAAACTCAAGTACTCCGGGACCCGCACCACGCTGTTCTCGTCGAGCACGACGTATTCGGAGAGCATGCCGTCGATCACGCCACCGAGTGACCCGGCAACGGATGCCGGATCGGGCTTGCCGCTCAGCCAGCGGGGATAAAAGATCGCCGCCACGCGATCGCCCACCTTGACGCGACTCACCTGTGCGCCCGTAGCGGCGATCTCGCCGGCGCCGTCCGAGAGCGGAATGCGGCCGGTGAAATCGCCGGGGCCGTATTGGCCGGCGAGCACGTAGAGGTCACGCCGGTTGAGCGAGGTGGCGCGCACGTGCACCAGCACTTCATTGGCGCCGGGCTTGGGAACCTCGGCCTGCTTTTGCACGAGCTTGAAACCCTTGTCGGCTTTTTCGAGTCGGTACTGGCGCATGGTCTTCTCGGGTTTGGTGGCGGCCGCCGCCGCGGTGAACGTCGTACAGAGAAAGAGCGACAGCAGCGCGAACAGGAAAGTTCGCATCGCCCGCTTTTCGCGCCGCACGCAGCGCGCGCTCGTCACTTGTCCATCTCTTTCTTCACGTCTTCCTTGGCTTCCTCAGTCGCCTTTTTGACCTCGTGTCCCGCCTCCTTCGCCGCGTTCTCCACGTCCTTGGCGGCTTCCTGCACGTCCTTGCTTGCCTCGTTCAACGCGTCCTGCGCCTGCTCGGCGGCCTTGTCGACCTCTTTACCCGCGCGTTCCGCCGAGCCTTCCTTCTCACAGGCCGCGAGCGCGAGGACTGCGCTCATCAGCAATCCGATGGTCCGGTACTTCATGTGCTGCTCCCTCGATGGATGAGTTCCGAGACTGGGCGCGTATTCTGGCATCGGCCGGCGCGTTTGCGTAACCCGTCAGCTCGACATAGCCGCGGCCCTGGAGCGGCTTTCCGGAGCGGCTGCCGCGGATGTCCACGGCCCCTTCCCAGTAGCGCGGCCGCGTGTCGAGTTCCTGGTTGTCGAGCACAGGGTGCAGCTGCAGATCGAGCCCGAGTGAGGCGATCTCGAAGTGCCAGTCGAGGGGATACGTGCCGCCGCGCGGGCTGCGCCATTCCCGCTGCGTGGCAATCCTTACATCGGCGCTCGAAAGCTGGCGCTGGGCTCCGGAGGCGTCGACGAAGGTGCCCGCGCTCGCCGCATCGCGCGACCCGTCCTTGAGGCGCAGCGCGTAGAACATCACCGCGCTCCCGTCCTCGAGTTGCAGCGCGAACCAGTCCCAGCCCGCCTCATCCGGGGCGAGACCGTCGCTGCCCCATTCGCGATCGAGCCAGGCGCTGCCGATGATCGGCATGGGTGTGGCATCGCGGACTAGCGTTCCGCTGACCGCGAGACGCGGGATCGAGTAGTAGTAGCTCGCAGCGCTGCTCACCGAGGACTTGCGGCTGAGGCCCCGATCCCCGTTGAGCGCCGGCTCGCCTTGCGGCTGCAAGTTGAGCTCCAGGCGGTACGGGCCATCGTGTGCGGAAAGGCGCCAGGGTTCGCTGGCACCCTGCGGCAGCGTAAGTGACCAGTCGTCCAGCGAGACGCGCAGCGGCGTGCCATGCGCACCCGCGAGTCCCAACGCGTCGCGCGCAAAACGCTCGGTCGAGTGAAAGACGCGTCGCTCGGGATCGGTGAGCGCGAAGTGAGCGGCGTAAAGCTGCGAGGTGCGCCAGTGCGAGTCGCCGGCGAGCGGTTGCGAGGGCGGCTGCAAGGCGAGGCGGAAGAAGGTGACCTCGAACCCGAACCGCTGGCCGCTCGCCGCATCGAGATGCCCCGTGAGGTACCACCACTCGTGGCGAAACTGCGGATGCGCCGCGTGATCGGCGGGAAAGACGAAAGTCCGCGGTGCGTCAGCGCGCGCGTAAGGATTCGCCGTGCCGGGATCGAGCGCCGTCTCCAGGCGCGTTGTGGAGGGTGTTTCCGCACTTGCAGAGCGACCCGCTGCGGGGCTGCACCCAACGATGAGGACGAGGAACGCGATCAATGCGGCGGGGGACGCGGCGAATGTCGTGACGTGCGCGACCGCTGCTTTGACGTGCGTGACCGGTGCTACGAGGTACGCGACCAGTGCTCTGAGAGGCGCGCGCATCATTCCTCGCGCAGCGCCGCGGCGATCTGCGGCCGCGCGGCCCGCAGTGCCGGCAGGATGGAGGCGAGAAGCGCCGCGAGGATCCCGATCAGCAGCGCGTTCACGATCGGCGCGCCGCTCACGTGCAGATCGATGTGCCAGCCGAACGCGCGGCGATTGATCACGAGCACCAGCACCGCCGCTGTCAGGAGACCCGCAGGAATCGCCGCGATTGCCGCGACGATGCCGAGCAAGAGCCCCTGTGCACTGATGAACGTGGCGGCGCCGCGTGGCGTCAGTCCCAGTGCGCGAAGCAGCGCGTTCTGTCGCGCGCGGTCGATGCCATGCGCAAGAAGCGCCGCGAACAGGCCGACCGCGGCTACGATGGCCGCGAGCCAGTAGAGCACGCGCGTGATCGCGAACGTTCGATCGAAGATGTTCATCGACAGCGCGCGCAGATCGCGGTTGGAACGGATGAGAAGCGCCTGCTGATCGGCGGTCGCGCCGCGCAGCGTCGCGATGAGGTCGTGGTCGGAAACCCCGGCTTGCAGATAGAGACCGAGCGAGGTGATCGCAACGTCGTGCCAGATCGCCTCGTAGGTCGCGCGGTGCATCAGCACCGTGCCGCGATCCGTGCCGTACTCGCGGTAGGTGCCAGCGATGCGGAAAGCCCGCTCGCCGGTCGGCGTGCGCAGCGCAAGCGAATCGCCCACGTTCACTCGATGGCGATACGCGAAAGATTCCGACACGAGCACCGCGCCGCTCGCAAAGGCATTCCACACCTCAGGCGCCGTGCCGCCCACCAACGTGATCGCTTCGAGGCTGTGCGATGCGGGCTGGAGAACATCGAGCAGGATCGGACCGAACGCCGAATCGACGCTGACGCGCCGCGCCGACCTGTGTTCGGCGATGCCGGGCGTCGCGAGGAGCTTCGCAACCACCGCGCTTTCGATTACGCGCTCCGGTCGCGCAAAGCCCGGCCCCGGCGCCGTCACATAGACGTCGGCGCGCAGTGTCCGCGTCAGCCACTGCTCGAGCGATTGGCGGAAGCTCGACACCATGACGGCGATACCGAGCGTGGCGCTGATCGCCACGCCAAGCGCTGCCACGGCGACGCCCGTGCGGCTGAGCGAGCGCGCCGAGTCGATGAGACCGAGCCGCACCGTGGCGCTGATGCGATCCGCGACGCGTGCCGAGGCGCCACCGACAGCCCGTAGCAACGCGGGCGCGAGGAAGGCGACGCTGAGGAGGAGCAGCAGCATCGCCGCGAACCCGGCGAGGAGGCTGCGCTGCGAGAGGGAGGCAAGCAGCGCGCCAGCCACCAGGAAGGCGCCACTGGTGAGCGCCAGCAGCGTCGCGCCGCGCGCGGCGCGGCTTTCCAGCACAGAACGGCGCCAGCCGAGGTTGGGCTGCGAGTTCGCAGCCTCGAGGGCCGGCGCGAGCGCGGCAGCGATCGCCACGCCGCAGCCGAGCGCGATCGCCATGACGATCGAGCGTGGCTCGACCGCGACCTCGCGCACCGTCAGGACGAAGTACAGGTCGTTGATCGTGTCTGAAACCAGCACGAGGAGCGCGCGCGCGAGCTCGACGCCGAGCAATGCGCCGACCGAGGCGCCGACGACACCCAACAGGGCCGCCTCCCCGACGATGAGCGCCAGCACCTCGCGGCGCGTGACGCCAAGCGCACGCAGAGTGCTCAGCACTTCGCGCCGCTGCACGACCGCGAAACTCACGCTGTTGAAGATCAGGAACGCACTCACGAGAAGTGCGAGCAGGCTCAATGCCTGCAGGTTGGTCGTAAACGCGGCGGTGAGCCCGGTGAGATCGCTCCTGTGCTCGGCGCTCGTCAGCAGGCGCGCCTCCGTCGGCAGGCGGGCCTGTAACCCCTGGAGCTGCCGAGCGCCCGCAGCGCCGTCCGCCACTCGTACATCGATGCGCGACAGTCGCCCCAGCGCGGAAAACCACTCCTGCGCGCTCGCAATATCGACGATGAGGACGTTGTCGAGTCCCGGGCGCGGATCGATCGTTGCGAAGAGGTGCGCATCGCGGGTGACGCCAGCGATGTTGACGCGAAACGTCCCGCCCGACTTGAGCCCCAGCGCCTGCGCCGTGGGCTGTGAGGCGAGCGCCATGCCCGGCTCGTTCATCCACCGCCGCAGGGCCTCGAGGCTCGCGCCGCCGGGCAGGGCGCTGAACTCGCGGACGCGAGCGTCGGCGAGGACGTCGATGCCGAGAACCAGGACGCTCTGACCGGCGACCTCCGCGTAACCCTCGACCACCGGTGCCAGGTCGGCGTCGAAATCGCTCGTTCGGAGCTGAACGTAGAGCGATTCGTCGAGTCCGGCGGGTGAGCCGGCGATCTGGTGTGTCGCGCGGCCGTTCAGCGTCTCGACCGAGAGCCGCAGCGCGCGTTCGGAGCTTCGCGCCGCAAGGTTGATCGCCGTAACCGTGGCGACGCCCAGCGCGAGGCCGAGCACCGCGAGCGCCAGCTGCGCCGGATGGCGCAGGAGATGCCGCGCCGAGGCGCGCCAGAGCGTCGGGCTCACCGGCCGATCTCGCGCAGCCGCCCGTCCTTGAGCTCGAGCACGCGGTCGGCGAGCGCGCGCGGCGCCTCCGCGTGTGTCGCGAGGATCAAGGTGGAGCAGCGATGCCGCACGAGATCGCGGAGCAGGTCCTGGACCTGGCCGGCGCTTTCCGCGTCGAGGTTGCCGGTCGGCTCGTCCGCGAGCAGCAGGCGGGGCTCGTGCGCCAACGCGCGCGCGATGGCCACGCGCTGCTGTTCGCCGCCTGACAGCACGTCGATGCTGCTGGCGGCCCGCGATCCAAGGCCGACCTGCTCGAGCAATGCCTGCGCCCGCTGCCGCGCGTCCGTGCTTCGCACGCCATCGAGCTCGAGCGCGAGCCGTACATTTTCCTCGGCGTTCAGCGTCGGGATCAGGTTGAAGAACTGGTACACGAAGCCGACGTTGCACCGGCGAAAGTAGGTGCGTTCAGGCTCCGCGAGCTCGGAAACCACGGCGCCGTCGAACTCGATCGTTCCCGAATCCGGTCTGTCGATGCCGCTGATCAGGTTGAGGAGCGTGGATTTGCCCGAACCGCTCGGCCCCACGATGACGACGAATTCACCATCGTGGATCTCGGCGTCGGCACCGTCGAGCACCCGATGGAGGCGTTCGCCCTCGCGAAAACTGCGGCACACCGAGCGCAAGCTGAGCACATCTGTTCCTGTGGTCCCGACGGGCGGGCTATGGTCCTTGATCGGCGCGAGCACCCACAAGGCTCGGGTCGCGCCGTCCCTCGGCGAATGCGTATGGCTGACGCACCGCGCGCGGCGGTATAAGCCCGCTGGCCAATAGTGCATACACGGAAAGGACCGCAGTCATGTCAGAACCCCGCAACCCCACCCAGATTCCCGCTCCCGCCAAGTCCACCAAGTCGCGTCGTAAGACCTCGTCCGTTGCATCGCCCGCATCAGTCGCATCGCCCGAGCCGTCGATCGAAGCGCGCGAGACAGCGCCCGCATCGGCTGAACGCACCCAGATCACGGTCAGCGATCGTCACGGGATGATTGCCCTGGCGGCCTATTACCGAGCGGAGAAACGCCGGTTCGCGCCCGGTTTCGAAGTCGAGGATTGGGTGGCGGCCGAGAGGGAAGTGGACCAGCTACTGCGGCGAGGCGCGCTCAGATAGACAGCTAAATTGATTACAATCGCTACGATTTAGCCCATTTGTTGATCGACTAGCCCCCAAAGCCTGGAGTCCGGGCCCCGCCGCCGTCTGGTCGGCGGTGAGCCCGGCGATCGGCCTTTGAGAGCCCCGCCGATCAGCGCCCGAAAGTGTTGCAGCTCTCCAGAACGCCGCTCTGCAGGCCGGTCTGGAACCAGTGCGTGCGCTGTTCAGCGGTGCCGTGAGTGAACGAATCGGGCACAACGTAACCGCGGGCGCGCTTCTGGATGGTGTCGTCGCCGACCGCGGCGGCAGCGCCGAGCGCTTCCTCCACGTCGCCGGACTCGAGGATGTGCCGCGCCTTGTCCGCGTGGTTGGCCCAGATCCCGGCGTAGCAATCGGCCTGCAGTTCGAGCCGTACGGAGAGCGCGTTCGCTTGCGCCTCGGAGGCGCGCTCCTGCTGAGCGCGCACCTTGTCCGAGGTGCCGAGCAGATTCTGAACGTGGTGTCCGACCTCGTGCGCGATGACGTAGGCCTGCGCGAAATCGCCGGGCGCCTCGAACTGCTCCTTGAGCTGCCGGTAGAAGGACAGGTCGATATAGACCTTCCGATCCGGCGGGCAGTAGAAGGGGCCGACCGCCGCGCCCGCCTGGCCGCAGCCGGTCTGCGCGACGTCACTGAACAAGGCGAGTTTCGGCGGCTCGTAGCGTGCGCCGCGCTCGGCGAACAACGCGGTCCAGGTGTCCTCGGTATCAGCGAGCACCACCGACACGAAGTCGGCGAGCTCGTCGTCGGGGCTACCGGTGTGCTGCACGCCACCGGCCGCGGGCTGCTGGACCTGGTTGGTCTCGACGCCCTGCATCAGGCCGAGCACCAGGCGCGGATCGATGCCGAAAGCCCAGGCGAGCAGCACGATCACGATCGCGCCACCCCCGAGTTTCATCCCACCGCCTAATCGCTGGCCGCGATAGTCTTCGACGTTCTCGCTGCGTCGTCCCTCTCTCCAGCGCATGGCCGCCTCCATTCGCTAGTGGTCGGGCCGATGGTAGCCATTCGGCCGACGAGGGTCACTTGCACTGAAGTGCAGTTCGGCTGTCGGAGCCAGCCGTCAGCCGTTTCGTTTCAGCTCCTGCGGAGCGAACCGGGCCGTGTGCAGGCGGGTGCCGCGCAACACCTTGAGTTCGAGCATCGCGCCGAGCGGCCAGCGACTGAGGAAGCGGTGCAGCGCATCCATGCCGTCGATCGAGGCCGCTTCCGCGCCGACGATGAGGTCGCCCATGCGCAGGTCCGTATGGGCGGTGGGCCCGTCACGATCGATCGACAGGATCTCCACGGCCTGCTCCACCGGCAGGTTCAGCGCGCGCACCAGGCGCCGGTCGAGCGGCCGATCGCGCCCTGAAATCCCCAGGTAAACGCGGCGCACGCGGCCGTGCGCGAGGATCTCGCTCAGAACCCAATGTGCCGTCGGGGCCGGCACCGAGAAGCCGATGCCTTGCGCCACCGCAATGATCGCGGTGTTGATGCCGACGACCGTACCGCGCGCGTCGACCAACGGACCGCCCGAGTTGCCGGGATTGAGCGGCGCGGTGTGCTGGACGATCCCTTCGATGAGACGTCCACGCCGGCTGCGCAGGGCGCGTCCGAGCGCGCTCACGACGCCGGCCGACACGGTCGACTGGAAGCCGTACGGATTGCCGACAGCGATGACCAGTTGCCCGACGCGCAGCGGCTCGTCCGGCAGCACTGTGGCGCTCGGCAGGCCGGACGCGAGGGCGCGCACGACGGCGAGATCGGTGGCTTCGTCCTCACCGACGAGTTCGGCCTCGACGCTGCGGCCATCGACGAACACCACGCGCACGCGTGGCGCGCCATTCACGACGTGCTGGTTGGTGAGCAGGTAGCCGTCCGGCGTGATGACGACGCCTGAGCCCGCGCCCGCGCGTTCGCGTCCCGCGCTCGCGCTGCCGACCTGGATGCTGACGACGGCGGGGCCGATGCGGTCGACCGCGCCGATCACGGCCCGGGAGTAGGCATCCAGGGCTTCAGGTTCGGTGACCGGCTCAGGCCGGAGTGAGGGTTCGGCGCCGTCGGCGGCGCGGACTGAAATGAGCGAAGCAGCAGGCATGCCTCAGTTCCGGATCCACAGGGGTTGCGGATCGAACTGGGGCGATCGAGAGGATTTACAAGGGAAGCATCCGCCGCGGTTGCTCGGGCGAACAGCGGCGGCGGCAGCGGGGGAAGCCCCGCAGACCGCCGGTTCTCAAGGGACTGCCAATCCGCGGCGTGGATCGGGGTTTGCGATCAGTCCCTCAAGGCCAGCGGCCTGCGGGCGCATTCGGAGTTACTTCGTCTTGGTCTCGCGGCACTCCTTGATAGCCTTGGTGCGCGCGTCGCCAGTCAACTTCTTCGCATCCGCAGCCTTCTCGCAGGCCTTCTGCGAGTGGTCGGTCATGGCCGTGCCAGAGGCAGCGGGCTCATCGCCAGCGAACGCGGCGGCGCCGACCAACAGGGTCGCGGCAATCGCGAGTGTGGACAGGTACTTCATGATTTCCTCACCGTGTAGAACTCACCGCAGAAATTCGCGGCCCGCACACCATAGGCGGGTCGCACTGAGGTGGCTCTTGCCACAGGATTAACTCGCGTTAATGACGAATCCTTCGTTTAGAATCCGCGCGTTGGGCCTGTAGCTCAGCTGGTTAGAGCAGGGGACTCATCGAAACGGTGGCGTCGCATCGCGAGGTGCGAGCGCGAACGGGATGAATTCAGGGGAACCGTCCAGTACGGCTGACGGCAATCCTGAGCCGAGCCGGCGGTACACCGCCGGAAGGTGCAGAGACTACCTGAGGGCTGAAGCGCCCTTGATGACAGGCTGGAGCATCCCGCATCCACGTTCGGACGAAGCTCTCAGGGTTTCGATTCGCCGCGGATGAAGAGATAGTCCACTTCCGCTGGAAACAGCGGGGAGAGTGAATCCCTTGGTCCTGGGTTCGAGTCCCAGCGGGCCCATCACAATTTGGTTTCTAGT
>DATFRO010000111.1:0-11007 GCA_035263105.1 Steroidobacteraceae bacterium | reverse complement strand
CAAGGGGTGGGTGGACTCACCGATGTGCGTGAGGCGGACGTCACGGAGTCCGGTTCCTATGACGTCACGCTCGCAGACCTGGAGTTTCCCAGCCGGTTTTCCAATCTCGCGGTGGCCGTGACGCGCGGGACGCAGCGAGTGGGGAGCATCATCGGTGGCGGCAAGTTTTCGTTCGATGCCACTCCCGGCCGCTACCTGTTGAACTTCATCGCCGGTCCGGGTCCCGAGAACATCGGTACCTACGGTCTGAGCGTTGCCGTCTCGCCGCCGATGCCCACTGTGACCTTGACCGCGAATCCGACCCGGGTACGCAGCGGCAGCACGACGACGCTGACCTGGTCGAGCACCGATGCGACGACTTGCACGGCTTCCGGGGATTGGTCAGGAACCAAAGCAACCTCCGGTACCGAGACCAGCGCGGCCCTTACAGCTGGCAGTACTTTCAAACTGAGCTGCCAGGGTCCCGGCGGTTCAACCGAACAGCAGGCGAGCGTTACGATCTCCGCACAGTCCTCGGGCGGGGGCGGCGGCGCGGCGGATGCGACTCTGCTCCTGACACTCGCACTGGCCTGGATGTTCCTCTGCCGGGGTGCCGACGCGATGAACGGACGACGACGCAGGACTTGAGTTCCGTCACAGGAACGGACGCCTTACCTCCCTCCCGATTCGCCCCGTAGTACACTGCGCGCACGGCCGCTGCTGCGGCCCGGAGAACGCGATGGAAACCGCCGACCTTTCACACCACATTTCGCGCCGCTTCAACGAAGACCTCGAGCGCCTGCGCAACAAGGTGCTGACCATGGGTGGCTTCGTGGAGCAGCAGCTGCAGAAGGCGATCACCGCGCTGGTGGAAGGCGACAGCACGCTCGGCGAATCCGTGGCCATGGACGACTACAAGGTCAACGGCATGGAAGTGACCATCGACGAGGAGGCGAGCCGCATCCTCGCAACCCGCGGTCCGACGGCCGGCGACCTGCGCGTCATCGTCGCCATCATCAAGACGATCACCGACCTCGAGCGCATCGGGGACGAGGGCGAGAAGATCGGCTACATCGCCTCGCGCCTCGCCTCCATGGAGCGTCCCGCGGACAAGTATCGCGAAGTGAAGCACCTCGGCCGCCTGGTCTCGGAGATGGTGCATGGCGCGCTCGATTCCTTCGCGCGGCTGGATGCACAGGCGGCACTCACCGTTGCACAGGAAGACAAGGTCGTCGACGAGGAATACGAGGCCATCCAGCGCCAGTGCATCACCTTCATGATGGAAGATCCGCGCACCATCCGCCGTGCGCTCGACGTGATGTGGGTGGTGCGCGCGCTGGAGCGCATCGGCGATCACGCCAAGAACATCTGCGAGTACGTCATCTACATGGTGCACGGCAAGGATGTGCGCCACACCTCCCTCGATGACGTGGAGCGCGAACTGCGAGCGGACGCGCACTAGGACAACCTGTGCAGAGTTGTCCTGAAGCATGCGACGCTGGATCCTGAATTTCGGAGGCGCGCTCGCCTGCGCGCTGTTGCTGGGATACGCGTACTACCTGCAGTTCGTCCAGCACCTCGAACCCTGTCCACTGTGCATCTTCCAGCGCGTCGCGGTGTTCGCGCTGGGTTGCGTATTCCTGCTCGCGGCGCTTCACCAGCCGCGCATCACCGGCGCACGCATCTACGCTGTGCTGATCGCACTGGTGGCACTTGCAGGCATCGGTGTGGCCGCACGCCACATCTATGTGCAGGGTCTGCCGCCCGGGAGCGTCCCGTCCTGCGGGGCGACGCTGGATTACATGTTCCAGATCTTCCCGGTGATGGAAGTGATCCGGCGCGTGCTGACCGGTTCCGGCGAATGCGCGGTCGTGAACTGGTCGTTCCTTGGTCTCAGCATGCCGTGGTGGGTGCTGATCTGCCTCACCGTGCTGGGTACGGCGGGCGTCGTCATCAATTGGGTCGCGCCGGTGGCCGGTGCGCCGGCAACGCGCCGACGCGTCGAGCCCACGATCGGCTGAGCAGGACTTCGCTCGAGCTGATATTTCAGGCGAGGACGAGCTCGAGCAGGCGCTCGTAGATCCGTTGCAGGCGGGTGATGTCCTCGATCAGCACGTGCTCATTGACCTTGTGAATGGTGGCGTTCACCACTCCGAGCTCGACGACCTGCGCACCGGTCGGGGCAATGAAGCGTCCATCCGAAGTCCCGCCGCCGGTTGACAGCGCGGGCGTCAGCCCCGTGACGTCTCGTACCGCTCGCGTCACGGCGTCGGAGAGGATTCCCGGCGGCGTGAAGAACGGGTTCCCCGACAGGAACCACTCGAGCGTGTACTTGACGCGGTGCCGGTCGAGGATCGACTCGACGATCTGCTTCAGTCCGGCAACGCTCTGCTCGGTCGAGAAGCGGATATTGAAACGCGCCTTCAGCTCGCCCGGGATCACGTTCGGCGCTCCGGTTCCCGCATTGAGATTCGAGACCTGGAACGTCGTCGCCTGGAAATGCTCGTTGCCGGCATCCCAGACCCTGGAAGTGAGTTCCAGCAGCGCCGGTGCCAGCGCATGAATCGGGTTGTCGGCGAGCTGCGGATAGGCGACGTGGCCCTGCACGCCGTGCACCGTGAGGCGCCCGCTCAATGAGCCACGCCGGCCGATCTTGATGGTGTCGCCGAGCTGCTTCTCGCTCGAGGGCTCGCCGACGACGCACAGGTCGATGCGCTCGCCGCGCGCCTGAAGGACCTCGACCACGCGCCGCGTGCCGTCGACCGACTGACCTTCCTCGTCGCTCGTGATGAGGAAGGCGATCGAGCCCCGGTGCCGGGGGTGGCGACGCACGAACTCCTCGCAGGCGACGAGCATCGCGGCCAGACCGCTCTTCATGTCGGCGGCGCCGCGCCCAAAGAGCAGGCCATCGCGCACGGCGGGCTTGAAGGGGTCGGTGTGCCATTCCTCGACCGGACCGGCCGGCACCACGTCCGTGTGGCCCGCGAAACACAAGCGGGGTTCGGCCGTACCGCGCCGCGCCCAGAAGTTGTCGACGTTATTGAACTTCAGATGCTCGACACCGAAGCCGAGTTTCTCCAGGCGTTCACTCAATAACTGCTGGCAACCGCCGTCGGCGGGACTGATGGAGGAGCGGGCGATCAGGGCCTGGGTCAACTCGAGGGCGTCGGACATCGGTGCGCAGCGGCTCTCCGCGTGAGGCAACGGGCGCGCGCTTTATAAGAAGAATCGCGCCGCACCGCAAGCGGGCGAAATCCTGACGAGGAACAGTTCGTTGGCTTTGGATCGATGGCGGTTACGGCTTTGTGACAGACAGATGTCGGACATAAAGATGTGATTGCACAGACATTTAGCAGGCGCGCTGCGCTACGGTTTTAATTTTGAAAAACATGCACTTGGACGTGCGCAGGGGCGGTGACATTTCACTGTAACAATTGCCGCTTATAACGCTCGCCTTGAAATTGCGTGCGCAAACGCACGCAGAGGTCATTCCCACCTCGCGGGTGGGCCACTCCAAGAGCGAACCGGAGGCTCAACGTGTTCAAGAAACTGCTGATCGGGGCCGCTGCCGCCAGCGTCGCCGCCGCAGGACTCGTGCAGGCCCAGGCTGCCCGGGATTACATCTTCATCGTCGGCTCGTCCACCGTTTATCCCTTCACCACCGCCGTCGCCGAGCAATTCGGTCGCGGCGGCAAGTTCAAGACGCCCAAAGTCGAAAGCACCGGCACCGGCGGCGGCCTGAAACTCTTCTGTGCAGGCGTCGGGCCCCAGCACCCGGACATTTCGA
The DNA here is from genome assembly GCA_035263105.1 of Steroidobacteraceae bacterium. Classification (GTDB taxonomy): domain Bacteria; phylum Pseudomonadota; class Gammaproteobacteria; order Steroidobacterales; family Steroidobacteraceae; genus DATBVX01. The sequence continues at coordinate 7,241 of DATFRO010000111.1, read as the reverse complement.
ATGCGTCCCGGCGCATCAAGCCGAGTGAGGTCGAACAGTGCGCCAAGAACGGCGTGAGCGACATCATCGAGGTGAAGGTCGGTTTCGATGGGATCGTGCTCGCCAACGCGAGTGGCGCACCGGCGTTCACGATCACGCGCAAGGACCTGTTCCTGGCGCTGGCCAAGAAGGTTCCGGACCCCGCGAATCCCTCCGCGCTCATCGACAACCCGTACAAGACGTGGAAGGCCGTCAATGCCTCGCTCCCCAACGAGAAGATCGAGGTCCTCGGCCCGCCGCCCACCTCGGGCACTCGTGATGCGTTTGCCGAGCTCGTGATGGAGAACGGCTGCAGCACCTTCGGCTGGATCAAGGAGCTGAAGGACATGGACGAGAAGCGCTTCAAGGCGGTCTGCGACGGACTGCGCGAAGACGGCGCGTACATCGAAGCGGGCGAGAACGACAACGTGATCGTGCAGAAGCTGGTGGCGAGCCCGACCGCGGTGGGCATCTTCGGCTACAGCTTCCTCGAAGAGAACCAGAACAAGATCAAGGGCGCCGTCGTCGATGGCGTGGCACCCACCTTCGACACGATTGCGTCGGGCAAGTATCCGGTGTCGCGGCCGCTGTTCTTCTATGTGAAGAAGGCGCACGTCGGAGTCATTCCGGGCATCGCCGAGTTCGTGCAGGAATACACGAGCGACAAGGCGTTCGGCGCCGATGGTTACCTTGCCGACAAGGGCCTGATCCCCTTGCCCGCTTCGGACGCGAAGAAAGTGCGTGCCGACGCGACGGCGATGAAGACCCTCAAGCTCTGATCGGGAGCGGCACCGGCGTTCGCGCCGGTGCCGCAAACCTCACCATTTTTCCGTCAATGCATGACAGTTGTCTGACGATCGCGGAACGGATTCGCGCGATCGGCTCGGACTCACCGACCGATATGGTCAAAAGAGAGATCCCCATGAACAGAACCACGCTGACGACCGCACTGATCACGATGATCCTGGCCGCTCCAGCGAGCTCGCTAGCAGCCGCCGCAAGCGATGCCGACATCGCGGAGCTGCGCCGCGCCCTGCAGCAGGTGACACAGCGCCTCGATGCGCTCGAGCAGCAGAACACGGCGCTCAAGTCGCAGAACGACCAGCTCGCAGCCAAGAACCAGGAACTGGAAAACAAGAGCAAGGCGCTCGAAGAGTCGAACGATCATCAAACGGATCAGCTCGCGCAGATGTCCGCCAAGGCCAAGGGGGCCGACTGGGCCAGCAGGATCACGTGGAAGGGCGACCTGCGCGTCCGGCACGAGAACATCGACCCCAATGAAGCCCCCATTGAGCAGACGCGTGAGCGATTTCGTGCGCGCTTTGGCCTGACCGCCAAGATCAACGATACGATCAACGCGACGCTGCAAATCGCCTCCAGCGGCGGCACCAACGATCCGCGCTCCACCAACCAGACCATGGGCAGTGGCTTCGATCGCAAAGGCCTCGCCATCGATCTGGCCTACCTCGACTGGGCGCCGGCGCAGGGATTCAGCATGCAGCTGGGCAAGATGCCGTATCCGTTTCAGCGCATACCGTCGCTCTTCTGGGACCCCGACCTCACGCCGGAGGGCGGCTCGGTCAAATTTTCGTATGGCCCGTTCTTCGCGAGCGCCTACGGCTACATGCTGTCGGAATCGGTCGCCAATTCGGATTCGACCTGGATCGGCGGACAGGTCGGTGTGAAGGGTGATGCCGGCCCCGTCAAACTCACCGGCGCGCTCATGTATTACGACGTGGGCGCGGTGCAGAATCGTGTCGTCACGGCCATCGCCCCGACGGCGGGTGCGCCCGCGATCTGCCCGGCGGGACTGCTCAACAATGCGTTCTTCGGCGGCGCCCAGGGCAACTCGACGTTCAACAACGGCGACAACTGCTCCCGTCTGCGCGAAGACTTCAACATCTACGAGGTAATGGGACAGGCAGAGTTTGCGTTGGGCAAGCTGCCGCTGGTGGTGTTCGCAAACTACGCGCGCAACGACGCGGCCGACGATCTCAACACGGCCTACGCCGGCGGCTTCGCCCTCGGGCGAGCGAGCAATCCCATGACCTGGGAGTTCGGCTACGCCTATCAGAAGACGGAGAAGGATGCGCTGTTCGGGCAGTTCGTCGACTCTGACTTCGGCGGCGGCATCACCGACGTCGACGGCAGCGTATTCAAGTTTGGCTTTGCGCCAGCCAAGAACTGGGTGCTGAACGGTACCTACTTCATGAACAAGCGCTTCATTGACGCGCCCATCACGGTCGGCGGAGTGCCGCGATCGAACGTCGACTACGATCGCTACCAGATCGATTTCAACGTCAAGTTCTGACGCCGCGGGGCGGGAGGGCAACTGCAGCCCTCCCGCCACGGTCAGCGCTGTAACACAGCCGTAACACGGCGTACGTAGATGGGTTGCAACGGATTCCGTCGGTTTGCCGGACGCTGATCGATGGTTGTTGACCGAAGGCTGCTGGCGGGACAAATTGTGCAGCCCCGGTCGGGAAACAACGAGAACTAGGCAAGAGGGGCTAGCTCGATCAGATGTCTGCCTCGACAGTGGTACTGGTAGTCCTGGTCCTGGCGGCGATTGCGTACCGCACCGGGCGCGCGCGCTCCTTCGCGGTCGTCGGCGGACGTCGCGGACAGCGCGACCTGCATTCGCTCCCTTCCTACTACGGCATGCTCACCGCCCTGTGGTGCGCCCTGCCGGCGCTCCTGATCGTCGGGATCTGGACCGCGTCGCAGGACACGATCCTGACGCGGCTGATGCTCAACGAGATGCCGCAGTCGGTGCAGAATCTGCCGCCCGCTCAGCGCTCGCTCCTCCTCAACGACGTCAAGAACGTGGTCGCGGGCAACATGCGGCTCGACCAGATTTCACCGCAAGAGCAGGTCGCCGCGCGCAAGTTCCTGGAGCTGAGAGCGATCAGCCGCATGGCGATGGTCGTGGTGGTGCTCGCCGCTGCGATCCTCGGCGCGCTCCTGGCCTGGACTCGCATCGCGCCACAACTGCGCGCCCGCAACAGCGTGGAGAAGATCTTCGAGTGGGTGCTGGCGGGCTGCTCGACGATCGCCATCTTTACCACCGTCGGCATCCTGCTGTCGGTGCTGTTCGAATCGATCCGCTTCTTCCAGCAGATCCCGATCTGGGATTTCATCTTTGGCACGGAGTGGAGTCCGCAGACCGCCATCCGCGCCGACCAGGTCGGCTCATCGGGCGCGTTCGGTGCAGTGCCGCTGTTCACCGGAACGTTGCTGATCTCCGCGGTGGCGATGATCGTGGCGGTGCCGATCGGCTTGTTCTCGGCGATCTACCTCGCCGAATACGCGCATCCCCGGTTTCGTGCCGCCGCGAAACCGCTGCTCGAAATCCTCGCGGGCATTCCGACGGTGGTGTACGGATTCTTCGCAGCACTGACCGTGGGCCCATGGCTGCGCACGGTCGGCGAAAGCATCGGGCTCAATGTGGCGTCCGGCAGCGCGCTGGCGGCGGGTCTCGTCATGGGCGTCATGATCATCCCGTTCGTGTCCTCGCTGTCCGACGACATGATCACGGCCGTGCCGCAGTCGTTGCGCGACGGCTCTTACGCGCTCGGCGGAACCCAATCGGAAACAATCCGGCGCGTGGTGTTGCGCGCCGCGCTGCCCGGCATCGTGGGCGGTGTGCTCCTCGCCGTGTCGCGAGCTATCGGCGAAACCATGATCGTCGTGATGGCCGCGGGTCTCTCGGCGAATCTCACCGCCAATCCCCTCGAAGCCGTCACCACCGTCACCGTGCAGATCGTGACGCTGCTGGTCGGCGACCAGGAATTCGACAGCGCCAAGACGCTGGCGGCGTTCGCGCTCGGCCTGGTGCTGTTCCTGGTCACGCTGGGGCTGAACATCATCGCGCTCCACGTGGTGCGCAAGTACCGGGAACAATATGAGTGAGGCACCGCGCAACCCCGGGGGCCTGCCCGAGACGCTGCGCGATCATCGCAAGGCCGCCGAAGCCGTCGCGCGCAGTCTCAGGGCCCGCTACTGGGCGGAGCGGCGCTTCAAGTTCTACGGCGCCGCGGCCGTGTCGCTCGGGATGCTGTTCCTGGCAGTCCTGTTCTTCTCGATCATCTCGAAAGGATGGTCGGCGTTTCGCCAGACCTACGTGCAACTCGAGATTACCTACGATGCGGCGGTGCTCGACCCGGACGGCACCGGCACCAAGGAAGCACTGGCGCAGGGTGACTACCAGGCACTGGTCAAGGCGTCGCTGCGCAAGCTCTTCCCGACGGTCGAGGATCGGCCGAGCCTGCGCAAGCTGTATGCGCTCGTGAGCTCATCCGCCGGCTTCGATCTGCAAAAGCGACTCGCCAATGCACCGGAGAAGCTCGGCACGAGCGAGCGCGTGTGGCTCCTCGGCGATGACGATCTCGACCAGTACTACAAGGCTCGCATCCTGCGCAGCGAGCCCGAAGCCACGCGGCCGCTCAACGATCAGCAACTCGCCTGGGCGGACGAGTTACGCAAGTCCGGCGCCGCACAGCTGCGCTTCAACCGCCATTTCTTCACCTTCGGCGACTCGCGCGAACCGGAGCTTGCCGGCGTGTGGGGGGCGGTGGCCGGCACGTTCTTCACGCTGCTCGTCACGCTCGTCCTGTCGTTCCCAATCGGCGTCGCCGCCGCGATCTACCTCGAAGAGTTCGCGAAGAAGAACCGCATGACGGACCTGATCGAGGTGAACATCAACAACCTCGCGGCCGTGCCATCGATCGTCTTCGGTCTGCTGGGGCTCGCGGTATTCATCAATTTCTTCGGCTTGCCGCGCTCGGCGCCGCTCGTCGGCGGTCTCGTGCTCACGCTGATGACGCTGCCGACCATCATCATCGCGAGCCGGGCGGCGCTGAAGGCCGTGCCGCCTTCGATTCGCGAGGCTGCGCTGGGAATGGGGGCGTCCAAGATCCAGATGGTGGCTCATCACGTGCTGCCACTTGCGTTACCCGGCATGCTCACGGGTACCATCATCGGCATGGCCCGGGCGCTCGGGGAATCGGCGCCCCTGCTGATGATCGGCATGGTGGCATTCATCGTCGACATCCCGAAGGGACTGTTCGATCCCGCGACGGTGCTGCCAGTCCAGGTATACCTCTGGTCCGACATCCCCGAGCGTGCCTTCGTCGAGCGCACGTCCGGCGCGATCATCGTGCTGCTCGCGTTCCTGATCGTGATGAACGGGCTCGCCGTCCTGTTGCGCAACCGTTTCGAGCGTCGCTGGTAGGCGGCCGCAAAGTGATTCGTGAGGCTGAAATGAACAACGCCGTGGCCGAAGAAAAGACCGCAGTGCCGAACGCCGAGGCCGGCGTCAACGTGAAACCGAGTCACCGCCAGCCGGGCGGTGTCGATCTCACGCCGCAGGATCGGCGCACCGTCGGCACCGTCACGGTCGACAACCCGATCATGTCGGCGCGCGATGTCAACGTGTATTACGGCGACAAGCACGCGATCAAGAACGTCAATCTCGACATCGGGCGCAACCAGGTGATCGCGATGATCGGTCCGTCCGGTTGCGGCAAGTCGACCTTCCTGCGCTGCCTCAACCGCATGAACGACACCATCGAATCGGCGCGCATGACAGGCCTCATCAGCATGGACGGGAGCGACGTCTACGACAAACGCCAGGACGTGGTGCAGCTGCGCGCGCGCGTCGGGATGGTGTTTCAGAAGCCGAACCCGTTTCCGAAGTCGATCTACGAGAACGTGGCGTACGGACCGCGCATTCACGGGCTGGCGGCCGACCGCGCGGAGCTCGACGACATCGTGCAGACCAGCTTGCAGCGCGCGGGGCTCTGGGACGAGGTGAAGGACCGGCTGACCAATTCCGGCACCAGCCTGTCGGGCGGCCAGCAGCAGCGCCTGTGCATCGCGCGCACCATCGCGGTGAACCCCGAAGTCATCCTGATGGACGAGCCCTGCTCGGCGCTCGACCCGATCGCGACCGCGCGCATCGAGGACCTGATCGACGAGCTGCGCGCGAGTTACGCCATCTGCATCGTGACGCACTCGATGCAGCAGGCCGCGCGCGTCTCGCAGCGCACCGCCTATTTCCATCTCGGTGATCTCATCGAGGTCGGCGAGACCGATCGCATCTTCACCAACCCGCGGCACAAGCTCACGGAAGACTACATCACCGGACGATTCGGCTAGCGGGTGGCGCGCCCATGAGCGAAATCACCGAAGGCCATACCGTCAAGGGCTACGACGTCGATCTCGCCGGCTTGCGGCTCGGCCTGCTGGAAATGGGCGGGCTGGTGCTCGACCAGGTGCAGCGCGCCGTGAACGCGCTCGCCAACGGCGATGAAGCCCTCGCGCGCAGCGTCCTCACGCGCGAGGACGAGGTCAATGCCTACGATGTGCGCATCGACGAGGACAGCGTCACGCTGATCGCGCGCCGCCAGCCGATGGGCAGCGACCTGCGTGCCATCATCTCGATCGCGCGTGCGGTTTCCGACCTCGAGCGCATCGGCGATGAGGCCAAAAAGATCGCGCATGCGGTGGTTCGTGGTGACGGCAAGCGCAGTACGCGCCCCAGTCCGCAGCTCGCGCGCGATGCGCGCCACATGGCGCGCTTTGCGCTCGAGATGCTGCGCGATGCGCTGGACGCATTCGATCGCATGGATGCGGCTGCCGCGGTCGATGTCGTGCGCCGCGACCTGGAGCTCAACGCAGAGTTCCAGGCGGCGCTGCGCCGGCTGCTCACGCAGGTGATGGAGGATCCGCGCCGTCTCCCAGCGATGCTGGATGCGGTCGCCGTGCTCAAGTCACTGGAGCGCGTCGGCGATCACGCGAAGAACATCGGGCGTTACGTGCTGTACCTGGTCGAGGGCAGGGACGTGCGTCACGAGGATACCGCCGTCCTCATTGCCGAGGGCGCGCGCAGATCCGCGCAGCCCTAGCTCACTTGCTCCTATTCCTGCTCTCTGAGCAGCTCATTGATCGACGTCTTGGAGCGCGTCTGCGAATCGACGTGTTTCACGATCACTGCGCATGCGAGACTGTACTTGCCATCCGCCGATGGCAGGCTCCCGGGCACGACCACTGAACCCGCGGGCACCTGGCCGTAGCTGATTCGCCCGCTCGCACGATCGTAGATGCGCGTGCTCTGCCCGATGAACACGCCCATCGAGATCACCGAGCCTGCGCCGACGATCACGCCTTCGACGATCTCCGAGCGCGCGCCGATGAAGCAGTTGTCCTCGATGATCGTGGGC
>DATFRO010000110.1:0-13828 GCA_035263105.1 Steroidobacteraceae bacterium | reverse complement strand
TCAGAACTCCTTCTCCTCCGTAGCCCGACTTCGCAGCGTGTCGACCTGGTAGAACTTCGCCCAGCTGTTGGCGAGAGAGAACAGCAACGGCTTGCCGATCACCTTCGCCAGTCCGCTCGGAAGGGTGAAGCGCCGCTGGTTCGAGAAATAGTTGAAGTATTTGTCGTAGTCCTCGTCGGCCTCGCCCAGAATATTCCGCGCCGCAAAGCTGCCGCAGAAGGCTGCCCACGGGATCCCGACGCATCCGAGGATGAAGCGCATATGCGGCTGCTCGGGCGGCCTGGCGATGACCGGCAACAGATCGCGCGTCATGTCGATCTGGCCGGGCCAGAACTGGATGAAGGAGAGATCCTGCAGCTCCGGGAAGTGATCCCTGAAATCCTTGATGACTCGCCTGATGATGCGCGGATTGTTGAAGGCGTCCTTCAGGTAAGTCGTGACCGCAGTGCCGCCGCCGAGCAGCAGGCGGTTGTCGCCCGTGAGCCTGAAGTACGAATACACCAGCTTCGAGTCCCAGCACTGCATCTGTTCGCCGGACGGAAAGAGGATGCGTAGCTCGCGGTCCGTCAGGGGCTCGGTGACGCTGAGGAACGTCTGCGCATGGAACGCCTCAGCCGCCAGCGGACTGATCGAGTTGCTGAGCTTGTCGACGGCGATGATGATCTGGTCCGCGGTCACGCTCCCGCCATGCGTGTAGGCGGTGTGACCCTCGAGACGCTTCATGGCCGTGCTCTCAAATACCTGCATACCGTTCTCGATCAGCAGGTCCTTGAAGGATTGCAGGCACATCAGCGGATTGACGCCGTAGGTCCCGCCGTACCGGATGCCGGCGGTGTATCCCTGCGCGCCGAGGATCCCGCGCAGTTGAGTGACGTCGTAGGTGCGCTGATCGGTGAATCCGACGCTCTCGCGGCATTCACGCTCTGAGGCGACCGCCTCGCCGCCGCCCTTTCCGAGACCGAGGAACAGCGAATCCTGCCGCAGCAACCCGCACTCGATGCCGTGCTTCTGGATATTGCCGACGATGCGCTCGATTCCGCGGCACGGCGCCTCCCAGATCTCCGCCGCGGCCTTTTGGCCGTAGCGGCGCACCAGCTGGTGGAGCTCCAGCTCACTGTCGGGGGTGAGGAATCCGGCGCTGCGGCCCGAAGAGCTGCCGCCGATGATGTTCTTCTCGATCAGCACGACCTTGAGTCCCTTGCGCAGGAACTCTGCCGCTGCGCTGACGCCGCTGAATCCGCCGCCGACGATCAGCACATCGCACTTGATGTCCTGCGTGAGCGGCGGGCAATAGCGGTGCTGCTTGACCGAGAGCGTCGTGATCCACCAGTTCTGATTCACCAGCCTTTCGGATTCGCTCAAGCGAGCCCCCTGTTCTTGCGGTCGAGTGACCTAGGAATGACGGACGATGCGCGACAGGACTGCGACATGATCGGCGCGATCGTTGAGCGCCGGGATGTAGTCGAAGGATTCGCCGCCGTGTTCGAGGAACGATTCACGCGCCGTGATCGCGATCTCTTCGAGCGACTCCAGGCAGTCGAGCGAGAACCCCGGGCAGATCACGGTCAACTTGAGCACGCCGTTCTGCGCACGCTCGCGCACCACTTCCGCGGTGTAGGGCTGCAGCCATTCCTCGTAGCCGAAGCGTGACTGGAAGCTGAAGCCCCACTCCTTCTCACCGAGACCGAGTGCCTGCGCCAGCAGTCGCGCCGTTTCCTGGCATCTCGTGTAGTACGGGTCGCCTTTCTCGAACAGCTTCTTCGGCATGCTGTGGAAGGACATCAGCAGTTGCTGCGAGCGGCCGTGCTTTTCCCAATGCTCGAGCACGCTCGCCTTGAGCGCTTCGATGTAGTCGGGTGCATCGTGGTAGTCGTGGATGAAGCGCACTTCCGGCACGACGCGCCAGCGACCGAGCTCGACCGCAACGCTGTCGAACACCGATGCTGTCGTGACGCCGGCGTATTGCGGGTAGAGCGGCACCACGATGAGACGCTCGACGCCGCGCTCGCGCAACGACTGCAGCCCCGCGGCGATTGACGGCTCGCCGTAGGACATGCCGACCGCGACTGCCGCGCCGCCATCGATGTCTGCGAGGGCGTTCTGCAGACCGTGCGCCAGGCGATGCGCGTAGACGATGAGCGGCGATCCTTCGGGCATCCAGATCTTCCGGTAGAGCTTCGCGCTGCGGCGCGGACGGATGCGCAAAATCACGCCGTGCAGAATGGGCAGCCACAGCGCACGCGGCGTTTCGATCAGGCGTGGATCGGAAAGCATCTGCGCCAGGAAGCGTCGCAGTGCACTGGGCGTCGGCGCGCTCGGGCTGCCGAGATTCACCAGCAGCACACCGACGCGCGCAGTCGCTGGCGTTGTGGGTGGGCTCAGGTAGCGCGGCATGGCGTGCAGATGCAGTGCATGGCCGCACCATAACGAAAAGCGCCACTCATCTCTATGTGCTGCGCCCGGCCCGATGGCGTGACAGGGCTGTGACAAAGATCAGCCGCTCTGCGGCATCGGCCGAAGAGAGCGTGACATCAGGAACCAGAGCAGCGCGGCTGCGATGCACATCGAGAGGCAGAAAATCAGCACCGGGTACGGCGTGTCGACCGGGAAGGTGCCGATCCATTGCACGCAGATCGCGCCGAGCACCTGCTGGATGAAGCCGAGCAGGCTCGAAGACGTACCAGCATGTTGACGCGCGAGACTCACGGCGCTCGCGGTGACGTTCGGGAGCGTGAGCCCCTGGCCGAACGTCATCACCGCGACCGGCGCGAAGATCCACAAAGGATTTTGCGCCCCGAGCGCGACGGCGATGAGCGCGGTCGCCGCACCGGCCGTCGAGATCAGCACGCCACTCGTGACGAGCCGCTGCACTCCCGCCTGTCCGCGATGGCGCGTGACTCGCCAGTTGCCGAGGAAGTAGCCGCTCGCGACCAGCAGGTAGTAGGTGCCGAACTCGGTGGGCGGCCGATGAAACACCGTCACCATGACGTACGGCATGGTCGCGACGAACACGAAGAACACGGCGAAGATGACCGCGCCCTGGAACGAATAGCCCATGAAGGCGCCCTGGCGCAGCAGCGCTCCGGCCTCCGCTCTGACCGAGGTGTGTTCAAGATGTGCAGGCCGCGGGGCGCGCGTCTCCGGCAGCCAGCGCCACGCCGCGAACAGGATCACCAGGCCCACGACGAGCAGCAGCACGAAGACGCTGTGCCAGCCGGCGCTCACGATGAGCTTGCCGCCGAGCCACGGCGCGAGCGTCGGTGCGATCACCGTCACCATCGTGAGCCAGGCGATCATGCGCGCCATCTTCTCGCGCGGGTACAGGTCGTTGACGATGGCGCGCGACACGATCACGCCGGCCGAAGTGCCGTACGCCTGGATCGCGCGACCGACGATCAGCCACGGCAGATTCGGCGCGAGAAGGCACATCAGTGAGCCGAGACTGAAGATGCAAAGACCGATCAGGATGATCGGCCGGCGCCCGAAGCGATCCGACAGCGGCCCGTGCACGAGCAGCCCCACCGAGAAGGCGAGCAGCGCCATGCTGATCGTGAGCTGCACCTGCGCGACGTCGGTCGCGAAGTGTTCGCGCAGCACGGGCAGTGCCGGCAGATAGATGTTGACCGAGCCGGGCCCGACCGCGGTGATCGCGGCGAGCAGCCCCACCAGGGACCGCGGTGGCAGCGTCAGCGCGCGCTGGGTCGGGCTGCCAGGTGCGTTGGCGGCGTCAGCCGGTTCGGCAGCGTCAGGTGCGCCGGCAGTATCAGGCGCGCTGGCGTTCCCGGGCTCCCCAGCCACGCTCACGCAGTGACGCCACCCACGCAGACATACTTGATCTCGGCGTAGTCCTGGATGCCGTACTTCGAGCCTTCACGGCCGACGCCGGATTCCTTCATGCCGCCGAACGGCGCGACTTCGGTCGAGATGATGCCGGTGTTGAGCCCGACGATGCCGTACTCGAGTCCTTCCGAGACGCGCCACGAGCGCGCGAGGTCGCGCGTGTAGAAATATGCGGCGAGCCCGAACTCGGTGTCGTTCGCCATGCGGATCGCTTCCGATTCGGTCTTGAAGCGGAAGAGCGGCGCGATCGGGCCGAAGGTTTCTTCGCGCGCGACCATCATGTCGGGCTTCACGTTGGTGAGCACGGTCGGCTGGAAGAAGGTTCCGCCGAGCGCATGCCGTTTGCCGCCCGTGACCACCGAAGCGCCTTTCTTGAGCGCATCCGCGATGTGCTCTTCGACCTTGGCGACCGCTTTCATGTCGATCAGCGGTCCCTGGTCGGTCGCGCCCTTGAGGCCGTCGCCGATGCGCAGCAGCGCCACCGCATCGACGAGCTTGCCTGCAAATGCTTCGTACACGCCGTCCTGCACCAGAATGCGGTTCGCGCACACGCAGGTCTGGCCGGTGTTGCGATACTTGCTGGCGATCGCGCCCTGCACCGCGGCGTCGAGATCCGCATCGTCGAACACGATGAACGGCGCGTTGCCGCCGAGCTCGAGCGACATCTTCTTCATCGTCGCGGCGCACTGGACCATGAGCTTCTTGCCGACCTCGGTCGAGCCCGTGAAGGTGAGCTTGCGCACGATCGGGTTTGAGGTCATCTCACCGCCGATCTCGCTCGCCGAGCCCGTGACGATATTGAGCACGCCCTTCGGCACGCCCGCGCGCTCCGCCAGCTCCGCCATCGCGAGCGCGGAGTACGGGGTTTGCGTCGCGGGCTTGCACACCATCGTGCAGCCGGCGGCGAGCGCGGGGCCCGCCTTGCGCGTGATCATGGCCGCCGGGAAATTCCACGGCGTGATCGCGGCGACCACACCGATCGGCTGGCGCAGCACCAGGATGCGCTTGTCGGGCTGATGGCCCGGAATCACATCGCCGTAGAGGCGCTTGCCTTCTTCGGCGAACCACTCGAGGAACGATGCGGCATAAGCGATCTCGCCTTTCGCTTCCGCGAGGGGCTTGCCCTGCTCGGCGGTCATCAGCGTCGCGAGATCTTCCTGGTTCGCCATCATCAGGTCGTGCCAGCGCTTGAGGATGACGGAGCGTTCCTTGGCGGTCTTCGCGGCCCACGCCGGAAACGCCGCGTGCGCGGCTTCGATCGCGCGGCGCGTCTCGGTGGCGCCCATGTTCGGCACCGTGCCGAGCTTCTGTTGCGTCGCCGGGTTCATGACGTCGACGGTCGCGCGGCTGCCCGCGTCCGACCAGCTGCCGTCGATGTAACCCTGCTGGTGAAAGAGCTTGCTGTCCTTGAGCTGCATGGTCGTCGCCTCGAAGAATTACCCGATGTTGGTGCGCAGGAACTCGAGCGAGCGCTCGAACGCGAGCCGCGCGCTCTCGGGCTCGTAGCTGGCGCGCGCGTTGCAGTTGAACCCGTGTCCCGCCGGGTACGTGTAAAAGATGCCGTCCGGGTGCAGTTCCTTGACCTTCTCGACCGTGCCCATCGGGATCGATTGGTCGCGCTCACCGAAGTGGTACATGACCGGGCAGCGCGGCTTGCGATCGGCGTACTGCATGATGCGCCCGCCGTAGTAGGAAACCGCCGCGCTGATCGGCAGCTTGCAGGCCGCGACGTACGCCATCGTGCCGCCCCAGCAGTAGCCAACGAGGCCGGTCTTGCCGACGGCAGCGGCGGCTTCGACGGCCGCGCCCATGTCGAGGAGTGTCTGCGAGGGCTTGAGCTGCATCATCGTCTCGACGCCCTCCTGCATCTGCGAGTAATCGAGCACGATGCCCGGCCGCACCCGGTCGAACATCGCGGGCACGATGCTCGTGTAACCCTGCGCCGCGTATTGATCGGCGACTTCGCACATGTGCTGCGTGATGCCGAAGATCTCCTGGATGATCACCAGGGCCCCACGGGGCTTGCCGGCGGGCTCCGCCTGGTAAGCGCTGAAGCGATGACCGTCGGGGGCCGACAGCTCGATGGTTTCTGCCATGGGATTTCTCCGGCGAAGGCGCGAGTTTGCACGCCGCGATCGGTGCTGGCTACTCGATCTGGCTCCTCAGGCGCCCGGCGCGTGGACGACGCGCTGGTCGATGGCCCCGAAGAGGGTCCGGCCCTGCGAATCGAACATCTCGATGCGCACCCGGTCGCCGAAGTGCAGGAATGGCGTTCGGATGCGGCCGTCGGCGAGCTGCTCCAACGTGCGCTTTTCCGCGAGGCAGCTCGAGCCCTGGGTGCGGTCGTAGTTGGACACGGTGCCGGAGCCGATCACCGTGCCGGCGCGAAGGTTGCGGGTGCGGGCTGCATGCGCGACGAGGTGCGGGAAATCGAAGGTCATGTCGATGCCGGCATTGGGTCGACCGAGGACCTGCCCGTTGACCTGGCTCACCAGCGGGAGATTGATTTTGCCGCCATCCCACGCCGCGCCGAGCTCGTCGGGCGTCAGTGCCACCGGCGAGAACGCGGTGGCGGGCTTCGACTGGTAGAAGCCGAATCCCTTGGCGAGCTCCGCCGGGATCAGGTTCCGGAGCGACCAGTCGTTCACCAGCATCAGGAGCTTGATGTGGCGGCGTGCGTTCTCGGCCGAGGCGCCCATCGGCACATCGTCGGTGATGACCGCGACCTCCGCCTCGAGATCGATGCCGAACTCTTCGCTCGCGAACGGCGCATCCTCGGTCGGCCCGAGGAAATCGTCGGAGCCGCCCTGGTAGATGAGCGGGTCGGTCCAGAAGGACGGTGGCATCTCGGCGCCGCGCGCCTTGCGAACCAGCTCCACGTGATTGACGTACGCGCTGCCATCGGCCCACTGGTAGGCGCGCGGCAGTGGCGACGCGACGCGCGTCGGGTCGAACGCGAACGCGTTCGGCATGCCGCCCTCGAGCGTGCGCGCGAGCTGCTCGAGCCGCGGCGCGCAGCGCGCCCAGTCATCGAGCGCTGCCTGGAGCGAACGCGCAATGCCGGCGGCGGCGACGGCCCATTGCAGGTCGCGGCTCACCACGACCAGCAGGCCGTCGCGCGTCGAGTCTTTCAGCGTCGCGAGTTTGATGGCGCGCTCCTCAGGAGCCTTTCCAGCTGTCCACGTAGCCCGACCATTCCACGGATTTCGCGGCGGGCGCGATCTCGAGCGCATCGCGCGCGTCCACCATGACCGCGACTTCGTCAGTGGCGGGCTTTGACTGCTTGAGCATGTTCTTCAGCGCCTTCGGATGCGGGCCGTGCGTAAAGCCCGCCGGGTGCAGCGTCATCATCCCCGGATGAATGTTGTCGCGGCTGAAGAAATTGCCCGCGTGATAGAACAGCATCTCGTCGTAGTCGTCGTTGTTGTGGAAGAACGGCACCTTGAGGGCGCCTGCATCGGTCTCGAACGGGCGCGGCACGAAGGTGCACACGACGAAGCGGTTGCCGACGAACGTCGTGTGGGCCGACGGCGGCAGGTGATAGCGATGGCTCATCAGCGGCCGGATGGCTCCCACGTTGATGCGGGCCACGCACAGATCGCCGTGCCAGCCGATCGCGTCGAGCGGGTTGAACGGATAGGTGACGGTGGAGATCGCGCCACGCCGCTTGATCCTCACCGACCAGCTGGCGGTGTCGCTCTGCTGCTTGCGAAAAGCGTCGTCGATGCGCGGCACGTCGAGCATCGCGGGATCGAAGATTGCGTGCGGGCCGACCAGGCCCTTGTCGGGGAGCGAGTAGCTCGAGTTGCTGGCCTCGATGAGGAGCGCAGCGACGGGATCGGCGCAGCTGACGCGCCACATCGTGCCGCGCGGGATCAGGATGTAGTCGCCGCTTTCAAACGCGAGGTGCCCGTAGTCGCAGAACAGGTCACCGCGTCCCTGGTGCACGAACAGCAGCTCGTCGCCGTCGGCGTTGCGTGCCAGGTGGTCCATCGCGCCGCTCGCGCGCCAGAAGCGGATGCGCACCGCCGCGTTGCACAGGATCTCGGCGGCGTCCCAGGGTGACGGCGGCGTCGCCGGCAGTTTCGTGAGATCGAACGCGTGCGGACGCAGCGGCCCCTCGAAGGCGACCCAGCCGGTCGGCGGGTGACGGTGATAGAGGTGTGCGGCCGGACCGAAGAAGCCTTCCTTGCTGATCTCGCGCTCGTAGGTGCCCTCAGGCAAGTCGGCGTGCGCCTGGCGTGAGGCTTCGCCCTCGACGCGTGGAAAGGAGATGTAACGCTTCATGACGGTTTCCGCTCGGCTGGAGGTCGGCGCTAATTTAGTTTCATTTGCAACTAACGGCAAATGACACTGCTGCCGCAGTGCACGCGCTCCGCCGTCGCTCGCCCGACGTCCGTCAGGGTTTGCTCGCCCGCTCGGAGGGAACGGAGCGCTGATGCACGAACTGACCGCGCGCCAGGTAGTCGAGTTCCTCCGGGGTGGAAGAACGGCCCAGGACGGCGTTGCGATGCGGCTGCCGGCCGAAGCGGGCGACGACTTCGCGATGCCCGCGGGCCTGCGAGGCGGAGTGTTCCAGGATTCCGCGGATGCTTTCGGGCGCCGTCGCCGCAAGCTCGGTGGCGAGCTCCACCGCCCGATCCAGGTGCGCGAGTTCCTCGGAATGCCCGAGCGGCATCAGGAAGAAGGTCTTCTCCCACGGCGTCGCGAGGGCTGCATAGTGACCGAGCGTGAGGCCCTCGAGCGTCAGCTTCTGCGCCTTGGCGTCCTGAGCATAGGCGCGCGCGGTGCCTCGATAGAGCGATCTTGGAAACTGGTCCAGCACCAGAAGAAGCGCGAGCCGGGAGTGTGCGTCCCGCGACCAGTGATCGAGCTCACCGCGCTCCGCTCGTTCCGTGAGAGCCGTGAACCGTTCGCAAATGTCGGCATCGGCGCCGGCGCGAAACCACCATTCGAGCTGGCGCGCCATGGCCTGGTGGGTTTCCTGCATGTCGCGCGGAAACCAGAACTCGAGAACGGCCTCTGCTTCGGCAATCGGCATCGATCCCTCTCCACCGGCGCGCCGCCGTCATCCAGCGCGCGTTCCAACGTCACCGCCGGCCAACGTGCCTGCGTCAGCGCTCGAGAATCGCCGTCACGCCCATGCCGCCCGCGGTGCAGATCGAGATCAGCCCGCGGCCGCTGCCTTTCTGCGCGAGCAGCTTGGCGAGCGTCGCGACGATGCGTGCGCCGGTCGCCGCGAACGGGTGGCCGATCGCGACACTGCCGCCGACGACATTGAGACGCGCGCGATCGATGCTGCCGAGCGGCTGCGAGAGCCCGAGCCGGTCGCGACAGAACTCCGGCGACTCCCACGCCTTGAGCGTGCAGAGGACCTGCGCCGCGAACGCTTCGTGGATTTCATAGAAGTCGAAGTCCTGGAGCTTGAGGCCCGCATCGTTGAGCATGCGCGGCACGGTATAGGCAGGCGCCATGAGCAGGCCTTCCTTGTGCACGAAGTCGACCGCACCGACCTTGCCGAATCGCAGGTACGCCTGCACCGGGAGATTGCGCGCCCGCGCCCACTCTTCCGAGCCGAGCAGCACCGCGGCCGCCCCATCCGTCAACGGCGAGGAATTGCCGGCGGTCAGTGTTCCGGCGCCGGTGAAATCGAATGACGGCTTGAGCTTGCCGAGCTTCTCGAGACTCGTGTCGCGGCGCACGTTGTTGTCCGCCTTGAGTCCCTGGTACTCCACGATCAGGTCGTTGTAGAAACCGGACTCGTAGGCGGCCGCGGCGCGCTTGTGACTCTCGAGCGCGAGCTGGTCCTGCTCCGCGCGGCTGATCTTCCACTGCTTGGCCATCAGCTCGCAGCTCTGGCCCATGCTGAGGCCCGTCCGCTGCTCGATCACTCCGGGCAGCACGGGCTTGAAGTGGCGCGGCCGCAAGCCGAGGAACGGGCGCGCCTTCTCCCAGAACGTTCGGCCGCGAAAGCTGCGCAGCAGCAGCTGCTGGTATTCGCGCGAGAACACCACCGGCGGATCGCTGATCGTGTCCACGCCGCCCGCGAGTCCCGAGTCGATCTGGCCGAGCGCGATCTTGCTGCCGATGATGATGGTGGTCTCGAGGCTGGTGCCGCAGGCGCGCTGCAGATCGAACCCGGGCGTCTCGAACGACAACCCGCTGCCCATCACGCACTCGCGCACCATGTCCCAGTCCTTGGAATGCTTGATCACGGCGCCGGCACCGGCATCACCCAGCCGTTCGCCCTTGAGCCCGAACTTGTCGACGACACCCTTGAAGGCGGCGGTCAGCATGTCCTGGTTCGTCACGTTGGCGTAGGCGCCATGGGCGCGCGCGAACGGGATGCGTGCGCCGCCGACGATGGCGACCCGGCGGACCTCGGAACCAACGAGCATGAGCTTCTCCGGATTTTTTTCGCGCCCGGGCGGGATCAGCCGGCGCTTCGCTTGACGTAGAATGCCATCGAAATCCAGCGCCCGCTATTCCGGCGGATCGCTGCAGTCTCCGTGAGCAAACCGAACAGCATCGCGCCCATGCGCCAGCGATTTCTCGACAATGCGCGTTCCATCCTGCGCCTCGGCGGCCCGCTGCTGGTCAACAACGTGGCGGCCGCGGGGATGGCCTTCACCGACACGGTGATGGCCGGACGGTTGAGTGCGCCGGACCTGGCGGCGGTCGCGGTGGGCTCCGCGTTCTACATCTTCTTCTACCTGGCGGGGCTCGGGATGCTGATGGCGCTCAGTCCGCTCGTCGCACATCTCTATGGAGCGGGGCAGGGCGAGCGCGTCGGACCGCAGGCGCGCCAGGCGCTGTGGCTGAGCCAGTTCATCGCGGTCGCGCTCATCACGCCGATGCTGTTCGTGAAGCCCATCCTGGTGGCGATCGGCATCACGCCCGAGATCCTGCCCAAGGCGCAGGGCTTCGTGTACGCGATCTGCTGCGGGCTGCCCGCGATCATGGCTTTCCTCGCGCTGCGTTTCGTGAGCGAAGGGATCGGCTGGACGCGGCCGATCATGTACACCGCGATCGTCGGGCTGGTGAGCAACGTGATCGGCTGTTACGTCTTGATGTACGGCAAGCTCGGCTTCCCCGCGCTCGGCGCGGTGGGAACGGGCGTCTCCAACGCCGTCGCGATGTGGTTGATGTTCGCGGTGATGCTGAGGTACGTCCTGCGGCATCGCGTCTACCGGCCGCTGCGCTTGTTCGAGCGCTTCGATGGGCCGCGGCTGCGCGCGCTGGGCGAGATTCTCGCCCTCGGCTTGCCGATCGGCGGCGCCATCCTCTCGGAGGGCGGGCTGTTCGTGGCGGCGGCTTTCATCATGGGGACCATGGGAGCCACGGTGGTCGCGGCTCACCAGATCGCGCTCAACTACGCCTCGCTGATGTTCATGATCCCGCTCTCGCTGCATTCGGCGACGACCATCCACGTGGGGCATGCGCTCGGCCGCGGCGATGTCGCCGCCGGTCGCTTCGCGGGGTTCACCGGCATCGCGATGTGCGGCGCCTTCATGGCCGCTTCGGCCGTCGGGATCTTCGCGTTCGGGCCGCAGATCGCGGCGCTTTATACCGCCGACCCGGCCGTTCGTACGCTCGCCGCAGCGTTCCTGCTGATGGCTGCTATCTTCCAGTTTTCCGATGGCTTGCAGGTCGGCGGAGCGGGTGCGCTGCGTGGCTTCAAGGACGCGCGCGTGCCGATGCTGCTCGCGCTGTTCGCGTACTGGGGCGTCGGATTTCCACTGGCGTACGGGCTGGGCGTCGCCGCGGGTCTCGGACCGAGATATGTCTGGGTCGGCCTGATCGCGGGACTGACGGTGTGTGCGCTGCTGCTCAACCTGCGCTTCTACTGGATTTCCGGCCGCGCCGTGCGCCAGGCTGCGCGCCCTTAGATTGAGAACAACACAAGGAAAAATCACTTGAGCGACTTGAGAGGACCCGCGGGCGCCCTGTGCTTGTGCGCCTGCCTGCTGCACACGGGAGCGATCCACGCGGCGACGCCAGGCGCGGATCAGCAGTTGCACGACATCGTCGAGAACTACTTCGAGGAGGGCCTGGTCCTCGACCCGGTGTTCGCCACGCAGATCGGCGACAACCGCTACAACGATCGTTTTCCGAACGACCTGAGCCCGGAGTGGCGCGCGGCGGACCGCGCGCTGGAGGAGCGTGCGCTCAAATCGCTCGAGGGCATCGATGCGGCCTCGCTTTCCGAGGGCGGACGGCTCACCTACGACGTCTTCAAGTATGGCCGCTCGCAGGCGCTGCGCGGCTTCGGTTTTCCGCGCGAGCTCCTGCCGATCGATCAATTCAACAACGGCGTGGGCGATTTCGTGGTGCTCGGCTCCGGAACCGGGGCGCAGCCCTTCAAGACGCGCGAGGACTACGAGAACTTCATTCAGCGCATGGCGGGCTTCGAAGTCTGGGTGAACCAGGCGATCACGAACATGCGCGAGGGCGTCACGCACGGTGTGGTGCAACCGCGTCCGCTGATGCAGCAACTCCTCCCGCAACTGCGCGCGCTCGTGCCCGCGAAGATCGAGGACAGCATCCTCTACGGACCCCTCAAGTCGCTGCCCGCAGGCCTCGACGAGCGGGCGCGTGCGAGCCTGGTCGACAACTATCGCGCGGCAATCTCACGGTGCACTCAGGCGATTCAGCGGCTCGCCGACTACATCGAAAAGGATTACCTGCCGAAGACGCGCAGTTCTGTGGCGTGGACCGCGCTGCCGAACGGCGACGCATGGTACGCGTACCGCATCGCGCGGTTCACCACCACCCAGATGTCGGCCGCTGAGATCCACGAGCTTGGATTGAAGGAAGTCGCGCGCATCGAGAGCGAGATGAACGAAGTGCGCCGGCAGGTCGCGTTTGCCGGCGACCTGCACGCGTTCTTCCGCTTCGTGCAGAACGATCCGCGCTTCTACTACACCAACGCGGACGACCTGCTCACGGGCTATCGCGACCTCAAGCGCCGGATCGATGCTTTGCTGCCGAAGGAGTTCGCCGACTCTCCCAAGGCCGATTACGAGATTCGCGCGGTCGAGCCGTTCCGCGCCAAGTCTTCAGCCGGCGCGTTCTATCAGCGCCCGTCGGCTGACGGCTCGCGGCCCGGTATTTTTTACGTGAACACCTACGATCTGAAGGCGTGCCCGAGATTCGGCATGGAGACGCTCTCGCTGCACGAGGCGTCACCGGGTCACCACTTCCAACTCTCGATCCAGCAGGAGCTCACCGACCTGCCGCGCTTTCGACGCTTCGAGTTCTACGTCGCGTACGCGGAAGGCTGGGCGCTCTATGCCGAGTCGATCGGCAAGGAACTCGGGCTCTTCACCGATCCGTACCAGTACTACGGGCGCCTCAACGACGAGATGCTGCGCGCCATGCGCCTCGTGGTCGACACCGGTCTGCACTCGAAGGGCTGGACGCGCGTGCAGGCGATCCGCTACATGCTCGATCATTCATCGATGGCCGAAAGCGATGCGACCGCGGAGGTCGAGCGCTATATTGCGTACCCCGCGCAGGCGCTCGGCTACAAGGTTGGACAACTGCGGATCAGCGCCATGCGGGCCAGGGCCGAGGCGGCGCTCGGACGGAAGTTCGACATCAAGGGATTTCACAGCGTGATCCTGCGCGACGGCGCGTTGCCGATGGACGTGCTGGACGCCAAGGTCGATCGCTGGATCGAACACACGAGGTCAAGCCAATGAAACAGGCTCGCGGAACTATTTACACACTGTTATTCGGCGCGGTGACTCTGGGCGCCCTGCCGGCGCTGGCCGCAGCGCAGGCGGCACCGTCGACCCAGGCCGCCGAGTCGCCGGCGTCGTCGACGCAGTCGGCGGACGAGCAACTCCGCCAGGTCGCGGAGGATTACTGGGAGGAGTACCTCAAGCTCAACCCGATCGCCGCCACGGTCTATGGTGACAATCGTTACAACGATCGCCTCGAGAACAACATCGGTCCGCGCTATCTCGCCGATACGCTCGCGCTC
>DATFRO010000109.1:0-6476 GCA_035263105.1 Steroidobacteraceae bacterium | reverse complement strand
GACCGGGTCGTTCGCGGACAGCACCAGCCCCGTGATGGCGCTGCGAATGTCATCGCATTTCAGGATCGCCTCGACACCGTAGGTACCGAGAATCCCGTCGCCGAGCTCGAACACGATGACATCGGGTTTGCCCGAGGCCATTTCGGTCAGCATGCTGCGCGTGAGCGCCGGACCAGTGCGCGGGGTGGTGGTGACGACGCCGAGATCGGTGAAGATCATCGAGCGTCGCGCCCCGGCGTCTTCCATCGCGAGGATGTCACGGCGCAACGACACGCCGGTGGCCTTGAAGGCGTCGACGACCAGGCCGCGATGGCGCATGCGGGCAACGATCGCGCACGCCGCGGCCGTCTTACCGGCCTCCATGCAGGTGCCGGCGAGGGCAACGACCGGAATCCCGCGAGTGTCGAGGGTCGCGTTGAAATCGAGCGGCTTGAAACCGACGCGCGCCGGCACGCCGATGCGCTCGCCGAGATACGGAAAATGCAGCACGACACCGAGCACGCGGCAGTCGAAGGGCTTGCCCTTGTCGGGCGTCGCCGAGTCGCAGATGCCGAGCACCCCGCCGATGTTGAGCAGCTGGATGACGTCGCCTGCCTTGACGGACTCCGGCAGGTGGCCCGAGTAACCGAAGAGCGCCTTGCGGTGCCCGAGCGCGCCCACGACGATGTCGCCGCGCGCCACCTTCGCCATGCGTCCGCTCGTGAGCTCGAGCGTGTTGTAGGTGGACTTGTTGTTCAGGATCTCCACCACCAGCACCACGCCTTCCTCGCAGGGAATCTCGGTCGAGATGCGCAGCTCGTGGCTCAGGCCGCAGGCCTGCGTCACCGAAGCGATCTTGTCCACGACCAGGGTCTTCATCAGTCGAGCCCTCCGCTCATCGTCAACGCGGCGCGCGGTCGCCCGCGCGCTGGTGAAAAATCCCGGTGAGCGCCTGGATTCGTGAGAACCCGAGCGCATCCGCCGGCGTCCATTCGCCGGCCGCTTCACCGTACACGCCCTTCGAGGCGGCCATCAGCGAGTAGGGCGAGGTCACGCCTTCGACGAAAGCGCTACCGGGCCGGAACAGCACCTTGACCTCACCGCTCACGCGTTCCTGGGAAGATATAAGGAGTGCCTCGATGTCCCGGCACACGGGGTCGAGGTGCTGGCCCTCGTGCACCAGGTCGCCATAGGGCTGAGCAACGAGTTCCTTGACGCGCGCCTGCCGGCCCGTGAGCACGAGCTTTTCGAGCTCGCGATGGCTCGACAACAGCACATCGGCCGCCGGCGCTTCGAAAGCGACGCGTCCCTTGGTGCCGATGATGGTGTCGCCCAGGTGAATGCCGCGGCCGATGCCAAAGGGCGCAGCCTGCGCTTCCAGTGTTTCAATCAATGCGACGGGATCGAGCGCACGCCCATCGAGCGACGAAGGCACACCCTTGGTGAAGCCGATGACGTGGCGCTCCGGATCGCGCGGCTTGCTGAACGCATCGCGCGTCAACACCCACGCATCATCCGGAATGCTGTCGTTCGAGGTGAGCGTTTCCTTGCCGCCGATCGTCACGCCCCAGAGCCCGCGATTCACGGAATAGGCGGCACCGTACGGCGGCACCGGAAGCTTGCGCTCCTCGAGGAACTTGAGCTGCTCGGGGCGCTTGAAGGCGCGATCGCGCACCGGCGCGAGGATCTCGAGCTCCGGCGCGAGGGTGCGCAGCGCCACTTCGAAGCGCACCTGGTCGTTGCCCGCGGCGGTGCAGCCGTGCGCGACGATCGAGGTGCCGAGCTGGCGCGCGATCTGCGCGATGGTCTGCGCCTGCATGACGCGCTCGGCGCCGACGCACAGCGGGTAGAGCTGGCCGCGCCGCACGTTTCCCATGACGAGAAAACGCAGCACATTCTGGAAATAGTCCGCGCGCGCATCGACCAGGTGATGCTCTGAAGCACCGAGCGCACGCGCGCGTTCGTCGAGCGTGCGCGCCGCCGCGCCATCGATGCCGCCGGTGTTGACGGTGACCGTGATGACCGGCCGGCCGTGATTCTCCTTCAGCCACGGCACCAGGAAAGAGGTGTCTAGACCGCCGGAGAAAGCCAGCAGGATGGGCTCCTGGCCCTTGTGTACAGGCGTTGTCATGGAATCAGACGCGAAAGATGGAGTGGAGTCGCCGCAGGAGCTTTTGTTGCTGAATCGCCCCCTGCGTGGCGATGAAAATGGTGTCGTCGCCGGAAATCGTGCCGACGACTTCGGACCATTGCGAGCGGTCGACCGCCACCGCGACGCTCTGCGCGGCGCCCACGGTGGTGCGCACGACGGTGAGCGAGGCGCCCGCGGGGCGGATCTCGCGCACGAAGTGGGCGAGGGCGGCGAAGTCGCCGTTCACCGGCTCTTCCCGCAGCTCGTTCAGCAGCACGTAGCGATCACCCGCCTTCATGACGCCGAGCTCGCGCAGGTCGCGGCTCACGCTCGACTGCGTCGCGTGGTGGCCCTGCCGGCGCAGCACGCGCACCAGGTCCTGCTGCCGCCCGACCGCCTGCTCGCGCAGGATCGAGACGATCGCCGCACGCCGTTCCAGTTGCTGCCTAGCTTCCGACAAACACACCAGTCCCGCGGCCCGGGGGCCGCTGCATAAAGTTGCGCGATAGTGCATAAATATGCACGAGCAGTCAAGGGCCGCGGCCTTGCCCGTATACTGCGGCTCCTTTGCGCCAGAGCGGACCTACGCATGACCACGCTGCTCGATGCCGTCGAAGTCGAAACCGGCCGCAACCCGCAAGCGAGCGTGATCTGGCTGCACGGCCTCGGCGCGGACGGCCACGACTTCGAGCCGGTCGTGCCGGAGCTGGTGCGGCCCGGGGAGCGGGCGCTGCGTTTCGTGTTTCCGCACGCGCCGGTGCGCCCGGTGACGCTCAACAACGGCTACGCGATGCGGGCCTGGTACGACATCCTCGGCCTCGACCGGCAGGCGAAGCAGGACGAAGCAGGCATCCGCGGTTCAGCGGCTGCGATCCGCGCGCTGATTGCGCGCGAGAACGAACGCGGAGTCGCGAGCGCGCGCATCGTGCTCGCCGGCTTCTCGCAGGGGGGCGCGATGGCGCTGTTCACCGGGTTGCGCCACCCGGAGCGGCTCGCCGGGATCATGGGCCTTTCGTGCTACCCGGTGCTGGCCTCGACCTTCGACGCGGAGCGCGATCCCGCCAACCAGGAGACGCCGATCCTCCTCGCGCACGGCACCTTCGATCCGATGGTCGACTTGAGTCTCGGGCAGGCGGGGAAGGAGATGCTCGAGAAGCGCGGTTACAAGGTGGAGTGGCACAGCTACCCGATGCCGCACGCGGTGAGCCCTGAGGAGATCGGCGCGATCGCCGCCTGGCTGCAGCGCGTGCTCTGAGCACGCGTCGGCAGTTTGGTTGGAAGTGTCGCGGTGCGCTGGCAGCTCCGACCATAGCCTCGCGACGCCAGTGGCTCCGACAGAGTTGGGTGAGGCCTCGACGATTGCTTCAGCGCCGCCTCAGTGCTGGGCGGCGGCTTTCTCTTTCTCGGCCTTTTCCTTCTCGCAGCGTGCGCACAGCGGCCGGAACTTCTGCTGCAGCTGCTCGAGCGTTTCGGCGCTGTCCTTGCGATAGAACTCGCGCGCTTCGGCCCACTTGCTCGCGTCCGGGTAACCCAGCGTGACGATGCGCACATTCGTCATGCCGCCGGGCTCGAGCGGCTGGAAATAGATCACCCACCACATGCCTTCGGTCAGGTAGCCGCTGTCTGATCCCGTGCGATACGCCTTGAAGGACAGCATGCGCTCGGGCTCGAAGCTCAGGATCTGGCGCACGATGGTCTTGTCATCGTCGAGCCGGCCGTCCGCAGCGTCGTTGACGCGCATCAATCCACCGACTTTCAGGTCGATATCGGCGTGCGGCGCCATCCACGATTGCAGCCCGTCACTCGTCGTGAACAGCCGCCACACTTCGGCGACCGGCAGGTTGATGATCGACTCGGCAACCACGCTCTGTTCGTCGGCGCGTGCGGAGCCGAGCAGGAGCAGTGCGGCCGCTGCACTGCACAGCGCAGCGAGAGTGTGAGGGAGGCGTTTCATGACTCTTATATATAGCGCCGGCTAGCGCTCGATCTTGAATTCGAGGTCCATGCTGCGATTCTCCCCGGCCTCGCTCTTGATCGTCCACTTGTCGTTGATGGTGTAGCGCAGCTTCAGCGTGTTCAGCGCCTCGGTGAAGCTGATGCCGTAGCTCACGTAGAAGCGCGGCGACAGGTAGCGTCCCAGCACCAGTTGCGTCTGGTCGGCGCTGTCGGCCTCGACGCGCACCTCCTCGAGATTGAGCCCGAGCTGCTGGCCGAGCTGCGAGGCGAGGAGCGCGCTGCCCTGTGCGATGAGCTGGGTGCGCGTGCCGGCGGAGTTGGCGGTGCTGCCCGGAGTCTGGGCCTCCTCGAGCTTGCCGCCCGTGAGGATGAGCGAAGCGATCTGCGTCTGCGGCAGGGCGGGATCCGACCAGAAGGTGAGCTTCGGGTTACGCAAGGTGCCGCGCACGTTGACGCCGACCTTCGCATCCGGGAATTCCTTGCTGGCACGCAGATCCACGCCCGGATCGGCCACCGGGCCGCCGCTGAAGATCAGCCGGCCCTGCTCGATGTCGAGTTCGCGCGTGTAGGCGGAATACTTGCCGCTGTCCTCGGCGATCTTGAGCTCGCCGCTCGCGGTGCTCACTTCGCCCGGCGCGACCGACGCGGTGATGCTGCCCTCGATGCGCGCCTTGAGACCGAAGGAATTGACGCGCACGTCGTCGCCGAGTGCGAGCAGCAGGCCCGCCGTGACGCGGAAACCGCGGTCCTCGGTGCTCTCCTCCTGGCCGCCGACGATGACTTCGTCCGACGAGGCGAGCGTCGCGTTGCTGAGATCGGCGGGCGCGAGCATCGCGCTCGGGATGCGCACCGCGCCGTCGACGCCGATGTCGCGACCGTCGATGCGAAACCGCAGGTCGGGCGAGACGCGCATGTGCGCTTCGGGCACGTCCGCGAGCAGCAGGTTGGTGCCCTTGAACTTGAAGGTGCCGTGCGGCGCGCGATCGCGCCATTCGAGCCCGCCATCGAGGTTGGCGGTGCCATCGCCCGCGCGCACGCTCGCGGCGAGGGTCAGGCCGTTGCCCTTGAGCTCGGCGCGTGCCTTGAGATCCCTGAGGCGCAGGTTGGTCGTGTAGATATCGAGCGCGCCGTCCTCGATGAGGAGTGTACCGTTGATCTCGGGGGTTCCCAGCGTGCCCCCAAGCCGCACGTCCGAGGTGAGATGACCCGCGGCGCGATCGATGTCTGGAACGAAGATCGGCAGAAAGCCGAGCTCGCGCGTTTCCGCGTGGGCTTCGCCTGAGAGCGGCATCGCGTGCCAGTCGCTCACGCCCTGGCGACTCGCGGTAACGCTCGCGTTCACGCCCGCGGCCTGGGTCGCGGACAGATGCAACTCCACGTGGATGGCCTCAGGCACGGCCGAGAGACTCGCCTCACCGGTGCCCACCTCGATACTTTCGGTCTTGCCGTTGGGACGCTGATAGCGGAACACCCCTGCAGCGAGTTTCGCGTGCGCTTCGCCCGTCCACGGCTTGCCGGCCTCGGCGCCCGCATGAGCTTGCAGCGACAGCTCGCCGGAATATTCCGAGGGACGCGGCAGTCCCGCGGCGAGGATCTTCAGCGGCAACCCGCCGGCGTCGGCCGCGAGCGTCCAGCTGCCGTCGCTGCGCCATTCGCCGTTCGCGCAGGCCTTCTCGTTGGTGCTGTTGAGACACAGTTGCGCGAGCTCGATGTGTGAGCGGCTCACGCTGAAGCGCGCAGGCTCCGCCAGCTTGAGTGGGGTCTCGCCGATCCCGAGGTCGAACCGGTCGATGAGGCCGGAGAGCGTGCCGTCCGCGTACGCCGTCTGCGCGCGCAACGCGAGGCTCGCGTTATCGGCATCCGCCTTGATGCTGATCTGGTTGGCGCTGGCACGGCCGTCGATCGCGACATCCGCGGAGTGCAGGGCATGGGTGCCCCATTTCAGCTCGCTCGCGCTCGCCTGGAACTGCGAGGCACTGCGATCGGCGAGATCCACTTGTCCCTTCGCCTCGAGGCGTGCGACGCGGTAGTCGCCGTAGCTGAAATCCTTCGCGCTGATCGTGCCGCTGACGCGCGGTTCAGTGCGTGTTCCGCTCAGCGCGCCATTCGAAGTGAGCGAGCCGTGGGCGTCCGGGTGAATCTGCGTGAAGTCCGGAACATTCAGGTCCCACGACAACGTCGCCTGCGCGCCGTAATCGCCGTGCGCCTGGAGCCGCGCAGCGCCGAAGCGCAGATCCGTGTCGTCGATCTTGATGGTTTCATCGCTGTAGCGCAGGTGACTGCGCCCGCCGAGCGCCTGGTTGCGCAGGCGCCCGCGCAGGTCGTTCATGCGCAGCTCGAGCGCCGCCTTGCGATCGAAGCCGCGTCCGCTGGCATCGAGCTTCAATCCCACCCGGCCGGGAAAGCGCGC
>DATFRO010000108.1:0-178463 GCA_035263105.1 Steroidobacteraceae bacterium | reverse complement strand
TACTTCGACAACCGCTTCGAAGTGGAGGCGAGGGAATTCGAAGCTGCCAATCAACGGCGGTTTCGGCTCCTGTTGGCACGGGTTGCGGTGCCGAGTGCCGCGGACCTGCCTGACATGGCCACACGCGTCCAGGGCTCAAGGGCTCCAGGCTCGGCTTAGCCCGGTCAACCGAGGATGGCCTCACGCTGATAGAGGCGTCCGGCCAGCCACGCGAGCAGGAGCCCCGCCGCCAGAGTCGTGCCGGCAGAGATCGCCACGTGCAGAGGCGGCAACGGCTCGTCGCGAATCAATCCCGTCACCAGGAGGTGCTGGCTCAGGCTCGGTACCGCCATGAGCCAGTTGCTCGGTCGCAGCGAATACAGGCCCGCGAACACGATCGGCAGCGTCGGGATCAGCAGTACCAGCGTGAGGTAGCTCTGCGCTTCTTTGTAGGTCCGCGTGAAGGATGCGACCACGGTCATCAGGGACGCGCCCAGCAACACGAACGGCAACACGACCAGGAAGACGCGCAGCGCGACGCCCGGGCCGAAGTTCGCGCTCATGCCGAGCGACTCCAGTGGCACCAGCTTCAGTCCGACGCAGAAGGCAGCGAGTGTGATCGCCAGTGACAGCAGCATGAAGCAGCAGGTCGCGAGGATCTTGCCGTAGATCAGTGTGGATCGCTCAGCCGGGACGGTGAGGAGCGGCTCGAGTGAGCCGCGCTCACGTTCACCCGCCGTCGCATCGATCGCCAGATAGAGCCCGCCCATCAGCATCGCGAACAGGATGAAGTAGGTCATCAGGCCGAGCACCAGGAGAGCGCGTCCCGCGGGAGTGGAGACGTCGACTTCGTCGATCGCGATCGGCCGCATCACTTGCGCGTTCACGCCGCGCGCCAGCAGGCGCGAGCTCGCCAGTTGCGAGCCGTAGGCATTGAGGAGAGCGCGCACGCGCGCCACGTACTTGCCGGTGCGGTTGTCCGCGCTGTCCGAAACCAGCATGAGCGGCGCCGGCAGACCTTCTTCCAGGCGTCGCGGATACTCCGGCGGGATGAGCAGGATCGCTTCGTGCCGCCCGTTGCGGATCGCGGCGCGAGCGCGGCCGAGATCGAGCTGCAGATGCTCTACGGCGACGTCATTCTCTTGCAGGAAATGGATGAGGTTGGGTGCCCTGGCGCCGCCACTGACGGCCAGGGCGACCTTCTGGTCGAACTCGCTCGCGGTCTTCTCGAGCAGCAGCCCGATCATCACCGCGAACATCAGCGGTCCGAACAACGGCCCGAACAGCAACGCCGAGAGGAGCGTCCGGCGGTCGCGCAGGTTCTCCTGCATCTCCTTGAGCCACACGACGACGGCGGAGCGCATCACTGCAAACCCTCTGCACTGCCGATCGCCGCGACGAACGCATCTTCCAGGTTTTCGGCGCCGCTGCGCGAGCGGATCTGGTCGGGTGTGCCGCGCGCCACGACCACACCGCGCGCGATGATCACCACCTCATCGCACAGCGTTGCGACTTCCTGCATCACGTGACTCGAGAAAAGCACGCAGTGTCCCTCGTCGCGCAAGCGCCGCAACAGATTCCTGAGCGCGCGTGTCGCCATGACATCGAGGCCGTTGGTGGGCTCATCGAGCACCACGTTGCGCGGCGAATGCACCAGGGCGCGCGCGATTGCGACCTTGAGCCGCTGACCTTGCGAGTAGCCTTTGGCGCGCCGGTCGACGAAGTCCGCCATTTCCAGCAACTCGACCAGCTCGTGTGAGCGCCGCTCGATGGCCGCTGCGTCCAGCCCCTGCAGGCGGCCGAAATACGCGATGTTTTCGCGACCGCTCAGGTTCGGGTACACGCCGCTCGCATGCGGCAGCACGCCGAGCAGGCGGCGCACACCAACCGGATCGCGTCGCAGATCGAGATCGTCGATGCGCCCGCCACCATCATCCGGCTGCAGGAGCGTGCTCAGGATCCTGAGCGTCGTCGACTTGCCCGCGCCGTTCGGGCCGAGGAGTCCTGTGATGCGTCCGTCGAGCGCTGCGAACGATACGTCACGCAACGCGGCGACAGTGCCGAAGTATTTGCGCAGGCCCTGGACCTCGATCACGGCGGTGGCCCGGAGAACGAGGTGAAGAAAGGATCCGGTGCGATGCTGCGCGTGCAGGAGGTATCCAGTGCTTGCGGGTTCACGGTGTCCAGAAACCGTGCCATCAGGCGCGGAATGCAGCCCGTCGCGAGCTGGCCGTGCCCCTGTCCTTCGAGCACGATTTGCCGGCCGTTGGTGAGGCCGTGTGCCGCCCGTTCGGCGTAGGCCGGCGGCGTGACCGGATCCGCGGATCCTGAGAGCAGCAGCACCGGCCGGTCGGACTTGAGCTGGGTGCGAAAGTCGGGATCGATGACGCCGCGCGGCCACGCGCGGCAGATCTCCACCAGTCCATCGAGCTGGGCAGTGCCCAGGTAACTGCGCGTCAGTGCGACGCGATCCACCCTCGCGGGCTCGATGAACGGCACGTCCTCGGTGCACACGACCGCGTTGTGCATGCCGTACGCGATCACGTCGGCGTAGCGCTTGGACATGATCACCGCCTGCGCGGCCAGCGGCACGTAATTCGAGTGCGCCACCGCCTGATCGAGGATCAGCGGCAGCAGGGCGGCCCGCTCGGGTGCATAGCTCAGCAGGCGCGTCGCGATCTGCAGGTGCGTGAGCCGCAGATCGACCGGCATGAGCACACCGGTATCGGGATCGGGTAGTGCGACCGGGGTCGGAGTCTTCGTCAGGCGCGTGCGCAGCGTGTCGAACTGCACCTCGGGATCGGTGAACGTCTCGTGGCAGTGCTCATCCGCACGGCAGCGCGCAAAGATGAGCTCGAGAGTGCGTTGCGCGTTGAGCGAGCTCTCCACGGCCAGCAGCGCATCCGGAGGCACGACGCCGTCCAGGATGAGCGCGCGCGTGTGGTCCGGGAAGCGACGCAGGTAGTGCTGCGCCACGCGCGTGCCGTACGACACACCGTAAAGATTGATCGCCGCGTAACCCAGGGCCGCGCGGACCGCATCGAGGTCCTGGACGGCAACGCTCGTCGTATAGAACCGCGGATCGGCATCGAGCGATGCCAGGCACGAGCTCGCGTGAGCGCGCAGCTGTGCGGGCGTGAGTTCCACCGCCTCGTCCTCGTCAGGAAAGGGACAGTTCAGCGGATTGGAGTCGCCCGTGCCACGCTGGTCGACGAGCACGATGTCGCGCTCGCGCTGGATGCGCGAGAACGCGGGAGCGACCAGCGTGTAGAAATCGGTGGCGGCTTGTCCCGGTCCACCCGCGAGGATGAACAGCGGATCGGCGGCCGCGCGCCGATCGAGCGCCGCAACGACGGCGACCCTGAGATCGATCTTGCGCGCTCGCGGCTGGGCTCGATCCTCGGGCACCGTGAGCGTTCCGCAACGCGCCTCGATCGACTGCAGGTGATCAGGATGCGGCAGCCGGCATTCCGTGAGGGTCAGCGTCGCAGGCGAAGGTGTGGCGGCGAGAAGGACGGGAGCAAGGCACGCGCCGAGAACCAGGACTCCGAAGTGAGACCTCAATTCGGACTCCCGGCGCAGAGGTGCGTGGCGGTCATTTCAGGGGCGCACCATACCCGATTTCGCGCGGCGATTCTGGCAACGGGACCGCAGCCTGCTTACACTAGGCGCCCCGTTTCAAGTCCCTGACAATATTGAGTCTTTAGCCATGCGATTCGCGCGCAGCTTCGACGTCATCGTGGTCGGTGGCGGGCATGCCGGCACCGAGGCCGCGCTCGCCGCTGCGCGCATGGGTGCCGACACGCTCCTGCTCACGCAGAGCATCGAGACGCTCGGCGCGATGAGCTGCAATCCGGCCATCGGTGGTATCGGCAAGGGGCACCTGGTGCGCGAGATCGATTCGTTGGGCGGCGCCATGGCGCGCGCCACGGATCGCGCCGGCATCCAGTTCCGCACGCTGAACCTCAGCAAGGGCCCCGCGGTGCGAGCGACGCGTGCGCAGGCGGATCGTGCGCTCTATCGCCAGGCGATCCGCGCGCTGCTCGAGTCGCAGCCGAACCTGACGCTCTTTCAGCAGGAAGTCGCGGATCTCAAGCTCGAGGGCGAGCGCGTCAGCGGCGTGATTACAGCTGCTGGAATCGAGTTCGAGGCACGCGCCGTGGTGCTCACGGTCGGCACCTTCCTCTCCGGCCGCATTCATATCGGCCTCCAGAACTATGCCGCGGGCCGGGCTGGCGATCCGCCCTCGCTGCGTCTTGCGGCGCGCCTGCGCGAATTGCCGGTTCGCGTCGGCCGGCTCAAGACCGGGACGCCGCCGCGCATCGATGCCCGCAGCGTCGACTTCAGCGTCATGGCCGAACAGCACAGCGACGACCCGCAGCCGGTGTTCTCGTTCCTCGGCCGGCGCAGCGAGCATCCCGCGCAGTTGCCGTGCCACATCACGGCGACCAACGAGCGCACGCACGAGATCATCCGCAAGGCAAGCGACCGTTCGCCGATGTTCACCGGGCGCATCGAAGGGGTCGGGCCGCGCTACTGCCCGTCGATCGAGGACAAGGTGTTCCGTTTCGCCAGCCGCACCTCGCACCAGATCTTCGTCGAGCCCGAAGGCCTGACCACGCGCGAGGTGTATCCGAACGGTATTTCCACCAGCCTGCCCTTCGATGCGCAGTATCAGCTGGTGCGCAGCATTCGCGGCTTCGAGAACGCACACCTGACCCGGCCGGGGTACGCGATCGAATACGACTTCTTCGATCCGCGCGACCTGAAGATGAGCCTGGAAACGAAGCACCTCGCGCATCTCTACTTCGCGGGCCAGATCAACGGCACGACCGGCTACGAAGAAGCGGCCGCGCAGGGCCTGCTCGCCGGCACCAACGCGGCGCTGCGCGCCACGGAGCGTGAGCCGTGGTGCCCTCAGCGTGGTGAGGCATACCTCGGCGTGCTGATCGATGATCTCGTGACGCGCGGCGCGCCGGAGCCCTACCGCATGTTCACCAGCCGGGCCGAGTATCGGCTGCTGCTGCGCGAAGACAACGCGGATCTGCGCCTCACGCCGCGCGGTCGCGAGCTGGGTCTCGTGGAGGATGAGCGCTGGGTTTTCTTCACCCAGAAGCGCGAGCTGATTGCGCGTGAGCGCGAGCGCCTCGAGAACACCAGCGTCGTGCCGGCAGAACTGACGGAGACTCAGGTGCAAGAGGTGTTCGGCAACTCAGTTGCGCGAGAACAGCCGGCGTTCGACCTGCTGCGCCGGCCCGATGTGAAGCTCGAGGCTCTGACGCAGTTGCATACGGTCGGCGCCATGCCGGACGACTGGACGAGCGATGATCGCCTGCCCGCGCAGATCCGCCTGCAGGTCGATGTGCAGGCCAAGTACAGCGGGTACATCGAGCGCCAGGAACAGGAGATCGAGCGCCAGCGGCGCAATGAGGAGACCGCTCTGCCGGCCGACCTCGACTATGCATCGGTGCGCGGACTCTCGAACGAAGTGCGCCAGCGGCTCGGCGAAACGCGTCCCGCGAGTCTCGGCCAGGCTGCGCGCATCCCGGGGGTCACACCCGCGGCAATCTCGCTGCTGCTGATCCATCTCAAGAAACGCAGCCGCGCGGCGTGAAGCAACGCGCCAGACTGCTCTGCCTCGCGGCGCTCACGGTCGCCGTCACGTTCACGGGCGCGTGCCAGCGCAAGCCTGCGAGCGTCGAGCAGGGTGGCACGGGGCACGAACCCGTCGTCCTCAATCGGGGCAACGGCCACGAGCCCGAGTCGCTCGATCCGCAGCGCGCGCGCACCGATTCCGAGCTCACGATCCTGCGCGATGTGTATGAAGGGCTGACGGCGCTCGATGCGGACGCCAAACCCGCGCCCGCAGCGGCACGCGAGTGGTCGGTGAGCACGGACGGACGCGTGTACACGTTTCGCCTGCGTGACGGCCTGCGCTGGTCGAACGGCGATCCGGTCGTCGCGCTCGACTTCGTGCAGGGATTGCGGCGGCTGGTCGATCCCGCCACCGCCTCGCCTTACGGACAGATCCTGGACGTGATCGAGAATGCGCCCGACATTGGCGCCGGCCGCAAGCCGCCGGACACGCTCGGTGTCAGCGCGCCGGATGATCACACCGTCGTGATCACGCTCAGCACGCCTGCGCCCTACGTTCCGGGCGTGCTCGCCCACCCAAGCACGTACCCGGTGCATCGCCCGACGCTCGAGCGGCTGGGGCGCGAGTTCGCGCGTCCCGGGAACGCGGTGTCGAACGGCGCTTTCGCACTCAAGGAATGGATCGTCGGCTCGCACATCGTGGCGAGCCGCAACGTGCACTACTGGAACAACGCGGGCAACCAGATCGACGTCATCAACTACCAACAGATCCCGGACCAGGGCGCAGAGCTGCTGCGTTATCGGTCGGGTGAGCTCGACGTGACGTACACGGTGCCGCCGGCGCAGTTCAAATACATCCGCGAGAACCTGGGTGCGGAGCTGCGCATCTCGCCACAGCTCAGCACCTACTACTACGGCTACAACCTGTATCGCGCGCCCTTCAAGGACAACACCCGGCTGCGGCTCGCATTGTCGATGGTCATCGATCGCGAGCGGCTCACGGAATCCGTCACCGGTCGTGGCGAGCTGCCGGCGTACGGCTGGGTGCCGGTGGGGGTCGCCAACTACGATTCGCAGAAGCCGGACTGGGCCGCGCTGCCGTTCGCGCAACGCGTCGCGCGCGCGAAGGAGCTCTACGCCGCGGCCGGCTACTCGCCGGCGCATCCCCTGCGCACGCAGATTCGCTACAACATCGACGAGAGCCACACGCGCATCGCAGTGGCGATCGCGTCGATGTGGAAGGAGTACCTCGGTGTCGAGACGGAGCTGCTGGGCGAAGAGTTCAAGGTGCTGCTGCAGAACATCGACCGGCACGATGTGACGCAGGTGTTCCGCTCGAGCTGGATCGGGGACTACAACGATGCCTATACGTTCGCGCAGTACCTGAAGAGCGATTTCGGCATCAATCTGCCGGGTTACAAGAATCCGCAGTACGACGCGCTACTGGTCCGCGCCGCGAGTGAAGTGGATCAGGACCGCCGGCGCGATGAGCTCGAAGCGGCCGAGCGCCTGATGCTCCTCGACCAGCCGGTGATTCCACTTTATTTCTACGTCAACAAGCACCTGGTGAAGCCTTACGTCGAGGGCTGGCACAACAACGTCATGAACGTGCAGTACAGCAAGAACCTGGTACTGCGAAAGCACTGAGGCTGCATCAAGACGCGGGCTGAGCCGACGTGCAACACCGGGCGTGCCTCGCTCGCCTCCCGATCAATTGCAATGCAGGGCGGTACGAGCTTGCGCGCCGTGCTCGCGCCACTCGTCGTCCGCGAGGAGCTTCGCCGCCTGCAATCCCGACGGTGACAGGCGCAGCGCGAGCTGCTTCAAGTGATCGTCGAGGTGCACGGCGTTGGTCGGGTAGAACTCGCCATAGCAGCCCAGCTCGTTGAGGCGCTGCAGGAACGCGTTGTAGCCGAACATCTGCTCATCGGTCGGCGCCGCGGCGTCTTCTGCGGGAAAGGAAGCGAGGGATGCGAGCGATTCCGTCGCGCCGGAAAGCACCGCCTCCTGCAGGAGTGAGGCAGCGCGCGCCGTGTCGAGAGGTTGCCCGGTGCAGCCGCTGACCAGGCAGTCCGCCAGCAATACCTTGCCGCGCGGCGATTGCCTGCCTCCCGCCTCCAGCCAGAAATTCAGGCGGCCGCGATTGCTCTGATCATCCCCTCGCTGCGTATCCAGCATGAGACTCTCGGCCAGGTCGAGTTGTGCGGGCAGGTAGCCCAGCATGGCCGCCGAGAGCCAGTGCTTGCGCTGCAAGTTGATGTCGCCCGCCGCCTGGTTGCCCAGTTGCCAGAGACTCGCTTCGTGCCCCGCAGCGGCGGCACTTCTCAAGCGCTGCTCGATCGCGGGGGAATCGAAGTGCGCGCGCTCGCAGTCCTTGCTCAAT
The DNA here is from genome assembly GCA_035263105.1 of Steroidobacteraceae bacterium. Classification (GTDB taxonomy): domain Bacteria; phylum Pseudomonadota; class Gammaproteobacteria; order Steroidobacterales; family Steroidobacteraceae; genus DATBVX01. Next base: position 170,506 of record DATFRO010000108.1, on the reverse strand, counting down.
GCAGCGAGGCGCTCCTGGCGGAAGGCAAGACTGGCACTGACGCGCCGGCGCGTCTCCGGAGACAAGTCCGCAGCCCGGCGCGACGCCTCCGCCTGCGCTGTCTCGGTCGAACGGCGCGTGTCCGGCTCTTCGGTAGCGCAGGCCGACACGAGACGTGCGAGGGCCACGTTGGCATCGCGATCGTTCGCACGCGCCAGGACTTCGAGGCGGGCCGCGGCATCCGCCACGTGAGCCTGGTTGATGAGATCGCGGATCTCCCCCGCTACCGGGATGTCGCCGAGGATGCGAAACGTCTCGGCCTGGCGCAGCTGGCCGACGAAGGGGCCCAGGTCGCTCGACGGTGCCGCGACTTGCGGCAGGGTCTGCAACTCCGGCGCGATTGCATCGGGAATCTCGGCCGGTCTGGGCGTATCCCCGGCCGACGGGGTCGCGGCGGGGGCGGGCTCATGATGCAGCAGCCGCATGCCGAAATACGCGGCGACGACCACGCACACGCCAACGATGACCTGCAGCGGCCAGCGCCGCCCGGGGGGATGCCGCTGTGAAGGCGGCGGAATGGTGTTGCGGGGTCCACCGCGCTGCATGAGTAGAGTTTACCTGCACTTGCGAGGATGCCGAGCCCGCGGCCGCCGCGTCGCAAGTGCGACGTCGGCTCTTGTCCGACTTCCCACCCGGAAGTGTCGGCGTAGAATCCTCGGCGTCGATCGCGGCCGTCGACCGGGAAGGCAGCATGCTCACCGTCAAACACCTGCTGGATCAGAAGGGCACCGAAGTCCACGCCACCGAACCCGACGCCCCCGTTCTGGAGGCGATTCGCCTCATGGCGGAACGACACGTCGGTGCCTTGCTCGTGATGCGCGGTTCCGAGCTGGTCGGGATCGTTTCCGAGCGTGACTACGCGCGCAAGGTGATCCTGCTCGGGCGTTCGTCCGCCGATACGCCGGTGCGCCAGATCATGAGCTCGCCCGTCAAGACCGTGACGCTGGCGCACTCCATCAACGACTGCATGCAGCTCATGACGGAGCAACGCATCCGTCACTTGCCGGTGCTCGACAAGGGCCGCGTCGTGGGCGTCGTGTCGATCGGCGACCTGGTGAAGGCGGTGATGGAAGAGCAGCAGCAGCAGATCGAGCAGCTCGAGCGCTACATCAGCAGCTGAGTTCACCGGCCATTGACGTCATTCGCCCTGCGGCGTGACGCAGTTCTCAGTTCGCTGCGCACATAAGTCGCGCGTATCACGCTTCCTGAATACCGCTGCTACTAAGCTGGCTGCCGTAGTGCCATGGCAGCCTGTCGTACAAGCCTTCTAGAACTCACTCCGTTGATCATCAAAAGGAATTGCCAGCAGCGGGGCATGACCCTGCTCGAGCTGATGTTTGTCGTCATCGTGTGCGCCGTGCTCGCCGCGATCGCCACGGGAACCTACCAGCGTTATGTCGCGCGTGTGCGCGTGCAGACCGCGATCACCGACATCGGGCAGATGCAGCTCGTGATCAACAAGTACCGGCTCGACAACGATGCGTTGCCTCCGACGCTCGCCGACTGCGGTCTCGGCGGCAAGCTCGATCCCTGGGGCAACCCCTACCAGTACCTCGACTTCACCGGCATCAAGGGCAACGGCCAGGTCCGCAAGGACCACAACCTCGTGCCCATCAATTCGGATTACGACCTCTACAGCATGGGCCCGGACGGCGCCAGCGCGTCGCCGCTGACTGCGAAAGCCAGCCGCGACGACATCGTGCGCGCCAATGACGGCGCGTTCATCGGCAAGGCCGAAGATTACTGAGCATGTTGCGCATCGAGACGCTGTCGCTGCGCTCGCGCTTCGGCCGGCGTGTGCTGTTGCTGTTCCTGGTCTGCGCCGTGGTCCCGGTGTTGATCGCGTGGAGCTTCTCCTTCGCCCACGTGCAACAGGCCTCCCGCCAGCGGCAAATCGACCAGCTGCGCGAGTTCAGCTCGAACTACGGCCTCGCGCTGCTGCAGAAACTCGACGCCGCTGAAGTCGCCCTGGAAGTGATGGCTGCGGCCGCGGCGAACTCGCTCCAGTCGGATCGCGAGATGCCATCGACCGCGCTGTTGTGGCACGCCCTCGCGATCGTCGACGGGCGCGGTGCAATTGCGCACCAGCGCGGCACGATCGAGCCGCTCCCGCCGCTTGAACAGGCCGCGCGCCGCCGGCTCGACGCCGGCGAGGGCGCTCTCGTCGTCGTGCCGCCATCGAGCGGCGCGCTGCTGCCACGTGTGTTTCTCGTGGTGCCCCTCGAGCATGCGCGGGGTCTGCTGTTCGGCGAAGTCAATTCCCAGTTCCTGTTTGGCGATGCCAACAACCTGCCCTACGACATTACCGTCCGGCTGCGCAACGTCGACGGGCAGGTGCTGTACGTCGGCAGCGCGTCCGCGGACCAGAACATCGCCGCCGCGCGTCACCTCGTCTCCGTCGATTGGGATCTGTTCCTGGGCGCGCGCTTCGGCGCCCCGTCGCTGAAGATCGAATCCACCCAGCCGCGCATCGGATTCAGCGACGCCGATTCGGCACTGGCAGGCGCGACGCCCTGGGTGCTGCTGGGCGCCACGGTGCTCGTCTGCCTCCTCAGCTCCATGCAGATCCGGCGCAACCTCGCGCCGCTCGACGAATTGCTCAAGGGAACGCGGCGTATCGCGGCGCGCGAGTTCGCGACGCGCGTCGAGGTGCACAGCCGCGACGAGTTCCAGGAGCTCGGGGACTCGTTCAATCGCATGTCCGACAGCCTGCGCATGCAGTTCGCGGCGCTCGAGGCCCTGTCCGAAATCGACCGGCTGATCCTGTCCGCGCCCGGGATCGAGGTCATTCTCGAGAAGCTCCTCAATCACGTGCGCAAGGTGACGGGCTGCAAGTGCGTCAGCGTGACGCTGATCGATCCCGACGAACAAGGTCACGGGCGCGTGTACCTCAACGATGGCGACAACGAAGGGCAGCGTGACATCAAGCGCATGGCGATCCCGCGGGACTTTCCCGAGCTCGCTGAGGAAGGAACCGCCCCGCTCCTCGACCTGCGCGGCGATAAGGACATTCCGCCTTATGCCGTGCACGTTGCCGATGCGGGCGCGCTCTGGGGACTGGTGCAGCCGGTGCGCGGCACGCAGGGGCTCAACGCCATTCTCACGCTCGGCTACCGCGAGGCTCCGGACCAGGAGAACGCGAAAGGCGGCTTCGCGCACGATTTCGCCGATCGGCTGGCGGTCGCGATCAACAGCGTGGAGCGCGAGGAACGCCTGTACCGGCAGGCGCACTACGACGACCTGACGGGGCTCCCCAACCGGCAACTGTTCAAGGACCGCTTGCTCCACGAAATCGCGCGGGCGAGCCGGACCGAAGAGCAGCTGGCGCTGCTCTACATCGATCTCGACAACTTCAAGCGCGTGAACGACACGCTCGGGCACGGTGCCGGCGACGAGCTGATCCAGGTCGCGGCGCGCCGCCTCGACACGTGCACCAAGCGCTCGGACACCGTGGCGCGGCTGGGAGGCGACGAGTTCGTCGTCATTCTCGGCGGGTTGCAGGATCCGGACGAGGCCGGCAAGGCGGCCGATCGACTTCTCGCTGAGCTGGCGCTGCCGGTATCGATCCGCGACCGCGAATTCCAGACGCGTGCGAGCGTGGGCATTGCCCTCTATCCGAGTGATGGCAGCACTCCCGAAGAGTTGCTCAAGAACGCGGACACGGCGATGTACCGCGCCAAGGACGACGGCCGCGGACGCGCGACGTTCTTCGAAGCGCACATGAACGAGCGTGCGCAGGAGCGCTGGAGCCTGGAGACCGGGCTGCATCGCGCGCTGCAGCTGCGCCAGTTCGTGCTGCACTACCAACCGCAGTTCGAGCTCACCAGCGGCGTGGTGAACGGGGCGGAAGCGCTGATTCGCTGGATGCACCCAGTGCAGGGCCAGCGGCCACCGACGCAGTTCATTCCGGCGGCGGAAGAATCGGGTCTCATCGCCGACATCGGCGAGTGGGTGCTCAACGAGGCCTGCGAGCAGTTCCAGCGCTGGCAGCGTGCGGGCACCAACGTGCCGCGCATCGCGATCAACGTGAGCCCCGGCCAGCTGCGGCACAAGCAGTTCGCCGACCAGGTGCGCGACGCGCTGATCCGCTTCAGCGTTCCGCCATGGTCGCTGGAGCTGGAGATCACCGAGTCCGTGCTGCTCGCCGGCGACGAACAGACGGCGCAGACGCTGCGCGCGCTGACCGAGCTGGGCGTGGGCATCGCACTCGACGACTTCGGCACCGGCTACTCATCGCTCAGCTACCTGCGCCGCTGCCCGGTGGACGTGATCAAGATCGATCGCTCGTTCGTCAGCGACATTCCCGACAACCCGGACGCCTGCGCGATCGCGACCGCGATCGTGGCCATGGCGCGGAGCCTGCGCAAAGCCACCACCGCAGAAGGTATCGAGACCGTGGCGCAGCTCGAGTACCTGCGCACCCTCGGCTGCGACAGCGGACAGGGGTATCTCTATTCGAAGGCGCTGCCGGCCGACGAGCTGGAGCAGCTGTTGCGCAATCCGCCCGAAGTGGTCAAGCCGAAGATCGTTGTCGAGCCGCCGCGCGAGACGCGCCAGCGTCGCGCGAGCCGCTGACGCGGCACTGCACCTCAGCCTTTGCCGCTGTGCAGGTAGGCCTGGATCTGGCGCCGGTAACTGCGGCCCGAGGTGAAGCGCTGTCCGCTCTTGAGCGTGATCAGGAACTCACCGTGGAACCAGCGCTCCATCTCGCCGATCTTCAGCGTGTTGATGATCACCGAGCGATGAATGCGCAGGAACACGGCAGGATCCAGCATCTCCTGCGCCTGCTGCATCGTGCAGCGCATGCGGTACGACTCGGTGCCGACGTGGATCGAGATGTAGTTGCGGTCCGCTTCCACGCAGTCGATGTCCTGCGGATCGATGAACGTCAGCCGCTCGTCCTTTTCGGCCACGATGCGCCGCGGCGGCGCGGCCGGCTGCGGGCCGGCGGCGGTCGCGAGCGCACCGCGCACGGCTTCCACGATCTCACCGCTGAGACGTGAGCCTTGCGCCGACGCGAGGCGCTGGCGCACGCGGCTCAACGCGAGCTGGAAGCGGCTGCGATCGAAGGGCTTGAGCAGGTAATCGACCGCCTGCACGTCGAACGCGCCGAAGGCGTAATGCTCGAACGCCGACACGAACACGACGAGCGGCGCGGTACCGTTCGCCAGGCAGCGCAGCACCTCGAAGCCGTTGGTCTCGCGCATTTCCACGTCGAGCAGCAGCAGGTCCGGCCGCAGCGTCTCGATCAGCTGCACGGCCTCGCCCCCATGGCTGCACTCGCCCACCACCTCGATGTCCGCCTCCTGGCGGCACAGCTCCCGCAGGCGCTGCCGCGCGAGCAATTCGTCATCGACGATCAGCGTGCGGATGCGAGGTTTGTCGGACTCGACGCGACGCGAGCGGGCGTTCACTTCGACCCCAGCTTGTGAATCCACTGGCCTGGCCATCAGCTGCCGGAGGCAGCCAGCAGGTAAGGAATCCGCACCCGCGCGACGACCGAGCCGTCCGGGCGCGCGCTCAGCGTGAGCTCCTGCGCCTCGCCGAACAGCGTCCGCAACCGCTCGCGCGTCGCGCCCAGGCCCACGCCATCGCGGCTGGACTTGAGCAGTCGGTGCGCCGAAGCCGTGTTGGCGACTTCCATCACGAGTTCGTCGCGCTCACGGCGCGCACTGACGAGCACGTGCACGACGTCGGTCGCGTTCTTGACGCCGTGTACGATCGCGTTCTCGGCGAGCGGCTGCAGCAGGAGCCCGGGCACCAGAGCGTCCTCGAGTGCCTGCGGGACCTGCACGTCGAAGACCAGCCGATCGGTGAAGCGCAGCGACTGGATCTCGAGATACTGACGCACGAACTCCGCCTCGCGTGCGAGCGGCAGCTGGTCCGATTCACCGTCACGGAACGTCCGGCGCAGCAGGTCCCCGAGGCGCACCAGGATCTGCTCGGCCGCGGCCGCGTCGCTGCGCACCAGCGCGACAGCCGCATTCAGCGTGTTGAACAGGAAGTGCGGGTTGAGCTGCATGCGCAGGGCCTGAAGCCGCGAATGCGTCCATTCGTCCCGGAGCCTGGACGCCAGGATCTTTTCGTCCCGCAGCTCGCGGTAAGTGCGGACGCCGACGACCAGGGCGAGACCGAACCAGTACGAGAGCAGGAAGTCCCCGAGCGAGGACAGCCACATCATGGCCCACGCATAGGAGCCGAGTTCCGACTGGATCAGCTCGTGCAGCAGGCTCCACTCATCGCGCGAGTAGGCCGTCAGGACCACGAGCGCCGGGCGCGCCGCCAATGCGAAGAGCCCCGCGAGCCCCAGGTGCTTCCATAACGCTGCCGTTCGTCCCGTTTGCGGCCAGCCGACGGCCAGCGCGCCTCTGTAGCAAATGAGCAACAAGGGCAGGAGAAGCAGGTGCTGCCCGATCCGCACGTCCGGCGGGGCGATGATCACCATCGGGTTGCTGGTGCTCGCGAGCAGGTAGGTGATGACCCGCTCGCAGGTCATGAAGAGCCAGAAAGGCAGTGTGACTTCGAGAATAAGTCGCCATGTCGCCGCCACCGACATGGGCGCTGCGAACGGTGCTGGAAGCGATCGGGCGGTTACGGTGATGGCCATAAACTACGAAGCTTGCCGTAGAGATCATGCCACTACTGTCTGATCCCGGCAACAGTAGACGTGAAAATTTCAGCAAGGTTCTGCCGCATTTCCGCAGCGCCCGGGGAGTTTTGGGACGGCCCGCTGTCCGCCGGGGACGAACCCGGCCATTTCTACGACTAAATTCGTAGCAAGGGGTTCGGGGCGCGCCTACTTGCGCCAGAAAGCCGGGGTGAACAGCACCAGCACGCTGAAGATCTCCAGGCGCCCGAGCAACATCGCGAGCGTGCAGATCCAGGTCTGGAAATCGGTGAGCGAGGCGTAGTTGGTCGAAGGATTGATGCGGTTGAGCCCGGGACCGGTGTTGTTGATCGAAGAGATCACCGCGGACATGGAGGAACTGAAGTCGAGTCCGGAGAGCAGCAGTGTCAAGGTCAGCGTCACGACCGTGATGAAGTAGAGAAAAATAAATGCGAGCACTGCATAGACGATGCGGTTCGGCACCACCTGTCCGCCGATGCGGATGGGTTCGACCGCCTGCGGATGCACCATCAGGCGTAACTCACGCTGTGCCTGGCGCCACAGCAGCAGCGTGCGGAACATCTTGATGCCACCGCCGGTCGAGCCCGTGCTGCACACGATGCAGGTGAGCAGCAGCAGCCAGTAGCCGGCGAACGGCGGCCATCGCTCCCAGTTCTCCGTCACGAAGCCGGTTGTCGTCGCCATCGAGACCACGGCGAACGCGGTGTGGCGCAGCGTGACCCACACGTTCGGATACGCGTGCGTCGCGTATACGATCGCGGTCAGCAGGACGACGCTGGCGCCGATCACGCGCAACATCGGGCCGACTTCCGGATCCGCGGCGTACGGCGCAAAGGACAGGCGTCGGAACGCGACGAAGTGACGCGCGAAGTTCATCGCCGCGATCAGCATGAATGCCATCAGCACCAGCTCCACCGCGGCCGAGCCGAAGTGCGCGACGGAGGCGTCGTAGTTGGAAAACCCGCCGAGCCCCATGGTCGAGAACGCGTGGCAGATCGCGTCGAGCCAGCTGATGCCGCACAGCTTGAGCGCCACGACGCACGCCGCCGTCAGCCCGCCGTAGGTGAGCCACAACGCCTTCGCGGTCTCAGTAATGCGCGGCGTGAGCTTCGCATCCTTCACCGCCGTGGGGGACTCGGCCTTGTAGAGCTGCATGCCGCCGACGCCGAGCAGCGGCAGCACGGCGAGCGCCAGCACGATGATGCCCATGCCGCCGAACCAGTGCAGCGCGCAACGCCATAGCTTGATCGAAGGCGGGAGCGTGTCGATGCCGGAGAGAATCGTCGCGCCGGTCGTGGTGAGTCCGGAGGTGGTCTCGAAATAAGCGTCGGTGAACGTGAGCCCCGGGATCGCGAGCACCAGCGGGATCGTCGCGGCCGCCGCCGCCAGCATCCAGGCGAGCGTGACCAGCAGGAAGCCGTCGCGCGACTTGAGCTCGCGCTTGAAGCGGCGCGTGCTCGACCAGATCACGACGCCGACGCCGCTGCTGATCAGGCCGGCGAGCAGAAAATCCGGCCACATGCCATCGCGGAACACCAGCGAGGTGAGCACCGGCAGCAGGAACGCCGCACCGAAGATCGACAGCAGCTGGCCGAGAACATGGAAGACGGCGAGCACGCGCCTGCCTCAGGTGAAGGTGGTGCCGGTCTGGAACAGTCGTTCGACGGCCTCGATGTGCCTGCGGTCGGTGAGGAACAGGATCACGTGATCGTCCGCCTCGATCACGGTGTCGTGGTGCGCGATGATCACTTCATCGCCGCGCACGATCGCGCCGATGGTGGTGCCTTCGGGCAGGTCGATATCTTCGATGGCGCGCCCGACGACGCGCGAAATCCCGGGCTCACCGTGTGCGATCGCCTCGATCGCTTCGGCCGCGCCCCGGCGCAGGCTGTGCACGCGCACCACGTCACCGCGGCGCACGTGCGCCAGCAGTGACCCGATGGTCACCGTCTGCGGCGAGATGGCGATGTCGATCGGCCCGCTCTCCATGAGCTCGGCGTAGGACGGCTTGTTGATCAGCGCCATCACCTTGTGCGCGCCGAGCCGCTTCGCGAGCATCGCCGACAGGATGTTCGCCTCCTCGGAATTGGTGAGCGCACAGAAGACGTCGGCGCTGTCGATGTTCTCCTCCACCAGCAGCTCCTCGTCGGCGGCATCGCCGTTCAGCACGATCGTGTTGGTGAGCAGTTCAGCCACGCGGCGCGCACGCCGGGTGTCGCGCTCGATCAATTTCACCTGGTTGTAGCCCTCGAGCGCCTTGGCGAGCCGGAAGCCGATGTTGCCGCCGCCGGCGATGACCACGCGCTTGGCAGGATCCTCGGCCTTGCGCATTTCGCTCATCACCAGGCGCAGGTCCTTGCGCGCGGCGAGGAAAAAAACTTCATCGCCGTTCTCCACCACGGTGTCGCCCTGCGGCACGATGCTTTGGCCGTTGCGGTAGATCGCCGCCACGCGCGCGTCGGTGCCCGGGATGTGCTCGCGCAAGGTACGCAAGCGCTGGCCCACGAGCAATCCGCCGCGCAGCGCACGCACGCCGACCAGGCGCACCTTGCCATCTGCGAAATCGAGGACCTGCAGCGCGCCTGGGTAGCGGATCAAGCGCTCGATGTACTCAGTGACCAGCTGCTCCGGGCTGATCCAGGTGTCGACCGCGATCCCGCCTTCGGCGAACAGGCCCTTGCGCTGGAAGTACTCGGGCGCGCGGATGCGGGCGATCTTGGTGGGGGTGCGATAGAGCGTGAACGCCACCTGGCACGCGAGCATGTTCACCTCGTCGCTCGAGGTCAGCGCCACGATGATTTCCGCATCCGCGGCGCCCGCGGCCTCGAGCACGGCGGGGCTGGCGGCGTTACCGTTCACGGTGCGGATGTCGAGTCGATCCTGCAGGTCGCGCAGGACTTCTTCCCTGAGATCGACGACGGTGACTTCGTTGGCTTCTTCGCGGGAGAGGTGATACGCGGCGGTGCGGCCCACCTGGCCGGCGCCGAGCACGATGATCTTCACATGAGCTCCAGGTTGGCGTAGCTGACCATCAGCCACTTGGTGCCCTGGCGTTCGAAGTTCACCTGTACGCGCGCGTGTGACCCCTGGCCTTCGAAGTTCAGGACCACGCCTTCGCCGAATTTGCCGTGCCGCACGCGCTGGCCGAGCCGCATGCCCGGAATCTCCGGCTCCTCGAGGAGGCTCGCGCCACGAAAATGCACCGGCCGCGAGATCTGGATGCGCGGCCGGACTTCCTCGATCAGCTCGTCGGGAATTTCGTTGACGAAGCGCGACACCTGGCCGAGCGCATCGATGCCGTGCAAACGGCGCTGTTCGGCGTAGGTGAGGACCAGCTCGCGCATCGCTCGGGTGGTGCCGACGTAGCAAAGCCGGCGCTCTTCTTCGATGTCCTTGAGCTCATTGAGCGAGCGCTGGTGCGGAAACAGGCCGTCCTCCATGCCGCACAGGAACACGAGCGGAAACTCGAGTCCTTTGGCGGAATGCAGCGTCATCATCTGCACGCAATCCTGCCATGCCTCCGCCTGGCCTTCCCCCGCTTCGAGCGCCGCATGCGCCAGGAACGCATTGATAGGCGTCATGTCGCTGCCCGCCTCCTGCGTGAAGCCGCGTGCCGCACTGACGAGCTCCAGGAGGTTGTCGACGCGCGCTTCGCCGCGCTCGCCCTTCTCCTTCTTATGGTGCTCGAGCAGGCCACTCGCCTGCATCACGTGATCGACCTGCTCGTGCAGTTCGAGGTTGCGGATCTGCTGCGCCAGGCGCTCGATCAACGTCATGAAGCCGTGCATCGCGACGCCCGCTTTCGGGCCGAGCGCATCCGCCATGCACGCGCCGGCGGCGCGCCACAAGGAGCACGTGTTGGCGCGCGCGTACTCACGCACGATCTCCATACTGCGCGCGCCGATGCCGCGCGCCGGAAGGTTCACGACGCGTTCAAAGGAGGTGTCATCGTCCCGGTTGGCGGTCAGTCGCAGGTAGGCGAGCGCATCCTTGATCTCGGCGCGCTCGAAGAACCGCAGGCCGCCGTAGACGCGGTAGGGAATGTTGGCGCTGAGAAACGCTTCTTCAAAAACGCGTGACTGCGCGTTGGAGCGATACAGGATCGCGATCTCGCGCCGCTGGCTGCCGCGCTTCACCCACTCGCGAATGCGGTTGACGACGAAATCCGCCTCGTCGCGCTCGTTGAAGGCGGCGTAGAGCTGGATCGGTGCGCCCTGCTCGCCGCTGGTCCACAGGTTCTTGCCGAGCCGCTCCGAATTGTTGGCGATGAGCGCGTTGGCGGCGGCGAGGATCGTGGCCGTCGAACGATAGTTCTGCTCCAGCCGGAAGAGTTTCGTGCCGGGGTAGTCGCGCTGGAACTTCTGCAGGTTCTCGGCGCGCGCGCCGCGCCAGCCGTAGATCGACTGATCGTCATCGCCCACGACGAACGGTACGCCTGTATCGCCGGCCAGGAGCTTGAGCCAGGCGTACTGGATCAGGTTCGTGTCCTGGAATTCATCCACCAGCAGGTGGCGAAAGCGCCCGCGATAGTGCGCGAGGAGCTCCTGCCGATCGCGCAGCGTTTCGTAGGCGCGCAGCAGCAGCTCCGCGAAATCGACGACGCCCGCGCGCTCGCACGCGTCCTGATAGGCCTGGTAGATGCGGATGTGCTCGCGCTGCGTCGGATCGCCGTACTGATTCTCGACCTGCTTGGGCCTCTTGCCCTCGTCCTTCTGCTTGTTGATGAACCACGTGATCTCGCGCGGCACCCAGCGCGCCTCGTCGAGCTCCAGTGCCTTGAGTATCTTGCGCACGAAGCGCAGCTGGTCCTCGGCATCGAGGATCTGGAAGTTCTGCTGGAGCCCCGCTTCGCGCCAATGCATGCGTAACAAGCGATGCGCGAGACCATGGAAAGTCCCGACCCACATGGCCGAGCCTGGAATACCGAGGAGCGACTCGATGCGTCCACGCATCTCGCCGGCCGCCTTGTTGGTGAATGTGACGGCGAGAACGCCATGCGGCGAGACGTTCTCGACGCGGATCAGCCAAGCGACGCGGTGCGTGAGCACGCGCGTCTTGCCGCTGCCGGCACCCGCGAGCACGAGTGTCGGCGCGAGCGGTGCGGTGACCGCGGCGCGTTGCGCATCGTTGAGCGGATCAAGGATGAAGGAGACGTCCATGGGCCGCGCATTCTATCACCCGGCGTCGCCGCGACTTGAGCCGCTTTTCAGGCGTTTACGGAGCGATGTTCCTCCGCCCAGCGCAGCAGCGCGATCGTCATGGCGAGCAGCACCGGCCCGAGGAACATCCCGATCGGGCCGAAGGCCGACAGGCCGCCGATGACCCCGAGGAACACCGCCAGCGTGGGCACTTCGGCGCGCCCGGAGATGAGCACCGGCTTCAGGAGGTTGTCCATGAGTCCTACGAGGAGCGAGCCCCACAATGCCAGGAAGATCGCGGCACCGTAGCGGCCTTGCGTGAGCAGGTAGAGCACGGCGGGGATCCACACCAGCGCGGTGCCGCCCATCGGCAACAACGACAGGAGCGCGGCGATCACGGCGAACACGACCGGCGAGGGCAGGTGCACGATGGCGAAGCCGATGCCCAGCAGCGCACCTTGCAACAACCCGGTGAGCAGCGTTCCGAACACGACCGCGCGTGTGACGGCCCCGAGCTGCTCGGCGAGCGCGTGCTTGCGGCCCTCCGACATGGGCACCAGGGCGGTGAGCCGCGTGGACATCTGCGCGCCGTCGCGCAGGAAGAAGAACAGCAGGAAGAACATCATCACGAAGCCGACCATCTTGCCGAGCGCGCCCACGAACAACGTGCTGCCGACCGAGCCCACATGCTGTAGCAGCGTGGTCGCGCCGCTGACGAGCCACTCCCGCAGCTGCTCGGTGGTGAGCACCGTGTGGCTCTCGATCCACGACAACGCGCGGCCGATGAGCGGAATGTTCTCGAGCGAGGCAGTGCTCACGTCGCTCAACGTGTAAGTCTGCTGCAAGCGTTCGACCAGCGATGCGGCCTGGCGCGCGAACGTCACGACGAGTGCTGCGAGCGGGCCGACAAACAGTACCAGCGCAGCGAACGTGAGAACGAGCGCAGACGCGGCGGCGCGCCCGTGAAACCAGCTGGTGAAGCGCGCTTGCACCGGTTGTAACAGGAACGCGAGCAGCAATGCCCACGCGAGCGTGCCGGCGAGCGGGCGCAGGATCAGCCACAGCAGCACGAGCAGCAGTGTGATCGCGACCACCGCGAAGACGCGCGTGTAGAACTGGTCCTGGGTTGGCATCCGTTTCCCCTGGCGTTATGTCTGTTTCCTGCGACATTACGCTACTCCGCGGGGCGAAGACTAGAATCGCCGCGTTACTTTTCCCGGGGGTCAGAATCACAACAGGAGGGCACTAGCATGTTGCCTTCAAAACTTCGCTTTCACTTTGGGTATCACGTCTCGCTGCTCGCGCTCCTGGCATTGGGCGCATGCAGCGGCGGTGGCGGCATGGATGGGAACTCCACCGATCCGACGAATCCAATGCCGTCACCGAGCGGCCAGGCCACGGTCGGTGTTCTCCTGACGGATGCGCCTGGCACATCGTTCTCGGAAGCGAACGCCACCATCACCGGCATTACGTTGATGGGCCGTGGCTCGCCGCAGACGGTCTTCAGCGGCAGCAACACGATCGACCTGCTCAAGCTCGACAGCTCGTCGGATCTCTTCGCGCTCTCGACCAGCGTGGCGCCGGGGAGCTTCCAGAAGATTCGGCTGACGTTGAGCGACCTCGAGCTCGTGCGTCGCGATGCGGCCGGCAACGTGGTCGAGCGGGTTCATCCGAACCTGCCCGGCAACGGCAAGCTCGATCTCAACCTGCAGAACTCGATGAGCGCGTCGGCGGGGGACACCCTGCTGCTCGAGCTGGATTTCGACATGCAGAAGTCGATCCAGATCGTGAGCGCCGGCGCGAGCGGCCGCGTCAACTTCCGGCCGGTGATCTTCGTGCGCCTGCTGCAGAAGAGCCTCAACGGTCGTCTGGCGCGCGTCGCGGGCACGATCGGCACGATCGACGCGACCGCGCTGACCTTCCAGCTGTGCGACCTGGTGCGCAACGTGCCGGAGGCGACGACACGCTCGAGCTCGGGTTCCGACGATCGCATGGGGAATCACTGCGTCGAGGTTGCGACGGACGACAAGACTGCAGTGTTCGGCGCCGATGGTACCGCCGTCACGTTCGCTGACCTGAAAGCGGGTGACCCGGTCACTGCGATCGGGCGCATCAGCAAGCAGGACGACGACGAAGAGGGTGACAACGACGACGACGACCAGGGCGAGGACAACAGCGGCAGCGGGAGCAGTGGCAACAGCAGCGGCATGGGCAACATGGGCACCATGGGTTCCATGGGCGGCATGCCGGCCCCGAGCAACGGCTCCGGCAACAGCGCGAGCATGAGCGGGCACCACGGCGGCGACCTGCGCCTCGAAGCAGTCGTGATCGAAGCGGGACCGCCGGGCAGCTTTGCGCGCGTGAAGGGCACGATCAAGACCGCACCGGATGCCACAACCAAGCGCTTCGACTTGGGCGTCGACGCCGGGCAAGGCTTCGCACCCGACACCGTGATCAGCACCCTGGTGCAGGACACGACCCGGATCTTCGGGCGTGACGGCACGGAACTGACGACGGACGCCATCAAGGTGGATCTGGCGGCGCGCGTCGACGGCGTGTTGCAGCTGTCGAGCACTGAGGCGGACACGCTCAAGTCCTCGCTGATCGTGGTCGATACGCAGGCCGCGACCCAGGAGACCGTGTTGCACGGCGACCTGCTCACCCTCGATGCGGCGACGACTTCATTCACCATGTCGACGGGTTCTGGTGATCGCTGCGTGCACGTAGCCGATAGCACGGCGATCTTCCTGATCACCATCACGGATACCGACTTCAGCAGCGACCGCGGCACGTTCGCGGACCTGGTGGTCGGAAACCACGTGGACGTGTTCGGGAAAGAGAACGCGGATGGCTGCGTCGATGCGGACGTCGTGATCGCCGAGAAGAGCGCGACCTGAAGTGAAGTGGGCCGCGGTGCGCAAGCGCCGCGGCCCCGACTCTCTCAGCGCGGTCCTGGCTGGCTCGTGCGATAGCGCGGGTCCTGCAGAAAGGCCTCGTCCGTGAGGCTTTCGAGGAACGCGACGAGATCCGCTTTCTCCTGCTCCGAGACCTGGAACGCGCGGATGCGAGTGTCCTTGAGCGCGTTGCCGTCGTGGGGTCCGAGCGGCGCCTGCCGTCCGCCGACGGAATAGTGATCGATCACCTCGGGCAGCGTCGCGATGCTGCCGTCGTGCATGTAGGGCGCAGTCACGGCGATATTGCGCAGCGTCGGCACGCGAAACCGCCCTTCGTCCTGCGACTTGCCGGTGACGCTGCGGATGCCCGGCGCGTCCGGCGGATACGCACCGCGACCATCCACGTTGTAGAGCCCGGTGTTCGCGTACTCGGCCTGCGCGGCCGGTACCCGCGACATGCGGATCGGGCCGGAGAAATTGATCCCCGAGTGACACTGCGCGCAGCCGATGCGCGCGGAATAGAACAACGCCATCCCGCGCTTCGCCGCGGCACCCAGCGCCGAGCGCTCGTCATCGAACACGTAGCGATCGAATGCGGAGCGCCCGGAGATCAGCGTGCGCTCGAAGCTGGCGAGCGCGCGCGCCACGTTGGCGATCGAGATCGGATCGGGATCACCGGGAAACGCGCCGGCGAACAGCGGCGGATAGCGAGGATCCGTGCGCAACGCCGCGATGACTGACGATTCGCGGCCGGTCAATCCCATCTCGACCGGGTGCTCGTTGTACATCGGCTGCAGGACCTGCGCTTCGAGCGAATCGAAGCTCGGATCGGCCCACGTGAATGCCACGTTGTACGCGACGTTGGCGAGGCTCATGGCGCTGCGAGGATGCTGCTGCCCGGTCGCACCGACCGCCCGCGGCCTGCCGTCGGTGAAGGCGAGCTCGGGGCGATGGCAGGTCGAGCACGACATCTGACCGTTGATTGAAAGCCGCGGCTCGAAGAAAAGGACTCGTCCGAGCGCGACCTTGCCGGTGGTGATCGGGTTGCCCGCGGGCACGAACGGCTGTGGAAAGCCGCGTGGAAGACTCCACTCGAAGCCCGTGGCGGCCGCCGTGTCGGCGGCAACGGGTGAAGGCTGTCCCGGCGCGAGCTCACACAGCAGCAGCGTCAGCGCGCCGGCGCACACGCGCCACCGGCGCGACGATGTGGCCGGGCGTTGCGGCCAGCGACGCCGCGTACGGCGAAAGAGAATCAGTGCCAGCTGGTGGAAGCCGTGCTCGTGTCGAGCGAGGCCGTCTGCTGGGCGATCGTGCTCCGTTCCTGCACCCACTTGGCGAACTCATCGAGCGCCTGCGGCTGCATGCCGGCGGGATCCGTGCGGCGCGCGTCGACAAATTTCTGCATCGCGGCTAGCAGCTGATCGGCATGCTTGCGCGAAGCGGAGAACAGTTCCATGTACGCCCCACGTGCGTCGTCGAGACGATTCAGGCCGAGGTAGGCTTCACCGCGGTATTCGATCGCTTCCACGAACCCGGGCTTGAGGCGCAGCGCCTGCGCATACGACTCGAGCGCCGTGTCGTAGCGCCCCAGGTGCCGCAGCGCGAAACCGGTGTAGTTCCACGCCTGGTACATCGATGGATTGAGGGAAGTGGCATCGTGGAAGCTGTCGAGCGCTTTTTCATAGGCGGCGCCGGCCTTCTTCATTGCCTTGTCGCGCTTCTCGGGGCTCGAGGCCTTCGCCGCATCCGCCTCGTAGTCGGCGGCCTTCTCGATCTGCTTGACCCCGGCGTTGTACGCCGTGGTGGCCTGTTGTTCCGGCGTGATCTGCCGATCCGGTGCCGTCCGGGGCGCCGGCATCGCCGCCGGTCCGGTACCAGCCGCCTGTGCTGCCGAGTCGGGCAGCGCGGCACACGCTCCCAGTGCAACCAGCAACGCGAGCTTCCTGACGACGGTCATGTGAGATCTCCCGCAAGTGAGCCTGGCTCGGATCGAGCCGGAACTTCGATGCGCGTCACGCCGGAAAGTTGCGCGGCGCACAGCGATGCCCGGCGTCCGGCGACGCGCAGTCTGATTCATGGCGGCGTTCGGGGCAATCCTGAATAGGGCGGCGGCCGATCGGCTCGGGCGGGTGGCGGGGCGCCGGCAGCGTAAACTTCCCGCAACATTCAGGATGGAAACACCATGACTCACCGCCTGGTTTCTGCGCTGCTCGGCGCCGCGTTCGCTCTCGGGTCATTCGCGCATCTGGCCGTGCTGGATGCCGCCGAACCGGCGCCGACACTGCCGCTCGACCGCTGGATCGGGACCTGGCAGGGCTCCGGCACCAACAGCGGCGTGGCCGCGGACCTGACGCTGCGGTTCGAGCGCGCGCTCGGCGAGCGGTTCGTGAAAGTGAGTCTTTTGAACCAGATCGGTCCGGTCGAGACGCGCGAAAAGTTCGAAGGACTCGCGCTCTACTGGCCCGCGGGCGGCGGGCAGATTCGCGGCAGCTGGTTCGATTCGCAGGGCACCGTGTACGCGCTCGATGTGCAGGTTTTCGGCGCGACGCTGCTCGCGATCTGGCACGACGAGCAGCCGCGCGGGCGCTCGAGCTACCGGCTGGTGCAGCCGGGCGTGCTCGAAGTCATCGATTCGGTGCGCGCACCGGACGGCAGCTGGCGCGAGTTCGCGCGCTATCAACTCAAGCGCACGTAGCCGCTTCTGCTTGCGCCATCATGTCGCCAGCGCTAGCGCGAATCTCCACCCTGTCACTTGTCGGCCGAGCCCTTGAGGTATTGGCTCAAGAACGCGAACACATCCGGCTCCCAGGTCGAAATTCCCAGGTGAACGAAGTCGTGGCCTTCATCGGGAGTGCTTCCAAAGGGCGGGTAGATCTTGACGCGATTCGGCTTTCCGCGCCGGGTCAGCTCGGCCGACAGCTCCTTCCCCGGGCCGATCGAGAAGTCGTTCTCGGCGTGGATGAAGAACGGCACTGCGGACATCCTGTCGACTGCGGTGATGAGTCGCGCGCGCAGCGGCGGCGAGCGATCCCAGCTATAACCCACTGCAGCGAACGTGACGATCGCGCGTATCGCAGGATCCCGCTCGGCGAGGAGAATCGTCACGGATCCGCCGAACGAATGCCCAACGACACCGACGCGACTCGTGTCGACCTCGGGACGCGAGCGCAGGTATGCGAGCCCTGCCGCGGCATCATCCACCTCATCGCCTTGCAGCAGCTTCAATTGAACCTGGTTGCGCACATCCTGGCCGCCTGACGCGGCGGCCTGGTCCATGAGATCGCCGGCCGGAACGCCCTGGCCCGCCGAGAGGCCGTCGCCACGCCGGTAGAGATAGAGGAAAACGTATCCGTGCCCTGCGAAGACCGGTCCGAGCAGCTCAGGATGCCGGTGATTGAGACTGGCGTCCGAACGGCCGGATCCATGGTTGAACAGCAAGGCGGGGAATGGTCCGTGGCCTTCGGGGCAATAGAGCAGCGCGTGCAGCTTGAGCTGCCCGCTCTGCACGATCACCGTCGCGGGTTTTGCCGGCGTGCACTCGGCGGCGTGAGCCGCGCACACCACGCTCAGGGCGATGCCTGCAATCGCATGCCGAATTGCAACCATGTTTGTTGACCTCGTTCCTGAGGAAATGCGGGTGACGCGCAGAGCAGGCGATCGAGCGAGAGATTCTGCGCGCTGCCGGCCAGCAACGAGCGAGTTTAAGAATTAACGATTCTTAAGGCGTCAGGGCTTGATCGCCCAGACCGTCTCGATGTCGTGGGCTGATACCCAGACCGTCTCACCCGCGACACGCACGCCGCCGCTGCCGGCGGGCGGACCGAAGCGAGCGACGACTGCGTTGGTCGCCGGATCGATCGCGGAGAGCAGCACTTTCTCCGCGCGCACCCAGACCCGGCCGGCGCCCGCGGCGATATCTCCGCCCGGGCCGGCGACGCCGACCGGAATGGAGGCGACCACGGTGTTCGTTTCGGGATCGATGCGCGTGACCGTGCCGTCGCCCTGGTTGAGCGTCCACACAGCGCCCTCGCCGACCGTGAGGAAGCGCGGCGTCGGACCTACGGGAATCGTGGCCACGACGGAGTTGGTTGCCGGATCGATTCGCTGCACCGAACCCGCATCGCTGCCGCCGGTATTCGTGATCCACACCGCGTCGAAGCCGAACGCGGCCGCGAAGGAGCGCGGCTTCACGCTCACGGTGGCGACGACCTGGTTGCTGCGCGCGTCGATGCGCGACAGGACACCCTGGTCGTCGGTGAGCAACCAGATCGAATCCGCGCCCGCCGCGACGCTCAGCTCGCCGAACGGATCGGCGAGCCCGGTGCGGATCGTGCTCAGGATCTCACCGCGCTCCGGATCGACACGCAGCAGCGCGCCTTGAGGGCAGCTCGCGACCCATACGGATTCGAACGCGACCGTCAGAGCGCCACACGGCCCCTGCACCGACACCGTGGCAATCGGCTTGGTCTCACCGATGCGCAGCTTCTCGATGCGATCGCGGTTGTCGTTGGTCACCCAGACGTCGCCACCGTCCGGGGCGAGGAAGTCCGGATCGCCCGGCACGCCGAGCGTCGCCAGTGCATGGCTGTTGATGATCGTGGGCTCGTCTGCGCCCTCGGCGTGCGCGCTGGCGATGAAGTAATGGTCGACCAGGAGCAGGGCGAACAGCCACATCAGGTAGTTGATCGAGAAGCGGAAGGTGCGGATCGGAAGTCCCGTGCCACGCATCAGCACCAGTGCGTGCCGCAGGAACATGGCATCGAGAATGATCGTCCCGACCAGGTACACGAGGCCGCTCATGCCCGTCAGGTACGGCAGCAGCGTCACGACGACCAGCAGGATCGTATATAGAAGAATGTGCAGACGCGTGAACTCGATGCCGTGCGTCACGGGCAGCATCGGCAGCCCCACCTTCGCGTAGTCGTCGCGCCGCGCGATGGCGAGCGCCCAGAAATGCGGCGGTGTCCAGGTGAAGATGATCAGGAACAGCAGCAGTGCGTTGGGATCGACGGAGTTGGTGATCGCGGTCCAGCCGAGCACCGGCGGTGCAGCGCCGGCGGCGCCGCCGATCACGATGTTCTGCGGCGTCGCGCGCTTGAGCCACAAGGTATAGATCACCGAGTAGCCGATCAGCGAGGCGAAGGTGAGCATGGCGGTCAGCGGGTTGACGAGCAGCGCCAGGATCAGCATCGACGCGAGTCCGAGCGTGAACGCGAAGAGCAGCGCCCCCACTTCGCTCACATGTCCGGTCGGTATCGGGCGCCGCCGCGTACGCGCCATCTCGGCGTCGATGCGCCGGTCGAGGACATGATTGATCGCGGCCGCAGAGGCGGCGGCGAGCCAGATGCCGAGAATCGCGTAGGCGGCCTCGGGTAGCGGCGGCACACCCGGCGTTGCGAGAAGCATCCCGACGACGGCGGTGAAGACGATGAGCGCGACGACCTTCGGTTTCGTGAGCTCGAAATAGTCGTGCAGCCGGCTCGGGATTGCGCGGGGCGCGGCGGCGGGCGGGGATTGCGCCGCCGGTGCCTCTGGTGGCGCCTGCAGGTCAGCGGCCTTGAGGCCAGTGGCCTGATGCCTGAAGCCTTCCCTCATGTCCTTCTCTCGCCGGCAAACCAGGTCGCGCTCAAGGGTGTCAAGGCTCGAATCAATCCAACCGCGCTGAGCAGCAGAAGTGCAGCGCCGGCATTGTGCGCCGTTGCCAGGGGCAGTGGAAAACCCTTCCAGACCATCCCGACGCCGATGACCAGCTGCAGTGCCAACATCGCCGCGGCGCCCATGCCTGCACGGCGAACGCGTGGACTGCGCCCGCGTGCCACGCAGAGGCCGGCAAGCAGGATGAAAACGATCGCCGTGAGGAGCGCGCCGATCCGGTGCACCACGTGAATCGCGACGCGCGCCGGATGATCGAGCACCCCGCCCTCGTAGTCGATGCCGAGCCCGCGCCAGAGCACGAAGGCATCCTTGAAATCCGTGTGCGGCAGGAAGCTCCCCTGGCAGGTGGGAAAGTCCGGACAGGCGACCGCGGCGTAGTTGCTGCTGGTCCAGCCCCCGAGCGCAATCTGGATGCCGAGGATCACGAGAGCCACTATCGCGAGGCGCCGCAGGGGCAACTCGTCGCGATGCAGTTCGCGATGCTCCGGCCGCAGGACCAGCCACCACAACAACGCGAGCGTGGTCATCCCGCCGAGGAGATGGAGCGTCACGATCAGCGGCTTGAGGAGCCAGGTGACTGTGAGCATGCCGAGCGCCCCTTGCACCACGACGACGCCCAGGAGGACGAGAGGCAAGAGCACGGGTTGTCGCGGCTCGCTGCGATTGAGGATCGCGAGGGCCGCCATGACCACGATCAGCAGGCCGAGCGTGCCGGCGGCGTAGCGATGCACCATCTCGCGCACCGCCTTGCCGTAGTCGACCGGCCGGTCCGGGTGCGTTGCATTGATCTCGGCGGAGTTCTCGAGCGCGCCCGCTGCGGTGAGATGACCATAGCAGGTCGGCCAGTCCGGGCAGCCGAGCCCGGCGGCGTTGAGCCGCACGTAGGCGCCCAATACGACGACGATGAAGCAGAGCGCGAACGCGCTGATGGCGAGTACCCGGAAGACACTGAGGCGCGTCATCGATCTACCCGATGTGCGACAGCCTGAGCAGTCGCTTGAGGTCTTCGAGCAATCCCTTGGGGTCCGCACCCGGCGGGTAGCTCATCATCAGGTTGCCGTGCGGATCGGCCAGCCAGATGCGGCCCGACTCGCCGGGTGGCACGGGTGCAGGAAACACCTGCACGAGCTTTCCATCCGCGGAGTCGACGTCGATGCGGGTGAGACCCTGTTGCTCGGCGGCGAAATACGCCTCGTCGCAGCAGTCACCCTGGTAGAGGAACACGCGGCGCACGCGCTCGCTGTCGCGATTCAAGGCGAGCCGCACCTGCCGCATGACGTAAAGCGCCTGCCGGCAACTCGCGTCGCAGTTCCCGGGCCCAACGTAGATCAGCGTCCACGCACCCTCGAACGGCTGCTCGACGGCGTTGCCGTTCGAGTCGCGCAAGGCGATCGCCGGCAAAGCTCGCGGCGGCGTGATCAGCTCGCCGTGATTCGCGGTGCCGGTCGGCCTCCAGCCCTTGTAGTAGAGATAGAAGGAGAGCGCCACGGGCAGCACGAACATCAGCCCGATGATCAGGAGTGTGCGGCGTTGTGCGGACTTCGAGATCTCTGGCATCACGCAGCCTCGCGGCGCAAGTGTGTCGCTACGTAGCTCACGAGCAGCGTAGCGGCGAGCGCGAACCAGGTCACCGCGTACCCCAGGTGACGGCTCGGCGGAAACGTCGCGGGTTGCCACTCGCGCAAGTAGCCCTCGGGTTGATCCGCATCGAGCAACAGGATGTAAGGAAACAGGTCGCGCGGCAGCACCGCCTGCACTTCTTTCAGCGTCGGATAGCTCAGCACCTGCGGCCAGGGCGTGTTTGGTGCCGCAGTCGCGGCCAGGTGAATGCCGGCGCGCGGCAACTCATCCAGCCGTCCGGAGAGCTTGCGCTCCTCAGCGCTCACCTTGACGTCCGGAAGCAGCGCGCGGCTCGGCCCCATTGGAATCCATCCTCTGTCGACGAGCACCGTGCGATCCGCGCCGAAGGTGAGCGGGGTCAACACGCGGTAGCCGACCCGGCCCGCGTGCGTCATGTTGTCGAGCAGGACCTGGTGCTCGCTGTCGTAGCGGCCGCTCACGCTCGCATGTTGATAGCGCGCGCTCGTGTCGGGTCGCAACGATACGAGATCGACCGTCGAGTGCGTGCCGGCAGCAAATTCGGCGAACAGCGCCTGCTTCTCGCGCATGCGGCTCAGTTGCCAGAACCCGAGTGTAAGAAGTACCGCGAGCAGCAGCAGCACCAGGACAGTCGGCAGCAATTGCGCCTGGAAAACGCGCGCACCAATTCGCAGCTGCATTGCCTAACGACCTATACTGCCGCGCAGCGCAGCTTCACGAGGTAAGCCCGTGCCGCTCATCAAACTGCTCGTCATCCTGATGCTGATCGCCATCGTCGTGAGCCTGGGATCGGCGCTGTTTCAACTGTCGCGTGGTACGGGTGACTCGACGAAGATGCTGCGCGCACTCACGTGGCGCATCAGTCTCTCGGTGCTGCTCTTTATATTGCTGATGTTCGCGTATTCGCGCGGCCTGCTGACGCCGCACCAGGTCGGGCAGTGAGCGCCGGCGGCTACAGCCAGTAGACGAAGACGAACAATCCCAGCCACACCACGTCGACGAAGTGCCAGTACCAGCTCACCGCCTCGAAGGCGAAGTGACGCTGCGGTGTGAAGTGTCCGCGCAGGCAGCGCAGCCAGATGACGAGCAGCATGATCGCGCCGACCGTCACGTGCAGGCCGTGAAAGCCCGTCAGCATGAAGAACGTCGAGCCGTAGACGCCGGTCGAGAGCTTGAGGTTGAGCTCCGAGTAGGCGTGTCCGTATTCGTGGGCCTGGAGCCCGACGAACGTGAAGCCGAGGATGAAAGTGAGCGCGAGGAAGAGCGCGAGTCCGCCGCGCTTGCCGGCGCGCAACATGTGGTGCGCGATGGTCACCGTCACGCCGCTGGTCAGCAGGATCGCGGTGTTGATCGCCGGGATGTCCCACGCGGGGATGATCTCGTAGGCACCGCCGATGTGCGCCGGACCGTTGGTCGGCCACTCGACCGCGTAGTCCTTCCACAGCAGGAGGTTGGAGAAAATCTTCACGCCCTCGCCGCCGAGCCAGGGCACCGAGAACTGCCGCGCGTAGAACAGCGCCCCGAAGAACGCGGCGAAGAACATCACTTCCGAGAAGATGAACCACATCATCCCCATGCGGAAGCTGCGATCCACCTGCAGGTTGAAGATGCCGCGCTCGCTCTCGTCGATGACCGTGCCGAACCAGAAGAAGAAGAGGAGTGCCAGCATCACGAAGCCGGGCAGGAGCGACCACGCTCCGAGCGAGCCGTCCCAGTCGTTGAGGAAGGCGATCGCACCCGCCATCAGCACGAACAGCGTGATCGAGCCGAAGAACGGCCAGGGACTGCCGTGCGGGACGTAATACTTGTTGGGATCGTGGGCTTCGTGAGCGTGTGCCATGGTGGGTTCCGATGGTTTCAGCGGTTCTTTTCGAGCTGAGACTGGGCGAGCTGTGACTGGCTGTAGAACACGTAGGCCAGCGTGACGCGATCAGTGTCGATGGGCAGCGCGGGATCGAGGATGAAGCGCACCGTCATGTCGCGCCCCTCGTCCTTGTTGAAGTGCTGCGGCGTGAAGCAGAAGCACTCGGTCTTGTGGAAGTAGGCGGACATGCGTCCCGGCGCGAGGCTCGGGACGGCCTGCGCCACCGTCTCGTGGCCGGTGAGATTGCGCGCGTAGAACGTGGTCTCGTAGAGCTTGCCGGGGTGCACCTGCATCGAGGCGACCGCGGGGCGGAATTCGAAGCTGCCGTTGGTCGGAAGGTTCGCAACGAATTCCACCGTGACCGTCCGATCGGTCTGCGGGGCCTCGGTGGCCGTGGACTTCGTCGTCAGCGCAATGCGATCGTCAACGCCGATCACGCGGCAGAAGGCATCGTAGAGCGGCACCATCGCGAAGCCGAACGCGAAACTGCCGAGCGCGAAGATGCACAGCCGCAGCACCAGCCCACGGTGTGCGCCCTTGCGTTGGTTGCTCTCAGGTTCCTGCACGGCTGCGATACACGGTCAGGATGATGAAGCCGACGTAGAACGCGAGCGCGACGAGCGCCAGGCCGATGGCGAGGCGGCGGATCTTGCGGCGGCGCTCTGCATCATCGTCGCTCACGCGCCATCACTTCAGTGCTTGGCATGCGGATCGTATTCGCCCGCTTCCTCACCGAAGTGAATGCTCGGCGCCGTCTCCCAGCTGTGATACGGCGGCGGTGAGGGCAGCAGCCACTCGAGGCCGTGCGCGCCCTCCCACACATCGTCGGTCGCCTTCGCGCCGCCCCGCACGCACTTGATGATGATGTACGGGAACAGCAGCTGCGAGAGCCCGAAGGCGAAGCCGCCGAGCGAGGAGACCATGTTCCAGTCGGCGAACTGCGTGGCGTAGTCCGGGATCCGGCGCGGCATGCCGGCGAGGCCGAGGAAATGCTGCGGGAAGAAGAGCACGTTCACGAAGATCGCCGACAGCCAGAAGTGCCACGTCGCGAGCTTCATGTCGTACATGTGGCCGGTCCACTTCGGCAGCCAGTAGTAGACGCCGGCCATGATGGCGAAGATCGAGCCCGGCACCAGCACGTAGTGGAAGTGCGCGACCACGAAATAGGTGTCCTGGTACTGGAAGTCCGCGGGCACGATCGCGAGCATCAGCCCCGAGAAACCGCCGATCGAGAACAGGAACAGGAACGCCAGCGCGAACAGCATCGGCGGCTCGAAACTGAGCGAGCCCTTCCACATGGTCGCGGTCCAGTTGAACACCTTCACGCCGGTCGGCACCGCGATCAGCATCGTCGACAGCATGAAGAAGAGCTGCGCCGCGAGCGGCATGCCGACGGTGAACATGTGGTGCGCCCACACGATGAAGGACAGGAACGCGATGCTCGCGGTCGCGTACACCATCGCGTCGTAGCCGAAGAGCGGCTTGCGCGAGAAGGCCGGGATCACCTCGGACACGATGCCGAAGGCCGGAAGAATGAGGATGTAGACCTCGGGATGGCCGAAGAACCAGAAGATGTGCTGGAACATCACCGGGTCGCCGCCGCCCGCCGCGTTGAAGAAGCGCGTGCCGAAGAAATGATCGGTGAGCAGCATCGTCACCGCGCCCGCGAGCACTGGCATCACCGCGATCAGCAGGTACGCCGTGATCAGCCAGGTCCACACGAACAGCGGCAGGTGCAGGAGCGACATGTTCTTCAGCCGCAGGTTCATGATCGTTACGATGATGTTGATCGCGCCCATGATCGAGGAGGCGCCCATCAGGTGGATCGCGAAGATCGTCATCGGCAGGCTGTTGCCCGCCTGCAGCGACAGTGGCGGATAGAGCGTCCAGCCGCCGGCGGGTCCGCCACCCGGCACGAACATCGACCCGATCAGCAGCGTGAAGGCGAACGGCAGGATCCAGAAGCTGTAGTTGTTCATGCGCGGCAGCGCCATGTCGGGCGCGCCGATCTGCATCGGGATCATCCAGTTCGCGAGCCCGACCCAGGCGGGCATGATCGCGCCGAAGATCATGATCAGCGCGTGCATGGTCGTGAACTCGTTGAACACTGCCGGGTCGACGATCTGCAGGCCCGGCTTGAAGAGCTCGGCGCGGATCACCATCGCGAACGCGCCGCCGATGAAGAACATCACGCACGCGAACACGAGGTACAAGGTACCGATGTCCTTGTGATTGGTGGTGAAGAGCCAGCGCTTGATGCCGCTCGGCTTTTCGTCGTGATGGGCGTGGGCGTCTGCTGAGTGGCTGTGCTGGTCGGCGTACGTTGCCATGGTGATCTCGGGTCGCGGTTACGTTCGAGGAAACTTCAGGGCGTCTGGGCGACGGTGGTGGCCTGTGCAGGCTCGGCCGCGGCGGTCGTGGGCTGCGCCGCTTTGCTCTCGGCCGCCTTTTCTTGTTCGAGCCAGCTCGCGAAGTCCTCCTTGGTCTTCACTTCCACCACGATGGGCATGAAGCCGTGGTCGCGCCCGCAGAGCTCGGCGCACTGCCCGCGATAGACACCGGTCTTGCCCGGATCCACCTGGAACCACGCCTCATTCACGAAGCCGGGAATCGCATCTTTCTTCAGGGCCAGGTCGGGCACCCACCAGGCGTGGATGACATCGTTCGCGGTCAGGAGCAGGCGCACCTTGGTGTTTTCCGGCACGACCAGCGGGTGGTCGACGTCGAGCAGGTAATGCTCGACGGTGTTCGGATCGATACCCGAGCCGAGCTGGCGCGCCGTGTTGCTCGGCTGCGCGAGCTGCGAGAAGTAGCTCACACCCTTGTCGAGGTAGTCGTAGTGCCACTTCCACTGGTAGGCGGTGACCTTGATCGAGAGCTCGCTGTTGCGCGTGTCCTCGATCTGGATCAGGGTCTTCGCCGCCGGGACCGCCATGATCACCAGGATGATGATGGGCACGATGGTCCACACCACCTCGACCTTGGTGCTGTGGGTGAGCTTGGTGTCGGCGACCGCGCCCTTCGACTTCCGGAAGGTCGCGATCGAATAGATCATGACGCCGAACACCACGATCGCGATCGCCACGCACCACCAGAAGATCTGCATGTGGAGCTTGTAGATCTCGGTGCTGAGCACCGTGACGCCCTCGGGCATGTTCAGGGCGTGATCGGCGAAGACCGGGACCGTCCACGTGAGTGCGAGCAGCGTGCAGAGGCGCCGCCAGGCGGATGCGAACTTCATGATCATGCGACCTTGAGCTCCACGTTGAATTCGAGTTCTCGTCAGCGCGCCATGGCCTCGTCCACCCCGCGGGCCACGAGGGGCGGCGACTCATTGACCGTGCCAATCACCTGCTTGAGCCGTGCTGCAAGCCCGCGCCGCTCTTCCTCAGTGAGGAACCCGCCGATCTCGCACGTGCGACCGTGGGATTCGATCAGCAGCCGGCTGGGGTGCAGCGTCGTATACGAGGCGCGAAGTGTAACCTTGGCCCAGTGCCGAGGAAACACGAGGCGCTCCTCGGTGGCGTGCGTGCGCAGCTCGACCGTGACTTCGCGCGCCGCAACGCTGATTCGCTGGCGCACGAAGCGCGCCCTGAGGCTCAGCCACAGGGCCCAGCCCAGCACCAGCATTTCGAGTCCGGCGAACGGAAAGACCGGCCAGAAGCCCTGCATCGCGAAGAGCCCGGCGATTGCGAAAGACACGGCGCACAGGGTGCCGAAGAAGAAGAGTGCATTCGCGACCGTGAGCGCACAGTTCGGCCGCAACTCGATGCAATAGAAGACCGGGTCCTGCTCAACGTTTGAAGGTGCGTCCGTCACGTCCCATCGCCCCCGCCAGAGCGCGCATGGTAGGCGAAATTTCTTCGTGACTCAAAAACTTAACGTGAACTGTCAGAGACGCAGGCGATCCAGGTCGAGACACTCGCTGGCGAAGGCGGCCGAGGGCGGCGCCTGGTAAGGGACGCTGCCGAGAAGCGGCGCCTTGAGCCGCTCCTCGAGGCTGCGCAGGTTGTCCGAGGCGCGCTGAAAGTCACGATCGATGCTGTTGGCCACCCAACCGAGCAGGCGCTGACCGCTGGCTTCGATTGCCTGGGCGGTGAGCAGGGCGTGGTTGAGGCAGCCGAGGCGCATGCCCACGACCAGGAGGATCTCGGCGTTGATCATGCGGGCGAGGTCCGGGAATGAATCGCGATCGTTGAGTGGAGTGAGCCACCCTCCCGCCCCCTCGACGACCACGACATCCGCGAGTCCGGACAGGATTCTGAACGCGCGCACGATCTCGCGCAGGTCGATCTGCACGCCGGCCTCGACCGCCGCGATGTGCGGCGCCACCGCAGGGTTGAACGAGTAGGGATTGACGATGCGATAGGGCGCGGGCTCGCTCGCTTCGGCGATGAGGGCGAGCGCATCCTCGTTGACCCAACCCTCCGGAGTTTCGCGACCACCCGAAGCGACCGGCTTCATCCCCGCCACCCTGAGGCCGCGGTTGCGCAACGCGCGCAAGAGCGCTGCCGAGATCAGCGTCTTGCCAACCCCAGTGTCGGTGCCGGTGACGAAGAGGGTTCGCCGCTTCATGTTCCGCAGCCTGAGGCCCGAGGCCTGAGGCCCGAGGCCGAACAAGAACTCATGATTCTCTCCCTCGCGCGATTTCGCTGAGCGGCACTCTAACCTCAGTCTCGCGTGGCATCGCGCCCCAGGCCTGTCCGAGCACGACCTCATACGTGGCCGGCAGACGGTCCGCAACACGGAAGCGCTCATAAGCCGCCGTGACTGCGGCGAATCGCGCGCGCCCCGTGAGTCCCGCGGTGCGACCCGCGGTCGCGTTCTGTGCGCCGATCGCCTTCAAGTCCCGCATCAGCCCCAGCGCCGTGTCGTACGTGAGCGTGAAGCGCTCGACGTCGAGCACCGGCTCGGCGAGGCGCGCGCGCACCAGGGCGTCGCCGAGATCGTGCATGTCGATGAAACGACTGACATGCGGGCGCCGATCGACAGCCGCCCACGCGGCACGCAACTCCATCAGCGTATCCGGTCCGAAAGTGCTGAAGGTCACGAGGCCGCGCGGTTTCAGCACGCGTTGAAACTCGCGCAGGGCGGTGTCGGGAACATCGCACCACTGCAGCATCAGGTTGCTGAAGATGAGATCGACGCTGGCGTCGGCGAGCGGCATGCGCTCGGCATCCGCGCAGACGCGCTCGAAGCGCCGGCGCCAGCCCTGCTGACGCTGCGCCTCGCGCAGCATTCCGGTGGCGATGTCGAGCGCGATCACGCGCGCCCGCGGGAAGCGACGTTTCAGCTCGCGCGCGGCGTGCGCCGTGCCGCAGCCGGCATCGACGATGAGTTCCGGTTCGAGCTTCACGTACTCGAGCCGGGAGAGCAGGCGCTGGCGGACTTCGGTTTGCAGCACTGCGGCGTGGTCGTAGGTGCGGCTCGCGCGTTCGAACGCCCGGCGCATCTGTCGCCGATCGAGGGCAAAGGGTTCCGCTGACGACTCGCGCGCTGAACTCATGAACACTCCCGCACGCCCGCGGCCGTCACGAGGACACGCGCACAGCTTGCACCAGCGCATCGACCAGTTGGTCGATGTGTTCGTCGCGATGCGCCGCGGACAGAGTGATCCGCAGGCGCGCCGTGCCCTCGGGCACTGTGGGTGGACGAATCGCGGTGACCCAGAAGCCGCGCTCCCAGAGCGCATCGCTCACGGCGACGGCGCGTCCGGCGCTGCCGAGCACGATGGGCTGTATCGGCGTGCTCGAAGGCGTGAGCTCGACGCCCGCCTGTTGAGCCGCGCTGCGAAAGCGCGTGATGTTCGCGAACAGGCGCTCGCGGCGCCACGCCTCGTCATCGACCAGGCGCAGTGCCGCACGGGTTGCGCAGGCGATCGCGGATGGCAGCGCAGTCGTGTAGATGTAGGTGCGCGAGCGCTGGATCAGGTACTCGATCAGCTCTTCGGAGCCGGCGACGAAGGCACCACAGGTGCCGAGCGCCTTGCCGAATGTGCCCATCAGGATTGGAACCTGCGCGGCATCGAGCCCGAAGTGCTCGAGCGAGCCGCGGCCGCGAACGCCGAGCACGCCGAGGCCGTGCGCGTCGTCGACCATGAGCCATGCCGCGGCGGAGCGAGTGGCGTCGGCCAGCGTATCGAGCGGCGCGATGTCGCCGTCCATACTGAACACCCCGTCCGTCATCACGAGCGTCGTGCCATCGCGCGCCTCCGTGAGCTTCGCGCTCACCGCAGCAGCGTCGCAGTGCGCGTAACGCGAGAAGCGCGCCCCCGAGAGCAGTCCGGCATCGAGGAGCGAGGCGTGATTGAGCCGATCCTCCAACACCTGGTCGCCGCGCCCGACGAGAGCGGCGGCGAGCCCGAGGTTCGCCATGTAGCCGGTCGAAAAGAGCAGCGCGCGCTCGCGCCCGGTGAAGGCGGCGAGCTCCTCCTCGAGCGCGTGATGTTCGATGCCGTGGCCGGTGACGAGATGCGAGGCGCCGCTGCCGGCGCCATAGCGCGCCGCCGCGTCACGCAACGCCGCGACGACGCGCGGGTGATGACTCAGCCCGAGGTAGTCGTTACTGCAAAAGATGATGCGCCGCGTGCCATCGACGACGGCGACCACGCCCGCGTCATCGCGCGACCACTCCTGTACCACGCGGCGGCGTCGATACAGGTCGCGCTCACGCAGATCCTCGAGCCGTTCACGCAGGGCAGGGTTCAGGCTGGACTCCGAGTCGAGCGAACAGCTCCTGGTCGTGCGCAACGTCCGGGTTCCCGGTCGTCAGGAGCTTCTCTCCGTAGAAGATCGAGTTGGCGCCGGCGAGAAAGCACAGCGCCTGCAACTCATCGCTCATCTCGGTGCGCCCGGCCGACAAGCGCACGTGCGCCTGCGGCATGAGGATGCGTGCCACGGCGATCGCGCGCACGAAATCGAGCGGATCGAGAGGCGGCGCGCCGTCGAGCGGCGTGCCGGGGACTTGCACGAGTTGATTGATCGGCACGCTCTCGGGGTGCTCGGGCAGCGTCGCGAGCGTGTGCAGGAGCTTCGCGCGATCGATCTCGGTCTCGCCCATGCCGAGAATGCCGCCGCAACACACCTTGATACCGGCGGCCCGCACCGCCGCGAGCGTGTCGAGCCGGTCCTGGTACGTGCGCGTGGTGATGATCTTTTCGTAGTGCTCGGGCGAGGTGTCGAGATTGTGGTTGTAGTAGTCGAGGCCCGCGGCTTTCAGGTCTTGCGCCTGCTCGGGCGTCAGCATGCCGAGCGTCGCGCAGGTCTCGAGGCCGAGCGCTCGCACCTCGCGCACCATCTCGGTGATCTCCTTCAGCTCGCGTGCCTTGGGGCTGCGATACGCCGCGCCCATGCAAAAGCGCGTCGCGCCGGCAGCGCGCGCGGCTTTCGCCCGTTCCACGACCGCGTCGACCTGCATCAAAGCTTCGCGCTCGACGCCGGTGTGATAGCGGATGCTCTGCGGGCAGTAGGCGCAGTCCTCCGGGCAGCCGCCGGTCTTGATGCTGAGGAGCGTGCTCACCTGCACCTGGTTCGGCTGATGGTGGGCGCGATGCGCCTGCTGTGCGGCGAACATGAGATCGGCGAACGGCAGCGCCAGGAGCGCGCGCACTTCATCGAGGCTCCAGTCGTTGCGGATGACACCGGGTCCGGACTCACCAGCGGCTCGCAAGGATGCATTCATTCGATTCGATCCGTTTGCGGCGCATTTGCCGCGTGGCAGCCACGGAAGTGGCGGGCAGTATTCGGTGAGGCATGAAACTCTGTCAACCCGGGCAGTCACGGCTGGTTAACGGATGGCTATTGCGTATCCAGGGCCTGCTGTTGCCCCCGAGTTGCGTGCTGTGCGGCGATCGCGGCCAGCCGCCGGTGCTCGACCTGTGCCGGCCTTGCTCTGACGACCTGCCGGCCAATGAGCATGCCTGCAGTCACTGCGCGGCGCCGTTGCCTGCGAGCGTGGCGCAAGAACCGGTCTGTGGCCGCTGCCTGCGGCACGCACCGCGGTTCGATCGCGCGTTCGTGCCGTACCGCTATGCCTATCCGCTCGATCAACTGCTGCGCGCCTTCAAGTATCGCGGTGTGCTGGCCTATGGCCGCGTGCTCGGCACGTTGCTGGCGGAGCGCGCGGCGGCGCGTGAGGCGAGGTTGCCGGAGCTCATCGTTCCGGTGCCGCTGCACCCGTCACGTCATCGCGAACGCGGCTTCAACCAGGCGAGCGAGCTGGCGCGTCCCCTGGCTCAACGCCTCGGCATCGGGTGCGAGCCGCGCATCTGCCGGCGCATCCGCGCCACGGAGGATCAGACCGAGCTCGATGCCAGGTCGCGGCGCAGGAACGTGCGTAGTGCGTTCGAGGTGCAGGGAACACAAGGCTTGCGCCACGTGGCGATACTCGACGATGTACTGACGACCGGCAGCACCGCGAACGAAATCGCGCGCGTCTTCAAGCGGGCCGGAGTGCGGACGGTGGAGGTCTGGGCGATCGCGCGGGCTCAGCCCGCGAACGTGTAGTGCAGCAGGATGCCGATGAACACCAGCATGCCGAAGTAGTTGTTGTTGTTGAAGGCGCGAAAGCACGCCTCGGGCTCACGCTTGCGAATCAGCCACTGCTGCCAGAGGGAGCAGATTCCCGCCGCCACCAGGCCGGCCTGGTACCAGTAGCCGTAGTGCATTTCGCGCCCGACCAGCACCAGCGCGAACAGCACCATGGCCTGCATGACGGCGATCAGCACGCGATCCGCATCGCCGAACAGGATGGCGCTCGACTTGATGCCGAGCTTCTTGTCGTCCTCGCGGTCGACCATCGCGTACTCCGTGTCGTAGACGCCGGCCCACAGCACCGCCGCACAGAAGATGACCCAGGCGAGCTTTGGCACGACGCCGTTCTGCGCGGCAAAGGCCATGGGCACCGCGATACCGAAGGCCGCGCCGAGATAGAACTGCGGCACCGGGAAGAAGCGCTTGAGGAACGGGTAGCTGACGGTGAGTGCGCCGCCGATCACGGCGTAGAGCTGCGCGAGCGGGCTCAACGTGAACAGCAGTCCCACCGCGAGCAGGCAGAGCACCAGGAAAAGCAGCAGCGCCTCGGTCGGCGACACGCGCCGCGCGGCCAGCGGCCGGTCCTTGGTGCGCGCGACGAACGGGTCGAGATCGCGATCCGCGTAGTCGTTCATCACGCAGCCGGCCGAGCGCATTATGAGTGTGCCGAGCATGAAAACGATGAAGGTGCGCGGATCCGGGTGGCCGTCACCCGCGACCCAGAGCGCCCACAGCATCGGCCACATCAGCAGCCAGATGCCGATCGGCCGGTGCAGGCGCATGAGCAGCGCGTATTCGCGCAGCGTCGCGCCGACGCGCGCGAGCGCGGAGATCAGCGAGAGCGAGCGCCAGGACGGACGCCCGGGATCGAAACGAGGCGGCGCATCATTCATCCGATCTTCCCGTAAGCCTCGCCGTGACCGATCCAGCGTGCGATCAAGGGCGCTATGTTAGCGGCATGCCCGGCCAACATCAGCTCCGCGAGCTGCTGAACGTGGGGCAGCAGGTCGGCGTCACGCATCAGGTCGGCGACGCGCATTTGCGCGAGGCCGGTCTGGCGAGTTCCCAGGAACTCACCCGGCCCGCGCAGCTCCAGGTCGCGCCGCGCCACTTCGAACCCGTCATTGGTCTCGCGCAACACCGCGAGGCGCTCGCGCCCGAGCTCCGAGAGCGGCGGACGATATAACAACACGCAACTGCTGCTGTGCGAGCCGCGGCCGACGCGCCCGCGCAGCTGGTGCAGCTGGGCCAGTCCCATGCGCTCGGCATTCTCGATCACCATCAGGCTGGCGTTCGCCACATCAACGCCCACTTCGATCACGGTGGTCGCGACCAGCAGCTGCAACTCGCCCGCGCGGAAGCGCTCCATCGCACCGTCCTTCTGCGCCGGCGTCATGCGACCGTGCACGATCCCGACCCGCATCTCGGGAAGCGCCTCCGCCAGCGCGGCGGCCGTCTCCTCCGCGGCCTGGTAAGGCATCGCATCCGACTCATCGATGAGAGGGCACACCCAGTACACCTGCCGCCCCGCAACGCAGGTGTCACGAATGCGCGCGATCACCTCGTCGCGCCGGCTCTGCGGCATCACAACGGTCTGCACCGGCGTGCGGCCCGGCGGCGGCTCATCGATCACCGAGACATCGAGATCGGCGTAGGCGGTCATCGCGAGAGTGCGTGGGATCGGCGTCGCCGTCATGATCAGCTGGTGCGGATGGCGGCCGTCGTGCGCGCCCTTGTCGCGCAGCTGCAGCCGCTGGTGCACGCCGAAGCGATGCTGTTCGTCGACGATTGCGAGCGCGAGACTCTTGAATCCCACGCCTTCCTGGAACAGCGCGTGCGTCCCGATCACCACCTGCGCCGCGCCACTCGCCACCGTCTTAAGTGCGGCTTCGCGCGTTCGCCCCTGGATCTTGCCCGTGAGCAGCGCGACCTTGACGCCCAGCGCCGTGAACCAGTGTTCGAAGTTGCGTGCGTGTTGCTCGGCGAGAAGTTCGGTCGGCGCCATGAGTGCCGCCTGGCAGCCGGCGTCGACGGCGTGTGCCGCGGCGAGCGCGGCAACGACCGTCTTGCCCGAACCCACATCGCCCTGCACCAGGCGCAACATCGGCAGAGGCTCGCGAATATCGGCGCGCACTTCGCCATACGCGCGCTGCTGTGCGGGCGTGAGTTTGAACGGGAGCCTGGCGACCAGGCGCGTGGCGAGCGCATCGCTCGCCAGAGGCAGCGCCGGGTCGGCGCGAATTTCGCGGCGCGCGAGCTTGAGGCTGAGCTGGTGCGCGAGCAACTCCTCGCAGGCGAGACGCCGTTGCGCCGGATGGCGGACGGCAGCGAGCAGGTCCAGCTTGGCGTCGACGGGCGGGCGATGCACATACTCGAGCGCATCGAGCAAGTCCGGCCAGTTGTGCCTGGCAAGCGCCTCACGCGGCAGCCAGTCAGTCAGGCCCTGCTGACGAACCGTGTCGAGCGCCTGTGCGGCCAGTCTCCTCAGTCGTCCCTGTTGCACGCCCTCGGTGCCCGGATAGATAGGAGTGAGCGCTTCATCGAGCTGGGTGCTCGTCGTCCCGTCGAGCAGGCGATATTCCGGGTGCACGATCTCCAGTCCGAGCGGACCGCGGCGCACCTCGCCGAAGCATCGCAGGCGCGTGCCGCGCGCCAGCGATTCCTGCTGATGCTGGTTGAAATGAAAGAATCGCAGGGTGATGAAGCCGGAGCCGTCGGCAAGACGAGACAGGAGCTGGCGCCGGCCGCGAAACACGACCTCGGTGAGCTGCACCTCGGCTTCGATCACCGCGCGGGAACCCACCGTCAGCGTGCCGATCGGCACGATCTGGGTACGATCCTCGTAGCGCAGCGGCAGGTGAAAGAGCAGATCCTGGAGGGTGAACAGGCCGAGCCGCGCGAGCTTGCCGGCGAGGGACTCGCCCACGCCGCGCAGCACTGTAACCGGCCTTTGCTCGGGGGCGGCTATTTCCCGAGGTGCAGGATGCATTCCATTTCGACCTGCGCGCCACGCGGCAGCGCCGCGACACCCACCGCGGCGCGCGCCGGATAGGGCTCCTTGAAATATTGCGCCATGACCTGGTTCACGACCGGAAAGTGCTTGAGGTCGACCAGGTAGACGTTGAGCTTCACGGCGTCCGCGAGGCTGCTCCCCGCCGCCTCAGCAATCGCCTTGAGATTGTCGAACACGCGCCGGATGTGCACTTCAATCTCGCCGCTGACCAGCTCACCGGTCGCAGGATCGAACGGCACCTGCCCCGAGATGAAAACGAGATCGCCGGCGCGCACCGCCTGTGAATACGTGCCGATCGCCTTCGGCGCCTGGTCGGAGTGAATAGTCTTTCTGCTCATGGTGCGTCAGCTCTTGGTCGGCGCGGTCGGATCGATGTCACGGGAACGGGAAGGAATTCTAGCTGTTTTTGGCTTCGGCCTGAGGCCCGGGGCCTGAGGCCCAAGGCCATGTTTTTTCTTCACGCAATCGTCCGGATCACTTTCAGCACATCCGGCATGTTCCGGATCGTGCGCATGACGCGCGCCAGGTGTTTGCGGTCGCGCACCTGCAGTTCGAAGATGAGGGTCGAGGTGTCGACGTCGCGCTCGACCAGCGAGACGTGGTCGATGTTGGTCTCGGTGCCGGCGATGCTCGCCGCGACTGCGGCCAGCACGCCCATGCGGTTCGCCACCTCGACGCGTATCTCTGAGCTGAACAGCCGATCGAGTTTCTTTTCCCAGCTCACCGAGATCCACTTGTCGGGCTGCTTGCGATAGCCGGCGAGGTTGCCGCAGGACTCGCGGTGCACGACCACCCCGCGGCCGCTGCTGAGATAGGCCATCACGGGGTCATTGGGAATCGGGAAGCAGCAACGCGCATAGGAAATGACCAGGCCTTCCGTGCCCGCGATCGTGAGTGGCGCCGGTTTCTCTCCGCTCGGCACCGCAGCCTCGTCCACCGGCAGCAGCCGGCGTGCGATCAGCGGCGCCAGCCGCTCGCCGAGCCCGATCTTCTCGTAAAGGTCATCCGCGCTCTTCATGCCGAGCTCCGCGAGCGCCGGCTGGATCTGCTCCTCGGGCATCTTCTTCAGCGTGAGCGAGAACTCGCCGAGCGCCTGGTTGAGGAGGCGGCGGCCGAGCTCGATCGCTTCCTTGCGCTTGAGACTCTTCAAGTAATGGCGGATCGCGGCGCGCGCCTTGGCGCTGACGACGAAGTTGACCCACGCGGGGTTCGGGGCCGCGCCCTTGGCGGTGATGATCTCGACCGTCTGGCCGTTGCGCAGCGGTGTGCGCAGCGGCACCAGGCGCCGATCGACTTTCGCGGCGACACAACGATTGCCGACGTCGGTGTGCACCGCGTACGCGAAATCGACCGCGGTCGCGCCGCGCGGCAAGCGCAGGATCTCGCCCTTGGGCGTGAACACGTAGACCTTGTCGGGGAACAGGTCGACCTTGACGCTTTCGAGGAATTCCTCGGAGTTGCCGCCCTCCTGCATCTGCATCAGCTGGTTCAGCCACTCGCGCGCTCGGTCCTGCTGGTTGGTCGGGTTCTTCTCGCCGGTCTTGTACTTCCAGTGCGCCGCGATGCCAGTCTCCGCGACGCGATGCATGTCTTCGGTGCGGATCTGCACCTCGAGCGGCACGCCGTTCGGCCCGAAGAGCGTCGTATGCAGCGACTGGTAGCCGTTGATGCGCGGGATCGCGATGTAATCCTTGAAGCGCCCGGGCATCGGCTTGTAGAGACCGTGCACCAGCCCGAGCACACGGTACGCCGTGTCCGCGGTGTCGACCACGAGACGAAAGCCGTACACGTCGACGATCTCGTTGAGCGGCACGCTCTTCTTGCGCATCTTGCGATACACGCTGTAGAGATGCTTTTCGCGCCCTTCGACCGATGCCTTGATGCCGGCCTTCTCCAGCACCGAGCGCAGGTTGTCCGCGATCTTGCCGACGAACTGCTTCTGGTTGCCGCGCGCGCGCTTGAGCTCGCGCTCGATGATCCGGTAGCGCTGCGGGTACAGCGCCTTGAAGCCGAGCTCCTCGAGCTCGAGCTTGATGCTGTAGAGCCCGAGCCGGTCGGCGATTGGCGCGTAGATGTCGAGCGTCTCGCGCGCGATGCTGCGCCGCTTGGGCAGCGGCATCACATCGAGCGTGCGCATGTTGTGAGTGCGGTCCGCGAGCTTCACCAGGATCACGCGGATGTCGCGCACCATGGCGAGCAGCATCTTGCGAAAACTCTCGGCCTGCGCTTCCTCGCGGCTCTTGAACTTGATCTGGTCCAGCTTGGTGACGCCGTCGACCAGGTCCGCGACTTCGCGTCCGAACTTCTCGACCAGCTGCTCCATCTCCGCCGGCGTGTCCTCGATCACGTCGTGCAGGATCGCCGCGATGATGGTCTCGGCGTCGACGTGCAGGTCGGCGAGGATGTTCGCGGCGGCGATGGGGTGCGAGATATACGGCTCGCCGGAGAGCCGCTTCTGGCCCTTGTGCGCGGCGGCGCCGAACTCATACGCCTGCTGGACGCGCTCGACTTGGTCGGGTGGGAGGTAGTTCTCCAGCTTGGAGATGAGCTGATTGATGCCGAGGGCGCGCCTACCGCCCGGCAGGAGACTCAAGATGGAGGAGGCGTAATCCATGGAGGATCAAGGGCTCGAAACCGGCATCTCGGTCCATTCTGTGGGCGAAACGCACGGAGTTCAAAGCCAAAAACATGAGGCCAGACCTTGCGGGCCTGGCCTCGGTTCTTGCTTGCGGATCAGGCGGCCGGGAA
This sequence comes from Steroidobacteraceae bacterium, assembly GCA_035263105.1. Classification (GTDB taxonomy): domain Bacteria; phylum Pseudomonadota; class Gammaproteobacteria; order Steroidobacterales; family Steroidobacteraceae; genus DATBVX01. Next base: position 132,397 of record DATFRO010000108.1, on the reverse strand, counting down.
TGGCCGACCGCGCTCGGTTCAGTCGCCGAGTCCGAGCTGCGGGGCGCGGAAGTCCGTCGGCAGCTCCATGTCGGGCACAGCGGGCTCTGCCGGCGCTTCCTGCTCTTCGAGCAACTCGACGCCGATGTTGCCGGCTGCGATCTCGCGCAGGGCGACGACCGTGGGCTTGTCGTTTTCCCAGTCCAGGCTCGGCTCGGCGCCGTTGGCGAGGCGGCGCGCCCGCTTGGCGGCGACCAGCACCAGCTGGAACAGGTTTTCGATGTTTTCCAGGCAGTCTTCGACAGTGATGCGCGCCATTTTCAGCCTCGGCAAGGGTTCGGGCGTGGGCCCCAAAAAAGGGCGGCAAGTCTACCCGAGGACCTGCCGTTCACGCCAGCAAGCTGACCCGGCTGCGTACAGCTCGGGCCGCCACGGGCCGTCCCGGCGCCGCGATGTCTCTTGCGCTCTGGAGCCGCGATTTTCGCGAAGGCCGTCAGGCGAGCAGTGCGGCGGTGATGGCCTTGAGCTCGGGCCGGCTCGAACGCAGCGCCGCACCCTTGCCTGCCGCGATGGCTTTCAGGTCGCGCAGCGCGTGTTCGAACGTATCGTTGACAATCACGTAGTCGAAATCCTTCCAATGCTTCATATCCGCGACTGCATCGCGCAGGCGACGGGCGATCACCTCGTCGGAGTCCGTGCCGCGATTCCTGAGGCGCTCCTCCAGCGCGGCGCGCGAGGGCGGCAGGATGAAGATCGTGACGCACTCGGGCATCGCCTTGCGCACCTGCCGTGCGCCCTGCCAGTCGATCTCGAGCATGAGGTCCTGACCCTTGGCGAGCGACTCTTCGGCCTGCCTGCGCGGCGTGCCGTAGTAGTTGTCGAACACCTGCGCATACTCGAGGAACTCGCCCGCATCGACCATTCGCTCGAACTCTTCGCGACTGATGAAGTGGTAGTCGTGGCCGTCGACCTCTTTCGTCCGGCGCGGGCGCGTCGTGCACGAGATCGAGAACTTGAGCGAGGGGTCTGCGTCCAGCAGCGCTCGCACCAGCGACGTCTTGCCGGCACCTGAAGGTGCGGCACAGACGAACAGCCGACCACGACGGACGCGTTTTGCTGGGCTGTTGGACACCGGTGGCATCGTTGGATTGTGAATGAGCGGGCGTTCCGAGGGCAGTGATTGTGACGGCGCTCCCGCTCATCCTCCCCGACGAATGAGATGGTTACGATATATTCACAAGCCATTGGCGCCAAGTTCGGATCGGCCGCAATTCCCGGAACTGTGCATGACTCGACGAGTGATCGAAGCGCGACCGCTGAGGCTGCTCTGTGGCCTTCCACTCGCGGCCCTGGCTCTCGGAGCGCAGGCGCAGACGCTTAACTGGGATGCGAACGGCACGCTCCCCGTCAATGGCAATGACACCGTCACGCCGGCCAACAACGTCTGGGACACGACCAGCCTGCGCTGGCACAACGGCACGACCTACCAGGCCTGGAACAACGCGGCACTGAGCGATGCGGTGTTCGGCGGCACGGCCGGAACCGTGACGCTGGGCGTGCCGATCACGGCGCACAATCTCACGTTCAGCGCCAACAACTACATCCTGACGGGCAGCACGCTCACGCTCGGCGGCGTGAACCCGACGATCGCGGTCAACACCACCACGACGACCATCAACTCGATCCTTGCGGGCACGGCCGGCCTCATCAAGTCGGGCACCGGCACGCTCGCCCTCTCCGGCGCCAATACCTACACCGGCGTTACGCAGCTGCTGGGCGGAACGCTCTCGATCACCAACAACGCGGCGCTCGGCGCGGGCCCGAACGTCGCCGCGAATTTCATCATCGGCAACGGCACCACGCTCAACTTCAATTCGACCACCATCGATCGCAACTTCACGCTGACCGGCGGGACCGCCAGCATGTCCGCGGCCGCGGCCGGCGTGTACTCGGGGAGCCCGACACTCACGGCATCGACGGTCCTGCAGCTGATCGCGAGCGGCACGTTCAGCGGCAACTTCGCCGATACCGGCGCGAACGTACTGAGCCTCAGCAAGACGGTGAGCGGCACCGTGATCCTGAGCGGCACCAACACCTATTCCGGTCAGACGCTGCTCTCGGCGGGGATCCTGCGCGCCAACAGCGCGGGCGCGCTCTCCGCCAACAGCAATCTCAATCTCACCGGTGGCGGCGTGGTCGAGCTCGGCGCGGGGGACATGACACGCGCAGTGGGCACAGGCGCGAACCAGGTGCAATGGACGGGCAGCGGCGGCTTCGCCGCGTTCGGCGCCAATCGCGTCGTCAATCTCGGCGGCGCCGGCGCGACGCTGGTCTGGGCGGGCACGCCGGGGTTCATCGGCGCGGGGCAGACGTTGACGCTGGCGTCGGCTTCCGCGACCGGCACGCTCGACTGGCAGAACCCGATCGACTTGAACGGGGCCTCGCGCACCATCCAGGTCAACAACGGTTCCGCCGCGACGGATGTGACGCTGAGCGGCGTGCTGAGCAACGGCAGCGTCGTCTACACCGGCAACGGCACGGTGCAGCTCAACGCCGCGAACACCTACACGGGCGTGACCAGCCTCAACGCGCCGACGGTGCGCGTCAGCACCATCGGCAACGGCGGTACCGCGGGCGGCCTCGGTGCGGCGAGCAATGCCGCGGCGAATCTCGTCTTCGACAACAACGCCTCGATCCTGACCTATGTCGGCGCGGGCGAGAGCACGGATCGTAATTTCTCTTTTGGTGCCGCCACGCAGGCGCAGCTCGCAGCGAGCGGCACGGGCGCGCTGGTGTGGAACGGCACGGCGACGAATCCAAGTGGTGCACGGACGCTGATCCTGCGCGGCACCAACACCGCCACGAATATTTTTGCCGGCACGCTCGGGGATGGCGGCGGCACGCTCGCGCTCACCAAAAACGATGCGGGTCTGTGGCACCTCACCGGAGCCAACACCTACACCGGCATCACTTCGATTCTCGGCGGCACGCTCGAAATCGACACGCTGGCGAACGGCGGCGTCGCGAGCAATCTCGGTGCGAGCAGCAATGCCGCTGCAAACCTCGTCATCAACAACGGGACGCTGCGCTACACCGGCGCCGCGAACGCGAGCACCGACCGCAACTTCACGGGTGTCGGCACTACCGGCCGCATCGAATCGAGCGGCACGGGCACGCTGACGTGGAACGGCACGATGACGACGACCGCGGCGACGACGTTCACGCTCGCCGGCACCAATACCGGCAACAACCTGTTCGCGGGCACACTCACCGACTTCAATACCGCGGGCGCGCTGCGCACCAGCCTCATCAAGGCCGGTACCGGCACCTGGTTCCTCTCCGGGCCGAGCACCCATACCGGCGACACGCGCATCGATGCGGGTCTGCTCACGCTCAACAATGCCACCGCGCTTTCGGGCGGCCTGGCGGGTGACGGCGCGACGCAAGGCAGCGCGCTGGTTTTCAACGGCGGCGTGCTCGGGCTCACGGCGACGAGCGGCGACTTCAACCGCGCGGTCGGCGCGAGCTCGAACCTGAACCAGGTGCGCTGGACCAGCTCCGGCGGCTTTGCCGCCTTCGGCGGCAATCGCGTCGTGAATCTCGGCGGCGCCGGCGCGACGCAGACCTGGACCGCGGGCGGGTTCGTGCCGAACGGCCAGTCGCTGATCCTGAGTCTCGCGAATGCCGACAGCACCATCGACTTTCGCAATGGCATCGACTTCGGTGCGGCGGCGCGCACCGTGCTCGTGAACGACGGCACGGCCGCGACCGATGCGATCCTCAGCGGCGTACTCACGGGTGCGGGTGGCGGACTCACCAAGACCGGCGCCGGAACGCTCCTGCTCACCGCGAACAACACTTTCACGGGCACAACGACCATCAGCACTGGCGTGCTGCAGGTCGGTAACGGCGGCACGACGGGGACGCTCGGCGCCGGCGCCGTCGTCGACAGCGGGCAGCTCATCATCAATCGCAGCGATGCCTACACGATCGGCGGCGTCATCAGCAGCACCGGCACTCTGCTGCAGAACGGCACCGGCACGACGATCCTGGCCGCCAATAACACTTACAGCGGCACGACCACCATCAACGCGGGCACGCTGCAGCTCGGCAACGGCGGCGCCACGGGCACCCTGGGTGGCGGTGCGGTGATCAACAACAGCGTCCTCGCCATCAATCGCAGCAGCGCAGTCACTACTTCTTCCGCGATCAGCGGCAACGGCACGCTGCGCCACGACGGCACCGGCACGACCACGTTGAGTGGCGTGAACACCTTCACCGGACCGGTGCGGCTCAACGCGGGCGTGCTCGCGGTCTCGACGCTGACCAATGGCGGCGTCGCCAGCAATCTCGGCGCGGCGACGAACGCGGCTGCGAATCTCAACTTCGACGGCGGAACATTGCGCCACACCGGCGCCGCCACCGCGACCGATCGCAATTTCCTGATCGAGGATGGCGGGGCGACGCTCGACGGGAGCGGCAGCGGCGTCCTGACCTGGAACGGTACGGCCTCCTACGACATCGCAAACCAGGCGCGCAGCCTCACGCTCACGGGCACGACCAGCGGCAATATCTTCGCGGGTGCGCTCGCCGACAACGGCTCCGGTGCGCTCGCGCTCACCAAGAGCGGTACCGGTCGCTGGATCCTCGCGGGCAGCAATACGTACTCAGGCACTACGACGATTTCCGCCGGCACGCTGCAGGTCGGGAACGGCGGCACGACAGGCACGCTGGGGAGCGGCGCCGTCGTCAACAATGCGACGCTCACGTTCCTGCGCTCCGATGCGCTCACCGTGGGCAACACGATCACGGGCACCGGCACGATCAATCAGTCCGGTGCGGGCACCACGACGCTCAGTGGTTCCGCGGCAGCCGCAGCGACCAACGTCGTCCTCGGCACGCTGCAGGTCACCGGGAGCCTCACCACGCCCACCGTTGCGCTCACCGCCACCACCACGCTCGATGTGCGCGGCTCGGTCGAAGCGGCGGGCTCCACCACGGCGACGATCACCGGCAGCACCGGTGTGGATACGGTACTGGTGGCGAGCGGTGCGACACTGCGCGCCACCGGCGACTTCGGCAACGGTTCGGATGTGCTCGACGTGTCCGGTACGGTGAACACCGGCGCGGGCACCTTGAGCCTTGGTGGCAGCAACGACACGCTCACGATCCGCGACGGCGCCAACGTCGTCGGCACGCTCGACGGCGGCACCGGCACCAACACCCTCAACACGGCGATCGCAGGCACGGCCAGTCTCGGCGCGGTGACCAACTTCCAGACGTTGCTCAAGACCAGCGGCGGCACACTCAACATCAATGGACCGGGCGTCTCGGGCTTCACCACCGTCAACGTTTCCGGCGGCACGCTCAACGTCGGCGCCGCGGGGAGCGTCAGCGGCGCGACTGCCACTACGGTCGCGAGTGGCGCGACGCTCAATGTGAGCGGCAGCTACGTCACGAGCGCCGGCGCCGACACATTCGCGGTGTCGGGCACGGTCACGGGCGTCGGTACCATCGACCTCGGCGCGGGCAATGACACGCTGACGCTCAATGACGGCGCCGTGATCACGGCGACGATCGGCGGCGGTGCGCAGACGACTTCGGATTCCGTGGTGCTGAACAACGCCGGTGCGCTGTCGCTGGGCGCCTCGCTCACCGGGTTCGAGCAGCTCACCAAGCAGAACACCGGTGTCGCGACGCTGACTGGAATTCAGACCTACACCACCAGCACCGCGCTGAATGCTGGAACGCTGCTCGTCGCCGGTGAGCTCGACACGCCAACGCTGACCCTCGGCGATAACACGACACTCAACGTGCAAGGCACCGTGCAGGCGGTCGGCGCCACGCCGCTGACCCTCACCGGGAGCGCGGGCGCGAACACGGTGCTGGTCGCGAGCGGCGCGACGCTGCGTGCCACCGGCGATTTCGGCAACGGGTCCGATCTCCTCGACGTGTCCGGCACCGTGAACACCGGCGCCGGCACGCTCAGTCTCGGCACCGGCGATGACACGCTCACCATTCACGACGGTACCAACATCGTCGGCACTGTCGCGGGCGGCACCGGCAACAACACGTTCAACACCGCGATCGCGACCAGCGCCAACCTCGGCGCCGTCACGGGCTTCCAGACGCTGCTCAAGACCGGCGTGGGCACGCTCAATATCAACGGCCCGGCGGCCTCGTCTTTCACCACGGTCAACGCGAACGCGGGCACGATCAACATCGCAGCGGCCGGTAGCATCAACGGCTTCACGACCGCTTCCGTCGCGAGTGGTGCAACGCTCAACGTGAGCGGCAGCTTTGTGGCGAGCGCCGGAGCAGACGCGCTGACGGTGGCCGGCACGGTTTCGGGAGCCGGCATCATCGATCTCGCCGCCGGCAACGATGTGCTCACCTTGAACGATGGCGCGCTGCTCACGGCCACGATCGGTGGCGGCGCGCAGACCACGTTCGATTCCGTGGTGCTGAACAATGCCGGCGCATTCACATTGGGCGCGGGCTCGCTCTCGGGTTTCGAGCAACTCACCAAGCAGAACACGGGCGTCGCGATACTGACCGGAATCCAGACGTACACCTCCGGCACGACACTCACCGCGGGCACGCTGCTCGTGGCGGGCGAGCTCGACACGCCGACGCTGAGCATGGGCGATGGCAGCGTGTTCAATGTGCAGGGAACGGCGCAGGCGGTCGGCGCCACGCCGCTTGCCCTCACAGGCAGTGCCGGGGCGAACACGGTGCTCGTGGCGGGTGGCGCGACACTGCGTGCGACGGGTGATCTCGGTAGCGGCTCGGATCTGCTTGATGTCACGGGAACGCTCAACACCGGCGCCGGTTCCCTGAGCCTCGGCGGCGGTGACGACACTCTCACGATTCACGACGGCACCAGCGTTGTCGGTCTCGTCGACGGCGGCACCGGCAACAACACCTTCAACGCGGACATCGCCGCGGTCGCGAATCTCGGTGCCGTGACCAACTTCCAGACGCTGCTCAAGACCAGCGGCGGCTTGCTCAATATCAACGGCCCCGGCGTCTCCAATTTCTCCATGGTCAGCGTCGCCGGCGGCACGCTCGCGGTCGGCGCATTGGGCAGCATCAGCGGCGTCTCGAACACGAACGTGGCGAGCGGTGCGACGCTCACCGTGAACGGCAGCTACACGGGCACGGCGGGCGCCGACCAGGTCACCGTCGCAGGCACGCTCGACGGTTCCGGTTCGATCGATCTCGGCGCGGGCGCGGATCTGCTCGATCTCGCCGGCACGCTCGACCTCGGCACCGGAACCTTCAACCTCGGCGATGGCGACGACACGTTCACGATTCATGACGGCACTACCGTCATTGGCACCGTGGCGGGCGGCACCGGCATCAACACGTTCAACACCGACATCAACACCGTCGCCGATCTCGGTGCGCTGACGGGATTCCAGACGCTGCAGAAGACCGGCGTCGGCACACTCAACATCAACGGTCCGGCCGCGTCGGTGTTCGACACCGTGTTGGTCAATTCCGGCATCGTGCACGTCGCGGTTGGCGCCACGGTCGATCCGACGACGACGGTCGTCGATGCCGGCGCGACGCTGCAGGTCGACGGCATTTATCTCGGCACTGCGGGCAACGACACGTTGACGGTGTCGGGCACCGTAGCGGGGGTCGGCACCATCGACCTCGGCCTCGGTGATGACGTGCTCACCCTGAACGATGGCGCAGTGATCAGCGCGGTCATCGGTGGCGGCGGCCAGACCAGTGTCGACTCGGTCGTGCTCAACAATGCCGCAGCATTCACGCTCGACGGCGCGAGCCTCTCCGGCTTTGAGCAGTTCACCAAGCAGAACACTGGCGTCGCGACGCTGACCGGCACGCAAAGTTACGGCGTCGGCACGACCGTCGCCGCCGGCACCCTGGTCGTTGCGGGCGCGCTCGATACACCGACGCTCAACCTCGGCGATGACAGCACTCTGAGCGTGCAACGCACGGTCCAGGCCGGCGGGGCGACGCCGCTCACGATCGCGGGCAGTGGCGGAGCGAACACGGTGCTGGTGGCGAGCGGCGCGACGCTGCGCGCCACGGGCGATCTCGGTGCCGGTGCCGATCTGCTCGATGTCGCGGGGACGCTCGACACGGGCGCGGGTTCACTCAGCCTGGGCGCCGATGACGACACGCTCACCATTCACGACGGCACGAGCATCACCGGGCTGGTCGACGGCGGCAGCGGCAACAACACCTTCAATGCCGACATCGCCGGGGTCGCGGGCCTCGGTGCGGTGAGCAACTTCCAGACGCTGCTCAAGACGAGCGGCGGCACGCTCAATCTCAACGGACCGGGGGTGTCGAACTTTTCGACGGTCAGCGTCGCGGGCGGCACGCTCGGCATCGGCCCGGCAGGCAGCCTCAACGGCGTCTCGAGCACGGCCGTGGCGAATGGCGCGACGCTCAGTGTCAGTGGCAGCTACCTCGGCAGCGCAGGCAACGACACGATGACGATCTCCGGCACCGTGTCGGGCGGCGGAAGCGTCGACCTCGGCGCAGGCGACGACGTGCTGACGCTCAACGACGGCGCGGCGATCACGGCGAACATCGGCGGCGGCGCGCAGACGAGCGCTGACTCGGTCGTGCTCAACAACGCCAGTGCGCTGACGCTGGACGCGGCGTCGCTTGCCGGGTTCGAGCAGCTCACCAAGCAGAACACCGGTGTCGCGACGCTGACCGGGATTCAAACCTACACCTCGGGCACGACGCTCACTGCTGGCACGCTGCTGCTGGCGGGCGAGCTCGACACGCCGACTCTCGCCCTCGGCGACGGCAGCACTTTGACTGTGCAGGGCACGGCGCAGGCCGCAGGGCCCACGCCGCTCGTGATGACAGGCAGCGCCGGCGCGAATACGGTGTTCGTCGCCGGCGGCGCGACGCTGCGCGCAATGGGCGATCTCGGCGCCGGAGCCGATCTGCTCGACGTCGCGGGCACGCTCGACACGGGTGCCGGATCACTCAGCCTCGGTGCCGACAACGACACCTTCACCATTCATGACGGCACGAGCATCACCGGCCTGGTCGACGGCGGCACCGGCACCAACACCTTCAATACCAACATCGCGACCGTTGCCGACCTCGGCGCTGTCACGGGCTTCCAGGCGCTGCTGAAGACCGGCGCGGGTACGCTCAACATCCACGGGCCAACTGCGTCCGCGTTCAACAGCGTGTCCGTCAACTCGGGCATCGTGCACGTCGCCGCTGGCGCCACGGTCGACCCCGTGACCACCGTCGTCGCCGCGGGTGCCACGCTCCAGGTCGATGGCAGCTACCTCGGCACCGCGGGCAGCGACACGCTGACGGTCGCGGGTACCGTTTCGGGCGCAGGTACCATTGATCTCGGCGCCGGGGATGATCTCCTGTCGCTGACCGACGGCGCGACCCTCAACGCCACGGTCAACGGCGGTGCGCACGCGGCGGGCGACACGGTCGCGATCAACAACGCCAATGCCTTCACCTTCGACACCAGCCGCATCACCGGATTCGAGATCCTCACCAAGCAGGGAGCAGGCACGCTGACGTTGTCCGGCACGCCCGCGTTCACGGGCATCGACATCAACGCCGGTACGCTCACGAGCAGCGGCACGCTCAGTGCGAGCCGGATCAGCGTCGCGTCCGCGGGTGCGCTCTCGGCGGGCGGAACCATCGTTGGCGATGTCACCAATGCCGGCGTGCTCAACATCGGCGGTGCACCGTTCGGCACCCTCACGATCCGCGGCAAATACGTCGGTGCGGGCGGACAACTGGACATGCGCGTGGCGCTCGGAAACGACAGCTCTCCAGCCGACCGCCTGACGATCGACGGCGGTAGCGCGACCGGCGCGACGCGCGTGCACGTCATCAATCAGAACGGCCTCGGTGCGCGCACGACCGGCGGCGGCATCCAGCTGATCGCGACCGCCAACTCCGCAACCACGGCGCCGGACGCCTTTGCGCTCGATGGTCCGGTGATGGCAGGCGCCTTCCGCTATGACCTGTTCCACGGGGTGGCCACGGATGCCGACCCCGAGGGCTGGTACCTGCGTTCGCTGCAGCAGGTGCGTGATGTGGCGTCGGTGGCGACGGCCGTCGTGCCGCTGGCACACCTCTACGGGCTGTCGGTGCTCGGTACCTTGAACGAGCGCGAGGGCGCGGAGGTCGCCACCACTTGCGACAGCGGCCACGGCTGCCAGTGGGGACGCGTGCTGTATCTCGCCGGGAACCACGACGGCGGCGGCACCGCGGCCAATGGCGCGAATTTCGACTATGACATCGCGGGCATCCAGCTCGGCACCGATCTCTATCGGAACGCGGGCGACAGCCGTGCGGATCGCGCCGGGGTGTACCTGGTCATGGGCCCGGCGAACGGTTACGTCGATCGCGACGACAGCGCGCGTGCGGGCAATGCGGAGTCACTCGCCTCCACAGTCGGCGCCTACTGGACGCGCCGCAGCGCTGCTTCGTACGTGGATACGAACCTGCTCGGCACGTACTTCAGCCGCGTCGACCTCGAGCCGCGCGAGGACACTCGTGCCGATACCAACGGCTGGGCGGCTGCCGCGTCCGTCGAAGCAGGCCACAGTTTCAGGCTGGGCGACGAATGGTCCCTGACGCCGCAGGGCCAGGTCATTGTGCAGCACCTCGAGCAGGACGACACGGAGACTGCGGGCACAACGATTCGCTTCGGCAGCGCGGACACCATCGTGGCGCGCGCGGGACTCGAGCTCGGTGTGCTCCGCCCGCGGGGCGGGGACGATCAGGGCCTGTTCCATGCGTGGCTGCGCGCCAACTACTGGAGCGAGCTGTCGGGAAGCACTGAAACCACGCTGGCCGCGCCCACGGCGCCAGCCACCGTGTTCCGCACGGAGTTCGACGATGACTGGGTCGAGCTCTCAGCCGGTATCTCGGCGCAGATCAACGAGCGCACGAGCGTGCATGCGAGCGTGACGGCGAGCCAGGGTGTCAATGCCAGCGACAGCCGCGCCGTCCAAGGGAACCTGGGGGTCAGAGTTCAGTGGTAGAGACGGACGGACGCAGAGCACCGGGGGGACTTCTTACTCGACGTTCTGCACCTGCTCGCGCAACTGCTCGATGATCACTTTCATGTCGACGGCGCTGCGCGTGGTCTCGGCATCCTGCGACTTCGATGACAACGTGTTCGCTTCGCGATTGAGTTCCTGCATCAGGAAATCGAGCCGCCGGCCCGCGGGCTCCGCGCCGTCGAGTGCCTTGCGCACCTCGGTGATGTGACTGCGCAGGCGGTCGAGCTCCTCATCGACGTCCATTTTCTGCGCGATGATCGCGAGCTCCTGCTCAAGGCGCTCGTTATCGGGCTCGATGCCGAGTTGCGCGATGCGCTCCATCAGCCGCGTGCGAATTCGCGCGCGCACTTCCGGCAGCCGCTCGGACACCGCCGCGACGAGTTTCAACAGCGCCTCGCAGCGCTGCAGCAGCATCTCGCGGATGCGCTCTCCTTCGCGCGCGCGGGCTTCGGTCAGTGAATTGAGTGCATCGCCGAGCGTTTTTTGCGCAGCCGCCAGGAGCGGCGTTACATCGCGCGCCTGATCCTGAACGACCCCGGGCCAGCGCAGCAGGTCGAGCGGGTTGAGCGGCGCCGTCACACCCGCAAGGCTGGCCAGTTCGCGCGCCCTCGCGAGGAGCTTCTCAGCCAGTGCGCGGTTGATTTCGATGGCGCCGGCGGCTTCGTCAGCCGGGCGAAAGTTGAGTGTCGCGTCGAGCTTGCCTCGTCGCACGACGGCCGTGATCATCTGGCGGAAATCGCTCTCGGCCGCGCGCAACTCCTCGGGCAAGCGGCAGCCGAGCTCGAGATAACGGTGATTGACGGTGCGCAACTCCCAGGTGAGCGTGCCCCAGGGGCCCGACTGCTCGCGCCGGGCAAAGCCCGTCATGCTGCGGATCATATTGATTTGGTGCTATAAAGCCGCGCCAAAGTCTAGCAGACCGGGGTGTGCATTGCGGGTCGAGTACGCGGAGCTGAGTCTCGTCGGCCATCGCGAAGACAATCAGGATCGCGTCTCGGTCGCCGTAGGCGAGCATGCAGCGCTCCTGCTCGTGGTCGACGGCATGGGCGGGCACGCCGAGGGCGCGCGCGCGGCCGAGACCGCGCTCAAGTCGATGCTCGAGAGCTTCTGGCACACGCCCCATCCGATCTTCGATCCACTCGGTTTCCTGCATCTCGCTGTCGGCAAGGCGCACGAGGACGTGGCCGCGCTCGGCGTCACGCTCAGCCTGGATGCGCGTCCGCGCGCCACGTGCGCCGTGTGCCTGGTGCAGCTGGGCGCGTGCTACTGGGCGCACGTCGGCGACTCGCGCGTGTACCAGATCCGCGACGGGCAGGTTCGCGATCGCACGCGCGATCACAGCCACGTCGAGCAGCTCCTGCGCGATGGCGTGATCACGGAGGAGGAAGTGATCGGGCACCCGATGCGCAATTTCGTCGAGTGTTGCCTGGGCGGCGATGCGGCATTGCCGGACATGACGATCAGCCGTCGCAAGCCGCTCGCGCTCGAGGATGTGCTGCTCCTTTGCACGGACGGCGTGTGGGCGAATCTCAAGGATTCCGACATCGGCGGCTTCTACACGCAGGAGAACGGCGACCTGCGCGCCTCGCTCCAGGCGCTCGGTGAGCGCGCGGTGCAGGCCTCCGCGCCCTACAGCGACAACACGACGGCGGCCGCGCTGCGCTGGCTGGGGCAATAGTCATGCGCCCGAGCGGACGCGCACCCGACGAATTGCGCCCGGTGAAGATCACCCGCAAGTTCACGCGTCACGCGGAAGGCTCGGTGCTGATCGAGTTTGGCGACACGCGCGTGCTGTGCACGGCGAGCGTCGAAGAAAGCGTCCCGTCATTCCTGCGCGGTGCGGAGCAGGGCTGGATTACAGCCGAATACGGCATGTTGCCGCGCTCCACGCATACGCGCACCGCGCGCGAAGCGGCCAAGGGCAAGCAGAGCGGCCGCACGCAGGAGATTCAGCGCCTGATCGGCCGTTCGTTGCGTGCCGTCGCGGATCTGCAGGCGCTGGGCGAGCGCACCATCACGATCGACTGCGACGTGCTGCAGGCCGACGGCGGCACGCGTACCGCCGCGATCACCGGCGGCTACGTCGCTCTCGCCGATGCCATCGAGGCATTGATCAAGCGGCGCGTGCTGACCGCAAGCCCGTTGCACGGCCAGGTCGCCGCGGTGTCCGTCGGCATTTGCGGCGGCGTGCCCGTGCTCGATCTCGACTACGCGGAGGATTCGGACGCCGAGACGGACATGAACGTGGTCATGAACAACGGCGGCGGCTTCATCGAAGTGCAGGGCACGGCTGAGGGCCACGCATTCCGCCGCAATGAACTCGACGTGCTGTTGAACCTGGCTGCGCAGGGCATCGGCCAATTGCTCGCGCACCAGCTTCAGGCACTCAGCGACTGAAGAGAGCGCGCCATGCGCCTGGTACTCGCGACCGGCAATCCCGGGAAGCTGCGGGAACTCGAGGCTTTACTCTCGGGCCGCGACATCGGGATCGTCACGCAATCCGAACTGGGTATCACGTCCGCCGCCGAGACCGGCCTGACCTTTCTCGAGAATGCGATCCTCAAGGCGCGGCACGCGGCGTCGCGCGCCGGACTCGCGGCCATCGCGGACGATTCCGGCCTCGAAGTCGATGCACTCGGCGGGCGTCCGGGCGTGCGCTCGGCGCGCTACGCCGACGATCAGGGCGACGCCGCCAACAACACCCGGTTGCTGGCGGAGCTCGCAGATGTCCCGGCTGCGAGGCGAACCGCGCGCTACCGCTGCGTGCTGGTGCTGCTGCGTTCCGCTGACGACCCGGCTCCCCTGATCTGTGAAGGCACCTGGGAAGGGCGCATCGCCCAGACGCCTGCCGGGGACAACGGCTTTGGCTACGACCCTCTGTTTCTGGTCGGCGATCTCGGGCTCACGGCCGCGCAGCTCTCGCCGCAGCTCAAGAACCAGCTGAGCCATCGCGGCCAGGCACTGCGCAAGCTGGTTGCGGAGCTCGATCGAGCCCGAGCCGGTCGCGGCAGCTAGGATGTCGAGCGTGGCGCTGCAGAACCCTCCGCTTTCGGTCTACGTGCACTTGCCGTGGTGCGTGCGCAAGTGTCCGTACTGCGACTTCAACTCGCATGCCATCGATGGCGCGGTGCCGGAACGGCGTTATCTCGCGGCGCTCGAGCGCGACCTCGAGTTTCAGGCCGGCACGGTCCGGGGCCGGAGCGTGCTCAGTATCTTTTTCGGTGGCGGAACCCCAAGCCTCTTTTCGCCAGACACCATCGGCGCGGTCATCAGGGCAATTCGCTCACGCCTCGACGTGCCAGCGGCCGCCGAGATCACGCTCGAGGCCAACCCGGGGACGGTCGAGCGCGGCCGTTTTTCCGAGTATCGCTCCGCCGGCGTCAACCGCGTCTCGCTCGGCGGCCAGAGCTTCAACGATCGCCACCTGAAACTCCTCGGCCGGATTCATTCGGCCGCCGAGACGCGCGCGGCCGCGGAAGAGCTGCACGCGGCCGGTCTCGAGAACTTCAACATCGATCTCATGTACGGCTTGCCACAACAGTCGGTCGACTCGGCGCTCGAAGATATCCAGGCGGCTGTGGCGCTGCGGCCGCGCCACCTCTCGCACTATCAGCTCACCCTGGAACCGGGCACCGTCTTCTACCATCAGCCGCCGTCGCTTCCGGACGAGGACGATAGCTGGCAAATGCAGCTCGACTGCCAGGAAGCGCTCGCGACGAGCGGTTACGCGCAGTACGAGATCTCCGCCTACGCCCGACCCGGCCGGGAATGCCTGCACAACCTCAACTACTGGCGATTCGGTGACTACCTGGGGATCGGTGCGGGCGCGCACGGCAAGATCACCGACGAGAGTGCGGGAGTGATCCGTCGCACGACCTGTGCGCGTCAGCCGCGCAGGTATCTCGAAACCCTCGAGACTGGCGCAGCGGCTTGCGAGCGGACAGTCATCGCTGCTGCCGACCTGCCGTTCGAGTTCATGCTGAATGCGCTGCGACTGCTCGCCGGTTTCGATGCGCCGTTGTTCGAGTTGCGAACCGGTGAGTCGCTCGAGTCCATCGGGCCCGCCCTGGGCTGCGCGCTCGACCGCGGCTTGATCGAAGCTGCGGCTGACACTTATCGCCCTACGCCACTCGGGTTACGTTTCCTCAATGATCTGCAGGCGCTGTTCCTGCCCGCAGCGAGTGCCCGAGGACGCGCCTGAAAGCCTACGACCAGCAGTAAATCTTCCCTGATCAGGCACTTACTTGTTATGCACAGCGCGGCGCTCGGCGTGACGAAATGCACGCTGTAGGACTTGTCCGATAAGGCACATTGCCAAGTGTCCGCTGTAAGCTGCTGATCAGATAGCTAAAAACAGCCTGATTATTTTTTAGCCAATCCAATATCGCGGCGCAATTTCGGCTGCGACTCGCGGGCCAACGGCGCCTCGTCCACAGAGTTGTCCACACGTTTTGTGGATAATGGATTAAATTCAAAGAGCTACATTACCTAACGCTGAACAGCTGATGCGCGCGCTGACGCAACCTTCCTAAGCACCAGAATTGATTTGGTTTTCGAGCGAGCAACGAGGGCAATTGCGGTACGCACGCTCACCTCTTGTACGTCTCGTTCACGGTGGCTACACTGCGCGCCCTCTTTTTTCAGGCGGATCCGGGCACATATCCGGGCTCCTGAACCGGCGTCGAGGCGAAGTGCAATGAAACCGTCCATTCATCCGGAATACAAAGACATCACCGTGACCTGCAGCTGCGGGAATACGTTCACCACGCGTTCGACGCTCGGTCACGATCTGCAGATCGAGGTGTGCTCGAACTGTCATCCCTTTTATACGGGCAAGCAGAAGATCGTCGACACCGGCGGGCGCGTCGACAAGTTCCGCAAGAAGTACGGCATGGGCGCGCGCTGAGCGAGCCGTTTTCGAAGTTGATCCAGCAAGGGCGCTCCACGTGAGCGCCCTTGTAGTTTCCGGGCTTGCGCTGGGACCAGCGTTACCGGAACTCCTTGTCCACAGGCCCGATCGTAGCTATAACGCGCCATCTGCCTAAGCCCTGTCCCGAGGCCTTCATGTCCAGGTTCGTCGCGCTCCTGAGCACTGCTCTGGTGAGTTGTGCGCTGCTCGTCAGCAGCTGCGCCCGCAACCCGGTCACGGGCAAGACGGACGTCACGATGACGTCCGAGAAGGGCGAGATCGAACAAGGTCGCAAGGCGAACGAAGAGGTCATCAAGATCTACGGCGTCTATGCCGACCAGAACCTGCAGGATTACATCAACCAGGTGGGCCAGAAGCTCGCGGCGGCCAGCCAGCGGCCGGAACTCGAGTGGCACTTCACGATCGTCGACAGCCAGGAGATCAACGCCTTCGCGCTGCCCGGCGGCTACATCTACATCACTCGCGGCATCCTCGCGTACTTGAACAATGAAGCGGAGCTCGCCGCGGTGCTGGGCCATGAGATCGGCCACGTCTGTGCGCGCCACCAGGTGCGCCAACAGACCCAGCAGACGCTGGCTGGAATTCTCGGCGCCGGTGCGGCGATCTTCACCGGCAATGCGGCCGTCGCTGATCTTGCCAACATCGGCGGCACGGCACTGCTGCGTGGCTACGGCCGCGACATGGAACTGGAAGCCGATCACCTCGGTGCGCAGTACATCGCCAAGACCGGTTACGACCCGCAGGCGATGATCGGCGTCATCGGCGTGCTGAAGAACCAGGAGGTCTACGAGATGGATCGCGCGCGTCAGGAAGGACGCGAGCCGCGCATCTATCACGGCGTGTTCGCGACTCATCCTTCCGCGGATGAGCGCTTGCAACAGGCGGTGGCCGGCGCCACTCCAACCTCGACGACGCCCAACGCCAACCTGCGCGTTGGAGCGGACGACTACCTGCGACACATCAACGGCCTGCCGTTCGGCACCAGCAAGCAGCAGGGCACTGTGCGCGACAATCGGTTCTACCACGCCGGCCTCGGCATCACGGTGGCGTTCCCCAAGGACTGGGTGGTGGAGAACCAGCAGAATCGCCTGCTGATCCACAGCAAGACGAACGACGCCATCATGCAGATGACGGCCGATCGCCGTCCCGACGACCTCGGTCCGCGCGAATACCTGCAGAAGATGCTCGGCAAGACCCCGGCCACGGGCGGCGAGGAACTCAACGTCGACGGTCTGCAGGGCTACGCGGTGATTGCCAAGTCAGGCTCACCGCTCGATGGCGGTCATAGTCCGGTGCGCGTCATTGCGATCTACAAGGACAAACTCGTCTACATCTTCAAGGGCGCGAGCCGTTCCAACCCGAACGCGATTCCCGAGCACGACCGCATCTTCCTGTCCACCGCGCAGACACTGCGCGCGCTCAAGCCCACGGAGTTCCCGCTCACCGAGCCGTTCCGCATCCGCGTCGTCAAGGCGCCGCAGGGTGCGACCGTGGAGCAACTCGCGCAGGGTTCGCCGATCCAGAAGGACCCGGTGCAGCAGCTGCGCCTGCTCAATGATCTGTACCCCAACAAGAATCCCGACGCCGGCAAGCCGGTAAAAGTCGTCAACTGACGCCTTCGCGGGCTAGGCCAGGACGCGTCGCACGCACGCCACATGCGCCCGGTGCGAGCCGCGGACCCGGCGTAGCACACAACGGTTGGCTTCACGCCCAACGCCTTGATCGGTCGGACTATCCGTGTCAGTCTGCTCGCCCCCTGCGCATCCCCGTCCGGCCCCGGCATTCGAGCGTCAATGAGTGGCAAGAAGTTTGAGCTGACCAACCTCGAGACGGGGCACAAGTCCGAAATCGACGTACTTTCCGGCACGATGGGACCCGACGTCCTGAACGTCGCCTCCCTGACCAAGGATCACGGCGTCTTCACGTTCGATCCGGGGTTCATGGTCACGGCGAGCTGCGACAGCCGGATCACCTACATCGATGGCGAGGAAGGGGTGCTGCTCTACCGCGGCTACCCCGTGGAACAGCTCGCCGAGAAGAGCAGCTTCCTCGAAGTCGCGTACCTGCTGTTGCAGGGCGACCTGCCGACGCAGAAGCAGCTCGCCGAGTTCACGCACTCGATCTGCTACCACACGATGGTGCACGAGGCGCTGCTGCGCTTCTTCAACGGCTTCCACTACAACGCCCACCCGATGGCGATGGTGTCGGCGGTGGTGGCGTCGATGTCGGCGTTCTATCACGACTCGATGGACATCAATAACGCGCGCCACCGGGAGATCTTCGCCCATCGCGTGATCGCCAAGATTCCGACGATCGCGGCGGCCGCGTACAAGCATTCGCTCGGCCAGCCCTTCGTTTATCCGCGCAACGACCTCGACTACTGCAGCAACCTGCTGAACATGTACTTCGCGGTGCCGTGCGAGGCCTATCACGTCGATCCGGTCGCGGCACAGGCGCTCGACCTGCTCTTCATCCTGCATGCCGACCACGAGCAGAACGCGAGCACCTCAACGGTGCGGCTCGCGGGCAGCACCGGTGCCAATCCTTATGCGGCGATTTCGGCGGGGATCTCGGCGCTCTGGGGTCCGGCGCACGGTGGCGCGAACGAGGCCGTGCTCGCGATGCTCGAGCAGATCGGTACCGCTGACAACATCCCCAAGTTCGTGGCGATGGCCAAGGACAAGAACAGCAATTTCCGCCTGATGGGCTTCGGGCATCGCGTCTACAAGAACTTCGATCCGCGCGCCAAGATCATCCGCGAGATGTGTCACCGGGTGCTGGCGCGCATGGGCCGGCCGGACAACCCGCTCCTCGAGCTCGCGCTCAAGCTCGAGGAGATCGCGCTCAAGGACGAGTACTTCATCGCGCGCAAGCTCTATCCCAACGTCGACTTCTACTCCGGCATCATCTACAGCGCGCTGGGGATTCCGCGCTCGATGTTCACAGTGATGTTCGCGATCGCGCGCACCGTCGGCTGGGTAGCGCACTGGCAGGAGATGATCTCGGATCCGTCGATGCGCATCGGCCGGCCACGCCAGCTCTACAGCGGTCCGAAGCGGCGCGACTATCTCGACATCGCGCGACGCTAGTTTCTCGGACCAGCCCTGATATTCGGCAGAACGCAATCGCGCCATCGCGGCGAGTGCCGGTTCGTCGGCTATTCTTCGATCAGGGCTTGCAGCTCCGCGTGATTCGCGCGGCGCATGGGGCGTCCGTCGACCGGGCTGAAAGGCGCCTGGCGGATGCCATCGCGGGGAAACACGGTTGCATCGATCGTGTGCTCGCCGGCCTCGAAGCGCACCGCCGGGAAATTCACGGTGCGGTCGAGGTGCATCTTGACGCGCCGTTCGACCAGCTCGTGCGGGATACCCCGGTCCATGAGTTTCAGGGTCACGGCCTCGGCCCGGTCCGCGAACAGGTGCAGGTCCACGTCCGCGTGTTCGGTGGCAGTCCCCGCCAGCACCGGTCCGACCAGCCGCGGCTCGAACTCTTCCAGCAGCTGCATCGCGAGGAGCGCTGCGCGCCGCTGATCCCGCAGTGATTGAGAGTGTGTGTCGGCGGCGAACAGGCGCTGATATTCGACCAGCGCCGCTTCGATCTCCGTGTTCTTGGGCAGCGTTGCGCCATCCGTCACGCCGAGCCGCTCGGCCGCTTTGCGCTTCGCGAGCAGGTAGTCGTCGATGCCGTGCTCGCTCATGATGCGCGCCGCCTCCTGGGCGATGGCGCGGCGCATTTGTTCGGCGCGGGTCCAGGCTCTCGCCATCTCAATCCTCCGCCGAATCAGAACAAGGGCTCTTCCGTGGTCTGTTCGCGGCTCGCCTGCTGGCCGCGCGCGAACGGATCCGAATTCTCCGGCAAGTGGCCTTCCATGAAGGTCTCGAAGATTGCATTCGGGTCGTCGGCACTCGCGAGCAGGCCGGTCTGCGGGGAGATCTTAACGGTTACGAGTCCGTCCGGAGCCGGCATCCGGATCTCAGGTGTATCACGCAAAGCCTGACGCATGAAGTGCACCCACACCGGCACCGCGGTCCGGCCGCCTTCTTCCCCGGCGCCGAGCGATGCTTCCTGGTCGAATCCAACCCAGACCGCGGCGACCAGGCGCGGGTTGAAGCCGCAGAACCATGCGTCGTGATGATCGTTGGTAGTGCCGGTCTTGCCCGCGAGATCATCACGGCCGAGCGCGGCGGCGCGACGCCCGGTACCGCGCTTGATCACATCGCGCATCATGTCCGTAATCAGGTAAGCGTTCTGCGCGCTGATCGAGCGCTGCGCCACCTGGGCCGTCGGCAAGTGGCCGCGCCCGCCGCGCACCGCGTCCGCTGCTTCCAGAGCCGAGGCGGATCCTCCCTGCGGAATGCGCAACGCCGTGGCATCAGCGTCGCAATCCGCACAGGCGATTACCGGCTTGGCCTGGAACAGCACTTTGCCCGAAGCGTCCTCGATGCGTTCCAGGTAGTACGGACGCACGTGAAATCCGCCGTTCGCGAAGGTCGCGAACCCGGCCGCGAGCTCGGCCGGCGTGAGCTGGAGGCTCCCGAGTGCCAGCGTCAGGTCGTCCGGCAGGTCGGCGCGTTCGAAACCGAAGCGCTGCAGATAATTCATCGTGTACGGGATGCCCATGGCGCGCATCAGGCGCACGGAGACGAGGTTTCTCGAGCGCACCAGCGCTTCGCGCAGCCGCGTCGGCCCGTAGAACTCGCCGGTGCTGTTCTCCGGCCGCCAGGTGTCCTCGGCCGCCTCGTCCTCGAACACCACGGGCGCATCCATCACGATCGAGGAGGGAGTAAAGCCGTTTTCGAGCGCTGCGGAATAAATGAAGGGCTTGAACGCCGATCCCGGCTGGCGGCGCGCCTGGGTCACGCGGTTGAACTTGCTGACGAAGAAGTCGAAGCCGCCATCGAGCGCAACGATCGCGGCATCGCGCGGGTCCTCGGCCACCAGCGCGCCTTGCGCCGCGGGGAGCTGTGCCAGCTGCGCCGTATTGCCGGTGCGGATTACGTAGATGATGTCGCCGGGCGCGAGCACGTCACTCGCCTTCTTCGGCTCGGGGCCGACGCCGCCGTCCGTCGCGGCGCGTGCCCACGCGATGCCCGGCCAGTCGATCTGCATCGATCGGCCATCCTTCAACAGCACGCGCGCGGCACGCTCGGCCACATCGACCACGAGTGCCGGCTGCAGGACATTGATGGTCGCCTGGTCCTCGAGCGCGGTGAGCATTTCCGCCGGCGTTTCGCCCGGCCGGATCGGTACCTTCGCGATCGGTCCGCGGTAGCCATGGCGACGGTCGTACTCGATGAGCCCGAGACGCAGCGCCGAATTCGCAGCCTGCTGCAGGCGGCTGTCGATGGTGGTGAAGACCCGATATCCGGCCGTGTACGTGTCGTCTCCCAGCCGCGCGAACATGTCGGCGCGCGCCATCTCGGCGATGTAGGGCGCCTCCACCTCCGCGATCGGGCCGTGCAGCTGCGATTCCATGGGCGCGCTGGTCGCGGCGTCGTATTCGCTCTGGTCGATTTCGCCGAGCTCCTGCATGCGACGCAGGACGTAGAGACGGCGCAGCTTGGCGCGCTCGGGATTCGCGACCGGGTTGTCGCGCGAAGGTGCGCGCGGCATCCCGGCGATGGTCGCGGTCTCGCCGAGCGTGAGCTGATCGAGTGACTTGCCGAAATACACCTCGGCCGCGGCCGCGGCGCCGTACGCGCGCTGGCCGAGAAAGATCTTGTTGAGATAGAGCGTCAGGATCTCGGGCTTGGTGAACTCACTCTCGATGCGGAAGGAGAGAAAGATCTCCTTGAGCTTGCGGTCGAAGCGCCGTTCGGGCGTGAGGAACATGTTCCTCGCGAGCTGCATGGTGATCGTTCCGCCACCCTGGCTGGGGGCGCCGGAAACCAGGTTCACCATGGTCGCGCGCAGCAACCCGGCGTAGTCGACGCCATGGTGCTTGAAGAACCGGTCGTCCTCGGCCGCCAGGAACGCCTGCCGGACGCGCAGCGGAATCGCTTCGTAGGACACCGGGATGCGCCGGTACTCGCCGATCTGCGCGATGAGGCGCCCATCGCGACTGAAGACCCGAAGCGGGACCTGCAGGCGCACGTCGCGCAGTGTTCCGACGTCGGGTATTGCCGGTGCCAGGTACACGTAGCTGCACAGCCCGGCGTAGCCGATCGCAGCCGTGATCACCAGCACGATTGCCAGAACTGAGAAGCCGGTCCGGAGGTAACGTTGATTCACAGGAAGGAACTCTAAGTTCTTGCTTTAACGAAGGGGGTTATGCATATTACCCCGGGATCAGGGGGCTGATAGAAGCGACTCGACAGCGAACCAAGAGCCACGGTCAACGGGATGTACGCCTGACGACAAACGGGACTGCCGGACGAGAAAGTAACCGATTCTTTTGGGCCAATTCATTAAGCGTTCGTTCCGGCCCGTTCGATGTAACCTCCCGCCGACTCCGGCTTCATTCTCTGCCGGCGCCATTAGGTTATGTTGCATCCGCTGAGGACAGTGCGCAGTTCTCCGAGCGCGAATCCGCGTCGCGGAATCGAAAGCGCGCGGTCATTGTGTGAATGTAGTCACGCTCGATTTAACAGTTCACTGCTATAACTTGGCCCGCTTTTTTGCTCCACAGGGTCTCGATTTAGGCACTTAATGCGCTGAATCAACAAGGGAAATTACCGTGCTGTTTGGACCGAAGTATCGCCCGCTGCTGGGCCTCGACATAACGACTTCTTCGGTGAAGCTCATCGAGCTCGGCATGGGCGGCGGTCAGCACCGCGTCGAGTCGTACGCTGCCGAGCCGACTCCACACAACGCGATCAACGAAAAAGCCATCGTCGATGCCGAGGCCGTCGGCGAGGCGATCCGCCGTGCGGTGAAACGTTCCGGCGCCAAGAGCCGCGAAGCCGCGATCGCCATCAGTGGCGACGCCGCGATCACCAAAGTGATCCAGATGCCGAAGACGCTCGGCGAGAACGAGCTGGAAGGCCAGGTCGAGATGCAGGCCGACCAGTACATCCCGTTCCCGATGGAGGAAGTCAGCTACGACTTCCAGCGCATCGGCCCGTCCGAGAAAGATCCCGAGATGATCGACGTGCTGCTGGTGGCGACCCGCACCGAGAACGTCGAGCAGCGCGTCGCCGCGGTCCAGGCCGCCGGCCTCACCGCGCGCATCGTCGACGTCGAAGCCTTCGCGCTCGAGAACGCCTGCAAGCTCCTCACCCACCAGATGCCCGACGGCGGCATCGATCGCACCATCGCGGTGATCGACTTCGGCGCGAGCAGCACCACCTTCAGCGTGCTCAAGGATCTCAAGGTCATCTACACGCGTGACTTCGCGTTCGGCGGGCAGCAGCTCACCGAGGAAATCATGCGTACCTACGGTCTCTCGATGGAGGAAGCGGGCCGCGCCAAGAAAGAAGGCGGCCTGCCGAGCAACTACCAGCCCGAGGTGCTCGATCCTTTCATCGACGACATGACGCAGCAGGTCAGCCGTTCGCTGCAGTTCTACCTCGCATCGGGGAGCGGCCGCGAGCAGCCGGAAAAGATCCTGGTGTGCGGCGGCTGCGCCAACATCGCCGGCGTCGACGATGTGATCGCGAGCCGCGTCGGTATTCCCGCCGAGCGCGGCGATCCGCTCGGCCAGATGAAACTGTCCTCCCGCGCCAAGGCGCAGGCGGTCAAGAAGGATGCCACCGCGTTGCTCACCGCTTGTGGGCTCGCACTGCGGAGCTTCGACTGATGCCAAGAATCAACCTACTGCCCTGGCGCGCAGAAGAGCGCAAGCAGAAGCAGCGAGAGTTCGCCTTCGCCGCGATCGGCGCGGTCGTCGCGGCGGGCGCGGTCACGTTGCTGCTGTCGCTCATCATGTCCAACCGCATCGACCAGCAGAACGAGCAGAACCAGCTGCTGAAGGACGAGATCGCGAAGCTCGACAAGCAGATCACCGAGATTCTCGGCCTGGAGAACCAGAAGCAGCGCCTGATCGCGCGCATGGACATCATCCAGAAGCTGCAGCGCTCGCGCCCCGAGGTGGTGCACCTGTTCGATCAGCTGGTGAAGACACTGCCGGATGGCGTGTACCTCACCTCCGTCAAGCAGAGTGACAAGCGTCTCGAGCTCAAGGGCCTGGCCCAGTCGAGCACGCGCGTCTCGGCCTTCATGCGCAACATCGACGACTCGGAGTGGCTCGACAAGCCCGAGCTCGAGGTGGTCGAGACCAAGAAGTCCGCGGCGCTCGGCAGCGAGTTCACGCTGTTCGCCAACC
Organism: Steroidobacteraceae bacterium; assembly: GCA_035263105.1. Classification (GTDB taxonomy): domain Bacteria; phylum Pseudomonadota; class Gammaproteobacteria; order Steroidobacterales; family Steroidobacteraceae; genus DATBVX01. The sequence goes on along the minus strand of DATFRO010000108.1, from coordinate 108,180 downwards.
AGGTCGGCGTGCAGTTGCCCGGGGAGGCACAGTAATGGCCCTTCTCGAAGACCTTCGTAATCTGGATCGACGCGACGTCGGCCGCTGGCCCGCGCTCTTCCGCTGGGGCCTCATCGGCGTCATCTTCATCGTCGTCACCCTGGGCGCCTCCTATTACTACGTGTGGACCAACCAGCGTCCGGACCTGCTGCGCGCACAGCAGGAGGAGCAGGACCTGCGCCAGACGTTCGAACAGAAGCAGCGCAAGGCGGCCAACTTCGAGGCCTACAAGGAGCAGCTCAAGGACATGGAGCGTTCCTTCGGCGCCATGCTGCGCCAGCTCCCGGGCAAGACCGAAGTGCCGAGCCTGCTGGTCGACATTTCACAGACCGGTCTCGCGGCGGGACTCGAGGAGAAGCTGTTCCAGCCCGCCAACGAAGTGCGCCGTGACTTCTACGCGGAGCTGCCGATCAAGATCCGGTTGACCGGCAGTTACCACCAGCTCGGCAACTTCGTGAGCGGCATCGCCGCCCTGCCGCGTATCGTCACGTTGCACGACATCGAGATCAAACCGGTCAAAGCCGATTCTTTCGACGACCTGGTGCTCGACGTGACCGCCAAGACCTATCGCTACCTCGAGGAAGACGAGGACAAGGGCGATACGGCCAAGGGCAAACCGGCGGCAGGCAAGAAGACATGAGTAGCCGTATGCGCAACCTGGCCACCAAGACCGTTCTCATGGGCCTCGCCGTGGCGTGCTTCGCGCTGCTGGCGGGATGCTCGAGCGGACGCTCGGACCTCGAGCAGTGGATCGCGGAAGTGAAGCAGCGTCCGGGCGGACGCATCGACCCGCTGCCCGAGGTGAAACCGTACGAGACATACGCGTACGCCGATGCGGACATGCGCTCACCGTTTGCACCGGCGGCGCCGGCCTCGGCGACCAGCGGCGTGCGCCCCGACACCAAGCGCAACCGCGAATTCCTCGAACAGTTTTCACTCGACACACTGAAGATGGTGGGCACCCTGAGGCTCGAAGGCCACCAGTTCGGCCTGGTCCAGACCAAGGACGGCCTCGTGCACCGCGTTCTGCCCGGCCAGTACGTCGGCCAGAACGACGGCAAGATCGTCGCCATCTCCGACGCCAAGATTTCGTTAGTAGAGATCGTTCCGGATGGCATGGGCGGCTACATGGAGCGGCCGGCTGCCCTGGGCCTGAAAGACTGATCTCGTAAGGGAGCGTAAAAATGAGTGGGATGAATCGGCTTTGGCTCGCTCTGGGGGCCGGTATTCGCAGCGTCCTGGGCGCAGCCGTGCTGGCAGCGTTCGCGACTGCGGCCGCCCTGCCGGGCCTCGCAGCGGCGCAAACCAGCGCAGCGTTGAAGCTGGAGGCGGTCGACGTGCAGACGTTGCCCGGTCACCAGCTGCAGTTGCGCCTGCGCCTGAACGGGCCGGCACCTGAGCCCCTCAGTTTCACGATCGACAAGCCGGCGCGCATCGCGCTGGACCTGCCCAACACCGGTCTCGCGCTCCAGAACCGGCGCATCGACGTGAAGCAGGGTGGCGTGGACACGATCCTCGCCGCAGAGGCGGGTGGCCGCACGCGCCTGGTGCTGAATCTCGATTCCCTGATGCCGTACCAGACGCGCGTCGACGGCAACAACATCCTCGTGATGATCGGCGGCTCGCAGCAGACGGCCTCCGCGGCGCCCGCAGGCGCGGCATCCGGCGGCGCAGTCGCCGCGGCCGGCGGCTCGGCTCGCAGCAGCTCGATGGCCGCGGCCAGCGGACCGCGCAGCATCCGTGGCATCGACTTCCGTCGCGGACCGGACGGCTCCGGGCGCGTCATCGTGGACCTGAGTGACCCGCACACGCCGGTGAACCTGCGTCAGCAGGGCACGCAGATCGTCGTCGATTTCGCCGGCGCCTCGCTCCCGACCGAGCTCATGAAGCGCTTCGATGTCACCGATTTCGCGACCCCGGTGCAGAACGTCGATGCGCTCAAGGTCAGCGACAGCTCGCGCCTGGTGATCTCCGCCACCGGCGACTTCGAGCAACTCGCCTACCAGACCGACAACCAGTACACCGTCGAGATCAAGCCGGCGGTGCGCACCGCGGCGGCGGCGGACGAGAAGAAGGAGTACACGGGCGAACGCCTGACACTCAACTTCCAGGACATCGAGACGCGCGCGGTGCTGCAGCTGCTGGCCGACACCAGCGGCCAGAACATCGTGGTGAGCGACTCGGTGCAGGGTAACGTCACGCTGCGCCTGCAGAACGTGCCCTGGGACCAGGCGCTCGACATCGTCCTGCGCACCAAGGGTCTCGACAAGCGGCGCGAAGGCAATGTGATCATCGTCGCGCCGACCGAGGAACTGGCGGCGCGCGAGAAGGCGCAGCTGGCAGCCCGCAAGGATCTGCAGGAGCTGTCGCCGCTCCGTACCGAGTACGTCCAGGTCAACTACGCCAAGGCTTCCGATCTCGCGGGCCTGATCAAGGCTTCGAGCGGCAACAACTCGCTCCTGTCGGCGCGAGGCAGTGTCACCATCGACGAGCGCACCAATACGCTCCTCGTGCAGGACACGGCCGAGCGCCTGCAGGACATCCGCCGCCTGGTGTCGACGCTCGACATCCCGATCCGCCAGGTGCTGATCGAAGCGCGCATCGTCATCGCCAATGATGACTTCTCGCGCAACCTCGGCGTGCGCTTCGGCGCCACGGCCATCGGCGATCAGCAGAGCCTGGGCTTCGGCGGCACCAACTCGGCCGGCGTCATTTCCAGCTCCGGTGTGGGCCGCGACGACGACCAGATCGTCCTGCAGCCGAACAACAACAACGCTCCGGGCGGAACCCCGCCGGCGGTGAGCCTGCCGGCCGTCAACGATCGCTACATGGTGAACCTGCCGGTCGCGAACCCCGCCGGCCGCGTGGCGCTGACACTCCTCGACTCCGACTTCATCGTCGACCTCGAGCTGTCCGCGGCGCAGGCCGAAGGCCGCGGTGAAATCGTCTCGGCGCCGCGCGTCGTGACGGCCAACCAGCGCGAAGCGGTGATCGAGCAGGGTACGGAAATCCCGTACCAGGAAGCTTCCTCCAGCGGCGCGACCACCATTCAGTTCAAGAAGGCGGTGCTGGCGCTGCGCGTCACGCCGCAGATCACCCCGGACAACCGCATCATCATGGATCTCACGGTGAGCAAGGACAGCGTGGGCCAGGTGGTCGTGACCTCGGCGGGCGTGAACGTGCCGTCGATCGATACGCGCGAGATCGTCACGCAGGTGCTGGTCAACGATGGCCAGACCGTGGTGCTCGGCGGCATCATGGAGACGGAGTTCCGCGAGACCGAGACCAAGGTGCCCTGGCTGGGTGATATCCCGGGCCTGGGCATCCTGTTCAAGAACAAGAGCAAGACCAACAACAAGGACGAGTTGTTGATCTTCATTACGCCGCGGATCCTGCGCGAGGGCGCGAATCTGTACTGACGCCCGCGGGCGTTGGCGATCGGGTGACTACGCGGCCGCTGCAAAGCGGCCGCGTGCTTTTGATGCTCACGAAACGCAACATCTTTCTGATCGGCCCCATGGGCTCGGGGAAAACCGCCGTCGGCCGGCACCTGTCGCGTGCCTTGAAGTTCCCGTTCCACGACAGCGACACCGAGATCGAGAGTCGCACCGGGGTCGACATCGCGTTTATCTTCGAGAAGGAAGGCGAGAGCGGCTTTCGGGTGCGCGAGCATGAAGTGATCGAGCAGCTCACGCGCCTCGAACCCATCGTCCTGGCGACGGGTGGCGGCGCAATCCTGCGTCCCGACAACCGCAGCGCGCTCGCGGGGCGGGGCTGCGTCGTGTACCTGCAGACCTCGGTGCATCAGCAGCTCGATCGGACCCGGCAGGGTCGCCATCGCCCGCTGCTGATGACCGCCGATCCGCAGGCGCGCCTCGCGGAGCTGATGGAGCAGCGCGCGCATCTCTACGCCGAAATCGCCGATATCACTGTCTCGACCGACGGTCGTCGCGTGCAATCCGTCGCCGAGGACGTGCAGAAGCTCCTCAGCGAGCGTCCCGCGCCGACGTAGGACGGCCGGTTCTGCGCCGTCGGCGCAACGCATTTATACTGCGCGCCGCGAACTGAGCCGCCCGGCGGCTCTCCCGGTTCACCCAGGCGTCCAGTGCAACACCTCAGCATCGACCTCGGAACGCGCAGCTACCCGATCTACATCGGTGCGGGACTGCTGGCCGACCGTGCGCTGCTCGAACGCCTCCTGCCCCAGCGCAATGTGCTCGTCGTCACCAACGACACGATCGCCAGGTTGCACCTGCCGGCGCTGTTGCGCGGACTCGGCGATCGCAGTGTGACCACCCATTCCATTCCGGACGGCGAGGCCTTCAAGACTCTCGACACGCTCGACACGATCTTTGATGCCCTGGCCGCGGCCAAACTGCACCGGGATGCCGCGATCGTGGCCTTGGGCGGCGGCGTCGTCGGCGATGTCGCCGGGTTTGCTGCCGCCTGCTACCAGCGCGGTATCGCGTACCTGCAGGTCCCGACGACGCTCCTGGCGCAAGTCGATTCCGCCGTCGGCGGCAAGACCGGCGTCAATCATCCGGCCGGCAAGAACCTGATCGGCGCCTTCCACCAGCCGAGCGGCGTCCTCGCCGACATCGCGACGCTCCGTACCCTTCCGCCGCGCGAGCTGCGCGCCGGCCTGGCGGAAGTCATCAAGTACGGTTTGCTGGGCGACGTCGCGTTCCTCGATTGGCTCGAGCATTCCCTCGATCAGCTATTGGCGTGTGATGAAGCCGCCCTCGAGTTCGCGGTCCGACGCTCGTGCGAGATCAAGGCGCGGATCGTCGCGGCGGATGAGCGCGAGCACGGACAGCGCGCGCTGCTCAACCTCGGTCATACCTTCGGGCACGCGATCGAATCCGCGACCGGCTACCACGAATGGCTGCACGGTGAAGCCGTCGCCGTGGGGTTGTTGATGGCCGCGGATCTCTCGTCGCGGCTCGGCTGGCTGACGGCGGGCGATGTGGGGCGCGTCAAGTCGCTGCTCGAGCGCGCGGGCCTGCCAACCTCGGCTGCGCGCGTAGGTGCTGCCCGGATGCTGGAGTTCATGACCATGGACAAGAAAGTGCAGGACGGACGCCTGCGACTCGTCCTGCTGTCGCGGCTGGGCGAGGCAAGTCTCAGGAGCGATGTCGACGCCACGAAGCTGCACGCGACGTTGCAGCAGTTCGCCGGCCCGTGAGCGACACCAACCGCGAAGCCGACGCCGGGCTCGCACCCTACGCGGCGCACGCGGCGCAATCCCGCGGCCGGCTGCGGCCCGAGCCGGCGCCGAATTTTCGCAGCGAGTACCAGCGCGATCGCGACCGCATCATTCATTCCACGGCCTTCCGGCGCCTGGTCTACAAGACGCAGGTGTTCGTCAATCACGAGGGCGACCTGTATCGCACACGCGTGACCCATTCGCTCGAGGTGGCGCAGATCGGCCGCACCATCGCGCGCGTGCTCAGGCTCAACGAGACGCTCACCGAGGCCATCTGCCTCGCCCACGACCTGGGGCACACGCCCTTCGGGCACGCGGGGCAGGATGCGCTCAACGAATGCATGCGCGAGTACGGCGGCTTCGAGCACAACCTGCAGTCGCTGCGCGTCGTCGACGAGCTGGAAGATCACTATGCGGCCTTTCCCGGGCTCAACCTCACGTTCGAATGTCGCGAGGGCATCCTCAAGCATTGCTCGCAAGCGAACGCGCGCCAGCTCGGCGAGCTCGGCGAGCGCTTCCTGCGCCGCGAGCAGCCGGGACTCGAAGCGCAGCTCGCCAACCTCGCGGATGAGGTGGCCTACAACAATCACGACGTCGATGACGGTGTGCGCGCGGGTCTCATCAGCGTCGAGCAGCTGCTGGAAGCGCAACTCTTCGCCGAGCAGCACCGCCAGGTCACGGCGCAGTATCCGGGCCTCACGGACCGGCAGACGGTGCACGAGGTCGTGCGCCGCATGATCAGTTACGTGGTGAGCGATGTGATCACGACGAGTCGTGCCGCGCTCGAGTCGACGCGGCCGGCGCACATCGACGAAGTGCGGCGCGCCGGGCAGCCGCTCATCGGTTCCAGCACCGAGGCCAAGGGCCGCCAGGCCGAGCTGAAGAGCTTCCTGCGCGAACACGTGTACCGGCACTACAAGGTGCAGCGCATGACCACCAAGGCGCGCCGCGTGGTACGCGAGCTGTTCACGGCATTCTTCACCGACGTGCGCCTGATGCCGCCGGAACACTGTGCCGGCGCGCTCAAGGCTGCCACGGCGACGGGCGATGCGGGCAAGGCGCGCGCGGTGGCCGACTACATTGCCGGCATGACCGATCGCTACGCGATTCTCGAGCACGAGAGACTGTTCAATCCGGCGGAACGCACGTGAGCCAGCGCAAGGACATCCCGGCGCGCGAACGCCTGATCTTCGCTCTCGACGTTCCCGATGCGGACAGCGCGCGCCGCATGGTCGAGCGCCTGGAAGATGCGGTGCGCTTCTACAAGCTGGGCCTCGAGCTCTTCATGGCGGGCGAGTACTTCGAGCTCCTCGACTGGATGGTCGGCAAGGGCAAACGGATCTTCGTCGACCTCAAGTTCTTCGACGTTCCGGCCACGGTCGCGGCGGCAGTGCGCCGGCTGCGCAACCGCGGCGTCACCTTCGCGACCGTGCACGGCAACCAGTCGATCATGCAGGCGGCCGCGGAGGCCAAGGGCGACGTCAAGATCCTGGCCGTCACCGTGCTCACGAGCCTGGATCGCGGCGATCTCGACGACCTGGGGTTCAGCTGCGACGTCGAGCAACTCGTGCTCTCGCGCGCCCGTCGCGCGCTCGAGGCCGGATGCGATGGCGTCGTCTCCTCGGGCCTCGAAGCCAGGCTCCTGCGCCAGCATCTCGATCAGCGCCTGCTGGTCGTCACGCCCGGCATCCGGCCGGTCGAGAACCGCCCGAGCGACGACCAGAAGCGCGTGGTCAGCGTGGAAGACGCCTTCACGAACGGCGCCGACTACATCGTGGTGGGGCGCCCGATCCGCGACGCGGCCGACCCGAAGGCGGCGGCGGAGGCGATCCAGGCCACCATCGCCCGCGTTGTCGGTTGAGCCTGCGACCGCTTGCCGGATCAGGGAGCCATTTCACGCACGGTGAGCTGAGAACGGGCGTCGGATCGGGAGGTCCTTTCAAGACCGTGCCAGACATGGACGTCTGGCACGGAGCCTACAGGGATGTATTCACGGCGTTCTTGAAAGGACCTCCCCGATTCGGCGGCCGCTCGCAAGCTCACCGGTTTTGAAATGACCCCCTGATTCGGGGCCGGCTCGCAAGCTCAAAACGACTCTGCTTGGAACCTCCAGGCCTCGAGATCGCTCTCCCACCCGTCCGCCGGCCAGCCGGCCTTCTCGCGGAGCTGGCGCACGAAGCTCGCTGGATCAGGCACGCTCTCCCACACGTGCGGAATGAAAGTCACGCGCTCGCCGGCGTGCGCGAGGAGCAGGCCGTCGCGCTGTGGAACGAGGGTGGCGAGCAGGTCGCGGGTGCTGTGCACGTCGAGCTTCTCGAGCGGAGTGAGGACCGAGATCTCGATGTGCAGGTCCGCCAATTCGTGCGCGAGCAGCGGCTCGAAGCGCGGGTCGCGAAAGCCGGAGGCGAACGCGTTCTCCCACACGTCTTCGACGAGCGTGCGATCCGCCTCCAGGCGACCGCAACAGCCGCGCAGCCGGCCGCCGCGCGACAAGGTGACGAAGGAACTGCGCCAGGACTTGAGATTCGGAGCGTAGTCGCGCAGTGGAAACGTTCCGACCGCGCCGCACTGCAGACCGGCCTGAACCGATTCGCGCGCCAGGGCGAGCAGCGTCGCACGCTCAGCGTCGTCAAGCATCGAACAGCGCCCACGCACCGTAGCCCACGACGCGCGCCCGGTCGCCCGCGGTGTCGCCGGAGTTGCGCAGGTCCCTGAGCTCGATTCGCAGTCCGCGCTTGCGCGCGGCGCGCAGGAAGCCGTTCAGGCCGATGCAGCCGCAGGCCTGTTCGCCGCCGAGCCGCTCGGTAAAGCCGAGCACGGCCTCGTTGGTCGCACGATCGAGAATGCGCGCGGTTTCGTAGTCGTGATAGTGGCTGAGGTCGGTGCTCACGACGATGAGCGTCTCCGGCCCACCCCAGACGGCCTCGAGTGTTTCGGCGACTTCGGCGGCGCTGGCATCGCCCGCCGCGATCGGCAGCAATTCGAACGATGAAAGCAGGCGCTGCAGGAACGGCAGCTCGACTTCGAGGCTGTGCTCTTCGGCGTGCGGGATATCCGTGGCGCGGATCTGCTTCAGCGCGAGCAGCTGCGAGCGCCCCTGGTTCTCGATCGGCAAGTCACCCAGCGGAGTTCGAAACGCGCGCGCCGTCGGCACTGCCAGGCCGCGGAATGGAATCCGGTGGCTCGGACCGATCAGCACTACGCGACGCACGCGTGCGCTCTCGGTGTGCAGCAGGCGAAACGCGGCAGCGGCCACCGCGCCTGAATAGATGTATCCCGCGTGCGGAACGATGAGCGCCTTGAGCGCCGGCTGCGGCGCTTCCGCGTCCTGCAAGGCCGAGTTCAGGAACTCGCGCAGCTCAGCAGGATCATCCGGGTAGAACAGCCCGGCGACGGCTGGTGGCCGAACGCGTAAGCTTGCTCTGGCTGGGGCCATGGCGGCAGCAGTATCGGACTGGCAGTTGCCGCCCGGCAAGCGCCATGAACGCCGCCTTCGAACACGACACGCGCTATTGGCATTGGGTGGACGCGGAGCGCATCCAGTGCGACGTCTGCCCACGCGCCTGCAAGCTGCGCCCCGGGCAGCGCGGCATGTGTTTCGTGCGTGGCCACGAGGGGGGCAGCATCAAGCTGCTGACCTACGGCCGTTCGAGCGGGTTCTGCGTGGACCCGATCGAGAAGAAGCCGCTCAACCATTTCCTGCCGGGCAGCTCGGTGCTCTCGTTCGGCACCGCCGGCTGCAACCTCGCCTGCAAGTTCTGTCAGAACTGGAGCATCAGCAAGTCTCGCGAGGTCGATACGCTGGCCGATCGCGCCAGTCCGCTTGAACTGGCCCGCGCCGCACGGCACCTCGAGTGCGCGAGCGTCGCCTTCACCTACAACGACCCGGTCGTATTCATGGAGTACGCGATCGATGTGGCCCAGGCCTGTCGCGAACTCGGCATTCGCTCCGTTGCAGTCACTGCGGGCTACATGTGCCGGGAGCCGCGCATCGAGTTCTACCGCCACATGGATGCCGCGAACGTGGATCTGAAGGGATTCACGGAGCGTTTCTACTACAAGATCTGCGGCGGTGAGCTGCAGCCGGTGCTCGAGACGCTCGAGTACCTGCGGCACGAAACGCAGGTCTGGTTCGAGATCACAACGCTCCTGATCCCCGGCGAGAACGACTCGGACGCCGAGATCGACCGCCTCTCCGCCTGGGTGATGGAGCGGCTCGGTCCCGATGTGCCGCTGCACTTCACCGCTTTCCACCCGGACTGGAAGATGACTGACAAACCGCGCACGCCCGCCGCCACCCTGACGCGGGCACGCGAGATCGCGCGGCGCAACGGTTTGCACTTCGTGTACACCGGCAACGTGCATGACGCAGACGGGGGCAGCACCTACTGCCCCGCGTGCAGTGAGCGCGTGATCGAGCGCGACTGGTATGAGCTGGGCGACTGGCGGCTGACGCCACGCGGCGCCTGCACGGCGTGCGGTGCACAGCTTCCCGGGGTATTCGATGGAAAGCCCGGGAGCTGGGGCCGCAACCGCCGTCCGGTGCGGCTCGCGAGCGTGTGAGCCCGCATGAAGCGGCACCGTTCGAACCGATTGCCGGCGCTCGGCCTGCTCACGCTCTGTCTTCTGTTCGTGGGCTGTGCCGGCTCCGCGCGACGCTCCGCATCGCCGCCATCGGCTGTGCCGACCGAAGGCGAGCAGATCGCTTCGGTGGCCGCGACCCTGGTGGGATCACCCTATCGCTACGGCGGCGCAGACCCCACGGGATTCGATTGCAGTGGTCTCGTGTTCTTCGTGCACCAGCAACTCGGCATCACCGTACCGCGGACCGCGGCGGAACAGTCGCTCGCCGCGACGCCGGTGAAGCGCTCTCACCTGCAGCCGGGCGATGTGGTCTTTTTCCGCGACTCGGGGCCGGACGCCACGCACGTGGGCGTGTACACCGGCGAGCGGCGCTTCGTGCACGCACCCAAGAGCGGCCGGCCGGTCGGCTATGCCTCGCTCGACGACGACTACTATCGCGCGACGTTTCTCGGTGCCGGACGCTTCTATCCCGTTCAGTGACGGCGCGTCGTGCCGGCGTTGCGCCGCCCGTGCGCTAACATGTGCGCCCCAGGTGGCTGACGGACTGCGGACCCCACCATGAATACACCCCGGATCATTCGCGGCGCGTGCCTGTGCGAAGCAGTGCGATTCGAAGTGGACCCGCCGACCAAGTGGTGCGCGCACTGTCATTGCACGATGTGCCGCCGGGCACACGGCTCAGCCGTGGTCACCTGGTTCGGCGCGCACAGCACGAGCTTCCGCCTGACCGCGGGCGAGGAGCAGCTGCAGTGGTATCGATCCTCGCCGAGCGCGCGGCGCGGCTTTTGCGCGCGCTGTGGCAGCACGCTCTTCTTCGAGGGCGAGCGCTGGCCGGGCGAGATCCACATCGTGCGCGCCAATGTGCCGGGCGAGATCGATCGCGAGCCGCAGGCGCATGTGTTCTACGATCTGCGCGTGACCTGGCTGGATCTTCACGATGAGCTGAAGAAGCTCGGCGGGCCCGAGGGCAACCAACCGCTCCCGGGCGGGGGCTGAGAGCGTTCCGATGCTCGCTTACCTCTTCTGGCACTGCGCGCGAGCCGAGGTTGCCGCGAGCACCTACGAGAGCGGCCTTGTAGCGTTTCACCGCTCGCTGCTGCAGTCGCGTCCGCAGGGTTTCCTCGGTTCCGTCATCGTCGCGCTCGACCGGATTCCGTGGCTCGCGGACCGCGCAGGTTACGCCGACTGGTACCTGGTCGAGTCGAGCGCGGATCTCGACACCATCAACCGCGCAGCGGTCACGGGTGCGCGCGAAGCGCCGCACGACAGCGTGGCTGCGCTCGCGCACGATGGCATCGCGGGTCTGTACCGCGTCAGCCGCGGCCGATTGCGTCTCGCGGGCGACCGCATCGATGAAACCTGGCTCAGCAAGCCGCCGGGCGAGCGCTACGCGGAGTTCCTCGCGCGAATGGATGCAGGCATGGGCGATTTCGGATGTCTCTGGCAACGACAGATGACGCTCGGCCCGACGCCGGAGTTCTGCCTGCAGAATTTCGCCGCCGACGCGACTCCGTCGGGCACGCATCCGGTGCGGCTCGTCGGGCGCAAGGTCGCGCAGTTCGGCCAGGTATGAGCATCTCGGGAGTCGCCGCAGGCACGACAGGGCTCCGAGCCGCACGATGAGTCCAGGCGAACTCCTGTTCCTGCTGGGCACGGCGGTCTTTGCGGTCACCGGCGTGCTCGCCGCCGCTCGCCAGAACATGGACGTGATGAGTTTCGTCATCATCGGCGTGGTCACCGCGATCGGCGGCGGCACGCTTCGCGACCTGATGCTGGACCAACCGCTGTTCTGGCTGGCGAAGCCGGCATACCTGACCGCCGCCGCCGTCGCGGCGCTGGCGACGTTCTTCTTCGAGCGGCGCTTTCGCGCGACGTTGCGCGCCTTTCTCTACCTCGATGCGATCGCGACCGCGCTCTACACGGTGCTCGCGATCGAAAACACGCTACGGCTGGGATTCAACGCCGGTGTGGCCGTCGTCATGGGCGTGATCACGGGCATCGGTGGCGGCATCATCCGCGATCTTCTGACCGGGCAGCCGACGATCCTGATGCGCCGCGAGCTCTACATGACCCCGATCCTGCTCGGCGGAGCGCTGGACATCGCGCTGCGCACGACGCACTGGATGGAGCCGCCCTACATCTCGGCGCTCGCGATACTCACCATCGCGACCATTCGTCTCGGCGCGATTCGCTTCGGCTGGGCGTTTCCGGATTGGCTCACGTACCGCCCCCTGCACTGAGCGCTGCTCAGAAGTCGCTGCTCATGGGCGCGGCGTTGGAATGCGCACCATGACGAGCACGACGCGTTTCGCCGGCGACGCCGATGGTTCCATCCGGGCCGAGCAGGGCGAGCCGCGCCTGCGCGAGGTCGACAGCGTGGGGCACCTGGATCTCGATGAGGCGCTCGAAGCGAGCTTCAGGCTGCCTCAGGCGTCCGCCGTCGGCGGCGCGCGTTCGCAAGGAAGCGCTCGAGCTCACGATCCGCAGCCTGCCGCCGCGCGCCTGCAACCACTCGGCGAGAGCGAGGCTGCGAGCGTCGAGACTGCGACGCGCATCCGCGGGACTCAGCCACTGGGTGCGAATCGCCGCGCGCAGCGTGGTGAACCCCGCATCGGGCCTCACGCTGCTCTGCTGCGCGCCCGGATCGCGACCGATCAGTCCAAACGTGATGCTGGCGGCAACGGCGATGAATGCCGTCAGTACCAGCGCCTGTGCGATCACCCGTGTGTTTCCCGGCATACCCGCCTCGCTTCGGACCGTTCGGTCTGTAACAAGTCAAAAAAAATTCCGCTCAACCACCCGCTGCCGCACGCGGTGCGCGCAGATCTCGCTCGATGTACTCGCGCAGAAACTCGCCCGCCTGTTTCAGGTAGCGAGGCTCGTCGTAGAAATTCCGCAGCAGGTGCCCCCCTTCGAGCGAGGTGATGATGCGCGTCGCCACCTCATCGGGATTGACGTCGGCGCGCAGTTCGCCCGCGACGATGCCCCGCGCGACGGTGTGCGTGAGCAATGCGCGCCACTTCTCGAGCACCTTCACGACGCGCTTGCGCAGCGCCGGATTGCTGTCGTCGCTCTCCACCATGCTGTTGGCCATGGGACAGCCGCCTTCGGTGCGCGTGCCGCCGCCGGCAATGAGATCGATGTGCGCGTGCAATTGGGCGAGCGGCGAGCTGTGACTGCGATGGACCTGTCCGACCTTCTGCTCGATGCGTTCCATCAGCAGGTCGAAGGCGGCGAGCGCGAGCTCTTCCTTGCTTTCGAAATGATTGTACAGGCCGCCTTTCTGCAGCCCGGTGACGCGCATGATTTCCGACACCGGCGCAGCCTGGAACCCCTGCCGGTTCAGGAGCGGCGCCGCACGTTCGAGAATCCGTTGGCGGGTTTCGTCACCTTTGCTCATGGGGCGATATTTAAGACCAAACGGTCTGTTCTTGCAAGTGTCGTGAGGGAACGGTCAAATAGCGCGCGCCATCCGCCAGCTCCGGGGTAATACATGTCATTGAATCGTCGGGATTTTATGGGTTACCTGGGGATGGGTGCGACAGCCGTGGGCGCCGTGGCTGGCGTCCAGGCGCAGGGCTCGCTGCCCACTTCGTCGCGCGAACTCTGGCAACTTGCGCGCCTGCAGCCGGTACTCGATTCCGACCTCGTCTGGCTCGATACGGCGGCCGGAGCGCCGAGCTTGCGCAGCGTCCTGATCGAGGAGTACCGCCAGCGCGAGGCCCTGAGCCGCGATCGTGAGCGCTTCCTGCGCGAGCAGTGCAGTCCCGAGGCGCTGCGCAGGCTCCTCACGAGTATCGGGCTGTGCCTCGGCACCGACCTCGACTCGATCGCCCTGCTCAGCGGCGCGACCGAGGCACTCAACACCGTTGCCGCGGGCCTCGATCTCTCCGCGGGCGACGAGATCCTGACGACCGTGCACGAACACCCGGCGAGCGTCGCGCCATGGCTGCTGGCCGGGAAGCGACGCGGCGTAAAGCTGGTCCAGGTCCCATTGCCGCAGCCGGTCATGAATCCCGGGCAGGTCATCGACGCCTTCAAGGCCGGCCTCACCGATCGCACCCGCGTGGTGAGTTTCAGTCACGTGCAGTACACGGATGGTTGCGTCCTGCCGGTGCGCGAGTTGTGCGAACTGGCGCGCGCTCACAACGCGTTGAGCGTGGTCGATGGCGCACAGGCCGTCGGCATGCTTCCGGTATCCGTGCAGACGCTGGGCGCGGACTTCTACGTGACGACGTTCTACAAGTGGCTCAACGGTCCGGTCGGCGTCGGTGCCCTGGTGGTCTCGCCCGCGGCGCGTTTCAGGCTCTGGCCGTTGATCGTCGGCAACGAAGACGAGTGGGGTGCGGCACAACCCGCAGCCGCGCCTGCGACACCCTTGCCCACCCCGACACCCACGCCGCCCGCGACTTCGGCGCCGCCCGCAACCGCGATGCCGCCCGAAAATGCAGCGCCACCCGCGGGCAGTCCCGCACCAGCGCCGCCGTCGTCTGAAGCGCCGCGCACCCCAGCACCAGTGCTCAACCCGCGTGCGGGCTGGCCCACATCCGCACGGCGGTTCAGCGCGGCGTTCGTGCCGCTCGCGCCATTGGCGTTGAGCGTCCTGCCCGCGATCGCGTTTCAGCAGGAGATCGGCATCGAGCGCGTGAGCGCCCGCATCCGCGAGCTCGCCTGGTATCTGCGGCTCGCGCTGCAACGGCTTTCCGGCGTGCAGGTGATGACACCCGCCCACCCGAGCATGTGGGCGGGCATCGTTTCATTCCGCGTTCCAGGGGCCGATGGTGCCGCGCTGGCGCAGCAGCTCACCCAGCGTGAGCGCGTGGCCGTGAGCTTCATTCAGCAGCCGGGCGGAGTCGCGCTGCTGCGCGCCTGTCCGCACATCTACAACGATTACGGCGATCTCGATCGGATGAGCGCCGCGTTGCGCCGTGCACTGCGCGCGTGAGGCGCAGCACAGGGCGGATGTTTCGACCGTGACGCACGCTCCGGGGCGGCAGTACCATGCCGGCGTCGCTCGTAAGCCGGGGAGAACCGCATGGGTCGCCTGATCGTCGAGGCAGTTTCGGGTGAATCGCGTTTCGTGGATGTCGCCGGACGGCTCGTGGTGTTCGTGAGCGTGACGCGCCAGGAGGACGGCAGCCCGGTCCTCGGCCTGAAAACCCAGCACTTCCGCATCGCCGCGCCCGCCGGGAGCCTCTACGGGCTGGCGGTGGATGCTGTCGAGGAAGCCCGCTGGGAAGGCGGGCAGCCGGAGTCCGCGGGCTGTTATTCGGTGAGCATCGCCTTCCAGGCCGACAAGAACGGCGGCCAGCGCGAGTGGATCGAAGGCGAATTCTATCCGTTCGCCATCCAGGTGCGCTTCACCGACGCCGGGAGCAGCAAACCTCACAGCGGCCAGACGGTGGTGCGCATCGAGAGCCTCGGCAAGTAGGCTGCGGGACTGCCCGGCAATGGAATGGCTGCAGCCGGTCATCGACTTCGGCGGGATGCTCTATGACGTGGTGATGCACCTCGATCGCCACCTGGTCGAGCTCGTGTCGAACTATCACAGCTGGGTCTACCTGATCCTGTTCGCGATCATCTTTGCGGAGACGGGCCTGGTCATCACGCCGTTCCTGCCCGGCGACTCGCTGCTCTTCGCGGTCGGCGCACTGGCGGCGGTCGATACTTCGGGGACGCTGCACGCGGGAACCGCGTTTGCGCTGCTCGCCGCCGCCGCGATTCTCGGCAACACGGTGAACTATTCGGTGGGCGCCGCCATCGGGCCGCGTGCCTTCTCCGGGAACGTGCGCTTCCTCAAGGTCGAGTACCTGCGCCGCACCGAGCAGTTCTTCGACCAGCACGGCGGCAAGACGATCATCCTGTCGCGCTTCGTGCCCATCATTCGCACCTGCGCGCCGTTCGTCGCCGGCATCGGCCACATGCGCTACACGCGCTTCCAGTTGCACAACTGTATCGGTGGCATCGCGTGGGTGGCCCTGTTCATCTTCGGCGGCTACCTGTTCGGGAACATTCCGCTGGTGCGTAACAACTTCGGGGTCGTGACGCTGCTGATCATCGCGGTCTCGCTGGTGCCGGTGGTGATTACCTTCGCGCGTCGGACGCCGCAGCCGTGAAACCCGCGCTGATCTTCGAGGCGTTCCTCGGCGCCGCGCCGCGCTGGTACAAGCTCACGGTCTTGCTGTTCCTGCTGCTCAATCCGCTCGCGCTGCTGAGTCTCGGTGCCACCGTGGCGGGCTGGCTGGTGCTGCTCGAGTTCATCTTCATTCTCGCCATGACGCTCCACTGCTATCCACTGCAGCCCGGCGGGTTGCTCGCGCTGGAAGCAGTGCTGATGGGGATGACGGATGCGGCGCACGTTTACGCGGAAGTCGTGCGCGGCTTCCCGGTGATCCTGCTGCTGATCTTCATGCTGGCCGCGGTCTACTTCATGCGCGATGTGCTGCTCGCCACCTTCACCCGCCTGCTGCTGGCGGTGCGTTCCAAGGCGCTGCTCGCACTGCTGTTCTGTGGCGTCACCGCGGTGCTCTCGGCCTTTCTCGATGCGCTCACGGTGCTCGCCGTGGTGATCGCCGTTGGGGCCGGCTTCTACTGGGTGTACCGGGGCGTTGCCGACGGCGCAACGCAGGCAGCGGATGCCGCGCCCGCGACCGATGCGTCCGTCGCCGCCTCATCCACACAAGACCTGGAAACGTTCCGCGCTTTTCTGCGCGGTCTCATGATGCATGCCGCCGTGGGGACGGCGCTCGGCGGCGTCTGCACCCTGGTCGGGGAGCCGCAGAACCTGCTCGTGGGAGAACGGGCCGGCTGGGACTTCGCCGAGTTCTTTCTCAAGGTGGCGCCCGTCTCGATTCCCGTGTTGATTTCGGGTCTCGCGCTCAGCCTGCTGCTCGAACGGCTGCAATGGTTCGGATACGGGGCACTGCTGCCCGACGCCGCACGCGAGGCTCTCGTGGCGTGGTCTAGGAACGAAGCAGCCCGGCGCAGTGCCGCTCAACGCTGGCGGCTCTGGGTGCAGGGACTGGCGGGACTCGTGATGGTGGCGGCGCTCGCCTTCCATGTCGCGCAGATCGGCCTCATCGGCCTGCTGGTGCTGGTGCTGGTCACGGCCTTCAGCGGTGTCATCGAGGAACAGCGTCTCGGCGAGGCGTTTCGCGATGCACTGCCCTTCACAGCGCTGATCGTCGTGTTCTTCGCGATCGTCTCGCTGATCAACGTGCAGAACCTGTTCGCGCCGGTCATGGAGCACGTGCTGGCGCTCGAAGGGCGCGAGCGACTGGCGATGTTCTATCTCGCCAACGGTGCGCTCTCCAGCATCAGCGACAACGTGTTCGTGGCGACGCTCTTCATCCACGAGATCGAGCGGCCGTTTGCCGCTGGAGCGCTGACGCGCGAGCAGTTCGAGGCGCTGGCGATCGCGCTCAATGCGGGCGTCAACATTCCCAGCATCGCGACCCCCAACGGCCAGGCGGCGTTCCTGTTCCTGCTGAGTTCCTCGCTCGCCCCGCTGATCCGGCTCTCCTACCTGCGCATGGTGTGGATGGCGCTGCCGTATTTCGTGGTGACCACGATCGTCGGCTTGTTGGCGGTACTGCAGCTCGCCGGCTAGAGCCGGATCTTCTTCCAGGCGGCCGAACGCCAGCGGATGAAGAGCATGGTGCCGAGCCCGAAGACATAAAGGAGCGCCGCCAGCCAGCCGCCGACCGCGCCCAGCCCGAATTGCGGCAGGAAGTGCACGTAGCCCTGGCCGGGGGCGAACGCGAGTGCGTGCGCCGTGGGCACGAATACGAACCACGACAGCACGATCACCATCGCGGCCGGGACCGTCGCATCGCCCGCGCCGCGCAAGGCGAGCCCGCTGCCGAGATTCAGCCCGTCGAAGACCTGGTAGCCCGCTGCGATCCAGACCAGCGTCCGACCCAGCGCCACGACGTCGGCGGCATGGGTGTCCGCCGGGCTCACGAACCACGGCAGGAGCCAGGGTCCCGCGACCGCGAGAAACACGCCGATCAGCGCCATGTAGCCGACGCACAGCTTGATGGTCGCGTTGCCGAGCCGCATCGCCCATTCCTTGTCGCCGGCGCCGATCGAGTGCCCGACGAGCGTCGTGCCGGTCATCGCGAAGCCCACCGCGGGCAGGTAGGCGATCGAGGTCATCATCATCACGATCTGCGTCGCGGCGCCGTCCACGCTCCCGAGGCGCACGGTCATGATCTGGAACAGCGCGATGCCGAGCAGGTCCGCCGCGTAGAGCAGGCCCATCGGGAAACCGAGCAGGAACTGGCGCAGCAGCCGGCCCGGGTGCAAGCGCCACATCAGTCGCGAGTGAAAGCGCGCGTTGGTGCGCGCGCCGAGAAACAGGCTCAGCGCCACGAGCCAGCCGCTCAATTGCGCGACGTTCGTCGCCCACGCCGAGCCCGCGACGCCCATGTGCAACTCGAAGATGAATACCTGGTTGAACACTGCGTTGAGCACCGCAACCAGCAAGGTGATCGACAGCGTGACGCGCGGTCGCGCGATGCCGTTGAAGAACCCGAGCACCGCCCACAGCGCGACGCCGATCGGGGCACCCATCATGCGCGGCACCCAGAAGGCGAGCGCTTGTTGCTCAACGGCGGGCTCGAGCGCGAAGGGATGCAGCATCAAGGGGCCGGCCCATGCCGCGGCGAAGAACAACGGCACGGTGAGTAACGCGCCCCACTGCGCGGTCCATTCCGCCTGCGCCGCGCGACGCCAGCGGTGCCCGCCGTTCGCTTGCGCGACCAGCGTCTGCACCGCGATCCCGACGCCGCCGAGCAGCAGCACGAACACCAGCACCAGCCAGTAGACCGCGCCAATGGCCGCCAGCGCCTGCGTGGAGATCCGCCCGATGAACCAGGTGTCGGTGAGGTTGAGGATCGCCTGCACCGAACTGTTGAGCACGAACGGCCACGCGAGTGCGAGCACCGCGTGGTAATCGACGTGCGCACGACCCGCGACGTCGAGCCGCCGCGCGGGCAGCACGCTCGTGACTCGCGACGGGGTGCTGACCGCGGTGTCCATGGCGCATGGGGACGAAAAAGGGCGCGCAGGATAGCAGAAACGCGCGACAGCACCCATGCGCTCGGAGACAATGGCGCGCCAGCCGGCAGTGGCGGTCAATTCATGCAGCAGCAATTTCCCGGGCGATTCGACATCGAATCCGGCGCGCACGCTGGCGTGCTGCGCATGGAGCGCCGGGCGGGTCGCGAAGGCGCTGCGCTCGCATTGCTGTTCGCGGGCGTGTCGAGCCACAACCTTCCGGCGCGGCTGGAAGGCGTGAGCGTGGATGATGCGCCGTCGAACGGAGGATTCAGCGTACGCTCGGGAGAGGTGAACTACCGCGTGGCGGCGCGCTCTGTGCAGATCCATGAGGCAGCGAAGATCTACGATCGTGCGCTGCCGCTGGCGCGCTTCCGGTTTTCACAGCGCCTGTCGTGGAGCGTGCTGCTGTGGTGCGCACGCTTCTCGTGGGGACAGAACCTGATTCGCCGCCTGCGCGGCGGCTAGCTTCCCGTGAGCCCGGTGCAAAGAAGGAGAATGAATGCGTCATCTGCGATCCGTTGCGGTCGGGGCCCTGACCGCCTGGTGTGTGCTGGCGATCGGCGCCTGCACGTCGGCAACCGCGCGCAGGTCCGCCGCCATGACTGAGAGCTCCAGGGCGCCGGCACCGCCGATCGCTGAAGCGCGACCGCAACCGGTCACTTCTCCCAACGGCACGCGCCTCGATCCGTACTACTGGTTGCGCGACGACACGCGCCTCGACCCGAAAGTCCTCGGCTACCTCAACGCCGAAAACGCCTACACCGACGCGTTCCTCAAGTCCTCCGAGCCACTGCGGCAGAAGATCTACCAGGAAATCGTCGCGCGCATTCCGCAGGACGATGTGAGCGTGCCCTATCGCAAGCGCGGCTACTGGTACGTCACGCGCCTCAAGGCCGGGAGCGAGTACCCGATCTATGCGCGGCGCCGCGACGCACCCGATGCGCCGGAGGAAGTGCTGCTCGACGTCAACCAGCTGGCGCAGGGTCACGATTATTTCAATGTCGGCAGCCACGTGCCGAGCTACGACAATGGCTTGCTGGCGTTCGCCGCAGACAGCGTCGGGCGGCGGCAGTACGTGTTGCGTGTGAAGGACCTCGCCTCGGGCACGTTGCTCCCTGACACGATCGAGAACGCGGATCCGGGCATCGTCTGGGCGGGCGACAACAAGTCGATCCTCTACGTCGAGAAGGATCCGGTGACCCTGCTCGGCTTTCGCGTGCGCCGTC
Organism: Steroidobacteraceae bacterium; assembly: GCA_035263105.1. Classification (GTDB taxonomy): domain Bacteria; phylum Pseudomonadota; class Gammaproteobacteria; order Steroidobacterales; family Steroidobacteraceae; genus DATBVX01. The sequence goes on along the minus strand of DATFRO010000108.1, from coordinate 88,062 downwards.
ACACGCTCGGCACGAACGTAAAGGACGACCCGATCGTCTGGGAGCAGGCGGACACCACCTTCTACACGCAGATCAGCGAATCGAAGTCGGGACGCTATCTATTCATCGGCACGGAAAGCACGGTGTCCTCGGAATGGTGGTACGCGCGCACCGACGATCCGCAGCTCAAGTTCAAGGTCGTGCTGGCGCGCGAGCGTGATCACGAATACTCGGTCGATGACCTGGGCGAGGATTTCATCATCCGCACCAACTGGCAGGCGCCGAACTTCCGCATCATGCGCGCGGCCATCGCCTCGGCCGGCGATCGCAGCCGGTGGCGTGACGTGATCGCCCATCGCGATGATGCCTTCATCCACGACTTCGAGGTGTTCCAGGATTTCCTCGCGGTGGCCGAGCGCTCCGGCGGCCTGCGCAAGATCCGCATCAAGCCCTGGGCCGGCGGCGCGGACCGACTGATCGATGCCGACGAAGCCGCCTACACGGCGATGTTCGGCGCCAACCCGGAGATCGATTCGAATCTCCTGCGTTACACCTACACCTCGCTCACGACCCCGCTCACCACGTACGACTACGACATGCCCACTGGCACGCGCACGCTTCTCAAGCGGGACCCGGTGCCGCCGCCCTTCGATCCGGCGAACTACCGCACCGAGTACCTGCATGCGAGCGCGCGCGACGGCGCGCAGGTGCCAATCTCGGTCGTGTATCGCACGGGATTCAAGCGCGACGGCAGCGCGCCGATCTTCCAGTATGCCTACGGTTCCTACGGCATTTCGACGGACCCGAACTTCTCGCCGAGCTGGGTGAGCCTGCTGGACCGCGGCTTCGTGGTCGCGATCGCGCACGTTCGCGGCGGCCAGGAGCTCGGGCGCCGCTGGTACGACGCCGGGCACCTGCTCAACAAGAAGAATACCTTCACCGATTTCATCGACGTCACGGACTACCTCGTGGCCGAGCACTGGGGCGCGCGCGACAAGGTGATCGCGCACGGTGGCAGCGCGGGCGGGCTGCTGATGGGAGCGATCGCCAACATGGCGCCGGATCGCTATCGCGTGATCATCGCTGACGTGCCGTTCGTCGATGTCGTGACGACCATGCTCGATGAGTCGATTCCGCTCACGACCGGCGAATACGACGAATGGGGCGATCCGCGCGAGTCCGAGTACTACGACTACATGCTCTCGTACTCGCCGTACGACCAGGTCGCGCCGCGCGCCTATCCCGCGATGCTGGTGACCACCGGTCTCTGGGACAGCCAGGTGCAGTACTTCGAGCCGGCCAAGTGGGTTGCGAAGCTGCGTGCCAACAAGACCGACCAGCACCCGCTCCTGCTCCGGACCAACATGGAAGCCGGACACGGCGGGCGTTCCGGCCGCTTCCGGCGTTACCAGGAGACGGCGATGAAATACGCCTTCGTGATGGGGCAGCTGGGAATCAACCAGTAAGGGCATGCGGTAGAATCCGGGCCCTCGTATTGCACCCAGCGGCGGGGTGACTTAATGCGTATCGCGCGCCCGGTATCCCTCGCGGCGCTGCTGGCGTTGATCAGCAGCTCGAGTTTTTCCCATGACGACCTCGTCGGCACGCGTTTCGTCGCGACGAACGGTGTGGATCAGGGCGACTGCGATCACCCGCACCAGCCCTGCCGCACGATCGCGTACGCGCTCACGCAGATTCCTCCGGGCGGCACGGTCAAGGTAGCCGCCGGCATCTATTCCATCGAAGGCATCGATGCCGACGATCTGCTGCACGGCAAGAGCGGTGTGCTCGGCGGCTTCAGCACCGATGACGAATTCAAGCACCAGGACCTCGAGCGCAGTCGCACGATCGTCTACGGTCTGCCGGCGGGCGAGCGGGACCGGCTCCTGACGCGAGGCCTGAGCCTGATGGTGGACCCGGTGGCGCAACGCGCCGGCGCATCGCGGGCACTCACCGACACGACCCGCTGGGCGTCCGCGCTGGCCACGCAGCAGACGGCGGCGAACTGCGTGCAGGGGCTCGCCGGCTCCTTTCCGTGCCACAACGTCGACCTGCTCGCCCAGGTGCGGCTCGCGGACCTGTCCACGCGCCCGGGCAGCATGAGCAACCTGTGGGGCTTCGTCGACCTCGACGACAACCGCGAATACGCGGTGGTCGGCGTGTCGAATGCGACCGTAGTGATCGACGTCACCGATCCCGTGAACCCGCGCGAAGTGGGCTCGGTGCCGGGCAACAGCAGCCTGTGGCGCGAAGTGAAGGTGTACCAGTTCTTCGATCCGGCGCTGAACCACCATCGCGCCTACGCCTACATCACGACCGAGGCCGCGGGCGGCGGACTGCAGATCATCGACCTGTCGAATCTCCCGAACCGCGTGCAGCTCGCCAATACGCTGCGCGATTTCCAGACCTCGCACACGCTGCACATTTCCAACGTCGACTATGCGAGCAACGTGACGCATGCAGGTCGCGAATCGTTTCTGTTCATCGCGGGTTCGAATCTCGCGAGCGGGGCGTTCCGCATCTATTCGCTCGCCGATCCGGTCACGCCACAGCTGGTCACCGTGGCGCCCGCCGGCACCGGGTACATGCACGACTCGACCACGCTCTATCTCACCGACAACCGCACGACACAGTGCAGCCAGGGCCACAACCCGTGCCAGGTACTGGTCGATTTCAACGAGACCACGGTGGATCTGTGGGACGTCACCGACAAGGCGCAGCCCGTGCGGCTCAGCTCCACCGGCTACGCGGACGCCCGCTACACGCATTCCGGCTGGCCGACCGAGGACCAGCGTTTCGTCTTCGTGCACGATGAGCTCGACGAGCTGCGCATCGGCTTTCACACGCAGATCTACACGCTCGATATCGGCGACCTGCGCACGCCGCGCATCGTGACCTCGTACTTCGGTCCCGACTCGACCACCGATCACAACGGCTACGTGAAAGGCAACCGCGACTACGTGTCGCACTACCGGCGCGGGCTGGTGATCATGGACATCACGCAGCCGGAACAGCTGCGCGAGGTAGGAAACCTCGACACCTTCCTGTCGCCACCCGAGAACGTCGCGGGCACGGATGGGGCGTGGGGCGTCTATCCTTTCCTGCCCTCGGGCAACATCCTGATCAGCGATATCGACAACGGCCTCTTCGTGCTGCGCGATAACACCCGCGCGCTCGATGCGAGCCCGGGACGCCTCGGCTTCGTGGGTACATCTGTTGTGTTCGTGGAGGGCGCCGGCGGCCCGGTGTGGGTGCGCCGCAGTGGCGGCAACCTGGGCGAGGTCAGCGTCGACTACGCGATGTCCGACGGCAGCGCTGCTGCCGGTTCGGACTACGTCAGCCACAGCGGCACGCTGACGTGGGGCCCCGGTGATGACAGCCAACGTGTGATTCCCCTGGCCGCTGTCGAAGACGCGGTACAGGAAAGTACCGAGCAGCTCACGATCACGCTCAGCAATTTCACCGGCGGCGCGACCCCCGATGGCGGCGCATTCACCGTCAGCATCACGGACAATGATGCGCCGCCGCCCCCATCCGGTGGAGGTGGCGGGGGCGGGGGTGTGATCGATATCCTGTCGCTCCTTGCTGGTGGCGCCGCACTCGGCTCGCTTGCGCGCCGACGTCGCGGAACGCAATCAGCCTGAAGTCGTCATACAGGGACTCAAGGAGCGCAGATGCGCCTGCACGGAAAGTCACGTCGCGAGTTCTGCAAGGCGATGACCGCCGGAGCGGCAATGGCCGCGTGGGCGCCGAAAGCGCTGTCCGCCGCGGAGAACACCATGTTGAAGCGCAAGATTCCCTCGACCGGCGAAGAGATTCCGGTCATCGGCCTCGGCACGTCGGGGGTGTTCGACGTCGGCGGCGGGAGCGAGGAGCGCCAGCCTCTCATGGCGGTGCTCAACATCCTGACCGGCGCCGGCGGCGAGCTGCTCGACACCTCGCCGATGTACGGTCGCGCCGAGGCGGTCTCGGGGGACCTCATCCAATCGCTCGACGCGCGGCCGAAGATGTTCATCGCCACCAAGGTGTGGACGCGCGGCAAGGACCAGGGCTTGCAGCAGATCGAGAATTCCATGCGCCTGCTCAAGGTGCACAAGCTCGACCTGGTGCAGGTCCACAACCTGCTCGACCTGCAGACGCAGCTCGCGAACCTGCGTGCGCTCAAGCAACAGGGCAAGGTGCGCTACGTCGGCGTCACGCATTACACCGTCGCCGCACAAGCGGACCTCGAAGACCTGATCCGCAAGGAGCCGCTCGACTTCGTGCAGTTCAACTACTCGATCGCGACGCGCAACGCGGAGCAGCGGCTGCTGCCGCTCGCGGCGGAGCACAAGGTGGCAACGCTGATCAATCGTCCGTTCGAAGACGGTGCGTTGTTCTCGCGCACTCGCGGCAAGGAGCTGCCGGGGTGGGCTGCGGAGATCGACTGCACCAGCTGGGGACAGTTCTTCCTCAAGTACATCGTCAGCCACCCGGCGGTCACCTGCGTGATTCCCGCCACCGCCAATCCCAATCACATGCGCAGCAACGTCACTGGCGGGATCGGCCGCATGCCCGACGACAAGATGCGTGAGCGCATGGCCGCGTACGTGGCCGGCCTCTGACATGCGCGCTTTCCTGATGCGGGTCTTTTCGGTCGAGCGCCGCGAAGTGGGCGCGATGCTGGCGGCGTTTGCGTTCGTGTTCTGCGTTTGGACCAGCTACTCGGTCCTGCGCCCGGTGCGCGAGACCATGGGCATCACCTCGGGAGTGGCGAACCTGCCGATCCTGTTCTGGGGAACCCTGGTCGCGATGCTGGTGCTGCAGCCGATCTATGGTTTCGTGGCCTCGCGCTACCGGCGCACGACGTTCCTGCCCTGGGTGTACGCGTTCTTCGTCCTCAACATGCTGGCGTTCTACGCCTGGTTCAACCTGCAGGAAGATCACGCGTGGATCGCGCGCGCCTTCTTCATCTGGCTTTCGGTATTCAACCTGTTCGTGCTGTCGGTCTTCTGGAGTTTCTGCGTCGACATCTTTACCCGCGACCAGGCGCGACGCATGTTCGGGTTCATCGCCGCGGGAATCAGTGCCGGCGGAATCGTGGGACCGGCGCTCGCGAAGTTCCTCGCCGTGCCGATCGGGCGTATCAACCTGCTGCTCGTCGCGGCGGCATTCCTCGCCGTGTCCCTGGTGTTCGTGCGCTACCTGACGCGCTGGCAGGCCTCGGTGAATGTTTCGGCGGCCGCAGACCGCGTCGATGTCGACCGGCCGGTCGGCGGCAATCCTTTCTCCGGCATTTACCAGGTGTTCGGCAGCCCGTACCTGTTCGGCATCGCGCTGTTCGTTTTCCTCCTCACCTGGGTCAGCACATTCCTGTACCTCGAGCAGGCGGACCTGGTTTCCAAGGCCATTCCGGACCCGGATCAGCAGACTGCGTTCTTCAGCACCATCGATGTGTGGGTGCAGTTCATCACGATCGTGATCCAGCTCGTCGCCCTGGGGCACCTGGTTTCGCGCCTCGGCCTGGTGGTGATGATGGTCTCGGTGCCGATCGTGATGGTGGCGGGGTTCACGTGGCTCGCTCTCAGCCCGTTCCTCAGCGTGCTCGTCGCCGTGATGATCATCCGGCGTGTCGGCGAATATGCGGTCATGCGCCCGTGCCGGGAGATGCTGTTCTCAACGGTGCCGCGGGATACCAAGTACAAGGCAAAGAACTTCATCGATACCGTCGTCTACCGGGCCGGAGACGCATTGAGCGGCTCGGCGCACGCGCTGCTGGTGTGGCTGGGACTGGCCACGACGGGCATCGCCTGGGCGGGCGCGGGGATCGCCGCCCTGTGGGGATTCGCGGCCTATTCAGCGGCGCGACGCCAGGAAAATAACCCCGCATTCACCTCTGCACGAGAGACCGTCGCAAGTTGATCAGCGCGCTCGCGCGCCGGTTGGTCCCGTTTTCATGGCATCTCGTCCCGAAACGGTTGAGTCGTCACGCAGGAACCTCAGGCTTCAGTCCGGTGGAACTTTTTGCGCAAGCCATGCAACCAATCTTTCCTCGGCGGCATCCATCAAGAAGTATCCGAGGACGCTGCGACGCCGAGTCCTCCTGCAAGAGGTTGGCTTGAGTGATACCCCATTGAAGCCAATTTGTACGCGGCGTCGCGGCGTCCGCGGATACGCCTGAGCCGGGTTCCTGCAAGATGAGCGCAGAAGTCAGGCCGATTCCCGTAGCGCCGGTGGAACCGGCCGCAAGCGGTGCGCGCCCCGCCACCCCACCGGTGCCGCAGCCCGAAGCGCCCCCCGCATCACGCGGCGCCGCGCTCGCTGAACCCGCGCAGGGAATCTGGCCGGTCATCCTCTGGACCACGATCCCCTTCTGGATGGTCATGACGGCGACGCGCGTGCTGGGTTACGCGGTGCGTGTCGCGGCGATTCCCGATGTGCAGATCGCCGAGCCCCTGGAGCGCACGCTCCAGCACGTGATCCTGTTCTTCATTCTTATTGTCTTCTACCGCCTGGCACTCGCCATCGGCTGGCCGGAGCGCAATCGCTGGCTCGCGGCACTCGGTCATGTCGCGCTGGCGAGCACCTTCGCCCTGCTTGCGACACCGGTGCTCACCTTGAGCATCGATCTCACCGAGCCGCAGCTCAAGTGGCTGCCGACGATGTTGTCGGGCGACGGCGCGGTGCAGGAACAGGTCACGGAATGGCTGCGCTCCGGGATCCTGCTGGTGAGCGTGCCGGATTTCTTCATCTCCTACTGGTTCGGCCTGATCCTGATCCTCGGCGTGCGCACGTACCTCGATCTGCGCAATCACCGCCTGCGTCTCGCACAGCTCGAGCATGAGAGCCTGCGCGCCCGCCTGCACGCGCTGCGCATGCAGCTGCATCCGCACTTCCTGTTCAACACGCTGCACTCGGTGAGCGGGCTCATCGATACGCGCCCGGCCGTGGCGCGCCAGATCATCGTGCGGCTCGGCGACCTGTTGCGCCGAACCTTGCGCGACAGCGGCGCCGATCTGGTGCCGCTCGCGCGCGAGATCGACTTCGTGCGCAATTACCTCGAGATCCAGCAGCTGCGCTTCCCGGACCGGCTGCGCTTCACCATCCGCGTCGATGCCGCCGTGCAGGATGCGATGGTGCCGAGCCTGATCCTGCAGCCGCTGGCGGAGAACGCGGTCGTGCACGGCGCCGCCGAGGACGAGGAACGCGTCACCGTGACCATCGACGCGCGCCAGGTGATCGAGTCACGCCGGCTGGAACGCTGGCTCGAGCTCAGCGTGCACAATACCGGGAGCCGTGAAGCGGAAGGCGAGGGCTCGGGAGCACACATCGGCACCGGCAACACCCGCGAGCGCCTGCGTGCGCTCTACGGGTCGAACTTCACCTTCGAATTCAGCGCGCCGCCCGAGGGCGGGTTCCTCGCGATGCTGCGCATTCCGTTCCGGGAGGGGGTTGCCGAATGACCACCGCGAACACCATCCGCACGCTGATCGTCGACGATGAGCCCATCGCGCGCCAGACGCTCAAGGATTACTGCGCGCTCGAGGGCGACCTCGAGGTCATCGGCGAGTGTCGCTATGGCGCCGAAGCGGTGAAGCGCATCGCGGCGCTGCACCCCGACCTCGTGTTCCTCGACGTGCAGATGCGACGCGTCAACGGCCTCGAGGTGATCGAGAAGATCGGCCGCGAACAGATGCCGCTGGTGATCTTCGTCACCGCCTACGATCAATACGCCGTGGATGCCTTCGAGCTCAACGCGGTGGACTACCTGCTGAAACCCTTCGATCGCGAGCGCTTTCATGCCGCGGTCGAGCGCGCACGCTCACGCTTATCGAGCCCCGCGGGCAACGATGTCCGCGCGCAGGTCCAGGCCGCCGTGCGCCAGATCCTCGGCAACATGCAGGGCGCGGTGCCGGGCGTCGGTCCGAAGCGCATCGTCGCGGAGAAAAATGACCGCTACATCTTCGTCGACCCGGGCGACGTGCATGCGGTCGAGGCGAGCCGCAATTACATCACGCTGCACGTCGGGAGCGATCGGTACCTGCTTCGTTGCGGCATGCAGCAGGCGGAATCGATGCTCGATCCGGCGATGTTCCTGCGCATCCACCGCTCGGTGATCATCAACACGCGCCACATCCGCGAAATGGCGCGCCAGCTCTACGGCGACTACGAAGTCACGCTCGCCAACGGCTCGAAATTCACCTCGGGCCGCGCCTACCGGCGTCGCGTCGTGAATTACATCAATAGCGGACGGCTGTAGCTCGCGGCAATCGACGGCGGCTGCCGGCTGCGGCGCTCACTGCTCGAGGGTGAACCGCATCCTCAGGCGTGCGCGTTGCTCGACCGCCTGGCCGTTGCGCACGATCGGACGGTAACGCCACTGCGTTACGGCCTTGAGCGCCGCGTCATTGAAGGTGCCGGGAGGATCGGCGCGAAACACCTCGGCATCCTTCACGGCGCCATTCGCCGCCACCGTGAATTCGAGCTCCACCCAGCCCGAGGTGCCCTTGCGCTGCGCCGCATCCGGGTAACGCGGCGCGACGTACTTGTCGCGCGCGAGCGTCGCGGCATCGATCACGTTGTTCATGAAGCTCGCGCGTTCGCGTGTCGTCGCAATCTGCGATTCCTGCGCCGTGAGCGCCGCGGAGGAGAAGCCTAGCGCCTTGGCTTCGTCGACGGCGCTCTGCGCGGCAGGAAGGTCGCCCTTGCCGAGACTCGCCTGTGACTGCTGCACGAGCCCGGTGCCGATGCTTTGCAGGCCGGGCGCAAGGCGCGCGTTCTGCGGATCGGCCGCGCGCAGTTCGCGCCAGTAGTACGCCGCGCTATCGCGCTCCGGTGCAATCAACCTGCCCTGCACGATGCGTTCATCGAGTCGCGCCGCGAGCTGCGCCTGCTGCGCGGCACGCGTGCTTGTCTGGCGCGCCTTGTCGAGATCGCGCTGGGCGTTGCGCACGTTGGCGCCGAGATTGTCGGCGTGAGTCAGCCATTGCTGCGCGGCGGCCAGGTCCCCTGCGTCGATCGATTGCCGCGCTTTCGCCAGCGTCTGGTCGGCGAGCGCGCGCCGCGCCTGCTGCGCGGTGACGTTCGCAGGATCGGCGGCGAGCGCAGCGAGGATATAGGTCTCCGCGCTGTCGCCTTCCGGCGCGATCAGCTGGTTCGCCTGCAGGCGGTCGTTGGCCTTCTTGAGCAGGTTGTCGGCGTTCGTGCCGACGCGATGCTGGGCGATTTCGCGCCGCGCCTGCGCCAGCAACGGCGAGACGGTCTTCTGATCCTGCGCCGCGCGATCGAGGTAACTCTGCGCGCGCGCGTAATTGCCACTCTCCGCGGCCTGGCGGGCCAGCGCGATGAGGCGACGCTCGCGTTCCTTGCCGAGTTGCGCGCTGAGAAACGCGAGCCGCATGTTGTTGGGCCGTACGGTGCGCGCATCCTCAATGGCGCGCGCGGCGTCGTCGACGCGTTCCTCGAGCATCGCGGTCTCGGCGCTGGTGAGGAGCTGATCGGCGATCTTGTCGAGGCCGGCTTCCGCCTCCGGGTCGTTCGGGTGTGCGCTGAGCACGCGACGATAGAGATCCGCGGCGCTGCCGCCCGCAGGAGCGATCAGGCGTCCGGCATTCAACGCCGCTGCGGCGGCAGCCAGCGTGGCGCTGCGGTCGTCCGCGGGCGCCGGTGCGGTCGCGACCTTGCCCGCTGTCCTAACCGATGGTTCAGCAGGGGCCGGCGCGGGCTGTGCGGGCTGCGTCGCGGCTGGAGGCTGGGCCTGGCTGGATGCGGCTGGCTTCGCGGTGTTCGCACTCGAAGCCGGCGCCGTGGCTGCGGGAGGCTCCGCGGGCTTCGCCGCGACGGGATGCGAGGGCCGGCTGAGGAAATAGTAGGCGGCGGCCGTCGCCCCGATGATCACGAGCGCGATCGCCACGAACACCGTCGGCACCAGGCCGCGCCGCGGCGGCGGCGCCATGTCGGCCGGCGTGAACGTGCGGCCTTCCATGTGCCGGCGGATACCCGCCTCGAGGAATTGCCGCGCACGCGGCGGTGACACGGGCTTGTGCAGGAAGCGGTAGATGTCGCCGGAAGTGATCTGCTTGATGAGCTGCGTCTGGTCGTCGGTCGTTCCGGTGACGATCAGTACGAGATCCGGGAACTGCGCGCGCAACTGCTCGCAGAAAGCATCCGAGTCTTCACCGGTCGCGAGCGTGTCGATGACCACGACGCCGACCTTGCCGGCCATCATCAACTCGCCGATCTGCTCGGGGGTCTGCGCGTCGATCACGCGACGCGAGCCCGCGGCCTCGCGCAGGATCGCGAGCAGCGCCGCGTCTGCAGTCAGCGCCAGGACGTCGATCGACTGCCCGGCCGCCGACAGTTGTGCGGCGACCTGGGCGATCCCAGGATCTTCAGTCGTTGGAGTCGGCCGGCTTTGCACGGGTGTCTAGCGTCCTGCGATTGCGCACCCAGTTCCGCGATGCGCTCGTGGTCCTGCGGCGCGCCGACGGGCATACGATACGGGCTCTGGCTGGTGACACAACGCATGCTGCACTGCGTCAGAGCGATTCTGTGACATGAGTACCGCTCGCTCCGCATGAATGGCGTAACGGCACGCAAGCGCTTCGAGCAGGCCTGTATCGCGCTGCTTATGATCCTGGCGCTGTCGACGCTCCTCGGCTATGCCGGAGCCTGGTCCTGGCTCTTCGATCTCTTTGCCCACTTCCGTGTCCAGTATTGCGTGCTGGGTGCCTGCCTGGCGCTGGCGCTGGGGGCCCTGAAACGCCCCGCACTCGTCGCGCTCAGTGTCCTCGCGACGCTCGCCAACCTGCCACCGATCATTCCGCAGTTCGTGCGATCCGCGGTCGCGGCGCCCGCCGCCTCGGGCGCGGCCATCAAGGTCGTGTCCTTCAACGTGTTCAAGCACAGCTCGCAGTACCAGCGCATGGTGCAGTTCGTGCGCAGCGAGGCGCCCGACGTGGTGGTGTTGATCGAGGTGACGCAGGCCTGGAAGCCGGCGCTCGATGAGCTCGCGCGGGATTACCCATTCCGCTGGGTGAACGTGGGCGACGACGTCTCGGGCCTCGCGGTGCTGAGCCGCCGCGTGCCGCTCGAAAGTCAGGTCCTCGACCTCGGTGGTAACGGTGTGTCCTCGCTTCAGTTCACGTTGCCCGACGCCGGCGGACCGATCACCTTCATCGCCACGCACCTCTCATGGCCGCTCGGCCCGGGCCACGCTGCGGTTCAGAACGCGCAGCTTGCGACGCTGACGCGGCTCGCCCGCGGGCATCGCGGCGCCTTCGCCATCGTCGGCGACCTCAACGTTACCCCGTATTCGCCGCGCTTTCAGCACCTCTTGCGTGATGGCGGCCTGCGCAGTTGCGCGGATGGCATGGGATTGCAGGGCACGTGGCCCTCGCTCGTGTGGCCCTTGCACATCCAGATCGATCACTGCCTGACCAATGCGGACGTCGAGGCGAGCGGCTTCAGCGTCGGTGGGTACCTCGGCTCGGACCACTACCCGATCAGCGTCGAGCTCAAGGTTCATGCACTCGCGAGCGGACGCGCCGCGCTCTCGCCGCCCGCCGACATCCCGCCGGTCAGCACCAGGCGCATCGCCTCCTCGACACCGATGTCGAGCGGGGTGAGCCGCTCGCGCGGCAGGTAGAGCGTATAGCCGCCGATCTGGTAGCTCATCGGAAAATAGACGCCGACGATCTCGCTGCCGCCGACCGAGTCGAGCTCCGGCGCCGATTCGCGCGTGACGAACCCGATGAGGTGTGCCTCCCCGAAGCTCGCCGCCACCACGCGTTTGAGATCGCGGCGCCGGCCTTCGGACGGAAGGAACTTCACCAGGTCGCGCAGTGCCCCATATACCGTCTTCACCAGCGGGATGCGTTCCAGGAACTGGTCCCACTGCGCGAGGAACCAGCGCACCACGTAGGCGTTGACCACGAGGCCCGCGCCGAGCAGCAGCAGTAAGCCGACGATGAGACCGAGGCCCGGCCAGTAGTGCACGCGCGGAAACACGAACGTGATGAGATCGCGCAATACCGCTTCGGTATTGGTGCCGAGCCAGATGACGAGATAGATCGTCAGGCCGATCGGCAACACTGCGGCCAGGCCCTTCATCAGCAGGTTCCAGAGTTTCGTCATCATGCAGGCTCTGCCCGGCGGCGCCGCACGTTGCGACGGCGCATTGTACGCCGCGGCTGCTTTGCATCCGCGCGCGCGGCTCGCCAATAATCGCTCGCCCAGTTCAACGGAGAAATGGATGACCCCCGGAGTTCAACTCGATCACCTGCGCGCGCTCGGGCTCCTCGCGTTCATCGCGTTGCTGTGCCCCACGCTCTCGGTCGCTGCGGGTCCGCAGGAGAAGGTCGCCAAGGCGTACCTCGAAGCCGCCGCAGCCGGTCAACCGGAGGCGCTGCTCGAATTCCTGCATCCCGGCGAAGTGCAGGACCTGCGCAACCGCCTGCTCAAGGCGCTCGATGACGAGCAGGCGCACGGCAGCCACGCGGCGCGCGAGCGCCTCTTCGGCAACTCCAGCATGGATGAGATCCGCGGCCTGACGCCCAACAACCTGTTCGTGACAGTCGCGCGCCGACTCGGTCTGCCCACGGAACGCGTCGGCGAGATCAAAGTGCTCGGCACGGTCGAGGAGAATTCGCAGCTGAGTCATGTCGTGGCGCGCATCTCCCCGCCCGAGGACAGCGATCAGCGCAGCCGCGTGGCGCTCGTCAGCCTGATCCGCTACGGCAAGGACTGGCGCGTGCAGATCCCGTACGCCATCCAGGCGCGGCTCGATGCGGCGATGGCAGCGCCCGAGAATCGCACCAGCGGCGCGGGGAAAGGCAAGAACACGCCCGAGATCGTCGCCTTCCTCAATGACGGGGAGACCACGCTCAAGAACGGCGACTGCGCCGGCTTCTTCAACGAGCACATGAGCCCCAACTTCCGCGATATGCATTCGGCGAAGGCGCTGCAAACGCTGATCGAGCAGTGCAAGATCGACGAGGACACGCGCGAGACCTACATCTCCGCGTTGGAGCTGGCGCGGCGCATGTCGCCCGCCTTCGAACAGAATGGAGCGCGCGCGATCTACGACCTGCGCGGCCAGGGCCTGCCCTTCGACCGTTTCGTGCTCGAGAAAGTGGACGAGCACTGGTACGTGGCCGAGTAGCGCCGCCGGGCGCACGCTCCGGCCTGAGCAGCGCGGAATCTCTCTCGGTGAGAAGACCGTCTACGGCGCGGCCGTCGGCGTCGCGCAAAAGCGCGCAAGACTGCGCCGATACTGCGCAATGACCGAGAACGTCCGTTGCGCGGGATCCCAGAGCAGGTAATCCGTGACCGCCGTTTCGCCCTCGCGGCGCGTGTATTCCAGCAAGCGGCTGTCGTCCCGGAACGCGATGCCACCCCCGGCGCGGCACGGCAGCGACCCCGAGATATGCGCGAGCTGCTCCGGGTAAGCGACGGCGCCGCTGCGCAGGTCGATGATCGCAACCGCTTCGCAATCGGTCCCGCAGCCGAGCCGCGCCAGCGAGAAGGTGCCGGCAAAGTTGTGCCCGGCATGCGCGGCCGCTTCGAGCTGCTCGCGGTCCGCGACGTGCGCCTCCGGTCCCGGGTTGACGGTGACCGCGGCGGGCAGAGTCACTGCGGGCACTCGATACTCCGAGAAGCGCGGCCGCCCGAGCTCCGAGCGTTCGTCGCCCGGCGTCGCGCCGCCGAGGACGCGGTCGAGCTCCGCTGCGGCTTCGTCCGACAACATCCAGTCGTCGACTTCAATATTGTTCAGCTCGCCTTGGCTCTCGAGATCCACGGTGCGTATGGCGTGGTCGGTGCAGTCCGTTGCAGCGCCCGGCGGCGCCGCGTGCCGGCAGGCGCTGAACTGCGTGTGTGCGCCGTAGAGTCCCGCGAGGCCGGGCTCTTCGGGGCGCACGAAGATCCAGTAGCGCCCCGCGGGCAAATCGAAGCTGAAGCGCGCCTCGCCGCGCCGGACCGACTGGCTGAGCTGCGTCTGCGTGTCGGGGTTGTAGGCATAGACCGTCGCTTCCGGCACATCCCGGCCGGGGAACGCGATGTGTCCGGAGATCGTGCCGGCGCAGGCGAGCGCCGGCGCGAGCGCGAGAATCAGGAGAGACGGGGACCCGGCACGGCGCGAGGGGCAGCCTTGCGTTGTCATGGAGCGAGCGGGATAGTCATGTGCATCAGTGCCGCCCGTCGGCTGCGCGAGATGGTAGCCGAAGTCGCGCAGCGATGGAGAGAAGAGTGAGCGAGGAGCGATTTCAGTCCGTGAGCGCAACGACCCAGATCCGTCCCGCGACGGTCGGCGATGTCGGGGTGATCCTCGCCCTGATCCGCGAGCTCGCCGAGTACGAGAAGCTGCTGCACGAAGTGGTGGCGACCGAGGCGCTGGTGCACGAGTCCCTGTTCGGCCCGAAACCCGTGGCGGAGTGCATGTTGGCCTGCGTGAACGGAAGCCCGGTCGGGTTCGCGCTGTTCTTCCACAACTACTCGACGTTCAAGGGACGCGCGGGACTCTATCTCGAAGACCTGTTCGTGCGTACCGAGTACCGCGGGCACGGGATCGGTGAAGCGTTGCTCCGGCACCTGGCGCGGCTCGCCATCGAGCGCGGCTGTGCCCGCATGGAATGGGCGGTGCTCGATTGGAACAAGCGCGCGATCGAGTTCTACGAGCGCATGGGCGCGGTGGGCGTCCACGACTGGACGGTCTTCCGCGTGTCCGGAGAGGCGCTGGTGCGGCTCGGGTCCTGACCCTCGCTGATGAAGCCGTTCGGGCCCAGCCGGTAACGCATGGTCACGTCGAGGCTCGGGCAGCACTGCGGATCGTCGGGGCTGTGCTTGAGAATCTGCACATCCACGAGCCCGTCCTTGAGCGTCACGCCGTTGACCTCGACGCGATCACCGAGCGGCAGTGGCGTGAGCACCTGCGGTTCGCCCTGCCGGTTCAGGACCGGTACCAGGTCGAAGAACACACCGCTTCCCCCCGGATCGCTCTCCAGCACGATCACGGCATCGGCCGAGCCGTCGCCGTCGAGATCGCCGACCGCGTAGAACGTCGTGGCCTTCACCACGACTTCCGTGGCGGCACCCGGAGCCGCGGCTTCCCGGTACTGCCCATCGACGAGGTAGGCCTTGCCGGAGCGAGTCCATTCCGAGGGGTACTCGGCGTTGCGCAATTGCGCGATCGTCAGGTCCCTGGCCACGGGTTTTTCGCCGGGTGAGAGTGTCCCGGATCGGTCGCAGGCCGCGACACCGAGGGTGACGATCAGGGCGATTGCAATCCTTGCCATTCCGACCTCGCATCCAGCGCAGGGCGCCGATCCGCAATAGTCAGACAGCACTCTACGCCGCCGGTGCGCCGCGGGCCTCCATGTCGACGATGCGCATGCGCAGGCGGCCGATCTCGAGCTCGAGATCCGAGATGCGGCGCTTGTGCCCGTCGACGTCACGCTCGTGCACCAGCTGCTGGGTCTCGAGCTGCTTGATCCTCAGCACGCGCTCGTCGAGCTCGCGCTGCGACTGCTCGAGTCGCTCGCGCAGACTGGCGAGCAGCGCATCGAAGCGACGCTGCGCCACGGCGTGCGAAACCACCCACCCGAGGATGGTTGCGGCGACGATCAGCACGGTGAGGACCACTGCGGAGATTTCCATTTATTACCGATCCTCCATGGATTTCGGCCCGCAAATCTAGCGGGCAGTGGCCGGGGCTGTATACCACGCACCTCTCAAACTTGGTATCGGCGGGCTCGCCGGCCGCCGCAGGGCTAGCCGCGCAGGGCCTGGTCGAGGTCCTCGATGAGGTCCTCGGGATTCTCCAGCCCGACCGAAAGCCGCAGCAGGTTCTGCGGGGTGAGGGTATCGGCGCTTTCGATCGAGGCGCGATGTTCCATAAGGCTTTCGACGCCGCCGAGACTCGTGGCGCAGGTGATGACCCGCGTGCGCGACGAGACCCCCATGGCGGTGCGCGCATCGCCACGCACACACACGCCGAGCATTGCGCCGAAGCCCGACATCTGGCGCGCGGCGACGGCATGACCCGGGTCGTCCTCCAGCCCCGGATAGCACACGCGCTCGATCTTCGGGTGCTGGCGCAGGAAGCGCGCAATCTCGAGCGCGGCGGCCGATTGCGTGCGAACGCGAATCGGGAGCGTCGAGAGACTGCGCCGGAGCAGCCAGCAATCGAAGGGCGAGGGCACGGCGCCGCCGACTGCCTGGTACGCATGCAGAGCGGCCGCCCGCGCGGCGTCCCTCACGATCACCGCGCCACCCATGACATCGCTGTGCCCGCCGAAGTACTTGGTCGAGCTGTGCATGACGATATCGGCTCCGAGCTCCAGCGGTCTTTGCAATATGGGCGTCGGGAACGTGTTGTCGACCGCGAGGAGTGCGCCGACAGAGTGCGCGCACCGCGCCGCTACCCTGAGATCCGTCACCTTCAAGGTCGGGTTACACGGCGTCTCCACCCAGATCATCCGCGTCTCGCGCTTCACGCGCGCCTCGAGCTGCGCGGCGTCCGACATGTCGATGAAGTCGCTCGTCACGCCCGAGCGGCTCAGGTATTCGCGCAGCAGCTGGCGCGTCCCGTAGTAACACTCGAGCGGCGCGAGGACGTGATCGCCTGGGTTCAACAGGCTGAACACCGCCATCGTGGCCGCCGCGCCGGACGAAAAGCACACCGCATGGCTGCCGCCCTCGAGCTGCGCGAGGCAGGCCTCGAGCGCGTGGCGCGTCGGGTTATCCGGCCGCGTGTAGGAGAAGGAGCGCGCGTAGCCGCCGTCGGCGTCGCGCTCGTAGGTGGTGCTCATCTGGATCGGCGGCACGATCGCGCCGGTTGCGGGATCGGCTTCGCGGCCCGCGTGGATGGCCAGGGTTTCGATTTTCATGAGTCGAGCCTCAGGTTCCCCTGGCTGACGAGAACGCAATGTCCACCGACGCGCACCCCTGCCACCTTGCCGCCTTTCATGTCGACTTCGATGTGCAGCAGGCTCGGTCGCTTCATTTCGAAGCCCTGCTCGACCACCCAATGGAGCGGCCCGTCGGTCAGCGTCGCGCGCACGCCGAGATAGCCGCCGAACGCCGCGCACGCGCCGCCGGTGGCCGGGTCCTCGATGATTCCCGCCTCTGGAGCGAACATGCGCGCACGCAGATTCGATCCCGTAAGTTCCGGATCGCGGCAGAACACGAAAATCTCGCGCGCGTAGTAGTCGCCTAGCCCCGCTTTCCAGCGACCCACATCCGGCGTCGCACGCGCCAGCACGCTGCGATCGCGCACCGGCACGAAGAGGAATGGCACGCCGCAGGAAACCGCCTGCGGACGGTCGACGCCGTCCAGGATGTCCTCGGCCGCAATATGCAGGAGCGCGGCGAGCTGGTTGCGGTCCGGCGGCGGCGGGCCGAACTCCGGCAATTTCGCGACCGACAACTGCACGAAGTCTGCCTTGCCGTCGCGCGCTCTGACCTCCACCGGCACGAGACCCACGTTCTCCTCGAAGATGGCCGTGTTGCGCTCCTCGCGCAGCGGAATGCGTCCGAGCGTCGCCAGCACATATCCCGTGCCGACGGTCGGGTGGCCTGCGAAGGGCAGCTCACGCCTTGGCGTGAAGATGCGCACCTTGCAGAGCGCGCGTGAGTCGGTTGGCGGCAACACGAACACGGTCTCGGAGAGATTCATCTCGCCGGCGATTTGTTGCATGAGGGGCGCGTCGAGCCCGTCTGCCTCGGGAAACACGGCGAGCGGATTGCCGCCGAAACGTGTCTGCGTGAACACATCGAGAGTATGAAAGTCGTAGCGAGTCTTCATGGCGAACCCTGCGCAGGCGTGTATTCCTGTATGGCGACCACCAGCATGCCGGGTCCGCCGTGCACGCCGATCGCGGGACCCAATGCCGTTACGTATCTATCACGAATGTTACTGCGATCCGCGCAGATTTCCTCGAGCAGTGCGCGACCCTCTTCCTCGGCATTGGCGTGGCCGACCGCGACCCGGTACACGGTGTCGTCGCTCATGCGCGAGCGGATCAGGCGCGCGAAGCGCGAGCGCAGGCGGCTGCGTCCGAAGATCACCGTGCCGGCGCCGACCCGCCCGTTGCGCTGGTTCAACATGATCGGCGTGATGTGCAGCCAGTCCGCCAGCACCTTGACGAACTTCGGCACCCGGCCGCCGCGCACCGCATAGTCAAGGGTTTGCAGCAGCCCGAAGGTATGCGTGCGCAGGAGCAGGGCACGCACTGCGTCGGCGACCTGTTGCCCATTCATCCCGGCCTCGGCGCATTCTGCAGCATACATTGCGAGCAATCCCTGCCCCAGCGAGGCGTTCAGGCTGTCGATCACGATCACCTTGCCGTGCGCGCGCACGCGTTCCGCCGCGTTCTGCGCCGCGGCGAGCGTGCCGCTCACGCGCGCGGTGACGTTGATCGAAACGACGCTGTCGTAGTGCGAGGCGAGGAATTCGAAGATCCGGCGGAAGTCGCCCGGCGGCGGCTGCGAGGTCTTCGGGTGCTGCGGATTGCTCGCGAGCTCGCGGTAGAACTCCTCCGGCCGCATCGCGACCTTGTCGAGATAGCTGCGCTCACCGAAGTGCACGCGCATCGGCACCATGTGGATCTCGAGCCGCTCGAGCTCCTCCTCGGGAATATCGGCGCCGGAGTCGACCACCACGGCCACGCCGCTGCGACGCCGGTGATGCGCGGCGTCCTGTTGCTTGCGCATGTCGTCGGCCTTCTGGCCCGACACTTCGCCGAACTCGCGCGCTATCCGGAACACGGCGCGCGGCTCGTTGACGTGCACGTGCACCTTGGCCTTGCGCGCGGTACCCGCGACGACGACGCCACTGCCGAGCTTCGCCAGCTCCTCGCGCAGCCGGCGCGGGTCGATGGCTTCACCGTGAATGATGCACTCGGTGCAGAAGCGGTCCTTGAGGTCGATCTCCGCGCCGGCGGCCTCCTGTGAGTCGTACTCGACCTCGATCGGCACGTCGTCGGCCGGCGCCTTGCCTTCGAAGTAGTCCGAAATGCCCTGCACCAGCTCGACGAAGCCTTGCGCGCCCGCATCGACCACGTTCGCGCTCATCAGCGCCTCGAGCTGATCGCGCGTGTGCTCGAGCGAGGTGCGCAGGCGCGCCAGCACGTCATGAAAAATCGTGGGGAAGTCGGCCGAAGGATTCGAGTGGATCAGGTCCGCGAGCGCGGCCGCGAACACATCGAGCACGGTAATGAGTGTGCCCTCGCGCGGTTCGCTCAACGCTTCGCGCGCATAGCGCGCGCCACTCGCGGCGCCTTCCGCGAGCACGGGCAGGGTCAGGGCCGGCATCGTGCCGACGCGTTCGGCGAGACCGACGAAGAATTGCGCGAGGAGCGCGCCTGAGTTGCCGCGTGCGCCGTCGATCGCCGCGTCAGAGACCGCTTCGAGCAGCTGCCCGGCGTGGGCGCCACTCTTCTCGCGTAACGCCGCGAGCACCGCACCCATGGTCAGGGTCATGTTGGTGCCGGTATCACCGTCCGGCACCGGGAAAACATTGATCTTGTTGAGGTGCTCCTGGCAGGCGATGAGGCGGCGGATGCCGGCGCGCAGCGCGAGTCCGAGGCGTTCGCCGTCGAGCTCCGCGGTCCCGGCGGCGACGGCCGTGTTCACTGGCGCGGCAGCAGGAAGCGGACGCCGTGGTGATTGAGGACGACGCCGTCCGGGGTGATCCGTTCGACGGTCGTGCCGTCGGGCGTCTGGCCGCCTTCGCGGTACTTGCGGGTGTTGATGAACACGAGCCGGTCGGCAGGCTTGGCCGCGTAAACGTGCAGATCGATGTGCAGCTCGGGAAGCGAGGCGCCCTGCAGAGTGACGTCGCCGTACGTCGGCAGGCTCGCGTAGCTCTCCGCTTCGTAGCGCGGCGCGGGCTCAGGCTTGGGCGACGGGCGAAGCTCGGGTTCATGGCCGGGCTCCGTTGATCGCGCTTCGGCCGAGGCAGGTGTTTGCGAGGTGCGCGCGGGCGGCGGGGCGGGCTGCGCGCGCAGTGCCACGTCGGGTGCTCGTGGAGGAGAAGTTGCCGGGACGGAGCTTGCAGCACCTGCTGAGCTCGTGGCGCTGCCGGGACTCATGGCGCCGGCGGAGCTTGTAGCGCCACTGGCATTTGCCGGGCTCATG
Organism: Steroidobacteraceae bacterium; assembly: GCA_035263105.1. Taxonomy (GTDB): domain Bacteria; phylum Pseudomonadota; class Gammaproteobacteria; order Steroidobacterales; family Steroidobacteraceae; genus DATBVX01. Next base: position 67,968 of record DATFRO010000108.1, on the reverse strand, counting down.
GCAGGCACCGGCGGCGTCACGCTCGTCGAAAGTGGCGCGGAAGGAGGCGTCGCCGTGGGCGCCGAGACTGCGGCGCCGGACGCACCTTCATCCGAGCGACCGCGAAAGGCGAGCGCCACGACCACCAGCACGTTGATCAGCAGCAATCCGCCGAGAATCATTGCCCACGGGGGCAGCCCGGAGCGAGCGGCCGCCGCGGCCCGGATGTCCGTGATCCCGGGGCCGACCTGGCGTTGCCGTTCGTGCTCGGATTTACGCAGCGCGTCGAGGATGAAGGACATGGCTCAGCCACCCGGCGCCGGCGGCGCGCGCAGGAACGGTGTGTTCGGGTCCGCGAGCGCAGTGTCGAGCGCGATCTGGGTCTGCATGCCGGCGATGCCGTCGATCGTCAGGCGGTGCTCGCGCTGGAAATCCTGCACGAGCCGCGCGAGTCTCTCGTCATATACATCCGCGCCATCGGTTGAAGGCTCGAGGCCGCGCACCTTCTCGAGACTGTGGCGCAGCCACCCGACGTCGTCGCCGCGCATGCCCATCGACAGCTCTTTGCCACCTGCAACGCGCGGCCGCCAGAGCAGCATGTAATCGCCGTACCAGTACTTGGAGATCTCGACGATGCTCACCGGCTCGTGCTTGCCACCGAGTTCCACCGCCGCGTGCTGATCATCGAGTTGTGACAACACCAGCTGATGCTCGATGCCGGCGTCGTCGTTCAACATCAGGATCGCGGGCCGGTTCAACGCGCGCAGCTGGCCCCACGAGCCGCGCTGCATGACGCATTCGAGTCCCTGCTGTACTGCCTGGTCGCAGGCATCGGTGCCGCCGGGCCGATAGCTCGCGCCCCACAGCGCGAAGAGCTTGGAGAACGCGGCGTCCAGGTTCGTCTCACCCGAATGGGCGCTCAGTGTTTCGGTGATCGAGGGCAAGGCCGGCGCAGCCGCTGCGGCTGCCACACCCGGCGCGCCTGCGGCGGCGCCCTTGGCAGTCGCTGGTTGCGCGGAGCCTGGCGGTGCTGCGGCGCTGTTTGCCGCGACGCTCGATGATCCGGCGGTCCGGAAATACTGCCAGCCGCCGACGGCCAGCATGCCCGCGGTCAGCACCACTGCGGCCGCCCCGGCCCAACGCGTCCAGAGAGGCATCACCGGGCGCCCGTACACCTCCGACACCGAACGACGCACCAGTTTCCCGGTGATGCGGTGCTCCTCCTGCGTGTACGCGCCGAGCAATGCGCGGTCGGAGACCACGTTGATGATGCGTGGGATGCCGCGCGACAGCCGATGCACTTCGGCGAGCGCGCCCTTGGTGAAGACCTCGCCGGTCGCACCGGCGACGCGCAGCCGGTGCTGGATGTAGCCGGCAGTTTCGCGCCGCGTGAGCGGCGAGAGGTGATAGCGGCCGGTGATTCGTTGCGCCAGCTGGCGTAGCTCCACGCGCTGCAGGACTTCGCGCAGCTCCGGTTGCCCGATGAGAATGATCTGCAGCAGTTTCTGCGTCGCTGTCTCGAGATTCGTGAGCAGGCGCACCTGCTCGAGCACTTCGATGCTGAGGTTCTGCGCTTCATCGACGATCACGACGACGCGCCGGCCCTGCGAGTGCGCCTCGAGCAGGTGACGATTGAGCGCATCGACCAGCGCCTTGACGCTGTTCCGATCGCCCTCCGCGACAGTCACACGCAGCTCCTCGCAGATCGTCAGCAGGAATTCCGCCGGCGTGATGCGCGTGTTGAGGATCAGCGCGACTTCCGCGTCCTTCGGGATCTGGCCGAGGAGACTGCGCACGATCGTCGTCTTGCCGGTGCCGACCTCACCCGTGAGCTGGATGAAGCCGCCCGACTCGTTGATGCCATACAGGAGATGCGCGAGCGCCTCGGCGTGCCGCTCGCTCAGGAACAGGTACCTGGGGTCCGGCGTGATCGCGAAGGGCTTCTCGCCGAGACCAAAAAATGCCGTATACATAAGCAGTTAAGTCGGGTCACTCAGGGACCCTTGGGCGCCATGATGCACGCCCTTGGGACGTGAGTAAAACGCGCGGATCGGCGGCGCGGGTCTCGGCCGCCGCTTCGGTCGGCTAGAGCTTGCCTTCGATGGCGTTGCGGTAGAGCTTCTCGAACTTGCGCACCGAGAGCTTCACCGGGTTGCTCGGCGTACTGGGGTCGGCCATTGCCATTTTTGCAAACTCGGGCACGTGCCCGTCGTTGACCCCGAGCGCGGCGAGCGTATTGGGGATACCGATCGTCGAGCGCAGTTCGACCACCCAGTCGAGGACCTTGCCGAACGAGCCGCGCCGGAAGCCGATGTAGGACGCGAGGCGGGCCATCTTGTCCTTGATCGCGCGGCGGTTATAGACCAGCACATAAGGCATCACCACGCCGTTGGTGAGCCCGTGGTGCGTGTCGAGATTGGCCGAGCACGGGTGGCTCAGGCTATGCATCGCGCCCAACCCCTTCTGGAACGCGGTCGCGCCCATCGTCGAGGCGATCAGCATCTGCGCGCGCGCGTCGAGGTTCGCTCCATCCTTGCAAGCCTCGGGGAGCCACTCCTTGATGATGCGGATGCCTTCCACCGCGATGCCGTCGGCGAGGGGGTGGTAGGCAGGCGCGCAATAGGCCTCGAGATTGTGCGAGAGCGCGTCCATGCCGACGGCCGCCGTGATCTGCGCGGGCAAGCCGGCGTGCAGCTCCGGATCCTCGATCACGATCGCGGGCAGCAGGCGCGGATGAAAGATCAGCTTCTTGGTGTGGTCGCGCAGGTCCGTGAGCACCGAGCAGCGCCCGACTTCTGAGCCGGTGCCAGCCGTCGTCGGAACGGCAACGACCGGCGCCATGCCGGCAACATTCACGCGCGTGTACCAGTCCTCCTTGTCTTCGAAGTCCCAGATCGGCCGGTTCTGGCCGACCATGAGCGCGATCGCCTTGCCGGTATCGAGCGCGCTGCCGCCGCCGAACGCGATCACGCCGTCGTGTCCGCCCGCGCGATAAACGTTCACGCCCGCGGTCACGTTTTCTTCGACCGGGTTCGGCTTCACCTCGGAGAACACTGCGCAACCAAGGCCCGCCGCGCGACACGCTTCGACCGCATTGCGCACCATATCGAGCTTGGCGAGGCCCGCGTCGGTGACGAGCAACGGGTTGCGCATGCCGAGCTCGCTGCATGCCGCCGGCAGCTCGCGAATCGTGCCGGCGCCGAAGCGGATGCTCGTCGGGTAGTTCCAGCGGCCTTTCAGGGTGCTTTCCGTCATGGAGTGCTCTCGTGGATTGCGGCGTCGGTCCCGCCGCGGCCTCAGGTGGAGGTGCGCAGATGAAACGATTTCGGGCGCGTCAGGTGTTCGTAGCCGACGACGGACAGGGTGCAGCCGCGGCCCGAGTCCTTCACGCCGACCCACGCGAGCGCGGGATCGAGGTAGTCGCAGCGATTCATGAACCAGGTGCCGGTCTCGATGCGATCGCCGATCGCGATCGCGGCGCGCTCGTCGGCGGTCCACACCGATGCGGTGAGCCCGAAGCGGCTGTCATTCATCGAGCGCACGGCCTCATCGTCCGAGGCGACGCGCGCGATGTTCACCAGCGGGCCGAACGTTTCTTCCTGCATGATCGGCATGTCCGCTTTCACATCGACGAGCACCTGCGGCGCGAGGTAGGCCGTGCCCTGCTTGCTCGCCGGAAAGTGCTTCTCATCGATCAACGGCCGCGCGCCGGCCTGGACGGCCTGCGCGATCGAACGGCGGATCGAGTCGGCGGCCTGCATGCGCACCACGGGGCCGAGGTTCGTGTCGGGCTCGAGCGGGTTCCCGAGGCGATACTGGAGCGTGAGGGCGGTGAACGCGTCGACGAAGCGCTCGTAGATCGCCTCGTGCACGTAGATGCGCCCGATGCCGCAGCACGATTGGCCCGAGTTGAAGAACGCGCCATCGACGAGATTTTCGACCGCATGATTGAAGTTCGCGTCGGGTCGCACGTACGCCGGATCATTGCCGCCGAGCTCGAGGCCCGTGCCGATGAAGCGATCCGCGGCGGCGTGCTGAATCGCATGTCCGCCTTCGACGGATCCGGTGAAGGCGACGAAACCGATGCGCGCATCGCGGATCACACGCTCCGTATCGGCGTGCGTCAGGTGCAGCACCTGGAAAACGCCTTCGGGCAGGCCGGCCTCGCGAAAGCATGCAGCGAACTGTTCCGCACACAGCGGCGTTTGTGCCGAATGCTTCAGGATCACGGCGTTGCCCGCCATGATCGCGGGCACGACGCTGTTCACCGCGATCAGGTACGGGTAGTTCCAGGCCGCGATCGTCAGCACGACCCCGAGCGGCTCGCGGCGAATGAAACGCGTGAAGCCAGCCTTCGGCCCGACGTCAATATCCTGTAAAGCGCCCGCGGCGGCATCGATCATGTAGCGCGCGCGCTCGAGCGTGCCGCGCACTTCCCCCGGCGCCGCGCTGATCGGCCGGCCCATCTGCCAGGAAAGCTCGCTCGCGATCGCGTCGCGGTGCTTCTCGAAGGCGTCGGCAAACGCGTGACACAGCCGGGCTCGCTCGGCAACGGCAACCCGCTTCCATTCACGTTGGGCAGCGACCGCCAGCTCCAGCGCGCTGTCGACGTCGCCATGCGTCGCATGGTTGCGTTCGACATAAACCCGGCCGTCGATCGGCGAAACCGTTCTCTGGATCGTGGTCATTCGGAATCTAGTCGTTAGAATGCTTATCCTCGACAGTGAGGATATCGCCGTCGGCCGGACAACAACAAAAATGACGCGAGGGATGGACAGGCGGCAACGAGCATCATGCATGCTGCGTCTCAGCGCACTGCTCTGTGGATGGGTTGCCGTCGCATGCGCCGGCGCTGAGCGCGCGGCCACCGACCTGGCCGAGCTCAAGGCCGCCGCTGAACGTGGCGATGCCGCTGCCGAGGAGCAGTACGGCACGGCCCGACTCGGCGGCTACGATGGCGCTGAGATCGATCTCGAGGATGCCCGCCATTGGTTTGAGCTTGCCGCCAAGGGCGGACGGCGCGGGGCGACAGCAGCCCTCGCCTACATGCTCAAGGAGGGCCAGGGCGGCCCGGCAGACCTTCCGCGAGCGGCGGAACTCAACCGGGTCGCGGCCCTGCAGGGAGTCGCGGCTTCGCAATCGCGGCTCGCGTACGAGATCGAAAGCGGACCGCAACCGGATCACGCGCTGGCCATGCGCCTGCTCGAGGCAGCAGGCGCGCAGGGCGATACCTACGCGCTGCAGCTGCTCTCGTATCACTACGGCAATGGCGTCAACGTCACGCGTGACGTGCCGCGCGCGTTCAATTTCGCGTTGCGTGCCGCGCAACTCGGAGATCGGGATGCGGAGGTGTTCGCGGCCAACTACCTCATCACGGAGAAGAAGGAGCCGCAGGCGCAGCGACGCGGGTTCGCGCTCCTCGAGGACGGCGCCTCGAGCGGCCACGGCCCGGCCATGTTCTCGCTGGGCTGGCACTACTGGGCCGGTGTGCGCCGGCCGCGCGACGGTGCACAGGCAGCGCGGTGGCTGGCGTCGGCCGTCCAGGCGGGACAGATGCGGGCGGGGCTATGGCTGGCGCAGTGCTATGCGACCGGCTTCGGCGTGGAGCGCAACACCACGCGCGCGGAACTGCTCTTCGCCCGCAGCGAAGCGGCCGCGGGCGCGAGTGGCATGAACCAGTTTGCCTGGCAACTCGCGGTGGCACCCAGCGACGACCTGCGCGACGGCGCGCGTGCCGTGCGCATCATGCAGCAGGCGCTGCAACTCCCGGATGCGCGCCGGCCGGCTTACCTGGACACCCTCGCTGCGGCGTTGGCCGAGACCGGCGACTACGCGGGCGCGATCCGCGCGCAGCTCGAAGCCATCGCGGCGCTGGGGCCCAACGCTTCCGCCAGCGCGCGGACAGTATTCGATCAGCGCCTGGCGCTGTACCGGGACGGCAAACCCTATCGGGAGCCGCTGTGAGAAGGCTGCTCACGGTACTGCTGGTTTCGTGGAGCGTCTCAGCTCATGCGGGCGTGCCGGACCTCGGCCTGTCGGGCACTCCTGCGGCAGCCGAGCGGCTCAACAAGTCCTGGGATGAGATCTATGCGCGCGAGATCGCGCGCTACGACGCGCTGTTGCAGCAACGACCATTCGATGTCGCACTCGCCGTCGAGCGCTGCCGGTTCATGGGCGAGATGATGTCCGACGACACCGGGCGCTATGAACAGGCCGAGAGCGATCACGAAAAATGCGGCCAGGAACTCGAGTCGCGCTTCGCGGACCATCCGGAAGTCGTGCTCTACCAGCTGGACTGGGCGCGTGGCACCGAAGACATCCAGCGCGCGGAAAGCCTGATCGGATGGCGCACGCAGGTCGGCTGGTCCAACGCACAGGCGGCGCGACTGCACGCATACCTTGCACGCACCTACGATGCCCGCTCGGACGGGACGCTCGCCAAGTATCACGCGCTGCAGGCCCTGCAGTACGACGCCGGTGCCGATACGCGCCTGATCGCGGCACGCTGGCAGCTCCGCGACGGTGAGCGCAAAGCGGCGATCGCCGTGCTGACTTCACCGCTCGACTCGGGCGAGCCCGACGCCTGGCAACTGGCGCAACGGCTCGAGCTGCTGGCGCAGGCCGGGGGCCGTGATGAGGTTCGGCAGCTCTACCAAACCATGCAGCAGGTCTCGCCGCACTATGACGCCTTCGCTGCCGCCAAGAGCCTGGCCGCCGCGGGCGCGATCACGGAAGCGAGGAAGGAATTCGAGAAGGCGGCCACCGACACCTGGCGCGGCCCGATGGTGGCCCTGGATCGCTTTCGCTTCGAGCTGACGAACGGCTCCGCCGAGCAGGCGCGCGCTGCATACGAGCACATGCGCGACCTCGGGTTCGGCCAGGATCCGATGCTGCACTATCGCTTCGCGCTGGCACTGCGCCATCCGACCTTGCCGCTTCGCGCCCGCGATCTGGCTGGCGCCGTCACCGCAATCGGCACGGTCGCGCTGTTCGCGCTCCTCGCCTTGTTGCTCCTCGTCCCTGTGCACTATCGCGGCCTGGCGCGCCGGCTGGCGGGTGCTGCGCCGCACGAGTACTCGCAGGGCTGGCATCTGCCCCAGGCCTGGTACGCGCTGTTCGCTTTTCTGCTCGGCAACCTGGCCGCGCTCTATTGCGTCGGGCCGCTGGCTGCCGACCAGAGCGGCCTGTCGCTGTTCTGGGTACCCGCATTGGAGGACAACAACGAGCTGGCGCGCGTGACGCTCACGATCGAAGCGTTGGTCGCCCTGTTCCTGCTGCCCCTGGCGCTCACTGCGCGCCGCCGCGGATTCTCCTGGACGTTGCACTGGTCGTTGACGAAGGCGATCGGCGTCGGTATCACGACCGCGATCGCGCTGCGCATTCCACTGCTGATCCTCGTGCTGGTGTTCGGCCCGAGGCTGCCGAACATGCACCAGTGGCTGGGGAGTCAGCCCGAAATACTCGCGACAGCGGATGCGTTCGGAATGCCGATGGCGTTCATCCTCACCGCCCTGGCGGCGCCCGTCATCGAGGAATTCCTGTTCCGCGGAGTCCTGCTGCGCGTGTTCTCGCGTCACCTGTCCTTTGGCTGGGCCAATTTCTACCAGGCGACGCTGTTTGCATTGATACACGTCGACCTGCGGATCATGCCGGCTGCCCTCGTGCTGGGTCTCATTGCCGGAACGCTGGCGCGCCGCTCCGGAGGCCTGCTCGCGCCGATGCTGCTGCACGCGACGTTCAACGGGATCCTGATGACGATCGTTGCCCTGCACTAGCTTCCGCAGGGCGCCGCGGCCGCGGCGGTCGAACGATCAGATGATTTCGAAGTATCTCGCCAGTTCCCAATCCGTGATGTGCTTGCGGAATTCCCGCTCTTCCCACTCGCGCGTCGCCGCGTAGTGCTCGACGAACGCATCGCCGAACCAGTCCCGCGCCATCTTCGAAGCCTTGAGGCGCTGTGCGGCATCCCAGAGCGTCGCGGGGAGCGCCATGCTCTTCGGGAATTTCTGCGCGTACGCATTGCCCTCGATCGCTTTGCCCGGCTCGATCTCTTCCTCGATGCCGTGCAGGCCGGCAGCGAGCCCGGCGGCGAGCACGATGTACGGGTTCGAGTCCGCCGCCGCGATGCGGAACTCGACGCGCTGGGACTTTTCGCTCCCCGGGATCACTCGCAGCGCGCAGGTGCGATTCTCGACTCCCCAGGTCGCATCGGTCGGCGCCCAGAAGCCCGGGATCAGGCGCCGGTAAGAGTTCACCGTCGGCGCGACCATCGCGAGCAACTCCGGCAGGAGCTTCTGCTGGCCGCCGACGAAGTGGTGCATCGCCTGGCTCATCGTATGCGGCTTCTTCGCATCGAAGAACACCGCTTTGCCGTCCTTCGCCTTGAGCGACATATGCACGTGGCCGCTTTGCCCCGGCCAGTCCTTCGACCACTTGGCCATGAAGGTGATCATCTTGTTCTGGCGCTGCGCGAGCACCTTGCTGAAGGTCTTGAAGAGCGACGCCTTGTCGGCGGCGGCCGCGGCTTCGTCGACGGTGATCGCCGCCTCGAGCACGCCTGCGCCGGTTTCTTCGTGCAAGCCTTCGATGCCGAAATCCATCGCTTCGCAGGTGGCGAGCAGGTGCCGGTAGAGATCGCTATGCACGCTGTTGCGAATCACCGAGTAGCCGAAGAATCCCGGCGCGAGCGGCGTCAGGTCGCGATAGTTCTTGGCGCGCACGGATTCGGGCGTTTCATTGAAGACGAAGAACTCGTACTCGAACCCGACGTACGCCTTGAACCCCATCTTCGCCGCGCGCTCGAGCACGCGGCGCAGGATGCCGCGCGGACAGACCGCATCGGCGGGCGGCGCGAACTCGCATAAGAAGAAAAGTCCGTCCTCTTCCCACGGCAGCGGGCGGCAGCTTTCCGGGAGGATCCGCACCGGCGCATCGGGATAGCCCGTGTGCCAGCCGGTGAAGGACACGTTGTCGTAGAGCTGATCGTTCGCGTCCCAGCCGAGCACCACGTCGCAGAAACCGAAGCCCTTCTCCAGCGCGGACAGGAATTTTTCGCGCGACATGTACTTGCCGCGCAGGATGCCGTCGACGTCGAAGACGCCGACCTTGACGTGGGTGAGCTTGCGTTCCTCGATGATGGCGCGCGCGTCGCGCACGCTGCGGACTTGCCGTGGCTGCATGGCTTCAGATTCCGGTCACCGGCCTCTCCCCCGGGCTTGCACCCGGAGGAGAGTGGTGAACCCCTGGGCCCCTCTACAAACTCGTCTTGCCGTAGCCTTCCGTTTCCGGATGGCCGTGCGCACCCTTGGTGATCGCGAACTCCTCTTCCGGCGACAGCACCAGCTTGTGCCGGCCGACGAGCGCGAAATACAGGATGAACGCCAGGTACCAGATCGCCGCGCCGTAGACGCCCTTCTGGTACACCGGATCCTTCAACTGGTAGTAGAGCGTTACCACCGCGATGACGATCGTGACCGCGGCGCCGAGATTCCCTAGCGGGCTGCGGTACGGGCGCGCGATGTGCGGCATGTTCTTGCGCAGCAGGATGAAGGACAGCCCCTGCATCGCGTACGAGATCATCGCGCCGAACACCGCCATGTTGAGGAGCGTCCCGCCGATGAACGCGCCGCCCTTCTCCGCGCCCGCGACGAACCACACGACCAGCATCACCGCGAATCCCATCACCGTCCCCGCGACCAGCGCGCGATTCGGCGTGCGATGCGCACCGTGCGTGACCGAGAGGAACTGCGGGAAGTACCCGGCGCGTGACAGCGAGTAGATCTGCCGTCCGTAGGCAAAGATGATCGTGTGGAAGCTCGCGATCAGCCCGATCACGGCGAGCAGCGCCAGGATCTTGGCGATGTTGCCGCCGATCGTGACGCGGAACCCGTCGAGCAGTGGCTCGGCCGACGTCGCCAGCGAGAATGCGCCGTGCATCTTGCCCTCTTCGGCGATGCCGACACCGGAGTTCAGGAACATCGTCAGGAACGCCGACAGCACCAGCGTCGCCATGCCGAGGATGAGGCCTTTCGGCATGTGCTCCTTCGGATCGTGGGTCTCTTCCGCAGCGAGCGGCAGCTGCTCAATCGCAAGGAACAGCCACACCGCGAACGGCATCGCGGCGATTGCGCCACCCCAGCCGAAGGGCAGGAAGGGTCCGTGGCCGTCGGGAAGCTCGACTGGCTTGCCATCGGGTCCGACCGCAATGTTGAGCGCCCAATGCTGGAAGTCGAAGTACGGAATCGCGCTGATCCAGTACACCGCGAGCACCGCCAGCGCGCCCAGTGTGACGACCACCGACACCTTGAAGGAGAGCTCTACGCCGCGCAGGTTGAGATACAGGAATACCAGGTAGCTGCCGAGCCACCAGAGCGGCTGATATTGCGGACCGGTCTCGAAGATCGCGGTCATGTAGGAGCCGATGAAGAACACGATCACGGCTGGCGTCAGCACGTACTCGATGTTCTCGGCGAGGCCCGCGATGAAACCGCCCCACGGCCCCATCGCACTGCGCGCGAACGAATACGCCGCACCGGTGTGGGGCAACGCCGGGGACATCTCGGCGATGCAGAAGATCAATCCCCAGTACATGATCATGATCAGCACGCCGGCGACGAACATGCCGCCGAAGCCGCCCGGACCGATGCCGAAGTTCCAACCGGAGTAGTGACCCGAGATGACCGCCCCGACGCCAAGCGCCCACAGCGACCAGATTCGTGCGTAGCGCTTCAGGCCACGTTGGGCAAAATAATCCTGACCGGCTTGGGCATAGGTGACGCTGCCCACCTGTTTCGTTTCAGACATTGCAAACCCCCTTAGAGCTTTTCGCGCCGCTTCGCTCGATCGATCGACCGGAAAAGGGATTCTTGTTGTTGTCGCGGCCGAGTATAGCCACGGCCCGAGCCGCGACGCCAAGAAAAAGCCGGTTTTTGCAGTGCCAAATCGGCCGCCGCAGTAGTGGTTTGCCTCAACGCGCCGTGACGCTGGTGCGAACTCCCGGCCGCAACTTGCGGAATGGCAAACGGGAAGGGTCGGCGGGACTCGGCCCGGGCGCGAGAACGACGAGGATTTCGCTCGCGAGGGCACTGAAGTCCGCCCGAAAGTGCACGGAGCTCTTGAGCACCAGCACGCGCTGCTCGGCGGGCTCGACGCCGAGATGGCGGAACATCGCCTGGTCGGCCGCCTGCTGCTTGCGACTCGCAACGGCAATGCGCACTCCGGCAACGCGCAGCAGCGCCATCGGCCCCAGGTCCATGTGCGCGCCGAAGTAGAAGGGCCCGGTGCCGACGAAACGTCCGTCGCCGAGCGCTTCGACGTTGAACTCGGCACTGATGGGTGTCTCGCCGGGGAAGCCCGACCTGGCGCCCAGTTGAGCTTGCATGCGTGCACCGATGCCGGCGGCATGCGCCCGCTGCGCCGTTTCGGGATCACAGATCAAGCCTGCAACGACGCCTTCGGCCCGCGCCGCAATCAGCGCCTTGATGAGACTGGTGCTGTCGCCATCGCCGCCCGCGCCGGGGTTGTCCTGCGTGTCGACCAGGATCACCGGTCCGCTCGCTGTGGATGGCTCGAGCGCCCGGCGCACCGCGGCCTCGATACTCCAGAATCGCCCGCCGAGCTCGGATTCGCCGGCAGCCACTTGCGCGGCGAGCGTATCGACTGCCTGGCGCACGCGCGTTTCGTCATCGCCGTAGCCGAACACGCACGGTCCACAGTCGTACACATCGGTCAGCGGGAAGCCGGGCGTGTAGTGCAGCGCATGCAGGCCCTGCGCCTCGAGCTCGATCGCCTGCGCCATGATGCTGCGCCCCGGCTCGATGAGCGTGCACTGCGCGGTCAGCGGCACCAGGAAGTCGAGATGCCTGAGTGCGCGCTCGAGCGGTGCTCGATCGAGGAGTCGCGGGACGAGGCGCGCGGCGCGCGCGCCGGTCTCATCCATGTCGACGTGCGGGTACGTGCGATAGGAGAGGAGCGCCGCAGCTTGTTGCAGCATCGCCTGCGAGACGTTGGCGTGCAGGTCGAGTGTCGCGACGACCGGCACGCGCGCACCGACGCATTCGCGCACCCGCGCCAGCAACTCGCCATCGGCATCGTCCAGGTGCTCGGCGACCATCGCGCCATGCAGATCGAGATACACCGCGTCGACCGGCAACGCGGCACGCAGGTCCTCGAGCAGGATGTAGGCGATGCGCTCGAACGCGTCACGCGTCACCGGGCCCGAGGGCTGCGCCGCGCACCACATCAGGGGCTTCAGTGCGTGTCCGTCGCTGCGTGCCTGCTCGACGAACCCTGCGATCGGCAGGTTGATGCCGCGCACCGCGTCGAGCAGCGCGGCGCCCCTGCACAGACCGGGCCACGCGTCGGCGCGCACGAAATCCTCGAACGTGGCGCGGCTCGCGGCGAACGTGTTGGTTTCGTGCTGGACGCCGCCGATCGCGATCCGGCTCATGAGTGGAACATCAGTTCCTGAGGCTGCTGGCGCGGGTGAGCGACTGTTCGCCGAACTGCTCGTGGATGCGGTCGATCGCGGCACCGAGTGTGTCAGTGCCGGTGCCGTTGGAACGGCCGGAGGCGAACAGGTCGAGCTGCTGGGCGGGAATCAATGCCGCGACGCCGACGCCGAGCAGGCGAATTGCCGCGCGCGGCTGCGTCTTGAGCCAGTTGCCGAGCAGCCGCTTGGCGATCCAGAGAATCAACTTGCTGTCCTGCGTCGGGGGCGAGAACGTCTGCTGGCGCGTGTACGTCGTGAAATCGCGGCGCCGGATCTTGACGTACACCTGGCCCGCCATGAGCTGCTTCGCCCGCATGCGCTCGCAGGTGCGATCGGCGAGGCTCGCGAGCTCCGCGTAGAGCTGCTCGTGCTGGCGAATGTCGTGCTCGAAGGTTTCCTCGGCGCTGATGGATTTTTCTTCCCAGTCCGACACCACCGGGCGATCGTCGATTCCGGCGGCGCGTTCGCGCATGCGCTGGGTGAAGCGACCGAAGAGCGGCCAGAGCACGGAGTCCGGCGCGAGGCGCAACTGTCCGAGCGTATGAATGCCGTGCTCCTCGAGCTTGGCAGCGGTCTTCTTGCCGACGCCATTGAGGCGGCGGATCGGCAGCGGATCGAGGACGGTCGTCACCTCCTCGGGGCGGATCCACACGCAGCCGTCCGGCTTGCCGAGCTCCGAGGCGATCTTGGCGAGGAGCTTGTTGCTCGCGAGACCGACCGAAGCGGTAAGGCCGGTCGCATCACGGATGCGGCGCTTGATTTCGCGTGCGATCTCTTCCGCCGGGCCGAAGAGCTTCACGCTGGCGCTGAGATCGAGGAACGCCTCGTCGAGCGAGAGCCCCTCGACCTGGGGTGTGAACTGGTGGAAGACCGCGAACACCTGCTTCGAGACTTCCTTGTAGCGGCGCATGCGCGGGGGAATGCAGATCGCGTGCGGACAGCGACGCAGCGCTTCGCCCATCGGCATCGCGGAGTGCACCCCGAAGCGGCGCACCTCGTAGCTGGCCGCGGCGACGACACCGCGCGCGCCGGTGCCGCCGACGATGACCGGCTTGCCCTTGAGCTCGGGCTGGTCGTGCTGCTCGACCGACGCGTAGAACGCGTCCATGTCGACGTGCAGGATGGCGCGGTTGTGCTCCACGCGGGTCGGTCAACGCGGACGGAGCGCCAATCGCACGCGCTCCGCTCGACGAACCGTCACTCCTTCACGGTGATCGTGATCTTCTTCGACATCACGGGCGGATCGTGCGGCACGTGCGACGCATCGCCCAGCACCAGCTGCAGCGTGTGCTTGCCCGGCGCGAGCTTGAGCTCGGTCTCGGTCTGGCCCTTGCCGAAGTGCAGGCTGTGCTCATTGTTCGGCAGCGGCTGGCTCAGGTCCGCGGGCGGATCGCTGTCGACCAGCAGGTGATGGTGACCTGAGTTCTCGAACGTCACGCCGGCGGGCGCGACGCCCATGCCCTTGAGCCCGAAGCGCACGGTCACCGGGCTCTTCACCACCGCGCCGTCCTTCGGGCTGATGATGTAGACCTCGGCGCCGGCGGGGGATGGCGTGCGTCCCGCGGCGATTGCGCCCTCGAGTGCCAGGAGAGCCAGGGTCGTGAGCAGGACAGCGTGCAGTTTGCGCATGGGATTTCTCCGGAAAATGCCGCGGCGGGCTTCAGAGTAGGAGTCCGGCCGTGGCAAATCAATTGCCCTCTCAGACGGTGAACGCAGTGTATGCACCCATCCCGATCAGCGTCAGGAGCAGACAGACGCCATAGGAGGCCAACACGACCACGTACTTCAGCGTCGTCATGATTCGCGACTGGTGATAGACGGAGCGCATCGCCTTGAAGAGGTACACGAACAGGTAGACGAACACCGCGAAGGACACCAGGCCCGATACCACTGAGAGAAAACCGCCGACGCGGCTCAGGATCGCTGTAACGACAACTTGCAGGGTCAACAACAGGAAAGCGAACGCGTGGCAGTGGACGTAGAACAGGAGGTGCTCGACGTAGGTGCGCCGCCGGAAGGCGTACAGCACCAGGTTCACGAGTGCGATCAGCGGCAGGAAGATGAACATCATCTTCGGGATGTTGTTGCGCAGGGCTCGCATGAATTCGCGCTGCGTCACCGTCTGCAGGTGCTGGCATCCCGCCACCAGGCGCGGTTGCAGCCATCCCGATTTCCCGCCGAACAGGTCGGTCTTCAGCGTCGTGCAATCCATGCCCTGGAGAAGGCGCGCGTTCTCGTCGACGTCGGTGTCCGGGTCAGGATTCGTTTTCGCCGTATCTGCCGCGGTCGTGGCCGGTGAGTCGGGTGCCGACGTCGCGCCGGCCGCAGTCGCTGTCGGCGCGGTGGCGGGGGATGCGGGCACACTCGGCGTGGGCGGTTCGGGAGGGTGCGCCTCGACCCCGTCCGTCTTCGCGCGGCCCAGGTCTTGCTGCAACTCCTGCATGGCGTCCTTGATCGCCTGCTGACCTTCCCTGGATTGCATGTCGGTCACGACGACCTTGTTGTCATCGCTCACGTTGAAGGTCGCGGTCTCGTGCTTGAACGAGGGCAGGACGAAGTAGACCAGGCTCAGCACGAGGTAGAGCCGGAACGGCGGCGTGTACAACGTGCGCCGCCCCGAGATGTATTCGTTGGTGAGCTGCCCCGGCTGAAAGAGCAGCGCGTGCAACGTGCGCCAGACTCGCGAGTCGAGATCCACGAGATCGTGCACCAGGTCGCGCGACAGCGCTGCGACCGACAAGCGCCGCAGCTGCACGCGTTGGCCGCATTGCGAGCAGTAGAGCCCGGTCAGGAGCGCATCGCAGTTGAGGCAATGCTCCGCGTGAACAACGGGAGCGGCGCGTGGGACGTTCTCGGCCGGCAGTGTCGCGCTTTCCGCGGCCTTGCTCCCTGCATCGACCGGCGCGATCTCGGCGGGCACGCTTTCGACGGCCTTCTCGACAGCCGCGGCCTCGGCCGGAGGCGCGACAGGTTCACGAGCGGCGGGATCGGGTTCGGTCAAGCGGCTCAGGCGACCTGCGCACTGCCCCGAGGCCGCTCCTCGTCGGTTGTTTCCGGCGCGGCAGCCGCCCCGAGCTCGTGCGGCGCAAAGTCATCGACGTTGATCAGGTCCATGACCCGGCGATCGTAGTCGCGCAGCATGGCGGCTTCCGTTTCGGTGATGATGCCGAGCGCGAGCGATTGCGTGATCTGGCCGGGCAGGTCCAGTGCCGTCACCTTTCCGGTCTTCTGGCCGTCGACGCGAATGCGCTTCTCGATCGGTTCCGCGGCGATGGCGAGCGTGAGCGCTTCCTGCAGCAGTCCGAGCGGATTCGAGGGCTCGGCGGTGGAGTAGATCCCGCGACACAGCCGCTCGCGCGCCTGGGTCGGGTTGGTGACCAGTTCGACGACGCGGCGCCCGAGCCGATCGCTGGGCGCGAAATAGGTCTGGCCACGCGGGAAGATGAAGAGGCGCATGAAGGCGGCCAGGAACCGGTTCGGGAAGTTACGCAGGAAACTGTGCAGCTGTTCCTGCGCGTGATACAGCAGGTGCCGGCAGGCCCATTCGACGATCGGCAGGTCTTCCTCCGGCTGGCCCTGGTTCTCGTGGTGCTTGAGCACCATCGAGGCGAGATACATGGAGCTCAGGACATCGCCGAGGCGCGCCGACAGGTTCTCCTTCTTCTTCAGGTAGCCGCCGAGCGAGAGCATCGCCACGTCCACCGCCAGGGCAAACGACGCGCTGAAGCGGTTCACGTGCTGGAAGTAACGCGCGGTCGTGCCGGTATCCGGCACGCGCGTGAAGCGCGCCAGCGTCAGCGCCATGATCAGCGAGCGCGCTGCGTTGCTGATCGTGAAGCCGATGTGACCGAACAGCGCCTGGTCGAATTCGCGCACGCCGCGCTCGCGATTGCCGTCGCGCGCCGCATTCATCTCGCGCAGCACGAACGGATGGCAGCGGATCGCGCCCTGGCCGAAGATGATGAGGTTGCGCGTCAGCAGATTCGCGCCTTCGACGGTGATCGCGACCGGCACCACCTGGTAGCCGCGCGCGAGATAGTTCTTCGGTCCGAGCTGGATGCCCTTGCCGCCGTGCACGTCCATCGCGTCGTTGGCGACGATGCGCCCCATTTCGGTCAGGTGGTACTTGAGCATCGCCGAAGGCACCGAGGGCTTCTCGCCGCCGTCGATCGCGCCCGCAGTGACGGAGCGCGCCGCGTCCATGATGTAGGTGAGGCCGGTCATGCGCGCCATCACCTCCTGCACACCTTCGAAGCGACCCACCGGCATGTTGAACTGGCGACGGATGCGCGAGTAGGCGCCCGACGCGTAGGTCGCGGCCTTGGCGCCGCCAGTGGCATTCGACGGCAGTGAAATGCAACGGCCGACCGAGAGTTGCTCGACCAGCATGCGCCAGCCCTGGCCTGCGGTCTTCACGCCGCCAATGATGACGTCGAGCGGCACGAACACGTCGCGACCCGATACCGGTCCGTTCTGGAACGGGACGTTGAGCGGGAAGTGGCGCCGGCCGATGGTCACGCCCGGCGTGTTGCGCGGAATCAATGCGCAGGTGATGCCGTAGTCGGTCTTGTCACCGAGCAGCTTGTCGGGATCGAAGAGGCGAAACGCGAGACCGACGACCGTCGCAATCGGCGCCAGCGTGATGTAGCGCTTCGAAAAGTTGAGCTTGAGGCCGACGATCTCGCGGCCCTGCCACATGCCTTTGCAGACGACGCCGGTGTCGGGAAGTGAAGCCGCATCGGAACCCGCGCGCGGACCGGTGAGTGCGAAGCACGGCACTTCCTCGCCGCGCGCGAGGCGCGGCAGGTAGTGGTTCTTCTGTTCTTCGGTGCCGTAGTGGAGCAGCAACTCGGCCGGGCCGAGCGAGTTGGGCACGGCGACGGTGGAGGCAGCGGTGGCGCTGCGGCTCGCGATCTTGATGAGCACGCAGGAGTGCGCATAGGCCGAGAACTGCAGGCCGCCGTACTTCTTCGGGATGATCATCGCGAAGAAGCCCTGAGACTTGAGGAAATCCCACACGTGCGGCGGCATGTCGCCGCGCCAGTGCGTGATGTCGAAGTCGTCGAGCATGCGGCACAGTTCCTCGCACGGCCCGTCGAGGAACGCCTGCTCTTCGGCCGTGAGTCGCGGCGCGCGGCTCGACATGAGCTGCTCCCATTGCGGTGCGCCGGTGAACAGCTGCCCGTCCCACCACACCGTGCCCGCTTCCAGGGCTTCCTTCTCGGTGCTCGACATCGAGGGCAGCAGGCGCCGATAGACGCGCAGGAACGGCCGCGTGATGAAGCTCTGGCGTAGTGGATGGATGTTGAGGAGCCAGAGCGCGAGGACCGGGAGCCACAGGGTCATTTTCCAGGCGACTCCTGCACTGCCGAGCAGCGAGTACGCGAGGAGCAGCACCGTCAGGGTGATCGAGGTCTGCAGCAGCGTGAAGCGCCGATAGGCAACGAACAGGACGACGCCGATGAACAGGAGGAACCAGGCGACACTCAACATGGCGGAATCCTTGCGGGTTCAGGGCCGCCGCGCTCTGGATCGGTACCGCAGCGGCCTTTTGCGGGCACTATAGCCGCCGCGCCGCAGCGAGACCAGCGACGCTCCGGTGCGCGCAGGTGTTTGATCCTGGCGGGAGTTATGACTCGGCGAAGGCTCAGATCAGCTCTTTTACACCGTCGCGTTCTTCGCGCAGTTCGCGTTCTGTCACATCCATGCGCTCGCGGCTGAAAGCATCGATCTCGAGACCCTTGACGATCTCGTACTCCCCGTCGCGACAGGTGACCGGGTAGGAATAGATCACGCCCTCGCGAATGCCGTAACTGCCATCGGCGGGCACGGCCATGCTCACCCAGTCGCCGGCCGTCGTGCCTTTCACCCAGTCGCGCACATGATCGATGGCGGCTGAGGCCGCCGATGCAGCGGAAGAGGCACCGCGCGCCTTGATGATCGCGGCACCGCGCTGCTGCACGACCGGGATGAAAGTCTCGCTGACCCACTTCGCATCGACCAGCGCGCGCGCCGGCTTGCCGTCGACCGTGGCCTGAGAGAGATCCGGGTACTGCGTTGCCGAGTGATTGCCCCAGATCGTCATGTGGCGGATGCGGGTGACGTGACTGTTGGTCTTTTCCGCGAGTTGCGCCAGCGCGCGGTTGTGATCGAGCCGCGTCATGGCGGTGAAATTGCGGACTTTGAGTCCCGGAGCGTTGCGCTGCGCGATGAGTGCGTTGGTATTGGCGGGATTGCCGACCACGAGCACCCTGACGTCGCGGCTCGCGACGGCATCCAGCGCTTTCCCCTGCGCGGAGAAGATCTGCGCGTTCGCGAGCAACAGGTCCTTGCGCTCCATCCCGGGCCCGCGCGGCCGAGCGCCGACGAGCAACCCCACGTTGCAGTCGCGAAACGCAACCTTCGCATCATCCGTCGCCACGATCTTGTTGATGGTCGGGAACGCGCAGTCGTGAATCTCCATCACAACGCCTTGCAGTGCCGGCAGTGCGGGAGTGATTTCCAACAGGTGCAGGTTGATCGGCTGGTCGGCACCCAGCATCTGTCCTGAAGCGACACGAAAGGCGAGCGCATAGCCGATCTGGCCGGCGGCTCCGGTAATGGCGACGTTGAGGGGCTGCTTCATGTCCGACTCCAGGCTGAGCACCGACGGCAGGGCCGCCGTGAGGGGGCGCAGATTCTAGAGGGTCCTGACGAGCGACGCACGCTCGCGCAGGTCAGCGGTCGGGTGCGGCCGTATCGCTCTCAGGCACGTAATTCGGATACGCCTTGCGGAAGCTCGCGTACTCACGCTCGGCTGCTTCCTCCTGGCCGCTCGCACGCAGGCGTGCGATTTCGTCGAGCCACTCGCGCGCCGGCTTCACGCCGCTCTTTTTTGCGGCCGCTTTCTGCCGTGCGTCTTTCGGCACGGAAGCGGCACTGGTCGCGGGAGCTGCAGCTGTGCCCAATGTGCGCCCCACCGCAGGCGCCGCAGTGGAGAGGCCGTTGAGACGCGTCTCTGCCGTACTCTCAGCGGGCTGCGCGGCGGGAGCCACAGCCGCCGACACTTCCATTTTCGCCTCTGATTCCGCCATCGGCGGCGACACTGCCTTCAGCCGCTCGGCTGACACGGGTTCGTTCTGCATGTGCTCCCGAGCAGCAGCGAACTCCGCTCGGCGCGCGCCCTCATCGGAGCCCGGGGGCGCCAGGTCTGAGCGTGCTTTCGGAGGCGCAGCGCGCGGCACAGACGCGCTGTCCATGGACCCGGCAGCTTGCGGTTCGAGGGTTCCAGCGGCGGGGGTGGCCGCGAATGTCTTGTCCAGTTCCTCAGTCGCGGGGACCGGCTTCGCCGGGACTGCGCTCTGCGGCCCGGGCTGCAGCGCCAGTCGCATGACGATGCCAAAAGAGAGCAGCACCGTGGCCGCAAGCGCCAGAGTCGGCCACTGCCACACGCGCTGGCGCGTCGGCGCGCCGATCGCTTCGCGAGCCGCGTCGATCACGGCGCGGTCGAGCGCCGGCGAAGGCGACTCATCCTCGAGTTGCTGGTAGACGCGCGACAGCGGACTCGACCGCTGCAGCAATCGTTCTAGTGCCTGCTCTTCCGATTCGTTCACCGCCATCACCTCGATCCTCGCTCCGCTCCTTGTGCCAGCAGCGCCGCCGCGGCAGGCGCTTCGTCCATGAGGCTCGCTCGCAGCTTCGCGACCGCGTAACGCAGTCGGCTCTTCGCCGTTTCCATGCCGACGCCCGTAAGCTGACCGATGTCTTCCAGGCTCAGGCCCGCTTCTTCGTGCAGCAGGAACACTTCGCGTTGCTCGATCGGCAGACGCTCGAGTGCGGCGCGAAAGCGCGCGGCCGTCTGCGCGCTCTCTGCAAGTCGTTCCGGTCCGCGATGTGCGGAATCAGCGAGCACTTCCTCGGCACCCTCCAGTGACTCCGCGCGCGAGCCGGGCGAATTCGCGCTGCGCCGGCAGAAGTCGATGAAGCAGTTGTGCCCGATCGAGAACAGGAACGTGGAGAACTTCGCGCGAGGTTCGTAACGCTCGCGACTTGCGATCACGCGACTCCACACTTCCTGGAACAGATCCTCCGTCGCGGCGTGATCGCGTGTGAGGCGCAGCAGGTACCGGTAGAGAGAGGCCTTGTGATGCTCGTAGAGCTGCGTGAAAGCGGCGAGATCGCCGCGCGCGTAGCGAGTCATTAACGCCGAATCGTCATCTGCCGGATGCATCGGCCGCACGATACCGGTGCGCCATGGCGTAGCAAGCGGCGAAAGCGGGTCCAGGGCGACTGTGAAGGATCCGTTCACAAGGCTTCTGAGCCGCTCGGTTTGCGCACTTTCATGCCCGGATTGAACGCAGCACGCCTCGGCGTCGGGTCAGGCCGCAAGCTAAGCCATTGATTTGAAATAGATACAGACCCCCCTCTCCATGGCTTTCAAAAAAGGGCTTGCATTTGAGTTGGTGTTATAGTGAACTACAACACCAAGGAGCTAGCACAGTCCGAATGGGCTAGCGAAGTGGAAGGCAAGTCGAGGCTGCGGGCTCCAGCCAAACCAAAGGGAGCCAGGAGGATAGGCAGATGTTCACGAAGAATCGCAAGGCAAAGAGCGCGGTGCAGTTGGCGACGGTTGGCCTCTTCTCAATCGTGACCGCTGGTGCGTGGGCTGCGGAAGGCTGCACAAGCCCGACGACCGCGGTGGCGTTCATGGGCCAGCTCGAAGTGACCGCGCCGATCCGCATCGCAGACGCAGGCTCCATGGTCGTCGAGGCGAAGCGAGTGCGTGAAGTCGCGCAGCTCGGAACGATGACGGTGACTGCGCCGCGCCTGCCGACTTTCGCGGAGCGCGACACGCAGAACGAGAACAGCAGCAGCGGTGAGACGCCGGCACGCACCCGGTCGCCGCGAGCCGTTCTGGTACAGTAGTTCGCTAATCGCCCAGCACAGTGAACGCTGAAGGCAGCAGCATGGATCCGAACTGGAATGACAGTCAGCCGATCTACCGGCAGCTTCGGGATCGCGTCGTCGCGATGATTCTCGAAGGTGTGCTGAAAGACGGCGATCCGCTGCCTTCAGTGCGCAACGTGGCTGCCGAATACCAGTTGAATCCGCTGACGGTGCTCAAGGGCTACCAGCAGCTGGTCGATGAGCAACTGGTGGAGAAACGGCGCGGCCGTGGGATGTTCGTCATCGAAGGCGCGCGCCGCATGCTGATGAAGGACGAACGGCAGAAATTCCTCGAAGACGAGTGGCCGAAGGTGGTGACGACGATCAATCGCCTGGGCCTGAACGCAGCCGAGCTGCTCGAAGCCGCCAAGAGCGGCGACAACGACGCCAACAAACCCGGATCGAGCGAGGTCGCCGATGGGCGCAGTGATTGAAGCGCGCGGACTGAGCAAGTCCTTTGGCAGTTTCCGCGCGCTGGACAACGTGACCTTCAGTGCCGGCGCCGGACGCATCGTGGGCCTGATCGGTCCCAACGGTGCCGGCAAGACCACGGCGTTGCGGGCGATCCTCGGCCTCACCAACTACGAAGGCGAGCTCAAGGTCCTCGACCTCGACCCCTATACACAGCGCGACCGGCTGATGCAGGAAGTGTGCTTCATCGCCGATGTCGCGGTACTCCCAGGCTGGCTGCGCGTGCAGCAGGCCGTGGAGTTCGTGCGCGGCGTGCATCCGCGTTTCCGGCCGGAGCTGGCCGAACAGCTCCTCGGCCGCACCAACATCAGACGCACCAGCCGCGTGCGCGAGCTGTCGAAGGGCATGATCACGCAGCTGCACCTTGCGCTGGTGATGGCGATCGACGCCAAGCTCCTCGTGCTCGATGAGCCGACCATCGGCCTCGACATTCTCTATCGCAAGCAGTTCTACGAGAGCCTGTTGTCGGATTACTTCGACAACGAGCGCACGATCCTCATCACGACCCACCAGGTCGAGGAAGTCGAGAACCTGCTCACCGACGTGCTGTTCATCGATCGTGGCCGCATCGTGCTCGACAGCACCATGGAGCAGGTGGCCGAGAGCTACGTGCAGCTCACCGTCAACCCGGACCATGTCGCAGCCGCGCGCGAGTTGAAGCCCTTCTACGAGCGTGAGGTGTTCGGCCGCACCGTGATGTTCTTTCACAATGCCGCGGCCGATGCGCTGCGCAAGCTGGGCGACGCCCGCACACCGAGCGTGGCGGACCTGTTCGTCGCCAAGATCAAGGGAGCCGCCGCATGAGTCACCTGCCGCTGCTGGTACGTCGCGAGTTCTGGGAGCACCGCTCGTTCTTCATCACGCCGGCGATCGTCGCCGCGATCATGATCTTCGCCGCGCTCATCAATCACCTGGAATTCGGCCGCGCATCGATTCACCTGCTGGAGCCCGAGTACGCGGGCAAGCACTACAGCATCATGACCGGGATCCTGGCCGGCCTCGCCTTGCCCTACATGATCGCGATGGGCTTCCTGATCGTGTTCTACCTGCTGGACAGCCTGTACGCCGATCGCAAGGATCGCAGCGTCCTGTTCTGGAAGTCCCTGCCGGTCTCCGATACCGAGACGGTGCTTTCGAAGCTGATCGTCGCGGGCGTGGTGTTGCCAGCCGTGATTCTGGTCGCCGCGTTCGTCACCAGTATCATCTGCGCGCTCATCGAGAGCGTGCGTCTGAGCGGGATGATCGAGAACGTGTGGCGGGTCATCTGGCTGCCGCCCGCGTGGTTCAGCGCGCAGATCCTGCTGCTTTATTGCTTCGTCGTGATGATCCTCTGGTACCTGCCGATCCTCGCCTGGTTGATGCTGGCGTCCGCCTGGGCGCGGCGGGCGGTGATCCTCTGGGCCATATTGCCGCCGCTGATGCTGGTGCTGCTGGAAGATTTCGCCTTCAACACGAACTACGTCGCCAACATGCTGCGCGACCGGTTCCTGGGCTGGTTCGAACTGGCGATCCGGCACGACGGGATCTCCGAGCACTTCATGATGATCGACGGCGAACGCATCCCGATGACCGGTCGCATCGGCGATGCGCTCGATCCCGGCAGCTTCTTCTCCAGCCCCGGGCTCTGGATCGGGCTCGTGGTGGCCGCGGTGTTCCTCTGGGGCGCGATCCTGCTCCGCCGGCGCCGCAGCGAAACCTGACCGCACCAACCAATCACTGCAGGTCCGACAAATCCCCTGGGACCTGCTTACTTCTCAGCCAAGCGAAAGCTTGGCTGCTTTTTTTCCCGGCCAGTAAACTGCGACCGGGTGATTCCCCGCGACTTCGGCCTGAGGGCCTGCATCTGCCTGGCGTTCTGTTCAGGCGTCCCAACCGCACTGGCGGACCCATTTCCGCTTCGCGATCAGAATCCGCTCATCCGCGGTGTGTACCTGCCCGTCGGTGAGCCGGCGCTGGCGTCCGACGCTGCTTGGGGACAGACCTTCACGCTCACGGTCAGTAACACCACCAACATCGAGTCGCGCAACGGCGAGGAGCTCCTCGTCGACGGCGAAAGCACCGAGCTGCGTTGGTCCGGCAGCTGGCGGGTAGCGAAGCGCTGGCAGCTCGGCCTCTCGATTCCTCTTGTCCATTACGGCGGCGGCGGGCTCGATGCCACCATCGATCACTGGCACCGTTTTCTCGGCTTGCCGCGCGGCGATCGCCCGCTGCGACCGGAGAACGAACTCGAGTTTGCGTACCAGGGCACGCGTGGCTCGCTCGACATCACGGAGAGTTACACCGGGCTTGCGGACTCGTCGTTGCAGGCCGGGTTCACAGCGCTGTCAACAACCACAAGCAGCATCGACCTCTGGATCGGACTCGAGCTGCCGACCGGAGACGCTCAGCGGTTGACCGGAAACGATGCGCTCGACGTCGCCGGCTGGATCGACGGTCACTGGCAGCTGGCAGCGATGTGGCGCGTCGACGCAACGTTCGGCATTTCGCGTCCGGGCTCGGTGGACCCGCTGCCGCTCGAGGCTCGCAGCGTCGTCCCGTTCGGGACCCTCGCATTGAGTTGGGGCAGGGCGCAGTACGGTATCGCGTTGCAGCTCGATGCCCACGGCAGCTGTGTCGAGGACACGCAGCTCGACTTCCTCGGCTCTGCAACGCTCTTGACCGTAGGCGGTCACTATCAGACCACGGGCGGGTGGCGCTTCGAGCTCGCCGTGACCGAGGACATACAGGTTGGCGCGTCCCCGGACGTCGCCTTCTACTTCGGAATTCGCCGGCAACACTGAGCCGGACGATCTTCGTCCTCGATCGATTCGATCGACAGCAACGATTGGGAACTGAACGCGCGACGTGGACAATGGTCTCCACGTATCCAAGGAGTCCGACATGCACAAGACCCGCATCGACCTCGCGGAGAAAACCCGTCGCCGGGTCGCCGACCTGCTCAACGCGCGGCTCGCCGATGCCATCGACCTGCAGACGCAGGCCAAGCAGGCGCACTGGAATGTGAAAGGACCGAACTTCATCGCCCTGCACAAGCTGTTCGATGAAGTGGCGGAGAACATCGAGGAGCACATCGACACGATCGCCGAGCGCATCACTTCACTCGGTGGTACGGCCGAGGGCGCGCTGGCCACGGTCGCCAAGCGCACCTCGCTCGATCCCTATCCGACCGACATCGTCGATGGCTCGGCGCACGTCGATGCGCTGGCCAGCGCGCTGGCCGCCTTCGGGCGCAAGGTGCGCAAGGCCATCGGCGAATCCGACAAGTTGGGTGACGCCGACACTGCCGATCTCTTCACCGGGGTTTCGCGCGACGTCGACAAATATCTCTGGTTCGTCGAGGCGCACCTGCAGGCGAGCACCTGAGCGGCGCAGCGCCGCCTGGCAGCGCCGCAATGAACGCGGCGCGACCTACAGCAGCTGCGCGAAGTAGACGTTGAGCATCCGGTCGTCGGGATCGAGCCGCTTGCGAAAGCCGTTGAAGAGCTTCCAGCGCTCACCGAACGCCTGGCAGGTCTGTTCGCGCGTGAGTGAGCGCGTCTGGTTGAGAAGCGGGATGCCCCGACGCTGTGAGCAGAAGTCGTTGAACTCGATGACGAAGTCCTCCCAGCCCGCATCGCCCGTCGACGATGGGTCGAGCGTGATCATCGGCGCCGCAAAACTCGGGCTCAGGAGTGAGCCGGTGTCGCGATGCAGGCGGTGACCGAGATGCAGCAGGTTGGCGCGATAACGCTGGCGCTTGTAATAGTCGCGGCAGAATTCGAAGTAATCCGCGAGCAGCTCCGGGTAGGTTTGCTGCGGAAACGCCCAGGTGCTGTAGGTGAAGCGCGTTCTCCCCGCATCCTTCGGGAGCTTGCGCACCCACTCGACGGGAAACACCGTCACGTTGCGCGCGGCGCGATCGAGCGTGGAGCGCATCACGGTGTTGAAGTGCTCGATCAGGAAGTAGCGCACCGGGGGAAACGGTACCGCGTTGCTGACGGTTGAGCCGAAGGCCGGCAGCACATTGGTCATCACCGATTTGCGGATCGACCAGATCCCGGAGCGCGAGGTCGGCGCCTCCTCGTCGTAGCTGCGGAATTCAACCGTGACGCGATCGCGGAACGGCATCAGGTAGAACTTGAGCCCGGCGTCCATTGCACTCAGTGCCGGGAATTCGCGCGTGAAGGCCTCGAGACTGTAGCTCTCGTAGTCGAGTCGCACGGCCCGCAACGGCACCACGCGAAAGGTGAGCTCATGAGCGATCCCGGTGAGCCCGTAGCTCGAGCGCATCAGCTTCAGCAGGTCCGCCTGCGATTCGTTGACAGTGACGCTCTTGCCGTTGGGCAGCACGAGCTTCACCTCCTTGAGTGCCGAGGAGAGCTGCCCGATCTCGCCCGCCATGGACGAGTCCTTGTTCGGCGCGAGCGCCGCCGCGCCCATTGTCAGGTTGCCGAGATCCGGATTCACGGGGAGCTGCAAGCCCTGTTGCTCGAGTGCCGTGGCAACGTCTATGAGCGGCGTGCCCGCCTGCACGCGCACGTGGCGATCGGTGATCTCGAGGATGCGATTCATCGCCGCCATCTCGACGATGGTGCCGCCGTCCGCGACGCCGCAGCGCGTCTGCGAATAGTTGGCGCCGATGGCGCGCACCGGTGATGGGAATGCCTTGCTGTTCTCGAGGATGGTCTGGATGTCCTCGACGCGCTTTGGACGCACGATGACCCGCGGCCGCGTGACCACGGTGCCTTCCCAATTGCGCAGGACTGCGACTCTGGCTGCCATTTTTTTTCCCCCGTCGGTTCGCGATCCACGAAGAAGCGGCCGACCGGGTGCAGCGGCCGTGCGACGCGGGAACGCATTGCGTTCGAGCGCGCGCCGGTCACGAGGAGAGGGAGTCAGATCGAGCGGCGGAAGTGAGAGAGCCCGCTGCCCGCTGGCAACCCCGCTATCGTAGGACCTGAAGATCCTTTAGACCGGTGGCTTTGCGTCCCCACCTTTCGGTGGGTTTGCCCTGATCAGCGCCCCGGACTATGCGTCAGGCGGTCGCCGGGAGTAAAGAGGAACGTGTAACAGGCTGTAAAAGCTGGACTTTATTCAGCCCATGAGGAGAACCGCCTCGCCGTGCTCGAGAGCCTCCGGAGTGCCGTAGAGCACCAGCACGTCGCCCTCCTTCAGCACCGTATCGGATGAGGGCTCGCGGCCGACGATGCCCTCGCGGCGGATCGCGCTCACCGTGATCTCGGCTCGCTCTTTCACCTGGTCGATCGAGCGACCCACCGCCCAGGCGCCGGGGGGCAACACGAGCGTGTACAGCTGCTCGCGCAACGCCTCGCTCGCGTCCGGGAGCTGCGTATCGTCGCGGCGAAACAGCGTGCGCATCATGTTGTAGCGATTGCCGCGGATGTCGCCGATCGTCTTCATGACGCGTGAGACCGGCACCTGCAGCAGCAGCAGCACGTGCCAGACGAGCATGAGCGCCGCTTCGAAGGTCTCGGGCACCACCGTCGAAGCGCCGGCCTTCTGCAGTTCCAGGAGCCGCGTGTCGTCCTGCGTGCGCACCAGGATCGGCACACCGGGACGCTGCGCGCGGACCGCGGCGATGATGCGCAGCGCCAGCATCGAGTCCGCAAAGCTGATCACGACCACGCTGGCGCGATCCAGGCCAACGTTCTCCAGTACTTCCTCCTGGCCGGCATCACCGTAGACGACCGGGTCGCCTGCCTGGCGCGCAGCGCGTACCCGTGCGGGATTGTTGTCGACGGCGATGTATTCGAATCCGAGGTCCTCGAGCACGCGCGCGATGTTCTGTCCCACGCGTCCGAAACCGCACAGGAGCACGTGCTCGCGTTGCGCGAGCGCACGGGTGCTGGCTTCCTCGCGCGCCAGGGCCGTGGGCTCGGGGCCGGCCTCGCGCAGGATCCAGCGCGCGATCTGCTTGTTGTGCCGGATGAGCAGCGGGCTGGCGACCATGCTGACCACGATCGCCGCGAGGAGCGGCTGCACGATATCGGGTGCCACCAGCCGGTCGCGCAGCAGGATCGTGAGGAGCGCGAAGCCAAACTCGCCACCGATGCTCACCACGATCCCGGTGCGCAGCGCCTTGAAGAAACTGCGTGCGAAGCGTTGCGCCAGCAGCGTCACGATCAGCGTCTTGCCGACCACCAGCACCATGACGAGGCCGGTGACGAGGAGGAGCTGCCGCACCAGGAGCCCCGTGTCGAACAGCATGCCGATCGTGATGAAAAACAAGCCGAGCAACACATCGCGAAACGGCCGGATCACCGCCTCGACCTGGTGACGGAACTCCGTCTCCGCGAGCATCACGCCTGCGAGGAAGGCACCGAGCGCCAGCGACAGTCCGACGATCTGCGTGGTCCACGCCGAGCCCAGCACCACCAGCAGCACCGCGAGCACGAAGAGCTCCGGCGAACGCGCATGTGCGATCTCGTGAAACAGCGGCCGCAGGAGCCAGCGACCCGCGGCCAGCACGATCAGCAGCGCGATGCCGCCTTCGGTGACGGTGCGCAGGAATTCGCCCGCGTCCCCGAGTTCCCCGTGCGTCACGCGTGCGGAGGTGAGCGCGAGGAACGGCACGAAAGCGATGTCCTGGAACAGCAGGATCGCCACGGCGAGCCGGCCGTGCGTGCGGTTGACCTCGGCCTGCTCGCTGAGCTGGCGCACGATGATCGCGGTCGACGACATCGCAATCGCGCCGCCCAGCACGATCGCGACCGGCAATTCGACGCCCAGGCGCCAGGCGATCACCGCCCCGATGCCCGCCGTGATCAGCACCTGTCCACCGCCCAGGCCCAGCACCTCCCAGCGCATGGCGACCAGGCGCGGGAGCGAGAACTCCAGGCCCAGCGTAAACACCAGGAATACGACCCCGATCTCGGCCAGGACGCTGGTCGCGGTGTTGTCGGCGGCCAGCCCGAGCGCGTGGGGACCGAGCACCATGCCGACCGCCAGGTAGCCGAGAATCGGCGACAGTTTCAGCCGGCGAACGGCGTAGACCACGAGCACCGCAGCGGCCAGGAGTACCAGGACTTGTACCAGCGGGCTGTGTGACATCGAAACGGAATGTGCTTGGACCTGCACCGCAAAGCAAGGCGCGCCGGACTCGAAGGCGACCGGCGCGCCTGTTAGCATCGCCGGCGATGTTTCTCAGCCAGCAACATCGGGACGGCGTGCTGACCGTTTCGCTCACGGGTCGCTGGCTGATCGAGAACGCCTCCGCCCTCAGCGCGGAGCTCGACGCGATCGAGCCCGACCGCGCTCGCGAAGTGCTCATCGATACTCGAGGCCTGGAAGACCTCGATCTCACCGGGGCCTGGTTCCTGCACGATTGGGCGCGCGGCCAGCGCGATGCGCGCCGCGGCGTCAAGTGGCAGGGCGAGGTGCCCGACCAGGTGCGCGTCATCGAGCGCACACTGGAGAATCCGCCGCCACAAGCCACGACCGACGAGGGCATCGACTTCGTCGCGCCCGTGCGCCGTCTCGGCCGCTGGGCGATCCGCCACGTTCAATCCTTGCGTCGTGCGGTGGCCTTCTTCGGCGAGATCTGCAGCGTGCTGGGCTCGGCGTTGCTCCATCCGCGCCGCCTGCGCTTTCCGGCACTCGTGCGGCATATCAATGAGACTGGTGTGCAGGCGATCCCGATCGTCTCGCTGATCGCCTTCCTCATCAGCACCATCATCGCCTACCTCGGCGCGCAGGAGCTGCGGCGTTTCGGCGCGGAGATCTTCGTCATCGACCTGGTGACGATCGGTGTGCTGCGCGAGCTCGGCGTACTGCTCACCGCGATCATCGTGGCGGGCCGATCGGGCAGCGCGTTTGCAGCCGAGATCGGGGTGATGAAGCTCAACGAGGAAGTGGACGCGCTGCACGCGATCGGCACGAGCCCGGTCGAAGTGCTGGTCGTGCCGCGCCTGCTCGGCCTGGTGATCGCCTTGCCGCTCCTGACCGTCATTGCCGACGGCGTCGGCCTCACCGGTGGCGGGCTGCTGTGCTACTTCCTGTTCGACATCCCGCCCACGCAGTACCTCGCGCGCGTGCAGGAGTCGATCGCGCCCACGACGTTCTGGGTCGGTGTGTTCAAGGCGCCCATCTTCGCGTTCCTGATCGCCTTCGTCGGCACGCTGCGCGGCATGCAGGTGCGCGAATCCTCGCGCGAGCTCGGCCGCCTGACGACCGTGGCGGTGGTCCAGTCGATCTTCCTGGTGATCTTCGCCGACGCGGTGTTCGCCGTGCTCTTCAGGCATCTCGACATATGAGCAAGCCCGTCATCGAAGTGAAGGGCATCGTCAACCGCTTCGGCGCGCAGGTGGTGCACGACGGCCTCGACATGCAGGTGCTCGAAGGCGAGGTGTTCGGCATCGTCGGCGGCTCCGGCAGCGGCAAGTCCGTGCTGTTGCGTACGATTCTCGGCCTGCAGCGGCCGCGCGCGGGGCGCGTGGTGCTGTACGGCCGCGATATCAACACGCTCAGCGAGGCGGAGTTGCGCGACGTGAAGCGCCACTACGGGGTGACCTTCCAGCACGGGGCGCTGTTCACTTCGCTGAGTGTCACCCAGAACGTGCAGATGCCGATGACCGAATTCTTCGATCTCGAGGACGATGCGCTCGATGCGCTGGCGCGCCTCAAGCTGCACATGGTGGGCCTGGCGGCCGACGCGGGCGCCAAGTATCCGGCACAGCTCTCGGGCGGTATGATCAAGCGCGCTGCGCTGGCACGCGCGCTGGCCCTGGATCCGAGACTGTTGTTCCTGGACGAGCCAACCTCGGGTCTCGATCCGATCGGTGCGGCGGCATTCGATGAGCTGATCGCCGATCTGAAGAAGAATCTCGGTCTCACGGTGGTCATGATCACGCACGACCTCGACACCATCTTCGCCATCTGCGACCGCGTCGGCGTGATCGTCGACCGGCGCATGGTCGTCGACACCGTGCCGGGCATGCTGCGCAACACGCATCCGTGGATCCAGGAGTACTTCCACGGCGCACGCGCACGTGCCGCTGCTCAGGCCCGGGAGCTTGGCGATGGAACGTGAAGCCAGCTATCTGACCGTCGGCGCCTTCGTGCTGCTGGTGCTGGCGCTCGGGACCTGGTTCGTCATCTGGTACACGGACAGCCAGGACCAGCGCAACTACAAGCGTTTCGAGATCTACTTCGAAGGCAGCGTCGCGGGCCTGAGCAAAGGCGGCCCGGTGCGTTATCTCGGCGTCGATGTCGGGCGCGTCGTGCGCATGGACATCGACCCGCGCGCGGCGGATCGCGTCGAGGTGGTCGTCGACATCGATGGGAACGCACCGATCACCGACCAGACGCTCGCGACGCTCAGCCTGCAGGGCGTCACCGGACTCCTTTATATCGACCTCGAGCGCGATCGCGGCGACAAGCCGGTGATGCCGCGGGTGCCGAGCCAGCACTACCCGGTGATCCGCACGGTCAAGTCGAACTTCGACATCCTGCTCAGCAGCCTGCCGGACCTGATCGGGCAGGGCGCGAACCTGGCGCAGCGCATGAGCAAGCTGTTCAACGACGAGAACGTCGCGGCGGTGGGCGCGACTCTCGACAACCTGAATCGCGCGAGCGGCGAATTGCCCGGCCTGGTGAAGGATATTCACGCGCTCGCGGCCGATACCAAGCGCACGCTCGCGCAGATCGAGGGGGCCGCCAGCGGCTTGCGCGACATCACCCAGGGGTCCGGGCCCGACATCAAGACCGCACTGGAACGCGTGCGCGTGACGATGGAACACCTCGCGAACACCTCCGAGCACCTCGACCAGTTCGTGAACGAAAACCAGGCAAATATCGCTCGCTTCAGCGACAGCGGGCTGCTCGAATTGCAGCAGCTGATCCGCGAGAGCCGCGAGGCGGCGGAGGATTTCCGCACTCTCTCGCGCAGTATCAAGCGCGACCCCTCGCAGCTTCTCTATGAACAGAAATATCCCGGCGTGGAGATTCCGCGATGAGCCTGTCGAACCCGGCCAGGAAATCCCGCGCACTCTGCGCCGCGACGAGCCTCGCGTTGCTCTGCGCCGGCTGCGTGAGCGGCGCCTTCGACAGCGAGCAACCGCCGCAGCATGTCTATGTCCTGAGTCCGCTGCCCGCAGCGAGCACCGAGGGTGGACCACTGCCGATCGGGCTCACGGTGACGCGTCCGACAGCGCGGCCGGGCCTCGACACCGATCGGATTGCGTTGCTGCAAACGGATCGTCGGCTCGACTACTACGCCGGGGCGCGCTGGGGTGCGGAGACACCGGCGGTGGTGCAGGACCTGCTCATCCAGTCGCTACGCAATACAGGGCGCCTGGCGACCGTGCAGGGAGACCTGTCACCGTTCGCGAGCGAGTACGTGCTGCAAACCGACCTCGCGGATTTTCAGGCGGAATACACCAGCGGCACGAATCCCGTCGTGCGTGTGAGCATGGTCTGCACCGTGGGAAGAGTGCGGGACCGCAAGCCGCTGGCGGATTTCACCGCGGCGGCAACCGCGCCCGCCTCAGGCAACACGCTGAGCGCCACCGTGGAGGCCTTCGAAGCGGCCTACCAGCAGGCTGCGAAAGTCGCGGTGAGCGAGACGCTCAATGCCCTGGCCGCGGCGAACACCGCCGCGTCAAGCGCCGCGGGACACTGAGGTTGCAACGGCGCTCCGGGCCGCGGCGCTGATGCCCGTCCTGCGCGTCGTGATCCTGGCGAGCTGCCTGCTGGCGGGGCCGGCAGCGGCCGAGGAAATCACCGGCAGCGTCACCAGGGTGTTCGACGGTGACAGCTTCATCATGACGCGCACCGAAGGCGGCAAGGTCGAGATCCGCCTCGCCGGCATCGACGCTCCCGAGAAGAACCAGCCCTACGCCGACAATGCCCGTGCGGCGCTGCGCGGGCTCGTGCTCGACCAGAAGCTGCGCCTCGAAGTGCTGGATGTTGATCGTTACGGGCGCAAGGTGGCACACGCCTTTCGCACATCGGACCGGCTGGACATCAACGCTGAGCTGGTCCGGCGCGGCCACGTGTGGGTGTACCGGCGCCATGCGTACGACGAATCGCTTTACGACCTCGAACGCGCGGCTCGCGAGCAGAAGCTCGGCCTGTGGGCGCTGCCCGAAGCGGAGCGCGAGCCGCCCTGGCGCTGGCGCCGCGCCCATCCTCCGGAACATCACTCCTCGCCGCAGGATCAGA
Source organism: Steroidobacteraceae bacterium (assembly GCA_035263105.1). Lineage (GTDB taxonomy): Bacteria > Pseudomonadota > Gammaproteobacteria > Steroidobacterales > Steroidobacteraceae > DATBVX01. Next base: position 34,943 of record DATFRO010000108.1, on the reverse strand, counting down.
AGGCGCCGAGCCCGGCGGCTTCCATCAGCCGATAGCGCCAATAGCGCGGAAAGGACTGGTCCTCGTAGGTCTGGAAGTCGGTCGTGTACTCGCGCAGCGCCACCGGATCGTTCTGCCACAGCGTCTCGAAGTAATTGACGAGCTCCTGCGCGAGGGGCGTGTCCAGGTCCGTCTCCAGCGCCACATCGGCATTCAGATCGAAGTTGTCCAGGTGCCGGCGCGTGAGGTCCGCTGACCCGAGCAGCGCCCACAACGACTCGGCCCTGCGCACCATCACCAGCGCCGCGTGAAATTGTTCCCCGTGGGTGCGATACCAGCGGCACTCGATGCGCCCGTCGCTCCGGCGCACCAGCTCCGCCGCGGCCGGACGATTGGGCACGCCATCGTGCAAGCGTCCGTACATGGCTCCGTTGGGATCGAGGATCAGCCGCACGCGCACGTCGCGCGCCGCCGCCTCGCGCAATGCCTCGATGACATCGCGGTCGCTCAGGTAGAGCGCCGCGATCGAAATCGACTCGCCGGATTGCGCGGTGTCGATCGCGGCCAGCAGGTCGCGCTCGATCGCGCCTTCGGACAAGTAGCGCAGCCGCACCGTGGCCAGGTCCTTCTGCGCCGTCGCAACCTCGGGCGGTTGCCAGTTCGACGACCACCCCGAAAAGCGCGCGATCTCGAGTTCGCTGGAAAGCGCCACGCGTGCCAGCGGGCCGGCAAAGCGCAGTCCCACATTGGAATGCGCGCTGCCGCCGTCGTTGGCGTCCGCGGAAGTGATGAGCGCCACCATCCCACCGCGCCCGTCATCGGTGATGAGTGCCTTGCGATGGTTGGCCTTGAAGTTGAGCATGCGCAGCCACATCGGGAAGCTCACCGTCTCAGGACCGACGTCGAGCGGATTGGGGAGCGTGCCGCTGTCGCCGGTGCTGTCGGTCGACCAGGCGCCGAGCGGGCGCCAGAGAGCGGAATACACCGGGTCCGGATCGCGCAGGCGATCGAGGTCGGTGATCACGACGTCGATGCCCGCGCCGCGCAACTCAGCGAGCTGCGGCGACGGCCATGCGCCATAGAGGTCGTTGACCGGATCGGTGATGAGCACAACCTTGAGATCGGGCACCGCCTTGCGGCGCGTAATGAGTTGTCGCAGGAGCTCTTCGCTCAGCTTGCGATGCGCGTGATGCTCCGCGCCCGTATCGCCGGCGTCGGGCCAGTCGTTGAAGAGATGGAAGTCGAGCACGACGAACTGTTTCGCCGCCGCAATCATGCCGAGCACTTCGTCGAAAACGTGCTGCCGGATGACGAGCCGGCCCTGGCCGTCGGTCACCGTCGTATCAGCGAGCCAGCGCACATCCGCCATCGGAGTGTCGACCCAGTCACTCGCCAGGTTGGTTCCCGGCGGCATGGGTTTGAGGACGTGCCAGAGCGCCGTGCCCGCCCAGGTCAGCAGCAACGCCAGCAGCAACCAACGCCGCTTGCGCAAGCGGCGGGGACGAAGGACGGTCGTGTCGTGATGACTGGGAAGTGGCGGTTCAGATCGGGGCGCCGCGGACATCGGGCCGCATTGTAAGCTTGGCTCAGCTTGCGCGCTCGGCGCTCTGCAGCGTCTCGCTGACTTCCAGCCAGCGCGCTTCGAGCGCACTCAGCCGCTCGCGAATCGCACGTTGCCGTTCGAGAGTCTCGGCGAGCGTCTGCCGCGCAGCGGCGTCATAGGTCGCCGGATCGGTGAGCGTGCGCTCGAGCGCGGCTTTCTCGAGGTCGAGGCGCGCAATCTCCTGTTCCAGCGCCCGCACCTCGGCACGCAGCGGACTCAGCCGATTGCGCTGCTCGGCTTCGGCGCGCTTCTGCGCACGGCGCTGCTCCGCGGCGCTCGGGCCGGAGCGCGCGAGCTCCGTGCTGGCGGCGCGTGATTCGGTCAGCAGCCGCGCATAGTCGTCGAGATCGCCGTCGAACACGCCGACCCGGCCGTCCGCCACCATCCACAGGTCATCCGCGATGCTGCGGATGAGATGGCGGTCGTGCGATACCACCACGAGTGCGCCGGCGTAATCCTGCAGGGCCATGCCGAGTGCGTGCCGCATCTCGAGATCCAGGTGATTGGTCGGCTCATCGAGCAGCAGCAGGTTCGGTCGCGCGGCGACCAGCGTTGCGAGCACCAGCCGCGCGCGCTCGCCGCCCGAGAACGGGGCGAGCGGCTCGAAGACCCGATCGCCGCGAAATCCGAAGGTACCGAGGTGATCGCGCAGCTCCTGCTCGGGCGCCGCGGCCATCCGTGCGCCCCCGTGTCGCGCCAGGTGCTCGATCGGACTCATCGCATCGTCGAGCTGTTCGAGCTGATGCTGCGCGAAGTAGCCGAGGCAGAGGTCCGCCGCTTCGAACCGCCGCCCGTCGCTCGCCTCGATGCTGCCGGCGAGCAGCTTCATCAACGTCGACTTGCCGGCGCCGTTGCGGCCGAGGATCGCCACCCGATCGCCGGGCGACAGCACCAGGTTGACGTTCGCCAGCACCTGCCTGCCGGCGTAACCGGCGGACTGCTCCTCCAGCGTGAGCAACGGCCTGGGAAGCTTCGGCGGTTGCGGGAAGGCGAACTCGAACGGCGCATCGACATGGGCTGGCGCGATGCGCGGCATGCGCTCGAGCATCTTGAGCCGGCTCTGCGCCTGGCGCGCCTTGCTGGCCTTGGCGCGAAAGCGCTCCACGAACTGCATCGCATGGCGGATCTCGCGCTGCTGGCGCTCGAACATCGACTGCTGCAGGGCGAGGTTGGCGGCGCGCTGCACCTCGAAGGACGAATAGTTGCCGGCATACGCCTGCGCGTTGCGCGCCTCCAGGTGCAGGATGCGTGAGACCACGCGATCGAGAAACTCGCGGTCGTGCGCGATCACCAGGAGCGTGCCGCGATACTCGCGCAGCCACCCTTCGAGCCAGATGATCGCGTCGAGGTCAAGGTGATTGGTGGGCTCGTCGAGCAGCAGCAGGTCGGACGGAGACATCAGCGCCTGCGCCAGGCTCAGGCGCATGCGCCAGCCGCCGGAGAAGCTGGCGACGCTGCGTTCGAGGTCGGAAGGGGCGAAACCGATTCCGTCGAGCAGCTGCGCGGCGCGGGCGCGCGCGGAATAACCGCCGAGCGCCTCGTAGCGTGCGTGCAGCACCGCGAGTTGCGTGCCGTCGTGAGCGGCATCCGCGGCTTGCACGCGGCGCTCGACCTCGCGCAATTCGGTGTCGCCGTCGACGACGTAGTCGAGCGCAGAGGTTTCGAGTGCCGGCACCTCCTGCGCGACCCAGGCCATCCTCAGGTCGGCGGGCCGCGAAAACTCGCCGGCCTCAGGCTGCAACTCGCCGCGTATCAGCGCGAACAGGCTCGACTTGCCGCTGCCGTTGGCGCCGATGACGCCGATCTTCTCGCCGCGAAACAGCGTGCAGCTGGCGTTTTCCAGCAGCACGCGCGTACCGCGCCTGAGCTGCAGGTTCTGGAAGTTGAGCATGAGAAACCGGGAACGGGATGCCGCGGCGGATCGGAGCGCGACTTTACGGTCTTTGCGGCCTCAGGCAAAGAGCCGCACGATGTTGCTGCTGCCCGCCTGCTGCGCGACCAGGAGCGAGAGGAACTCCTCGGAGCTCACCGCATCGCCGAACAGCCGTCCCTGCGCGAAATGGCAGTCGCGGCCGCGCAGGAACGCGAGCTGGTCCTCGGATTCCACGCCTTCGGCGACAACTTCCATGCCGAGGCTCCGTCCCATGTCGATGATGGTGCGTACGATGGTCGCCTGGTCGGCATCGGTGGCGGCGTCGCGCACGAACGACTGGTCGATCTTCAGCGTGCTGATCGGGAACTGTTGCAGGGCGCTCAGCGAGGAGTAACCCGTGCCGAAGTCGTCGATCGACAGGTGCAGTCCCATCGCATAGAGCTCATCGAGGAGCTTGACCGTGCGCTTGGCGTCCGCCATCAGCGTGGTCTCGGTGATCTCGAGCTCGAAGAAGGTCGGTGACACGCCGTGTTTCTTGAACACCGACTTGAAGCGCATCAGGAAGCTCGCCTGGCGCAGCTGCTTGAGCGACAGGTTCATCGCCACGCGTCCGGGGTCGGTGACGCTCTTCTGCCACTGCTGGTAGTCGGCGCAGACGCGGTTCAGCACCCACTCGCCGATCTCGAGGATCAGGTTGGTCTCCTCGGCCAGCGGAATGAACTGCGCGGGCGGGATGTCGCCGTGCCCCGGCAGGCGCCAGCGCAGCAGTGCTTCCGCGCCCACGATGTGCCCGTTACGCAGGTCGACCTTCGGCTGGTAGAGGATCACCAGCTCTTCACGCTCCAGCGCGCGGCGCAGCTTGCTCTTGAGCATCAGCCGCTCGACCGCCGCCGCATTCATCTCGCGCGAGTAGAAGGCGAACGAGTTGCCGCCGTTCTGCTTCGAGTAGTACATCGCCGCATCCGCGTTGCGGATCAGGTCGATGACGTTCTCCGCATCCTCGGGACAGAAGGCGATGCCGATGCTCGCGGTGAGGAACACCTCCTGCTGCTGCAGGTAGAAGGCCTTGCTGATCTCGTCGAGGATGATGCGCGCCTGGCTCGACAGCGGGCCGCGGTTGTCGGTGTCGCGCGGCAGGTTCTCGATGAAGATCGCGAACTCATCGCCCGCGAGGCGTCCGAGCATGGTCTCCTTCGGCAGGGTCCGCATCAGGCGCTCGGTGAGGATCTCGAGCGTGCGATCGCCGGCGGAGTGGCCGAAAGTGTCGTTCACTTCCTTGAAGTGATCCATGTCGAGGTACAGCAGCGCCACGCTCGTGCCGGCGCGCGCGGCGCGCGCCAGCGCCTGCTGCAGCAGGTGCTGGAACTGCATGCGGTTGGGGATCTTGGTGAGCGTGTCGTAGCGCGCGAGGTAACGGATCCGGCGCTCGGCGCGCTTGCGCTCGGTGATGTTGCGCGCCACGAAGATGTTGCCCTGGAACTGCGGATCCTCGGTCGTGATCTGCGAGCTCGAGAAGGACACCGGGATGGTCTGGCCATTGCGCGTCAGGACCACGGTCTCGCGCGTGTCCTGTGCCTGCGCCGCCTGGTCGAGCGCGAACGTGCCGCGCTCGGCCTCGGCAATCACGAACTGGATCGACTTGCCGATCAGGTCCTCCTCGTTGTAACCGAGGAGCTTGCGCGCGGCATCGTTCGCGCCCTTGATGGTCCCGTCGGGCGAGGTGACCAGCACCGCATCGTTCATGCTGTTGAGAACGATGTTGAGATAGTTCTTGGTGATGGTCGTCTGGCGCAGCTTCACGCGCATGCGTTCGAGCGCCTGCTGCAGTTCGCCGATCTCGTCGGCGCGCGCGACGCTGAAGGGCCGCGTGTAATCGCCCTGCCCGATGCGATCTGCGCTCTTGATGAGCGCGGTGATCGGCCGCTCGATGCGGCGTGCGAGGAACCACGCGCCGACGAAGCCCGTGCCGATCAGCACCGTGCAGGCGATGGCCAGCAGCTTCAGCAGGTTGGCGAGGTGGCGTTGCTGCGAAGCGTCGACGTCCTTCTGCAGCTGCGTGAGTGCTGCGTCCACGCTGTCGCGCGACAGGGTCACCGAGAGCGAGCCCACGGACTTCGCCGGGCCCTCCGCTCCTTGCGCGGGAGGAATCTGTATCGGCCGCTGAATCGTTTCGGCGGGATGCGCCGTGTCGCGGTTGTGCGCGGTGAAGAGCTGGGTACCGCCCTGGTCCTTCAGCTCAACGGCAGCCACATCGCGCGAGTCGAGGATCTCGTTGGCGACGGCGTGAGCATCGGGCCAGCGATCGACCTGCGCCATCAGCGGCGCGAGCTCGCGCACGCGCGCGTCCACCATCGCCTTGCCGCGCAGGTCCAGCTCGTTGAGCAGCCGTTGCTCGACGGAATCGTAGGCCAGCCCATTGAGCCGCGTCGCGTCGAACTTGTACTGCCAGAACAGCACCCCGACGAGCAGCAACGCGACGACCGCACCGATGCCCAGCGCGGTCAGGGCGTACTTCGTCTTGAGACTCCGTGCAGTCACTTCCTGGATGGCCTGCGTCAGTGCCCGTCGGTTTGTGGCCGGGGCGGGCTTGCAAATGTGCCGGGCTTTTTCCCCAGTAGCCCTTCTTATTCGGTATGGCTCCGCATCATACTCGCAAGTGGCGGTTATTCCTAAGAGTTTCAGCGTTCCCGCCGGTGCGCCCGGCACGCCGCGGCCGCCATCCCGGCGGCCGCGTTGCGGCTCGGTGCGGGCCGGATCTTCTACAATGCGGCGCGATGAACGTCGATATCTATTCGGACTGCGTCTGCCCGTGGTGCTTCATCGGCAAGCGCCGCTTCGAGGAGGCGCGGCGGCAGCGGCCGGGCCTGCAGCTGGACGTCCACTGGCGGGCGTTCGAACTTAATCCGGGCATCGCGCCCGGGGGACGGGACCGGCAGGAGTACCTGCTCGCCAAGTTCGGCGGTGGCGAGCGCCTCAAGCGCCTGCAGGAGCAGCTGCACGACGTCGGTGTGAGCGTCGGCATCGGCTTTCGCTTCGACCTCATCCAGCGCATGCCGAACACGCGCGCGGCGCACGCGCTGCTGGCCGTCGCTGCGGAAGACGGCCGGCAGGATGCGGTCAGCGAAGCGCTGTTCAACGCCTACTTCGAAACAGGTCGCGACATCGGCGATCGCGACATCCTCCTGGCGCTGGGCGCCGCGCAAGGGCTCGATCGCGCGCAACTTTCCACGGCCTTCGATGAACCCGCCGTTCTCGAACGCATCCTGGCGGAAGAAACCCAGGCTCACGATTGGGGCATCTCGGGCGTGCCGACTTTCATCTTCGACGGCCGTTATGCGCTCTCCGGAGCCCAGCCCGTGGAAGTATTCCTGCAGCTCTTCGATCGCCTGTCGGGATCGGTCTCCGCGGCATGAGCGAGCGCGGCGCTGCCCGCCGGTTGAGAGGGGCGTGCCACTGCGGTGCGCTGCGGGTCGAATTCGCCACCGCACTCGAGCCGGCGCAGCTACAGGTGCGCGCCTGCCAATGCAGTTTTTGCCGCACGCACGGCGCGCTCAGCATCAGTGACCCGCTCGGCCTGCTGACGTTTCAGGCGACGGATCCGCAAGCGCTGGTGCGTTATCGCTTCGGGCTGAAGCTCTCCGATTTCCTGATCTGCGCGCGCTGCGGCACCTACATGGGCGTGTTCATGGAGGATCCCGGCGGCGACCTGGGCGTGCTCAACCTCAACGTGCTCGAGGCCCGCGATCAGTTCGGCGCGCCGAGCCCCATGAACTACGAGGGCGAGACGCCGGCGACGCGCGTGCAGCGGCGTCGCGAGCGCTGGACGCCGGCGCGGCTCGAAGTCGCATGAATGAGCTGGAGCTCACCGGCCGGGCGCGCACTCATATCGTCGACGTCGATGACCCGGGCTGTGCCCTGCATCGCGACACCGTCCAGCCGTTTCTCGAGATGCGCGCAGCGGCGCTCAGCGCCGGCATCGACCTCGTGCCGATCAGCAGCTTTCGTGATTTCGAGCATCAGCGGCGGATCTGGAACGACAAGTACCGCGGCAAGCGCGCGCTCTACGATCGTTCGGGCCGCGCACTGGATCATGGGACGCTGAGCGAACCCGCCCTGGTCGATGCGATCCTGTGGTGGTCGGCGATGCCGGGCGCCAGCCGCCATCACTGGGGCAGCGAGATCGACGTGATCGATCGCGGCGCGCTGCCCGATCCACGCAGCGTCAAGCTCCTGCCGATCGAATTCAGCCCCAACGGCCCGTTCGCGCGCCTGAACGCGTGGCTCGACGAGAACATGCAGCACTTCGGATTCTTCCGGCCGTACTGCACCGATCGCGGCGGCGTCTCACCCGAACCCTGGCACCTGAGCCACGCGCCCATCGCCGAAGGCGCCCTCCACCAACTCACCGAATCCGTGTTGCGCCAGGTCCTGGAGAGCTCGGAGGTCGACGGCAAAGCCGAACTGCTGCGTCGCCTCAGCGACATCCGCGCGCGCTACATCACGAGCGTCGACTCACCGTGCATCCCTCGGTACGCCTGAAAGTCCTGGTCGCGGGACCGGCGATCTCGGGCTCGGGTCTGGGATCTCTTTTCAGGATCGTGGAAAACAGGACGTTTTCCACGAAGCCTCCAGGGACGGATTCACGGCGGTCCTGAAAAGAGATCCCAGATCCGAGCCCTGCTCTAGGCCCGCGACCAGACCTCTTTCAGGTGCCCGAGCATGAGCGCGCGGATGTTCTGGAGCGGGGCCGGCTGGGCGGTGAAGCAGGGCGGATTGCGCCGCAGGAGCGTCCAGTTCTCGCTACGCAGGATCTCCTTCAGGTACTCGAGGTTCTGCGCAATCGCTTCCATGTACGGGTTGCGTCCGCCGAACAGCGGCTCGAGATACCGATACGCGCCCGAGAATTCGCCATCGAGTCGCTTGGAGCGCACGTCCTCGAAGAACTGCGGCGTCTGGCGCAGCAGGTCGAGGCCCGAGCTGTAACGGATCCGCAATTCGCCCTGCGCGGCATAGGGCGTGGCGACGCCGCCGAGAACGAACTCCGGGTACAGCCGATCGCGGCACTTCTCCAGGTAGCAGCGGTCGGCCATCTGTGCGATCAGGTCGGCAGTGCCGAGCAGGTGCCCGACCCTGCGGTCGCGCGAGTCGGCGAGATGGATCTGGTCGAACTGCACCTCGTAGCCGGTGAAGTGCACGATGCGTGTCGCCACCGGCACCCAGTCTTCCATGTGCAGCGTCGGCAGGTAGCGAGCCAGGAAACGCGCGCTGCGCGTCACATGGTAGAGGGTGAATTCGGCGCCGTTGCGATGCTCGATATCGCTCGTCTGGCGGATGTAGCCCGAGTCGTGGAACAACGAAGTGACCAGACCCATCGTGGCGCGTTCGGCCTCGAGGCGCGATTCGCCGCCATGTGCGTGTTCGTAACCGGCCAGCAGGCGCGCCATCGCCAGCGTCATGTCGAGCGTGTGCTGGCGGTCGTGATAGACGGTGTCGACGCCGTGATAGCCCGCCATCTGCCCGCTGAAGAGCTTCTCGAAGTCTTCGAAGGCTTGCGCGACGCGCTCGAACGAGGCGCCGGGCCAGGAAGCATGGAAGAGTTGTTCGACAGCTTCGCCGACGGCGCTCGGCGAGCTCACCTGCACGGAATTACTGACGTCGAAATCGTTACGTCTGGCGCTGAGCACTCTTCCCATCGCGCGCGAAGAGAAACGCGCGACCCCCACGCGAATGAGTCTAGGCGCAATTGCCGGCAAAGACCATTGGTGAATTCCCTCAATGGAATTTCTTCAATGCGACATAAGCGCCGACATCTGCGGGCGAGGAGCGAAGGCGCGACGGGAGGAAGTGACGATCGGCGCGCGAAGTGAGAACTGAGTCTCAATAAACCTTGAGGCCGCCGTACTTCGCCAGCACTCGCTTCTCGAGGGTGCGGTATCCCCACCAGAATCCCAATCCCAGTGCGGCGCCGATCGCGAGCACGGTCAGGACGATGTTCCAGGGCGTGGGCCTGGCTTCACGACGTGGCGGCTGGAGCGAAAGGTCTTCGGCGCTGGGCGATGCTGCGGACGCGCGTGCAGCGGTCCGCAAACGGGTGACTTCCGTGCGGGCCTGTTCGAGGGAGGAGGTCAGTTCGGCATTGGTCGCCTGCAGCGCCTTCAGGTCCGCTGCGCCGCCCGATGCGCTCTTGGCTGCCGCACGCAGGCGCTCGTTCTCCGCGTTGACGGCCTCGAGCCGCACTGCGGCGGGCTTGTCCGGCGCCAGCAGCGAATCCTCGACCCACCCTTCTGTGCCGTCCGCGAGGCGCACCTGCGCGGCATTGCCGTCGCGACCCAGCAGTTCCAGCGCATCTGCGCTGTGCACGACGCCGACGCGCTCGCCGTCGAGGGACGGCGCCGAGTACATCGGAATTTCGGTGCGCTCCGCGACGTACAGGGTGTCGGCACCCGCAGTGAGCGCCATGAGCGCGAGGGGTAGCAGCGTCGCCAGCGCGTGCTTCATGCTGCGATCCCGAATTGGCGCAGGAGCGGCCGGATGTCCGGCGCCCGACCGCGAAACTCGACGAAGGCTTCCAGCGCGTCGCGGCTGCCGCCGCGCGACAGGATGGAGTCCAGGAAGCGCCGCGCCACGGCGGCATCGAACACCCCGGCCTCCTCGAACGCGGCAAATGCGTCGGCCGCGAGCACTTCCGCCCACTTGTAGCTGTAGTAACCCGCGGCGTAGCCGCCGGCGAACACGTGGCTGAAACTGTGGGCGAAGCGATTGAAGGCGGGCGCCGGCACTACCGCGACACGCTCGCGCACTTCCGCGAGGATCTGCGCCAGGCGCGAACCCCGCTGCGGGTCGTACTCGCTGTGCAGGCGCAGGTCGAAGAGGGCGAACTCGAGCTGGCGCACCGCCTTGAGGCCCGCGTGAAACGTGCGCGTCGCCCGCAATCGCCGGATCAGCGGGTCCGGCAGCTGCGCGCCTGAATCGATGTGCGCCGAGATCAGCCGCAGGACATCGGCGTTCCACCCGTAGTTCTCCATGAACTGGCTCGGCAACTCGACCGCATCCCACGGCACGCCATTGATGCCCGCGAGGCTCGGATAGCGCACGCGCGTCAGCAGGTGGTGCAGGCCATGACCGAACTCATGGAACAGGGTGATCACCTCGTCGTGCGTGAGCAATGCGGGCTGCCCGGCGACCGGCGGCAGGAAGTTGCATACCAGGTAAGCGACCGGCAACACGCGGCGCGCAGCGAATTCGAGCCGGCCGATGCACTCATCCATCCATGCGCCGCTGCGCTTGCTGGCGCGTGCGTACGGATCGACGTAGAAACTGCCGACGACCTCGCCCTGGGCGCTGCGGATCTCGAAGTAGCGCACGTCCGGATGCCACACCGCGACGTCGCTGATCTCGCGGATCTTGAGTCCGTAGAGCCGCTCGGCAACCGCGAACAATCCGGCGAGCACCCGTGGCAGCGGGAAGTACGGCCGCAGCTCTTCATCAGAGACATCGTGCTGCTCGCGCTGCAAGCGCTCGGCGTAGAACGGAACGTCCCAGGCGTTGAGCGTGCGGCCTGCGAACCGCTCCAGCTCGGCGAGCTCGGCACGCGCGACCGGCACGCAGTGCTCGGCCAGGTTCTCGAGAAACGCGCGCACTTCATCCGCTGAGCGTGCCATCTTGGTCGTCAGGGAGAAGGCGGCGTAGTGCGCGAAGCCGAGCAGGGTGGCGGCCTCGTGACGGTGCTGCAGGATGCTGTCGATCACCGCGGAGTTGTTCCACTGACCCCCCGTGGGCCCCTGCTCTGAAGCGCGCGTGCTCCAGGCGGTGTACAGCTCGCGGCGCAGATCTTCGTCTTCGGCGTGCGTGAGGACGGCAAGATAGGTCGGTTGATCGAGCGTCAGGAGCCAGCCGGACGCACCCTTCTCCTGCGCCAGCACGCGGGCCCTGGCGATGACGCTATCCGGCAGCCCGCGCAGTGTCCCGACGTCCGCCACGCTGCGCGACCAGGCGTTCGCGCTGTCGAGGACGTTCTCTTCGAATCGCGACTGTTCGCGCGCCAACTCCTGCATCAGCTGGCGAAAGCGCGCCTTGCGATCCGCATCGAGCGCCACGCCGGCGAGCCGGAAGTCGCGCAGTGCGTTGTCGATGAGCTTGCGTTGCGTCGCGTCGAGCTGCTGGCCATCGCGCTCGAGAATGGCGGCGTAGGCGCGATACAGGTTCTCGTTCTGGCCGAGCTCGGTCTGGTACTCGCTGATGAGCGGCAGGCAGGCGTTGTATGCGGTGCGCAGCGCGGGCGAGTTCACGACTCCATTGAGGTGGCTGGCCGGCGACCAGGTGCGTTGCAGGCGGTGCTGCATGGCCTCGATCGGCTCCACCAGGGAACTGAACGTGCTCGCGTTCTTACCGAGCAGCGCCTGGAGTTGAGCGCGGTTGTCGGCAAGCTGGCTGCGAATCGCAGGTTCGACATGCTCCGGGCGGATGCTGTCGAAACCGGGCAGGCCGTCCGTGTGGAGCAGCGGGTTTTCCATGGTGAGTGCGTTCGCCTGTGCCGTGCGCGAGCCGTGTGGTGACCGGGGTGGAAAGCTGCTCAAATTGTAGCAGCACCGGGGAGCTGCCCGGCTCTCACTAAACGCCGTCAAGTCGAAGGAAAGGGTCCATGTCTCAGCAATTCGATCTCATCGTGATTGGCGGCGGCAGCGGGGGCCTCGCCTGCGCAAGGCGGGCGGCCCAGCACGGGGCCCGCGCCGTGGTGATCGAATCCCACCGCCTGGGCGGGACCTGTGTGAATGTGGGCTGCATCCCGAAGAAGATCATGTGGAACGCGGCGTCGCTCGCCGAGGGCATGGAAGATGCGCGCGGCTATGGCTTCGATGTCGAGGTGCGCGGTCACGATTGGGGGCTGCTCAAGCGCCACCGCGATGCCTACGTGCTGAAGCTCAACGGCATCTACCAGCGCAACCTCGAGCAGTCGAAGGTTGCGCTGGTGCGCGGCCGGGCGCAGTTCGAGTCTGCGCAACGCGTGCGCGTCGCCGACCAGGTGCTCGAGGCGCCGCACATCGTCATTGCGACCGGTGGCCGGCCGCTCCTGCCCGACCTGCCCGGTGCCGCCCTCGGTATCACGTCGGATGGATTCTTCGAACTCGAGACGCGGCCGCAGCGCGTTGCCGTTGTCGGCACGGGCTACGTGGCCGCGGAATTGTGTGGCGTGCTGCACGCGCTGGGCTCGCAAACCACCGTGTTCGCGCGGCGCGACCGGATCCTGCGCGAGTTCGATGCGATGCTGGGCGAGGCGCTGGTCGAGGAGATGCGCACCTCGGGCATCGAGGTGATCAACGAAGCAGTGCCCGCGGCACTGGAGCACGGGGGCGACCTCACCTTGCGCCTGCAGGACGGCCGGCACTTCGCCGGCTTCAATTGCGTGCTGTGGGCGATCGGTCGCGGCCCCAACCTCGCCGGGCTCGACGTCGCCCGGGCCGGTGTCGCGCTCGATCCGTCGGGTGCGGTGATCACCGATCTCTACCAGAACACCAACATTGCGGGCGTCTATGCGATCGGCGACGTCACGGGCCGCGAGGCGCTGACGCCGGTGGCGATCGCGGCCGGACGGCGGCTGTCGGATCGGTTGTTCGGCGGTCAGCCGGATCGGCATCTCGACTACCAGTGGATCCCGACAGTGGTCTTCAGCCATCCGCCGATCGGCACCGTCGGCCTCTCGGAAGCGCAGGCGCGCAGCCGCTTCGGCGCCGACGTGAAAGTATTCACGAGCGACTTCGTGCCGCTGTATCACGCGCTCACGGCGCGCCGCCCGCGAGTGCGGATCAAGCTGATCACATCAGGGATCGAGCAGCGAATCGTCGGCTGTCACGTGATCGGCCTGGGCGCCGACGAGCTGCTGCAGGGATTCGCGGTCGCGCTGCGCATGGGAGCGACCAAGCAGGATTTCGACGACACGGTCGCGATTCACCCGACCGTCGCTGAGGAGCTCGTGACCCTGAAGTGACGGCGATTCAGGTGGCCTGCAGGGCCGCGAGGACGAGCTTTGTATCCGGGCGGATACCACGCCACAGGTGGAAAGACTCCGCGGCCTGCTCGACCAGCATTCCCCAGCCCTTGACGGTGCGCGTCGCACCCTGCTCGCGCGCCCAGCCGGTAAAGCTCGTATCGCCCTTGCCGTACGCCATGTCATAGCAGAGCGTCTCGGCCGTGATCAGGCTGGCGGAGATGTCGGGAATCGTGCCCTTCAGGCTCGCCGAGGTCGCGTTGACGATGAGGTCCCAGGGCTCCTCTTCGCTGATCGCGTCGAACGCGCAACCCGAGAGCGTGCCTGGTTTCGCGAACTCCTCGACCAGCTCAGCCGCGCGTTCCGGTGTCCGGTTGGCGATGGTCAGCGTCGCGGGCCGGGCATCGAGCAGCGGCCCCAGCACGCCGCGCGTCGCACCGCCCGCGCCGAGGATCAGGATCCGCAGGCCCGCGATCTTCAAGCCGAGGTTTGCGGTCAGGTCGGTGATGAGGCCGATGCCGTCGGTGTTGTCGCCCATCAGCTCGCCGTTCGGCTCGACGAGGATGGTATTCACCGCGCCCGCCGTTTCCGCCCGGGCGGTGAGGCGATTGACGAATTCCGCGGCGGCGGGCTTGTGGGGCACCGTGATGTTCAGGCCGCGCCCGCCACCGGTAAAGAACTCGAGGGCGGCCGCGCGGAATTTCTCCGGCGGCACATCCATCAGGCGATAGGTGAGGTTCTGCCCGGTCTGCCGCGCGAACATTCCATGTATGAAGGGCGACCAGCTGTGCTCTATCGGATGCCCCATCACCGCGTAGCGGTCGGGCTTCGAACTCGCATCGCTCATGCGGCTGATTACTCGGCCAGGGCTATGGAGTAGATTTCGCGATCTGCGCCGTAATGATGCCCTGACAGCGCGGGTCTTTATACATGAATCGTGCGAACGACGGAAACGAGCGACGGCGGCGGTTCGATGCGCTGTGCGCGGCACTGCGTCCGGACCTGTTCCGTTTCGCGTTCTGGCTGAGCCGGGATCGCGCGATTGCCGAGGATGTCGTGCAGGAAACACTGCTGCGCGCCTGGCGCGCGATGGACGAGCTGCGGGACGAGAAGGCGGCCCGGCAATGGCTGCTGACGATCGTCAGACGCGAGCACGCGCGCCTCTACGAGCGCAAGCGCCTGCCGACCGTGGACGTGGACGAGCTGATCGAGCGCGAGGAGCCGCTGCTCGCCGCGCCGGATGAACTCGCCGTGCAGGACGTGCGGCGCGCGCTGTTCAGGCTCGAGGAGAGTTATCGCGAGCCGCTGGTGCTGCAGGTGCTGATGGGGTACTCGACCGAGGAGATCGCGCAGCACATGGGACTCAAGGTCGGCGCCGTGCTCACGCGGCTGTTTCGCGCGCGCCATCAGCTGCGCGCGATCCTGGCGGGCGAGAACACGAGTGCGGTGCCGGCGGCGCGACTGGAAAGCACATGAACTGCCTCGACTATCGACGCGCCCTCGAGACCGAGCCAGACCGCGTGACGCCGCAGATGCAGGCGCACGCGCAGGATTGCGCCGCGTGCACGGCCTGGAGCGAGGAGGCGCGAGCCTTCGAATCGCGCCTCAAGCGCGCGCTGGAGGTCGGCGTGCCTCCTGCCAAGGAATTGCCACTCCTGCCGGCGCTCCCGGCGCGCCGCTTCGCGCTGGCGGCGGGCATCCTCGCGGCCATCGGCGTGGCGACTCTCGCCTGGTTCTCCTTTCCGCGCACCACGCTGGCCGCGGAAGTCGTGGCACATGTCGAAGAAGAGCCGCAATCCTGGGGCACGCGCGACGCAGTCGCGAGCGGCACGCTCGCGGACGTGCTGGAGCGCTCGAGCGTGAGAGCGCAGTTCCCCACCGGCAGCGTCACCTATGCGCGCAACTGCTGGTTCCGCGGTCACCTCGTGCCGCACCTCGTGGTCCACGACACGCAGGGAACGGTCACGGTGCTGATCCTCAGCGCGGAGAACGTCGCGGGCAAAGTGTCCTTCGATGAGGACGGAATGCGCGGCGTCATCATGCCCGCGGAGCACGGCAGCATCGCGGTGCTGTCGCGCGAGGCGCCGCAGGTCGATGCGATCGCCGAACGCATGCGCGAGGCGCTGCGATGAGCAAGAAGCCAGAAGTCGTGCATGCACTTGCCGGCGACGGCAGATCCCGTTGTCGCTGGGTCGCAAGCGGGAACGAGCTCTATTTCCGCTATCACGACCAGGAATGGGGCGTCCCGGTGCGGGACGACCGCACGCACTTCGAGTTCCTGGTTCTCGAGGGTGCGCAGGCCGGCCTCAGCTGGTCGACGGTCCTCAACAAGCGCCAGGCCTACCAGCGCGCATTCGCGAACTTCGACTACGAGAAGATCGCGCGCCTCAACGCGCGCAGCGTCACGCGCCTGCTGGCCAATCCCGGGATCATCCGCAATCGCGCCAAGATCGAATCGACGATCGAGAATGCGCGTCGTTTCATCGCCATCCGCGAGGAATTCGGCAGTTTCGATCGTTATGTGTGGCGCTTCGTCGATGGCCGTCCGCGCCAGAATATCTTTCGCCGCCATCGCCAGGTGCCGGCGACCAGCCGCGAGTCGGACGCGCTGTCGAAGGACCTCAAGCAGCGCGGTCTGCGCTTCGTCGGCTCGACCATCATCTACGCGCACATGCAGGCCGTCGGCATGGTGAACGACCACCTGCTCGAGTGCTTTCGCTACGAGGAATGCAAGGCGCTCGGCTGGTAGCGGTTCACTCGGGCACCAGCCACACGCAGCGCGTGCCGGTTCCACCGCGCCCATCGAGCAAGCGGTGCAACGTCGGCAGCAGCGCGCTCAGCGACTCATCGAGCTTCCACGGCGGATTCACGATGATCATGCCGCAGCCGTTCAACGCCACCTGCGAGTCCTGCGGATAGACGTTCAGCTCGGCGCACAGGATGCGGCGCAATCCCGAGCGCACCAGCTCGGCGTGAAAGCGCGTGATCGGCTCGCGGCGCTTGATCGGGTACCAGATCGCGAAGATCCCGGTGGCCCAGCGACGATGCCCGTCGAGGAGTGCCTCGTGAACGCGCTGGAACTCCTCGTCCTGCTCGAAGCTCGGATCGATCAGCACCATGCCGCGCCGCTCCACCGGCGGCAGCAGTCCGCGCAGCGCCACGTAGCCGTCCTCACCCCGCACGCTGGTGTGGGGACGCGCACCCAGCGCGCGCTCCAGCGCGCGTCGCTCGCCGGGCTCCAGTTCCACGAACACCGCGCGGTCCGTCGGCCTGAGCAGCGCCGTGGCGAGGAGCGGAGAGCCCGGGTAGTGATGCAACTCGCCTGAGGTCGCCTCGCCTCCCAGACGCAACACGAGTTCCACGTAGTCGCGAATCGGTCCCTGGAGCTCGGCGCGGCGCTCGAGAAGACGACCGATACCGTCGCGGTATTCGCCGGTGGTGCGCATTTCGCGTGCATCGAGCGGGTATTCACCCCGGCCCGCATGAGTCTCGATGTAGGCGAATTCGCCGGGCTTGCGCAGCAGCGCGTTCAGCAACTCGAGCAACACGAGGTGCTTCATCGTGTCGGCGAAATTGCCGGCGTGGTAGCCGTGGCGATACTTCAAGCGAGGCCCTCGTTTGCCCGCGTCTCTAGCCGACTCAACCCGCCAGCGTCAATCCGTGCGTTACACTTTGGACCGATCGATGCGGATGATCAGGAGCGCAAGTCGATGAAAGTCAGTGTCAGCCTGTTCGCGATGCTCGTCGTGGCAATGGGCGTGCAGTCTCGCGCGGAGGAGCCCCCGCCCGCCAGCAAGCCGGATGCACCTGCGGCTACCAGCCCGTCGAAAACGGACGTGCGGCGTGAAGCCAGCGAGAAAGCCGCGCGCGATCGTTTCCATCAGCCCGCCGCACCCGTCGCACAACAGGCGCCGGCGGTGTCCGCGTCACCTCCAGCCGCCGTGCTCGACAAGGTCAAGGCGGATGCCACCAAGCGGCTGAATGCCACGGTGGAGGTGGCTTCCAGCGAGCGCGCCAGCTGGGCCGACGGGTCGATGGGCTGCCCGACGCCGGGCCAGTTCTACACGCAGATGATGACTTCGGGATTTCGAGTGCTGCTGAACGCGGGCGAGCAGATCCTGGACTACCGCGTCGCCGACAGCGGCTACTTCCGGCTGTGCTCGACGGCCGCTTCGCTCTCCACGCCAGACAACTCCAGGACCGACCGCTGAAAAGAAAACGCCCCCCGGACTTGCATCCGGGGGGCGTTGGTCACTGACCAGTCCTGATCGTTACTGTACGAAGACGTCGCCTCCGGGCGCTGCGAACAGCAGGGACTCGGTCTGCAGCGTCGACCCACCACAGTTTCCTGTGGTGACGGGTGCGCCGCTGCAACGATCGCCGTTGGTGATCACCAGCAGGCCCAGGTCGGGCGACTTCGGCAGCCCAGGCTCACCGAAATCGAGCACGTCCAGGTTCGCACTGGTATTGCCGGCGATGTCGGACGGCAGTCCGAGGAACCGCTCACCAAACGGCACCAGCGTCACGGTGTTGACCTCGTCGCCGTCGCCGCCGAAGTAGAAGTCGCGGACGCGGAACTTGGCATCGACACTGCGCGTGAGGAGGTCAGCCGCTGTGAGGCCGACCTGGTTGGCGCAGATGTAGAGCACCGTGGTGGTGGAGTTGGTGCCGTTCTCCGTGAGGAAGAACGCCTGGGTAGCCCCGGTTACGCCGTCGAGCGCCGGGCTGTAGCGACCCGAGAAGGTCACCACCTGGCCACTGGTCGCCTGCGCGTTGAACACGATCCAGTCGAACACACCGTCGCGATTGGTGTCGAGCAACACTTCATGCCGGTAAAAGCCCGGCAGCGTGAGGCGCTCCCAATCGCTGAAGGCGAACGCCCACACGAAGGACGCACCAGCCGCGCACACCCCCGGGCCGACCGGGAAGGTGTTCACGCCAACCGCCTTGAGGTCCGGCGTCGGGTTCTGGCCGCCGCGAGCGCCTTCGGGCAGGTTGTTGCTGATCGCCATCAACGCGTACGCGTCGACATTGGCAGTGCCCACACCGCGGTTGCGCAGGACCATCGTGCCGGCGTCGACCGTGTTCGGGTCGCCGTCGTTGACGATCTTGAGCTCGGTGCCGCTGCGGCTGTCGACCTTCGCCGCTTTGCGCGGCAGGACATGCCAGGGCAGTGTCAGCGTCTGGCTTGCGCTGGTGAAGGTGATGTAGCCGTCGTACTCGTTGGCAGTGAGCGGACGCGGGTCCGCGCCACGATCGCCGGCGTTCATCAGGTTGTCGCGCAGCTTCGTGCCGTCAATGTTCATCGTCACCTTCACGGTCTTGGAGTTCATCCCCGGGACCGTGACCGACGACGGCATCGACAGCGTCACCGCGCCATTCGCCGCATCATTGGCGTAGCGGAAGGATGAGGTGATCGTGAACGTCTGGCTCGACCAGGAGTTGTTCCCGATACCCACTTCCCGCGTGAGCTTCGTGGCCTTGTCGACGTCGACGTAACCGAAGCTCAGGCCACCGGTGTAGTTGGTGTCCGGATCCAGCGGGCCGACTTCAGCAGTGGCCAGCGCAGCGCGATCCACCCGCACCTCACCGCCGCCGATGCGGCTGATCGGTGCAACGGCGTCCGGAACCAGCGCGCCCGGTTGAGTCGGCGCCTTCGTGCTCGTGTCGGCGCTCATGATCAGCGCCTGCTTCACACGGCTCGGGGCGTCGTACTCGTTGCGGTCGCGATAGAACTGCAGCAACAGCGCTGCCGAGCCCGAGATCATCGGCGTGGCGCCCGAGGTGCCGCCAAACGCCGTACGGCCGGTGCCCGTGCCGTGCTCAGCAGAAACCGAGGCGCCCGGCGCCCCGATCTCCGGCTTGATGTGCTTGGTCTGGAACATCGGACCACGCGAGGAGGTGCTCACGACCGAGCCCACCAGCAGCAGCTGGTTCGCCGGATCGATCTTCACCGTGGTCGCGGTCTTCATGGTGGTCGCATCGACCTGGCTGATCGCATAGCCGGGGATCGTGATCGTGCCGCCGCCGAAGGCGAACGAGAACGGGATCGAGGCATCGACGAAGCCGATGATGCCCGCGATACCGCCCGCGGCGCCGATGTTGGAGATCTTGAGACTCGCCGCGCACGTGCCACGATCGACGAGCACGATGCGACCGGCGAGTGGTGTGCCGGTCCACGGGTTCGTGCCATTGGCGTCGCTGCACCCGATGCGCGTGCCGGCGTTGGTCGTGTCGTAGAACAACGCTGCCTGCAGCGCGTTCGCCGGTGACGGCGACCAGGCCTGCGGAACCGCGCCCTTGTCACCGAGCGCAGGGGCCACGATCGTGATGAATTGCGCCTTTTCCGAGGGCACCGCCGTCTGCGCGACCGAGATCGCGGTCAGCGCCGCCGACGGAGTCGAGACGATGAACTGCCGATCGGCCGCATTGCCGGCCGCCGCTGCCGTCAGCACGCCGAGGTAAGTGGCGTTGTCGACCGCGGTCGAAAGATCGTCATCGAACGGCTGGCCGAAGTCCGAGCCGAGCGACATGTTGACGATGTCGACATGGTCGGACGGATCGCCGTCACCGTTCGGATCCACTGCGAACTCCATGCCCTGGATCAGCGCGACGCCGCTGCAGGATGTGGAGACCGACGAGCAGACCTTTACTGCGTACAACTTGGCGTCCGGGGCGACGCCCTGGACTCCGGCGATGATCGAGGAGACGTGCGTGCCGTGTCCCGAGCCATCGACCTGGCCGGCCGGGGCCTTGTCGAGTGGATCGTCGTCCGGCTGCGTGACGCCACCTGGCGTGTTCGGCCACAGGCCACCGACCAGGTCGGTGCCGCCGACGACGCGCGAGTTGGGGAAGCCATCACCCGGCGAGAGCACGTTCGGATCATTCGCCGCGAAGTCGGCTGGATTGCCGCTGCCGCCGAGATCCTTGTGCGTGTAGTCGACACCGCTGTCGAGCACTGCGACGCGCACGCCCTTGCCGGTCGTGCCGAGGCCATGCAGCGTCTCACCGCCGATGTACGGCACGGTTTCGCTCAGGCTCTTCTCGTAATTGCCGACCGGCGCGATGCGGGTCACGGAACCGTCGGCGCGCAGCGAGTGAATCTCGCTGGCATCGACTTCCAGGAACACCGCGTTGAGCACCAGCTGCACCCGTCCGAGCACGCGCGCGGAGGGCGCGGTCGCACCCAGTCGCGCGAGGAACGATGTTTGTTCCGCATGGACCTGCGATGCAGTCGAGCCGGCGCCGCCGCCCACCGCAGGCGTGCGCAGACGCACGATGACCTGCTGTCTTCCCTGGGCGTTGGCGAGACTCGCATCGACGACCGGTCGCACCGCGTCCGGATCCGCAATTCGCGCCGCCTCGATTTGCGCTGGTAAGGCGCGGGCGCGTGCCGCCGCAAGATCTGCGGCGCTCAACGTCGAGACCGTGCACAGCGTTGCAACCGCAGCGCTCAGCACAGGCGCGACGAACCTTCTTCGCCTGATCTTCATGTGATGCATCCCCTTAGAGTTCTATGAGGACAAGGGGCACACAGCGCGAGGCGCGGCGGGAATGCACAAGAGACGGGGCATTACGCGTGAGCCTGCTGCCGCATCTGTTGTTGTTCGCGTCGGCTTCGCTTCGATCCGTGCCTGCGATCCGGCTTTCTTCGGCTTCAGGTGCTTGGAAGTGCCGCTGCTGGCCTTCACCGCCTCGCGGCGGCTCAGCCTTGTCTGTTGGTCCCGCGCGCGAAACTACTCCTCGCAAAGTGTGAATTCAATCCCACTGTCGGAGCATTTCGTCCCCGACTGGACATAATCACGGCGCGTTTCGTTTGCAGTCGAAAGCGCTGACAGGTCGGCCATCAGCGCGAGTGAGCGCGTGCTGGTAGTCAGCCCGCCTTGCGAGTGGGTGTGCGCTTTTGCACAACTTTCTTTTTCTTCGTCGTCGGCCGCTTGGCCTTCGCCGCCGCCTTGGCGTCGATCGGCGCGGGGACCGCCTTGCCGATCGGCCTGGCCTTGGCAGCCGGACGCGCCGCGCCCTCTGTCGGACGCGCCGTCGTTCCCTTGGCGGGAGCCGTGGTTTCGGCGGCGGGCGGCGTCGCTGCGGCTTTCTTGCCGAATCTGCCCCGCATCCCGCGTCGCACCGGCGCTTGCGCGAGCAGCTCGCGACACTCGTCGAGGGTCAGTGTCTTGGGGTCGCGGTCCTTGGGAATCTTGGCGTTGCGCGTCTTGTCGGTGATGTAGGGGCCGTAGCGGCCGTTGAGCACCTGGATCCCGGCGTCGGCGAAATCGAGGATGATGCGATTCGCGTCCGCCACCTTCTTCTGCTCGATGACGACCAGCGCGCGCGGCAGCTCGATGGTGTACGGATCATCTTCCTTGAGTGACACGTACTTGCTGCCGTACTTGAGGTACGGGCCGAAGCGTCCGACGTTGGCCTGGATCGGTTCGCCCTGCGCCGTCTCCCCGAGGTTGCGCGGCAGCTTGAAGAGCACCATGGCATCGGCGAGCGTGATGCTGTCCATCTTCTGGCCGGGCCTCAAGCCCGCGAAGCGCGGTTTCTCCTCGTCGTCTTTGGTGCCCATCTGCACGAACGGGCCGAAGCGTCCCATGCGCACGCTTACCGGCTTGCCCGATACCGGGTCGGTGCCGAGTTCACGAGCCTGCGCCACTTCCTCGCGCGTCACATGCTTCTCGGTGTGCTCCACCTGCGAGATGAACGGCTTCCAGAACTGGTGCATGAGCGGCACCCAGTCCTCTTCGCCGCGCGAGATCGCATCCAGCGCGTCTTCCATGCGTGCGGTGAAGCCGTACTCGACGTAGCGGTGGAAGTTCTTGGTGAGGAAGCGGTTGACGATCTTGCCGATGTCGGTGGGGATGAAGCGGCGGCTGTCCATCTCCACGTACTCGCGATCCTTGAGCGTCGTGATGATCGAAGCGTAGGTCGAGGGGCGGCCGATGCCGTGCTCCTCGAGTGCCTTGACGAGCGAGGCTTCCGAATAGCGCGGCGGCGGCTCCGTGAAATGCTGCTCCGGCTTGATCTCGAGCAGCTTCACACCGTCGCCCACCTGCATCGCCGGCAGGATGCGATCGCTCTCGTCCTGCGAGCTGTCGTCGAAGTCTTCCTGGTAAACCGCCATGTAGCCCGGCTTCACCAGCGTCGAGCCGTTCGCGCGCAGCACATGGCGTTGTGGTCCGTCCGCGCCCGCGAGCATGTCGACCGCGACCGTGTCGAACAGCGCGTGGCTCATCTGGCATGCGATCGCGCGCTTCCAGATGAGCGCATAGAGGCGCAACTGATCGGCATCCATCCGCCCCTCGAGCTCGTTGGGCGTGAGTGACGGTGTCGTCGGGCGAATCGCTTCGTGCGCTTCCTGCGCATTCTTGGACTTCGTCTTGTAGATGCGCACTTCCTCCGCGACGCTGTCGGCGCCATAGAGGCGCGTGATCGTGGCGCGCATCTCCTGCACGGCTTCCGCGGCGAGATTCACCGAGTCGGTGCGCATGTAGGTGATCAAGCCCACCGCGCCATCGCCGGTATCCACACCTTCGTACAATTGTTGCGCGAGGCGCATGGTCCGTTGCGTGCCGAACCCGAGCTTGCGCGCCGCTTCCTGCTGCAGCGTCGAGGTCGTGAACGGCGGCGCGGGATTGCGGCGGCGCTGCTTGCGGTCGATCTCCAGCACCTTGAGCTGGCCATGGGCGGCGCTCGTCAGCGTGCGCTCGACCGCATGGGCTTCAGCGGTGTTCTGGAACGAGAACTGCTCGACCTTCTGTCCCTGGTACTCGACCAGCTTGAGCGGGAACTGCTGCGCCGTGTGCTCGCCCGTGGCGTCGATGGTCCAGTACTCGCGCGCTTTGAAGGCGGCGATTTCCTCTTCGCGCTCGCAGATGAGCCGCAGCGCCGGACTCTGCACGCGTCCGGCGGACAGTCCGCGTCGCACCTTCTTCCACAAAAGCGGCGAGAGATTGAACCCCACCAGGTAATCGAGTGCGCGGCGCGCCTGCTGCGCATTCACCAGGTCGCGCGACAGGTCGCGCGGCGCATCGATCGCCTCGCGGATGCCGTTGCGCGTGATTTCGTAGAACGCCACGCGGTGCACGTCCTTGCCGTTGAGGTCGCCGCGCTCCTTGAGGATCTCGTGCAGGTGCCACGCGATCGCCTCACCCTCGCGATCCGGGTCGGTCGCGAGATACAGCGCCTTCGCCTTGCGCAAGGCGCGCGCGATCGCGTTCACGTGCCGCTCGTTGCGCTCGATCAACTGGTACTGCATGCGGAAGTTGTGATCGGGATCGACCGCGCCTTCCTTGGGCACCAGGTCGCGCACGTGACCATAGGAAGCCAGTACCTCGTACTCCTTGCCGAGGTACTTCTTGATGGTCTTCGCCTTGGCCGGCGAATCCACGATGACCAGGTTTGCCGTCATGCGGGCTCGAAATTTCGCAGTCCGTCAAAAAAATGAAAACCGCGGAGCCGGCCGCGGTGGGTGATGGGCAGGCGGTTCGGTCGCCTCATGGCTCAATGAATCGCGTTGGAGCGCTCCTCGAATACCAGGTCTTCCATGCGCGCGTAGGCCTGCTCCTGGCCGGGCTGGCTGAAGAGCACCATCAGCACCACCCATTTCACCTTGTCGATGTCGATGTCGTCCGCGTCCAGCGCCATCAGCCGGTCGATCACCAGCTCGCGCTGGCTCGCCGACAGGATCCCGATGTGCTCCAGGTGCATGAGGTAACCGCGGCAGTCGGTGTCGAGGCGCAGTTGCTCGACGCCACTGAACACACGGACCGCGCGCTCCGCGGCGCGTTCCGATTCGCTGTCAGGGGATTCCTTCAAACCGTCGAGCCAGTGCAGCGCGCGACTCACGTCAGCGCCTTCGAAACCGGCGTGCTCCAGTTCCTCCTTGAGCAGCGTGCGATCCGGTCGCGGGTAGGGTTCCGCGTCGTCCATGTAGTTTTCGAAAAGGTAGATGAGGATATCGAGGACGCCTTCTTTCATTTCACCGCCTGGTAGGACTTCGGCAGTAGCGGCCGCCGGGACGGGCTTCGACCAGCCCTCTGAGCTCGAGGATGAGCAGCATCGAAGCGACTGCTTCGGGCTTGAGGCCGCTGCGCTCGATCAGGGCATCCGGCCCCAAGGCATCGAAGCCGAGCGCATCTAACAGGATTTCGTATTCTTTGTCCAATCCCCCGGCGCCGCTGTCAGCGCCTTCAGGCTTGGCGGCGCCCGCCGGAGCGTTCACATCGGTCGTGTTCCAGTGCAGTTCCGAGAGAATATCCTCGGCCGTTTCCACCAGCTTCGCGCCGTCGCGAATCAGCCGGTGGCAGCCGCGTGACATCGGGTTGTGAATGGATCCGGGAATCGCGAAAACCTCGCGTCCCTGCTCCGTCGCATGACGCGCGGTGATCAACGAGCCGCTCTGCCGCGCGGCCTCCACCACCAGAGTTCCGAGGCTCAAGCCGCTGATGATGCGATTGCGTTGCGGAAAGTACTCGCGCCGCGGCGCCGTGCCCGGCGGAAACTCCGACACCAGCGCGCCGTGTGCGGCAATGGAGCGCGCAAGTTCCGCATGATGCTCCGGGTACACGACGTCGAGCCCGGTGCCGCAGACCGCAAGCGTCTCGCGCCCGGCCGACAGAGCGCCGCGATGGCCTGCGGCGTCGATGCCCTCGGCCAGACCACTCGTGATCGTCAATCCGCAGCGCGCGAGATGCGCGGCGAAGTCGAACGCCGTGTCACGCCCGCTGGCGGTCGGGTTGCGGCTGCCGACGATGGCGAGTTGTGGTTGCGACAGCACCTGCACCGAGCCCATTACATAGAGCGCCGGGGGTGCACCACCGGCGTGGGCGAGCAGCGCCGGATAATCGGGCGAGGTCAGTGGCACCAGGTGCCGTTGCGGCCCGTCGAGCCAGGCGAGATCGCCATCGATGAGTTTCGTGTCGAGGGCGCGAAGTTGCAGGCGCGCATGTTCGCTGAGTTCCAGCAGCTCCGGCCTGCGATCCGCAGTCTGCGCGAGCTCCGCGGCGCTGCCGACCGCCTGCAAGCCGCGAGCTACACGTTCGTAGGTGAGTCCGGGAATCCTGAGCAGCGTTACCCAGGCGCGTCGTTCTTCGGCGGCTGCGTCCATGCGCCATTCTCGGCGACATCCATGTCGCCGCGACAGAGGTTGCGGTTACGGGTTGGTGACCCGGTCGTAGTTACGGATCGGGTACTCGGATTCCATTACCAGGCCGTAGCTGATGCGGTCATAGGTCTTGAAGACCATGAAGGTACCAGCCTTGTAGTCCGGCAGCTGCACGGTGCCGCCGACGCCGGCGCTCATGCTGACGCCGCGCGATTTCGGATCCTTCACGCGCGAACCGTCGTGCAGGATCGCGAGCACGTGACCCGGCTCGAGACCGTGGCTGCTGCCGCGGTTGATCACCACGACCTGGTACTTGCCCACCATCGAGAGGGCATTGACGATGGAGATGATCTCGCCGTCGACCTGGCTCGCAGGCGCGTGCGGCACGAAGTCGAGCGGCGTGTCATAGGTGCCCGGGAACACCAGGTCACCATCCACGGTTTCCCGCGCCGACTCGGTGAGCAGGAGGGTCGACGGTTCGCCCTGTTCGACCATGCGCGCCGCGCCGGTATAGATACCCTGGTAGCCGACGAGCTTGTTGTCCTCGGGGTCGATGAGCGGGTCCCCGACATGGATCACGTTGAAGCGCGAACCGTTTTCGCCATCGAGCTTGCCCTTGGCATAAATCGTATTGCCGATGCTGGCGGCAAGATGCTGCTCGCGTGAGGCCACGACGTACGGCGAGCTCCTGATCTCGCCCTTCTCCAGCACGCTCGGCTTGGACATGAAGGCGGCCACGATGTCGTAGGGAATCGCGGTGATCGCTCCCTGCAACGGCTCGCTGCGCATGCGCGGGCTCATCTTGGCGGTGGCGCCACGCTCGAGGCGCAGCTCCGGGGTGCCATCGGCCCCATAGGCGAGGGTGAGCGTGTCACCGGGGTATATAAGGTGTGGGTTCTCGACCTGCGGGTTGACCTGCCAGATCTCCGGCCACAGCCACGGGTCGCGCAGGAACTTCGAGGACAGGTCCCAGAGGGTGTCGCCCTTCTGGACGGTGTAGGTCTTGGGGGCATTTTCCGCGATCACGGGACCGCTGGACTGCTGCATCGGCGCGCTTTCCGCGCTGCTCGCCATCGCGCCACCCGCGGACGGCTCGGGCATGGTGGTGGCCGGCTCCGCAGGCATGGCGGCCGAGGACTGGGCTGCCGGCGGCGGCGGAGGCGCCTCAGTGGAGTCCTTTTTGGGCCCCGAGCTGGAACAGCCCGCGACCAGCCCGGTCAACAAGATCAGGTGGACTGCCCGCGCGCACAGGGTCCGAGAGGTCTGCCAAAGCGTCAGCTCCATCCCAAGGCTCCTTCGAAGAGGGTGCGGTCCCGGAAAAAAAGGCTCCGCTGTTATAATCTCAACGATCTAGCGTCGCAATCCTGAGAGAATGGTTTAAGAATTCGGTCTCACTTTTGACATTTTCCGGCGCCTCCGACCCCCGAACTTCACCCTATCTCAGGTCACTCCTGCGGGTTGAGCCGCATTTGCGGAGCACTTGTCCGAATACTGGTTAAGACTGCCATGGCCCGACTGACAATCCTGGAATACCCCGATCCGCGGCTGCGAACCAGGGCGCAGCCCGTGAAAACCTTCGATGCCGCACTGCGGCAACTGGCGGCGGACATGCTGGAAACCATGTACGCGGCACCCGGCGTCGGTCTCGCAGCCACCCAGGTCGATGTGCATCAGCGCATGCTGGTCGCGGACGTCTCCGAGACGCACGACCAGCCGCAGGTCTTCGTCAATCCCGAGATCCTCAGCCGCGAGGGCCTCGCCGTGCGCGAAGAAGGCTGCCTGTCCGTGCCTGGAATCTTCGATGAGGTCGAACGCGCCGCGCGCATCAGGTTGCGTGCGCAGGACGTCGAGGGAAAACACTTCGAGCTCGATGCCGAGGGACTCCTCGCAGTGTGCATCCAGCACGAGATCGATCATCTCGACGGGAAGCTGTTCGTCGACTACCTCTCCGAGCTCAAGCGCCAGCGCATCCGCAAACGACTCGAGAAGGACCGCAAGCAGCGTGCGTCGGGAACCTCATCCGAATCGCGGCCGCGCGTTCCGGCCATCTGAAGGCCGCACTTCCCGCCTCGCGTGAGTGATTCTCTGCGCCTGGTGTTCGCGGGCACGCCGCCGTTCGCCGTTCCGGCACTGAAGGCTCTCGTTCGTAGCCCGCACCAGGTGGTCGGGACGCTCACGCGACCGGACAAGCCGGCGGGGCGCGGCCGGCAGATGACCGAGAACGCAGTGAAGTCGGCAGCACGAGAGCTCGGCATCCCGGTGCTGCAGCCGGAGCGACCGCGTACGCCGCAAGATTTGCGGGCGCTCTGCGCCCAGGCCCCGGATGCGATGATCGTCGCGGCTTACGGATTGCTGTTGCCGTCCGCTCTGCTCGACTGGCCGCGCCTCGGCTGCATCAATATTCATGCATCGTTGCTGCCGCGCTGGCGCGGCGCCGCTCCCATTCAGCGTGCGCTCCTGGCCGGTGACGAGCAGACCGGGGTTTCGATCATGCAGATGGAGCCCACCCTGGACACCGGCCCCGTGTTCTTGCGCAAGACGGCGGCTGTCGACCCGGCGGAGACCAGCGCCACCCTGCACGAGAAGCTCGCGGAGCTCGGCGCTCAGGCGATCGTCGAGGCGATCGATGGCATCGCTGCCGGCCGTCTTACTGCCCAACCGCAGGCGGGACCGGCCACCTATGCACGCCGCATTGAAAAGACCGAGGCGCGCATCGACTGGTCGCAGCCCGCGGCGCAGGTCGAACGCCACGTGCGCGCGTTCAACCCGTGGCCCATCGCCGAGACTTCGCTGCACGACCAGACATTACGGGTGTGGGCTGCACATGCGCAGCCCACCGCGCACGAGGCTCGGCCCGGGACAGTGCTTGCCTCCACTGCCGCTCTCGTCATCGCCTGCGGCGAGGGCGCGCTGGCACTCGATATCGTGCAGCTGCCCGGCCGCCGGCCGCTGCCGGTGCGCGAGTTCCTGCTGGCGCATGACCTGAAGGGCGAAATTCTCGGCGGCTGATCGACCACCGACCACCATGGCGCAGAAGAATGCCAGCACGAAGAGCGCGCGGTTGAGCACCTCCGCGCTGCTTGCCTCGGCGGCGAACACGGTGACCGCCGTGATCGCCAAGGGTCAGTCGCTCGACGACGCGCTCGAGAGCATGGCGAGCACCGTAAGCGAAGCCGAGGATGCCGCCGCATTGCAGGCGCTCAGCTACGGCACGCTGCGTTGGTACACGCGGCTCGACTACTGGCAGACGCAGTTGCTCGAAAGGGGAACCAGGCCGAAGCCGCGGATAGGCGGCTTGCTCGCCGTGGCCCTGCATCAGCTGGCGTTCTCGAATCATCCGCCGCACGCGATCGTCGACCAGGCGGTCGATGCCGCACGCGAGCTGGGCGAACCGCGCGCCGCGGGGCTGGTGAACGCCATCCTGCGACGCTTTCTGCGCGAGCGGGAGCGACTCGGCGCCGCTGCCGAGGAGTTCCCGCCGGCCCGCTTCGCGCACCCGGCGTGGCTGATGGAGCGGATTCGGCACGACTGGCCGGACCATTGGCGCAAGATCCTCGAGGCGAACAACCAGGCGCCGCCCATGTGGCTGCGGGTGAACCGGCGACGCACGTCGCCTGCGGAATATCTCGCAGCACTCGCGAGCGAGTCGCTGAACGCAACTCGCAGCGAGCTCGCGCCCGACGCCTTACTGCTCGAAACGCCGGTGCCGGTTACGCGACTGCCCGGATTCGAGTCCGGCGCCGTCTCGGTGCAGGACGCGGGCGCACAACTCGCGGCGCAGTTGCTCGCGGTCGGCGATCGCATGCGAGTGCTCGACGCCTGCGCCGCACCCGGCGGGAAAGCCTGCCACCTCCTCGAGCAGGCGGACGTCGAGTTGGTGGCCGTGGATCGCTCCGCCGAGCGGCTCGAAGCGTTGCGCGAGAACTTGCGTCGACTGCAGCTCGCGGCGAGCGTGATCGTCGGCGATGCTGCCGATACCGCGCGCTGGTGGGATTCGCGTCCGTTCGAGCGCATCTTGCTCGATGCGCCGTGTACCGCGACCGGCGTGATCCGGCGGCATCCCGACGTGAAGCTGCTCAGGCGCGCGAGCGACATCGATTCCCTGCGCCGGGAACAGCTCCGATTGCTGGGTGCGCTCTGGCCGCTGCTCGCCCCGGGCGGACGTTTGCTCTACGTGACCTGTTCGGTGCTGCGAGCGGAGAACGACGAGGTCGTGGAGGCATTTCTCACCGGCGAACCGTCCGCAAACTCCGTCCCCATTCCGGAGGGGTTCGGCCCAGCGGGCGTGCGCGTGAACCAGGCTGGCATCCAGTTCCTGCCCGGAGAAGCGGGTCTGGACGGCTTCTATTATGCTTGCTTGGAAAAGCGCCACTCCGGAGCGTCCGCAGGGAACCCGTCCGCTTGATCGAATCCCGTTCACCTACAGTCCCAGGCGCGGCGGTCCGGCAGCGCGCATGACTGTTCACTGCATGCGTTTCCTGCGCTCAATCCTGCGGCCGCGCATCTGGCCGTTGCTGTTGCTGGCCGGATCGCCCCTGCTCGTGCAGGAGCGCGCGTGGGCGGAGGCTGCCCCGGTGCTCGGCGTGCGCACCGCCTACGTCCAGCTCGTCGAGGGCGTGTACCTGCTCAACGCGCGCCTGCAGCTCCCGCTCAGCAGCCGCGTGCGCGCCGCGCTCAGCGACGGCGTGCCGCTGACGCTGGTGCTGGAGCTGGAGGTCTCCCGTGCGCGCCACTACTGGCTCGACGAGAGCGTGGCATCGCTCCGCCAGGAGTATCAGCTGCAGTACCAGGCCGTGAGCGATCGCTACGTGGTGCGCAACTCGAACAGCGGCGAGCAGGCTTCGTATCCGGACCTCGATTCCGCGCTCGAGCAGATGGCCCGCGTCAGCAGCGTGCCGGTGCTCGACGAGTCGCTGATACGCAAGGGCTACCGCCACGAGTTCAGCCTGCGCGCCACGCTCAACCTCGGAGACATGCCGGACACGCTGCGCATCCTGATGTTCTGGACCAACGACTACCATCGCGTCAGCGAGTGGTACACATGGCCATTGCTGCAATAAGGAAGTACGGCGGCTACGCGCTGGTCGGCCTCGGCGCCGCGCTGTGGCTCGCGGCGCTGTTCCTGCTCGCCAAGACCGCGCAGAACTCGGCGCAGTTCGGCCGCCTGCACCCCTGGATCCTGCTGATCAATGCCGTGGGCGTCGTGGTGCTGCTGGTGCTGCTCACCGCCAAGCTCGCGCAGCTGGTGCGCGAGTATCGTCGGCACATCATCGGTTCGCGGCTGAAGCTGCGCACGGTGACGATCTTCGGTGCGCTGGTGATCCCGCCGCTGCTCATCGTCTATTACTTCGCGCTGGAATTCCTCAACCGCGGCATCGACAGCTGGTTCGACGTCGAAGTGAAGCAGGGCTTGAACGAAGCGCTGATGCTGAGCCGCGCCGTGCTCGATCACAATCGGCGCGAATATCTCGACGCGACCGAGACGCTGGCGCAGGACCTCGAGCTCACGTCGGAGCGCGATCTCATCCGGCGGCTCGATACCGAGCGGCGCGCGAACGGCGCGCTCGAATACACGCTCCTCGGGCAGCACGGACGCATCATCGCCACCAGCACCGAGCGTCCGACCGAGTCGATTCCGCAGCGTCCGTCCGAGGAGGCGATGCTGCAGGTCCGTCAGGGACGTCCCTTCGTCAGCCTGGAGCCGGTGCCGCGCGGCGGCTACATCATCCGCACCGCGGTGCCCGTCGCGCCCGCGCTGCCGGGCGATGAGCCGCGCGTTCTGCTCGCGGTGTTCCCGGTGCCGGAACGCCTCGGTGCCCTCGCCGACACGGTGCAGCGTGCGCACACACAGTACGGCGAGCTCTCCTATTTGCGCGAGCCGCTCAAGTACAGCTTCCGTCTCACCCTGACCCTGGTGCTGCTGTTATCGCTCCTGGCCGCGGTGTATGGCGCGTTCTTCTCGGCGCAGCGCCTGGTGAAGCCGATCCAGGACCTGGCCGCAGGCACACGCGCGGTCGGCAAAGGCGATTTCGACACGCGCCTGCCGCTCTCCTCGCGCGACGAGATGGGCTTCCTGGTGCACTCGTTCAACGACATGACCAAGCGCCTGGCGCGCGCGCGCGAGGAAGCGCGCAGCAGCCAGCATGCGGTCGAAAGCGAGCGGGCGAACCTCGCCATCATCCTCGCGCGCTTGTCCACCGGCGTGGTCTCGCTCGAGCCCGACATGAAGATCCGGGTCGCCAACCAGGCCGCGAGCAGCATCCTGGGCACGGACCTGGACGCGGCGACCGGCAAGACGCTGGCCGAGATCGCGGGCGGCGAGACCCTCCTGACGCAGTTCGTCGCCGCGCTACAGGCGAAATTCGCGGCCGGGCAGACCGACTGGCGCGAGCAGCTCGAGCTGCGCGGCGAAAGCGGCCGGCGCGTGTTGATGTGCGCCTGCACGGCGCTCCCGGGCGGCGAGGGCGAACCCGGCGGTCACGTCGTGGTGTTCGACGACATCACGATCATGCTGCAGGCCCAGCGCGATGCGGCTTGGGGCGAGGTGGCGCGCCGCCTCGCGCACGAGATCAAGAACCCGCTCACGCCGATCCAGCTTTCGGCGGAGCGCATGCGACGGCGTTTCCTCGGCAGCATGATGGAGCAGGACGCCCGCGTGCTGGAGCGCGCCACGCACACCATCGTGCAGCAGGTCGAGGCGATGAAGCAGATGGTTAACGCCTTCAGCGAATACGCGCGCGCTCCGGAAATGACCCTGGCCACGTTCGACCTGAACCAGCTGGTGCAGGAAGTCGCCGACCTGTATCGCGCGCAGGACAGCAACGTGCAGCTCAGGCTCGAGCTCGATCGCGAATTGCCGCTGCTCGAAGCGGACCGCGGCCGCGTGCGCCAGATCCTGAACAACCTGATCACCAATTCGATGGAAGCGCTCGAAGGGCGCGAGGACGCGCAGATCGACATCGCGACCCAGCGTGACTCGGCCTCCGCCGGACCACTGGTGCAGATCAGCGTCGCGGACAACGGGCCGGGCTTCGCGCCCGATATCATCGGCCAGGCGTTCGATCCGTACGTCACCAGCAAGCCCAAGGGCACCGGGCTCGGGCTCGCCATCGTCAAGAAGATCGTCGAGGAGCACGGCGGGAAGATCGAGGCCGAGAACCGGCGCAGCGGCGGCGCGCGCGTGCGCGTGACGCTGCCGGCGGATGAGCGGGCGCGGGTCGGTGTCCTGCCGCGCGACGCACGCAAGGGCGAATTGAGGAGGGAGCGGGCATGAACTCACCGCGCATTCTGATCATCGACGACGAAGCCGACATCCGCAGCCTCCTGCGCGAGATCCTTTCGGAGGAGGGCTACGAAGTCGATGTCGCCGCCGACGCCGCGCAGGCCCGTGCCTCGCGTGCGCGCTCCAATCCCGATCTCGTCCTGCTCGACATCTGGATGCCGGACACCGATGGCATCACGCTGCTGCGCGAGTGGTCGCGCGGCCCGGCGATGGTCGACTGTCCGGTGGTGATGATGTCCGGGCACGGCACCGTCGAGACCGCGGTCGAGGCGACGCGCCTCGGCGCGTTCGACTTCGTGGAGAAGCCGCTGTCGCTCGCGAAGCTCCTGCGCACCGTGGAACGCGCGCTCGATGCCGGGCGCCAGAAGCGCCAGGGCACGCGCAATCTCCTGCCGCCGCCGATTGCCCCGGTCGGTCGCAGCCGCGCGATGCAACTGATCCGCGAGCAGGTCCAGCAGGTCGCGCCACACGACGCTCCGATCCTGCTGCTCGGCGAATCGGGCTCGGGACGCGAAGCCTTTGCGCGCTACGTGCACTCGCTCAGCACCCGCAGCAGTCACCTGTTCGTGGTCGTCGTTGCCGGGAGCCTGAGCGAGGAGTCCGCGGCGGCGATGCTGCATGGACGCGAAGGAGCGGCACAACCGGGCCTGTATGAGCAGGCCGAAGGCGGCACGCTCTATATCAACGGGCTGGAGGACCTGCTGCCGGGAGTGCAGCGGCTGATCCTCGCCGACATCGAGAGCGGCACTTACACGCGAGTCGGTGGCAACACTTCGCGCCCGCTCAGCGTGCGCTTCCTCACCTCGGCACAGCCGGGCTTCGAGACGCGCACCTCCCCGGAGCCGTTCCGGCGCGACCTGCTGTCGCAGTTCAACGTGGTGATGCTGCGCGTGCCGCCGTTGCGCGAGTACGCGGAGGACGTTCCCGAGCTGCTGCGCTACTACGTCGATCGCTTCGTCGACGATGCGAGCCTGCCGTTCCGGCGTTTCAGCGTCGCGGCGCAGAACCGGCTGCGCAACTATCCGTGGCCCGGCAACATCCATGAGCTCAAGAACCTGGTGCAGCGCCTCCTGATCCTGAAGGGCGGGGAGGAGATCGGGCTCGATGAGATCGAGCGCGAGCTCGCGACCCAGCTGCCGGTGAACGAGCCGCTGGTCAAGCAGGACCTGCTGGCGCTCCCGCTGCGCGAGGCGCGCGAACAGTTCGAGCGCGCTTACCTGCAGCAGCAGCTCCTGATCTGCAACGGCAAGGTGGGTCAGCTCGCCAAGCGCGTCGGCATGGAGCGCACGCACCTGTACCGCAAGCTCCGCTCGCTCGGCGTCGATTTCCGCAACATCACCGAGGACTAGAGCGTCCGATGAGCGCCGTCCTGACCGGGCTCTACACCTACCCGGTGAAGGGCTGTCGCGCCATCTCGCATGACGCGCAGAAGCTGACACCCACCGGGCTCGCCTGGGATCGGCACTGGATGTTCATCTCGCCCGCGGGCCGTTTCCTCACGCAACGCGAATGTCCGCGGCTCGCGTGCATCGAGGTGGCCATCGACGGGCGCGACCTGGTGCTGAGTTCGCAGGGGCACGCGCAGCTGCGCTGTCCCATCGACGGCGCCGGCGCGCGACTGGAAGTGACCGTGTGGCGCGACCGATGCATGGCACAGGTCAACACGGTTGACACGCGCGAGTGGTTCGAAGCGGTGACCGGCCGGCCCGGTCAGCTGGTGCGCTCGCTCCCTGGCGATGAGCGAACCAGCGAGCGCCACTTCACCGGCGAGCAGGTGGCACGCGTGCGTTTCGCCGATGGCTACGCGCTGCTGGTCGCGAACCAGGGCTCGCTAGACGATCTCAACGCGCGCCTGGAACGGCCGGTGCCCATGGAACGCTTCCGGCCCAACATGGTGTTGAGCGGCCTGCCGCCGTTTGCGGAAGACGAGGTCGATTGCATCCGCATCGGCGAGGTGGAGCTGCGCCTCGTGAAGCCCTGCACCCGGTGCATCGTCACCACGACCGATCAGCAAACTGGCGAGCGGCAGGGCGATGAACCGCTGCGCACGCTCGGCGACTATCGCTGGCTCGAGTCGCTGCGCGGCGTCGGCTTCGGCATGAACGCGATCGTGGT